>NZ_CAXBOQ010000001.1:0-764527 GCF_963977465.1 uncultured Brevundimonas sp. | reverse complement strand
CGGGCATGGATCATTCGTCCATGACCCCCGAGCAACGCGCCGCGATGATGGAACGCCGTCAGGCCATGATGGCCAACCACGGCGCGGCCTCGGCCGATGGGGCCGGACACGAAGGCATGGCGGGCATGGATCATTCGTCCATGACCCCCGAGCAACGCGCCGCGATGATGGAACGTCATCAGACCATGATGGCGGGCATGGACCATTCCAACATGTCCAGCGAAGAGCATGCGGCGATGAAGGCCAAACACGAGGCCATGATGGCGTCCTGTGCCGGCATGGAGGGCATGGATCATTCAGCCATGTCCGGCATGCACCCGGCCCCCGAGGCCGCGGCTGAACCCGCTCACCAGCACTGAGACCCGGACCCGCCGCTGGCCTTCCGGCCGGCGGTGGGTGCGATTTCTGCTCTAGCGCGCGCTCATCAGCTCATCAGCCAGTTCGGCGGTCAGATAGCCGTCGGCGACCCGGCCGTTGGCGATCTGCCAGCGGCGCAGGGCCGCCCGCGTGTTTGAGCCGATCACCCCATCAATGCCCTGGGTGTCATAGCCGCGCCGGGTCAGGGCCGCCTGGGTGCCGATACGCTGCTCGCGCGACAGCGGGGCGTCGTCGGGCCATGTGCCCACCAGACCCGGCTTGCCGGCGATGCCATCCGCCGTCAGGCCGATGGCCAGGGCGTAGCTGACCGAATTGTTGTAGCGGCGGATCACATAATGGTTGGGCAGGGCCAGGAAGGCCGGTCCGCGCGCGCCCTGCGGTAGCAGCAGGGTCGCGTCTTCCAACGCCTCGGCCGTCGTCGGGGTGCCACCACGGGCCAGGGTCACGCCCCGGGCCGCCCAGAAGCGCCACGGATGTTTCGGCCCCTCGGCCTCGGCGTAGTCGAAGCCGGACGGCAGGGTGACTTCATAGCCCCACGACTGGCCACGCTTCCACCCGGCCCGGTCCAGCAGATTGGCGGCCGAGGCCAGGGCGTCGACGTCCGAGCCCCAGATGTCGACCTTGCCGTCCCCGTCCTGATCGACGCCGAGGCGCAGATAGTTGTCGGGCATGAACTGGGTCTGGCCCATGGCCCCGGCCCAGCTGCCCTTGAGTCCGGCGCGCGACCGCCGCCCGTCGACGACGATGTCCAGCGCATCCTTCAACTGGGCCTCGGCCCAGTCGCGACGGCGGCCGTCATAGGCCAGGGTCGCCAGGGACCGGATCACGTCGTGGTCGCCCTGGACCTGACCGAAGCTGCTCTCATTGCCCCAGATCGAGATCAGGATTTCCGCAGGCACGCCGAACCGCTGCGTCACTTCCCACGGCACCCGGTCATAGCGCTGACGCGCCTGGGCGATTCGCGCCGCGCTGGCGGCGTTCTGGATATAGGCCCCGGCGGGGCGGCTGAACTCGGGCTGGTTGCGGTCGAGGCGCAGCACCGTGGCGTCGGGCGACAGCCCGGCCAGTTCGCGTTCATAGGCGGCGCGGCGGTTGCCGCCGTGGCGGCTGAGGAAGCCCTGTTTCCAGCCCTCGAACCCGGCCTGGTCGTTGGCGTCGGCCTGGGGGGGTATCGGCGTCGGCACCGGCGCGGGAGCCGGGGTGGGCGTCGGGGCCGGCGTCACAACCGCCCCGGGCAGGGGCGGCAACCTCTCCGGCAGCATCGGCGCGCAGGCGGCGACGCTGCCGATCAGAAGGAGGCGAGTGCTGAACCGCATGATTTTAGACATATGTCCCCGACGACGACCTGAGTAACGCTAGCGCGTGAATGGTGAAAATTGTTGCCCTGACTGGGCGCAGGCAAAGATGAAATTGGCGCTAACCAGTTTCCTATACGGGGTTGAAGGTTGCATCGGTCACTGTGGCCGCGACCTCTCAATGGCCCGGTGGCGGAGTGGCGACGCGGCGGGGATGCAACCCCGCAGACCCTCCGTTCGATCCGGGGGCCGGGCCTCCAAGGACACAGATGTACTACATCTGCAGCAGGGCGTTGACGAGACCGCCCCCTCTCTCTATACGCACCGCTCCGCCGCTGGTCCGCACATTGGTCCCGGGGCTTTTTCTGTTTGTTTCGACCCAGGACAAGACCATGAAGGTCCGTAGCTCGCTCAAGTCGCTCAAGGGTCGCCATCGCGACTGCAAGATCGTTCGCCGCAAGGGCGTGGTCTATGTGATCAACAAGACCGACCCGCGCTTCAAGGCGAAGCAGGGCTAAGGACCGCGCTCAAGCAGCCCGTCGCCGCGCGACGGGCGTTAGCGCAGCCGGTTCTGAACTACCCACAGGGTCGCGGGCTTTGTCCGCGGCCTTTTTCGTGCCTGCCGTTGAGCGTTTCGCCCCGGCATGGTTAGCGTCCGCGCCTGAGTTTTTACTGACCCGAGGAGATCCACATGGCCGATGACGCCACCTTTGACGCCAGCCCGGACATCCTCAACGCCACGGCCCAGGGCCGGCTGCGCACCATCATCGAGCGCCTCGAGCGTCTCGAAGAGGACAAGGCCGCCATCATGGCTGACATGAAGGAGGTCTTCCTCGAGGCCAAGGGCGAGGGCTACGACGTCAAGATCCTGCGCAAGGTCATCCGCATCCGCAAACAGGACAAGGCCAAGCGCCAGGAAGAGGACGCGATCCTCGACCTCTATATGTCGGCGTTGGGCGAGATCTGAAGCGTAGGGGTAGGTCTTAGGTCTTAGGGCTTAGGGCTTAGGGGACAGGCAATTCGGGCGCGGCGAGTGTATCCTTCCGCCTAAGCCCTAATTCCTAAGTCCTAAGCCCTCGACCCAATGAAACCCAAGCGGCCCGTCAGCCCCTTCGAAGCCCAGCGTCAGGCCGCGCAACGCGCCGCCCTCAATGCCCTGAAACGCGCCCGCCGCGCCGCCGACAAGGCCGGGGTTTCGCTGTCCGAATGGGAGGGCGAGTTCCTCGAGTCGGTCGGCGACCGCGTCAAGACCTACGGTCGCGCCTTCGGTGATCCGGAAAAGGGCGCGCCCGGTCAGGCCCTCTCGTCGATGCAGGGCCGCAAGCTCAAGGAAATCACCGCCAAGGCCAAGGGTGAGGAGCCCAAACGCCGATGGGGGCGGAAGCCGAAAGACGTGCCCCCCGAAATCCGATGACGGACGAGCCATTCACGCGCATTGAGCTACCCAGGTCGCAGACGATTCAGCGGAGATGTTTCAAGTGTTGGTGAGGGTTCATACCAGACGATCTCTCCGGCTCGCCGGCGTCGGGGGGCTGGTCATCGCGGCAAGCCTGTCGCTGGCGTTGCTGGTTTCGCCGGTTCACGCGGGTCTGATTACGACTGCGGTCGCCATCGCCGGGGCTCTGTTTGCCGTTGCGGCGGGCAAGGCATTCCGGACGGGCACTGCAGACCTGTCGCTGATCTCGCGTGACGAACGTCGCAACTTCCTCGTCACCAATACCGCCTGGATGCTGGCGATGATCCTGGCGTTCGGCGTTGTCATCACGCTCATCTTTACCAGCCTGCCGTTTCCGTTGCGGGCCGGGTTGGGGCATGCGGCGCTGCTGGCGGGCGCGGTTTTCGCCTGGATGTTCGCCAGAACTTCGGCCGCACACGGGCGAAAAATACTTCCCAAACTCTAGGCTCAGGTGGCCGCCGTTGCCGGACTAGGCAGAGTTTAACCCGCCTCTTTCAGCACGCCCTCCAGACCCTGTTCGCGGACCTTGCGGTACAGGGTGGAGCGGCCGATGCCGAGGCGGCGGGCGATTTCGGACATGTGGCCGGCATAGACCTCGATGGCGTGCTGGATCAGGTCGCGTTCGATGTCTTCCAGCGTGCGCAGATGACCGCGGTCGTCGAGGATGCGGATCGGCGTGTCCGGCAGGGGCGGCAGGTTGGCATAGGGCTCGGCCGGGGCGGCGGCGTCATTGGCGGTCGCGGGCTCGTCCAGCGTCTGGGCGATGCCCGAGATGGCCGGGAAGTCGTGCGGCTGCAGGAACGGCGCGTCAGCCAGGACGATGGCGCGATAGACGCTGTTCTCCAGCTGGCGGACATTGCCGGGCCAGTCGAAGGCGCTGAGCAGGGCGATGGTCTCGGGGGCGCAGCCGGCGATGCGGCGGCCTTCCTCGACGTTGAAGCGGGCGACGAAATGCTCGATCAGGGCCGGGATGTCCTCGCGCCGCTCGCGCAGGGACGGGGCCTCGATCGGGAAGACGTTGAGGCGATAGAACAGGTCCTCGCGGAAGGCCCCCTCCTTGACCTGCTGGGCCGGGTCGCGATTGGTGGCCGAGACGATGCGCACGTCGACCTTGACGGCGCGCTTGGCCCCGACCGGGTCGACCTCGCCCTCCTGCAGCACACGCAGCAGCTTGACCTGCATGTCCAGGGGCAGTTCGCCGATCTCGTCGAGGAACAGGGTGCCGCCGTTGGCCTCCATGAATTTGCCGAGGTGTTTGTCGCTGGCCCCGGTGAAACTGCCCTTCTCGTGGCCGAACAGGATCGACTCGACGAGGTTGGCGGGCAGGGCCCCGCAGTTGACGGCCACGAACGGCTTTCCGGCGCGGTCGCTGACGCCGTGCAGGGCGCGGGCGATGACTTCCTTGCCGACGCCGCTCTCGCCGGTGATCAGCACCGGGATGGTCGATTTGGCGGCGCGGGTGCCCAGCGACTTGACCATACGCATGGCCGGGCTGGTGCCGACCAGATCGTCGAAGGTGGTGCGGCCGGTGACGTGTTTCTTCAGCCGCCCGACCTCGGCCGTCAGCTGGGTCATCTGCAGGGCGTTGCGCACGCCGATCAGCAGGCGCTCGGCCGAGACCGGTTTGACGAAGAAATCCTGGGCTCCGGCCTGCATGGCCTTGACCACGGTCTCGATGCCGCCGTTGGCGGTCAGGACGATGACCGGGGTGGTGACCCCGGCGGTGCGGATCTCGGCCAGGCATTCCAGGCCCGACATGTGGGGCATGACCATGTCCAGCAGGATCACGTCGGCCCCGCCGCCCTTGGTCAGGCGGTCGATGGCCTCGCCGCCGCTCTCGGCCTGGGCCACGGCATAGCCCTCGCGCTCCAGCACCGCCTGGACCAGGCGGCGTTGCGTCGGATCGTCGTCGACCACCAGAACGGTCTTGGCCATGGCAGAAACACCCCTTGTCATCACCGGTTACGGCCGATCCTCATTCAAGCGGGACTGGCTCGTTTCGGGACGGTTTTACCCCCGGCAAGGTGAAGATCGGGTTGGAAGGGGTGGTGAGTCGGGGGTTAACGGTGCGGGGTCAGTCCTCGCAAATAGACGGATTTACGAGGGCCCGGGCCGAGTCGCCCAGCGACAGGTCGGGCCAATGCGGCGGTATCGGTGCCAGGCCTCCAGCCTTCAGAGCGACACGAGGATCGATGCGCGTCGCCTCGGGGCAGAAGGTCTGGGAATAGCGCGCGCTTTTGGTCCACCGACCATCCCCGGTGCGGCTGTACAGCAGGGTATCATTCTGCCGGGCCATCAGGACTTCCGGGCTGCCGTCGCCGTTCATGTCCATCAGGGTGGCGACGCACTCGCCCGGCTGGTCGCAGGTCGCGCGATCATCGTCGGCCGGGACAGCGGCAGTGAATCCGGCGGGCAAGGCCGTGCCTGCCGGCCAGACCTCGATCAGGGGCGTAACGTCCGGCGCCCCGGTCGCCTGATTGCCATAGCGGTACTTGGCCGACTGTGCCGCCCTGGCCCGGGTGGCGATGTCCGTGTCGGTCGAGGCCGCCAGACGCGCCAGGGCGGCTTCACCGGCGCGGCCGCTTTCGAAGCGCAGGAAGCGGTAGTCGAACTTGTCGGGTGTCACCGCGCCGCGCGCCAGCCGGGCGGTCTGATCCGCCACCGACAGCCGGGCCGGGTCGGCGACCGGGCTGAACAGGGCCAGGATGACGCCGACGCTGAGTACGGCGGTGGCGATATTGGTCGGCTCCAGCGGGCGCATCCAGCGGGCGCGCCGCCAGAACGGCTGCAGGGCGGCGACGCCGTAGCCGGCTGCATAGGCGACACCGATTACGGTACAGGCCACGGCGATGATCCGGTCCGGCGTCAGGCCGTGCTGGCCGATGCGCAGGGCCAGACCCCAGACGGCGATGGCGATCAGCGGGGTCAGCAGCACGGCGGCCACGCGCACGGCGGCGCGCAGCACGACCGGTGGCAGGTTGTCGGCCAGGCCGTCCTGATAGGCGGTGTTGATCAGGATGATCAGGATCGCCGCCGCCGACAGTACCAGGGCGGTGGCGCTGCCGGTGTCCCACAGGCCGTCGAGACCGGTGAAGGGCAGGGCGGCGAGGAAGCCCGCTACCAGCACGGTGATCACCAGCAGCAGCCACGACAGCAGCATCAGCACCACCGAGCGCACGCCGCGGATCAGGGCGTCGCGCACATCGGTCAGCTGCACGGCGATGGCGAAGGCCAGGGTGGTGACCGGGATGGCGAACCACGCCTTCTGCAGCAGTTCGCCGAAGAATTTCAGACCGATGATGTTGAACAGGGCGGCCCCGAGAACCAGCAGGATCCAGAACGCCCCGGTGAAGCCGAGCGACAGCGCCAGCTGGACCCCTGCCTTCCAGGCGGTGTCGAAATAGGCCGGGTAAGGCGCGAAGCGCCGCCGGCCCTGATCCGCCGGCACCACCAGATGGTGGGCGATGAACAAAGCGGCGACCGCAAAGGCCACCATCGGGACGCTGAGGAAGGGCGGGCTGTCGAGCTGGTCCGCCGTCTGGCGGATGACATCGTGCCAGGCCAGCAGGGCCAGGCTGATCCCGGCCACGACGGTCCAGATCGCCAGCGTGGTCAGGCGCAGTCGCCCGACCCCGGCCAGCAGCACCACGGGCAGGAAGGCGCTGACCAGCAGCAGGGGCCCGAACAGGGCCGGGACGGTGGCGGGCCAGGCGCGGACCGCGTCATCGCCATAGCCGGTGCCGACCGAACGCCACAGCAGATACAGAACCAGACCCTGGGCCAGGCCGATACCGATCCGGGCCAGGGCCAGGCCACGGCGGTCGCCGGTGGTCAGGCTGGAGCGGCCGGTGCCGCCGCCGGTCTCGTTGTCGCCGAAGATGGTCATGTGCGCGTCCCCCAGACCGAAGCGTGACCGGAGGTTGCCCGTCGTCCCGACCAATTGAAAGGGGCCGTCAGTCCTGACGGACCGCCCGCGCCAGATAACAGCCGCGCCGGGCCGTATGCAGCTGGACCTGGGCCGTGACCGGGTTGGCCAGCCACAGGCGAAGCCGGGCGTCCAGCGCCGTACCCTCGACCACATCGGCGTCGGTCATCATCCCGTCGGCGTCATAGACCCGCGCCGACAGCAGGCGACGCTCCAGCAGGTCGGGGACGACCCCGATCACCGGCGTGGCCTCGACCGCCGTCTCGCGCACGAACACCGGCCCCCCGGCGCGATAGGGCGAGGCGGGGGCGTCCAGATGGATGTGATGGGTCAGGATCAGCCGGTCGCCGGGGTCGGCGTCGACCAGACTGACGCGGCAGGGGGCGCTGTGCGGGCTGTCGGCGACCATGCGCCGGGCTCCGACGGCGATCAGGGCGTCGTCGGACAGGGCGAGCAGCGGCGCGAACGGGGCCAGCGGCAGGGCTTCGATGGCGTAGGTCATGCCCGGAAGATGGTCGGTTCGGTCGGGTCTGTCTGGCGGTTTTCGGACGCGGCGTCGCGTCACCGACGGCGAGTTTCGAGGCACCCGTGCGGTTGCGCTGCGACCCCGCCCTGCCCACACTAGAGGGCATGAACGCACCCTTCAAAGCCTCGACCGCCCCGACCGCTGACGCCCCGCTGTGGGACCTGTCCGACCTCTATGCCTCCCGCACCGATCCGCGCATCGCGGCCGATCTGGAGCGGGGGCGGATTCTGGTGACCGAGCTGACCGGCCTGCAGGGGCAGTTGATCGCGGTGCGCGCCGACCCGGTGGCTTTGGGGCAGACGCTGGATCGGGTCATCTCCCTGTATGAACAGGCGACCGAGGCGCTGGGCGGGCTGGGGGCCTATGCCTTCCTCGCCGCCTCGACCGACCGCAATGACGCGGCGGCCCAGGGGTTCGAGGCCAATCTGCGCGAGAAGACCACCGCCATCGTCACCCCGACCGTCTGGGTCACGCTGGAGATCAACCAGCTGGACGAGGCCGAGCTGGCCGCGGCGTTGAAGGCGGTGCCGGCGGCGGCGCGCTGGACCCCGTGGCTGCGGCGGGTGCGGGCGATGAAGCCGCATGAACTGTCCGGCGAGCTGGAGACCTTCATCGCCGAGAGCATGCCGATCATGGCCCAGTGGCCACGCCTGTTCGACGAGACCCTGGCGGCGATGACGGTGTCGGTCGGCAAGGAGTCGCTGACGTTGGCCGAGACCCTGAACCGGCTCAGCGATCCCAAGGCGGCGCGGCGCAAGGCAGCGGCCGAGGGGCTGAACGCCGCCTTGGCGGCCCGCACCGCGACTCTCGGTCTGGTGATCAACACCGTGGCCGCCGATCAGGCGCTGGAAAGCAAATGGCGCGGCTTCAAACGCCCGGCCGACAGCCGCCACCTGGGCAATGAGGTCGACGGTGAGTCGGTCGACGCCATGGCCGAGGCCGTGGCCGCCGCCTATCCGAAACTGTCGCACCGTTATTATGCGCTGAAGGCGAAGGCGCTGGGCAAGACGACGCTGGACCAGTGGGACCGCAACGCCCCGATCGAGACCACCGCCCCGCGCGGTTTCGACTGGGCCCAGGGCAAGGCCCTGGTGCTGGAAAGCTTCGCCGACCTCGGCCCCGAGTTCGCCGAACGGGCCCAGGGGTTCTTCGACAAGCCGTGGATCGACGGTCGGGCCCGGGCCGGCAAGCAGTCGGGGGCCTATTGCCATCCGGTCAGCGCCAACCGGCATCCCTATGTGTTCCTGAACTGGATGGGCGAGCGACGTGACGTGCTGACGCTGGCGCACGAGCTGGGGCACGCGGTGCACAACACCCTGGCCGCCGATCAGGGTACCCTGCTGGCCGACACGCCGCTGACCCTGGCCGAGACGGCCTCGATTTTCGCCGAGGGTCTGACCTTCGACCGGCTTCTGGCCACGGCCCCCAAGGCCGAGCAACGCGGTCTGCTGGCCGGACGGATCGAGGACGGGCTGAACACGGTGGTGCGCCAGATCTCCTTCCACCGCTTCGAGACCCGCTTTCACGACGAACGGCTGGCGGGCGAGGTCTCGGTCGAGCGGATCGGCGAGATCTGGATGGAGGAGATGGGTGCGGCCCTGGGCCCGGCGGTGACGCTGAACCCCGGCTATGAGCACTGGTGGGCCTATGTCAGCCATTTCGTCCACGCGCCCTTCTACGTCTACGCCTATGCCTTCGGCGACCTGCTGGTGGCAGCGCTGATGGAGACCCGGGCCAGGGACCCCGAGGCCTTCACCCCCCTGTATCGCGAGCTGCTGGCCGGGGGTGGCACCCGGACCTATGTCGAGGCGCTGGCCCCGTTCGGGCTGAACCCGCGCGACCCGGCCTTCTGGACCATCGGCTGCCGCCGTCTGGAACGGCTGATCGACCAGTTCGAGACCCTGGTCTGACCGCCTGAAGACAGGACGAGGCCATTGACGCAACCGGACCGGCGCGCCAGCGTCGGTTCATGCGCATCCTGATCCTTGCCGCGACCTTGGCTGTCCTCCCCCTGTCGGCCGCGGCCCAGACCGCCGCGCCGTCGCCGACCGTCCGGGCCATGGCCGCCGGCTACAAGGCCTTGACCGTCTGCAGCGCCCTGAATTCCGCTGCGGAGGCCGCAGTGGGCGGAACCCGAACTCTGGCGAGTGTCGAGGCCAACGAACTCGTCGGCATTTATCCGGAGCTCGATGCGCTGGTGAGGGAAATGCCGGTCGAGATCAAAAGGCAAAGCGTCGCCGTCGCGTGGGACGAGACGATGCCCGCGAGGGTAGCGACCCATCGGCCCGGCAAGGGTTGTGTGATCATGCCCGTGGGCTGGATCGACGATGGATCGATCTGGGTGGCCACGTACCATCCGCGGCGCAACGGATCCTTCCCGACTGGCGAACCCGCAGGGAATGCCGCCCTCCTGAACGTGACGGTCGCGCAGGCTTTCGAGGGCGGCTATGGCGAAGGCGCTAACACCACAGCGGTCCTCATCGTCCAGAACGATCGGATTGTCTCTGAAGAATATGCCGAAGGCTTTGGCATCGATACGCCGCAGCGCACCTGGTCAGTGGCCAAGAGCCTGGCCGGCACCGTGATCGGGGCGGCGGTGCAACGCGGCGAGATTGACGTCAGCGCGCCCGCTGCCATCGCCAACTGGCAGGTCGCGGGTGATCCCCGACAGGCCATCACCACGGACAACCTGATGCGCATGGCCTCGGGCCTGACCAGCGACACGGCGGGCAACCGCACCGACGCCCTGTATTTCGGCGGCACCACCGTCGATGAACAGGTGCCCGGCTGGCCGTTGCTGGCCAATCCCGGAACGCGCTTCCGCTATGCCAACAACGACATCCTGCTGGCAGTGCTCGGCCTGGCCCCGACCTTCGCCGATCATCCGCCGTCTGAACTGTTCGACCGGCTGGGCATGTACGACACGGTGGCCGAGACCGACTGGCGCGGCAACTACATCCTGTCGAGCCAGGTCTGGTCCACCGCCCGCGATCTGGCCCGCTTCGGCCAGCTGTATCTGAATGACGGGATGCAGGACGGGCAGCGGGTCCTGCCCGAGGGCTGGCTGGCCTATGTCTCGCGCCCGTCCGGGCCACAGCCCGACGGGGATTTTGGCTATGGCGCGACCTTCTGGCTGATGAACCACTCCGAGGGCGTGCCCGCCGACACCATCGCCGCCTTCGGCAACCGCGGCCAGTATGTGGTGATCGTGCCCAGCCGGGGGATTGTCATCGTCCGTCGCGGCGAGGACCCGGCCGGCAACCGCTTCGACATCGCCGCCTTCACCCGCGACGTTCTCCCCACCCTCGACTAGACGCGCGCGGCAGGCCTTGAGCCGGGCGCGGGCATCGCTATAAGACGGCGCATCGACTCCTCTGTCCGGACGCTTCCCATGGCCGATCCCCGCAAGCCCTCCGCCGCCCGCGCCTATGTGCACGGCTCCCAGGCGATCGATGAGCAGAAGTCGACCTTTGGTCTCTTCGTCACCCTGGCGAAATGGGGCTCGCTGGTCTTTGCCGCCCTGGTCACGCTGCTGACCCTGTGGTTCCAGCCGGGTGGCAGCGCGATCACCGGGTTCATCACGGCGGGCGTCGTGTTGGTCGTCGGCTGGTTCTTCCTGCGCTCCAAACCCTCCGCCCACTGAATCTACCGAACCTGTCAGCCCCGACTTGTCATGCCTCGGGTGATCGTACAGGGTTTCGTCGAGCTGAATCCCGCTCAGATTGCAGGCGTTTCTGTCGATAGACGGAACCTTGGCTTTAGCTCGCGCCTTTAGGGGCGGAACGGGAGTCGCGCTTGCTCAAAGGTATCACGTCAGTTCAGCGCGCCCTGCTGGTTTTCGCTGCGGCGCTGACCTTGCCGACGATCATCCTGTTCGCGCTGTCGCTGACGATGGCGCTGACGCGTCAGAGCGAACGCGTCGAGGGGCGCGCTGCGGAATCGGTGCAGCAGACCCTTGCCGATATCGACGCCCAACTCCTGTCCGACCGCAATGCCCTGCGCGTGCTGACGACAGCCAATGCGCTGCAACGGGGCGATCTGACCAGCTTCCGCAATCGCGCCCTGCAGGCGGTGAACCTGCTGCCCGGCTGGAAGGGTGTTCTGGTCACAGAGGTCGATGGTGCCGTTCTGATGGATACGGGGGTTCCATCGCTGCCCCTGAGACCGCTGCCCCGGCCGACGGCATCGGTGTGGCGCGATGGCGCGCCCTGTCCCTGCATCGCCATTTCCGAGCCGATTCCCGGTCGGCGCGGCCAGTACCTGATCGCGCTGATTGATCCAGGGCAGTTCCAGACTCTGCTGATGAAGGGGATGGAGCCGGGACAGGTCGCCGCCATCGTCGACCGCCAGGGTCGGTTCGCCGCTCGCTCGCTCGACTATGCCGACCGGGTCGGAAAGCCGGCCACCATCTATGTCCGTCGTGCGGTCGATCGCGGCGGGGCGGGCACCTATGAGGGGGTCACCTACGAGGGGCTGGTGAACTACACCTCCTACCGGGTTTCGCCTGAAACCGGCTGGTCGGTCCATGTGGCGGTCAACCGCAATGTGCTGGATTCGCCGCGGTTGTGGCGCTTCGTCGCCATCGTCGGCGGGGCCTTGCTGCCGCTGCTGGTCGCCGGTGTGCTGATCGTCTGGGCCCTCCGCGACATCACCCTGCGCCGGCGCGAGGCCCAGATGATGTTTGATCGGCAGCGGACCGGGGCCATCGGTCAGTTCGCCAGTACCGTGGCCCATGATTTCAACAACCTCCTGACGGTCATTCTCGTCAATCTGGAGCGTATCGAGACCCGGGCCGAGACCCCGCAGATCAAGCAGGCGGCGGGTCGCGGGCTCGAGGCGGCGCGGCGTGGGTCGCGGCTGGTCAACCAACTGCTGGCCTTCGCCCGCGACGGCGGGGCCGAGCTGACGGTGGTGGATGTCGCCGTCGCCACCCGCGGGATGAGCGACCTGTTGCGTCAGTCGGCGGGCGGCGGCGTCCGCGTCGAGGTGTCCACGGACGACGAACCGATGCCGGTGACGCTGAACCAGGATCAGTTCGAGGTGGCGCTGGTCAATCTGGTTATCAATGCCCGCGATGCGATGGACGGTTCCGGCACCGTCAACGTCCGGGTCGATGCCGTCGGAGACGAGGCGGTCGTCACGGTCACCGACACAGGGCCGGGTATCGACGAGTCGACCCGCGACCGGCTGTTTGAAGCCTTCTTCACCACCAAGGCCGAGCAGCAGGGCACGGGCCTGGGCCTGGCCCAGGTCGCAGGCATGGCCCATCAGGCGCGCGGCACGGTCACTGTTCGCAACCGCCCGACCGGCGGGGCCGTGTTCGAGATCCATCTGCCGCTGGAGCGCCGGGCCGAACCGCGCGACGATGACGCCCCGGTCTGATCGGGACGGGGACGATAGCGCGTCTTTGACGCATGCTTGCGGTTGGGCCTAACGTCGTCAGGTTCAGTCTGAACAGGGGAGATTCGCTTGGCCATCGCCATTGCTGTGACGCGCGAACGCCGGGAAGGCGAGACCCGCTGCGCCCTGACACCGGAGACGGCGAAGAAGCTGATCGCCCTCGGTGCGACCGTGACGGTCGAGGCCGGCACCGGAGCCGGCTCGTCCATTCCTGACGCCGACTATGTCGAGGCCGGGGTCACCGTGGCCAAGGACACCAAGGCGGTGCTGGACCGGGCCGACATCCTGCTGAAGGTGCGCGGCCCCACGGCCCAGGAAACCAGCGCGATGAAGCCGGGCACCATCGTCGTCGCCATGCTGGACGCCTTCCGCGACAAGGAGACGGTGGCGGCCATGGCCGGGGCCAATCTGACGTCGTTCGCCATGGAATTTGTGCCGCGGATCAGCCGCGCCCAGGTGATGGACGCCCTGTCGTCCCAGGCCAATCTGGCCGGTTATCGCGCCGTGATCGAGGCGGCCTATGCCTACGGCAAGGGCTTTCCGATGATGATGACGGCGGCGGGCACGGTCGCTCCGGCCAAGGTCTTCATCATGGGCGTCGGCGTCGCCGGGCTTCAGGCCATCGCCACGGCGCGTCGTCTGGGGGCGGTGGTCACCGCCACCGACGTGCGACCGGCGACCAAGGAACAGGTCGAAAGCCTCGGAGCCAAATTCCTCGCCGTCGAGGATGAGGAGTTCAAGAACGCCCAGACCGCCGGCGGCTATGCCAAGCCGATGTCGGCCGAGTATCAGGCCAAACAGGCGATCCTGACCGGCGAACACATCAGGAAGCAGGACATCGTCATCACCACGGCCCTGATCCCCGGCCGCGCGGCCCCGGTGCTGGTCACCGCCGAACAGGTGGCGACGATGAAGCCGGGCTCGGTGCTGATCGACCTGGCCGTCGAGGCCGGCGGCAATGTCGAGGGGGCCAAGGCCGGAGAGGTGGTCACCACGTCGAATGGCGCGCGCATCGTCGGCTATACCAACCTGCCCGGCCGCATCGCCGCCGACGCCAGCGCCCTGTACGCCAAGAACCTGCTGGCCTTCACCGGCCTGCTGATCAAGGACGGGGCCCTGAACCTCGACCTCGAGGACGAGATTCTCAAGGCCGCCGTCGTCACCCACGGCGGGGCCGTGGTGCATGAAGGGGTGCGGGGATGATCCGGCGTTTCCTCAAAGGTCTCGGTCTGTTTTTGATCGTCGCCGCCCCCTGCTGGGGTCTGTTCGCGGTCGTCTTCACCATCGCAACTGGGGGGTGGCCTGAGTCCGCTCAGGCCCTCGGAGCCGTGCTGGACAGCGTGTTCAGAAACGTCATTCCCACGATCGTTGCAGGCGGTGGATTGTGGCTCCTTGCGAGCATTGATGAACGTCTGGAGCAGAGAGCCTGACATGGAACACGTCGACCCCACCGTCTTTCGTCTGGCCATCTTCGTGCTGGCGATCTTCGTCGGCTATTACGTCGTCTGGAGCGTCACGCCGGCCCTGCACACGCCGTTGATGGCGGTGACCAATGCCATCTCCAGCGTCATCATCGTCGGCGGCCTGATCGCCGCGGCCTCGGTGTCGGGTGATGTGTCCGGTCCCAATGCCGTCATCGCCAAGGGGGCGGGGGTCGTGGCCGTGACTCTAGCCAGCGTCAACATCTTCGGCGGCTTCATGGTGACCCGGCGCATGCTGGCCATGTACCGCAAGAAGGAGAAGCCCAAGGCATGACGACGGCGATGATCTTCACCGCCTTGATACCGGTCGCCGTGGCCCTGGCCCTCGGTGCCGCGCTGCTCGGTGCCCGGCTGGAGCCGACGCTGCGCACGCGGGTCGAGCGTGTGGTGGCCGCGATCGTCTATCCGCTGTTCGCGGCCTTCTGGATCTGGCGGGCGCTGATCTATCTGGATGACGACAATCTGCTGATGGCCTGTGTGATGGCCGTACTTGCCGGCTTCTTCGCGGTCGAGGGCGTCAAGGCCTTCCGGCGCGGGCGGGTGATCGCCTCGCGGCAGTCGGTGCCGTCGTGATCTTCGACCTGCATCTGTTCGCGACGATTGTCTCGTGGGTCGCCACGGGGGCGGGATTTGCCCTGTTCATCTGGAGCTTCGTGCGCGAGAGCGACGCCATCCGTCGGCTGCGCTTCCAGGATTTCGCCGTGGTGCTGATGTTCGGCTCGGTGCTGCTGCGGGTCGTGGCCCAGACGCGGCCGATGACGGTCTTCGACTGGGCCTGGGTTGTGCTGTCGCCGATATTCATCGCTGCGGCCCTGTGGCGGCTGGACCGGACCAGTGACCTGCCGGGATCCGGCAAGCGATGAGCGCCCGGGTCGCCGCGGCCGCTGCCGCCATATTCGTCCTCAGCCTGGCAGGTAGTGCCTCGGCCCAGACCGATGTGGGCACCGTGCATGCGGCCGGTCTGCCATGGTCGGTGGCCGCGCCCGGCGGGGCCAGCTGGTCGCTGGTCTGCCGCTTCTCGCCGGTGACGATGGAAATGAACAACTACGACCGGAAGCACTGGGCCAATGGCCTGACCCGCGGCGGCCAAGGGGCCATGCGCGGACGGCTGCCGGTCGACAACGGCTGGTGCATCCTGACCAAGACGGCCGGCTCCGGTTCCGTGGCCATCGCCATGGTCAAGAACGGCGAGGCCCGCGCGCAGGCCACCAACGATACCGCGCGCCCGGCCCGCGTCGGCTTCGTCTAGATGAACATTATGAGGGGGACGCCATGAATGCATCCATCGCGGCTCTGGCCTATCTGGCCGCCGGCGTACTGTTCATTATCAGCCTGCGTGGGCTGTCCAGTCCCGAGACCAGCCGGCGCGGCAACATGTTCGGCATGGTCGGCATGGCTCTGGCCATCGGTGTGACCCTGCTGACGCTTGGCACGTCCGGGGCGCTGGATCCCCTGACCCTGACCCTGCTGGCCGGCGGCGTCATCGTCGGCGGCGGCGTCGGGGCCCTGATCGCGCAAAAGGTCGCCATGACCCAGATGCCGCAGCTGGTCGCCGCCTTCCACTCGCTGGTCGGCATGGCTGCCTGTCTTGTGGCCATCGGGGCCGTCTATGCGCCCGAAGCCTTCGGCATCTCGAACGGTCTGGGCGGCATCAAGACCCTGTCGATCGTCGAGCTGTCGCTGGGCGTGGCCATCGGGGCCATCACCTTCACCGGCTCGGTCATCGCCTTCGCCAAGCTGAACGGCAATATGAGCGGCACCCCGATCATCCTGCCCGCGCGGCATCTGATCAATATCGGCCTGGCCCTAGCCCTGGTCTTCCTGATCGGCATCCTGATCGGTACCGGCGGCGGTGCGGTCTGGGCATTCTGGGGCGTGTTCGTCATCGCCCTGATCCTCGGCGCGACGCTGATCATCCCTATCGGCGGGGCCGACATGCCGGTGGTGGTGTCGATGCTCAATTCCTACTCCGGCTGGGCCGCGGCGGCGCTGGGCTTCACGCTCGAGAACATCGCCCTGATCATCACCGGGGCGCTGGTCGGTAGCTCGGGCGCGATCCTCAGCTACATCATGTGCAAGGCGATGAACCGCAGCTTCATCAGCGTCATCCTGGGCGGGTTCGGCGGCGACGCGGGCCCGGCGGGGGCCGAGGGCGCGGCCGAGACCCGGCCGGTCAAACAGGGCAGCGCCGAAGACGCCGCCTTCATCATGAAGAACGCCTCCAAGGTCATCATCGTGCCCGGCTATGGCATGGCCGTGGCCCAGGCCCAGCATGCTCTGAGAGAGATGGCCGACAAGCTGAAGGAGGAGGGGGTCGAGGTGAAATACGCCATCCACCCCGTCGCCGGCCGCATGCCCGGCCACATGAATGTGCTGCTGGCTGAAGCCAATGTCCCCTATGACGAGGTGTTCGAGCTGGACGACATCAACAGCGAGTTCAGCTCGTGCGACGTGGCCTTCGTCATCGGTGCCAACGACGTCACCAACCCCGCCGCCAAGACTGACCCGCAGAGCCCGATCTTCGGCATGCCGGTGCTGGACGTCGACAAGGCCGGCACCGTGCTGTTCATCAAGCGCGGCATGAGCTCGGGCTATGCCGGGGTCGAGAACGAACTGTTCTTCCGCGACAACACCATGATGCTGTTCTCGGACGCCAAGAAGATGGTCGAGGGGATCGTGAAGGCGCTTTAGTCGTTAGCGTCGAACGTCTCGCTGCAGGTCGCGACCGTTTTTACATCACCGATTTTGCAGGCGCGGCCGCATTCGAACGTTGGGGTGCCGCTGCTGCCTTCGTCGATCATGGAACGCCGACCGGGGTCGTAGAGGTGAGATTGAACGGCTTCCTTGCCCGCGAATCTGCACATCTCCTTATTGAATCCCGGGGTGACGACTGCGAATCCGCCTGAGCCTCCGGGGTAAACGAAGAGCGTCCAATCCCGTGCTTCACCGCAGGAGCCGGTGAACAGCAATAGGAAGGTGCAGCCTAATGCGAGGGCGAGCTTCACGCCGCCGCCGTCTCGACCTTCAATACACCCGCCGCCGCCATGTCGGCGTGAAGCGCCTCCGGGCTCCAGTCGAAGCCGTTAGGCCAGGTGAGGCCTCCGAACTCGACAAACACGCGGTTGAAGAAGGCGGGGTCCTTGAACGGCTCCACCATCGGGCCGGTTTCGCGGATGGCGAGCTCCGAGAAGTCCCATTCGCCGGCGGTGCCGTCGCTGAACCACAGTTTCAGCCGATAGTCGCCAAGTCGCAGTACCCGGATGACGTGAACGATGTCGGTCACTGGGGCGTATCGAGGCCCGGTATCCGTTCCAGCGGTTTCCTCGAACCCGGGCGCGCGGCCCGCCAGTTCGTCATCAGAGCGTCCCGATTGATTTCCGTCCATTGCTTCACCAGTCGTTGGGCACCCTTCGAAAGGCGACCGTGCATGATCTCTCCGTCCGCGATCCCGACCTGCGCCTCGTTGTCCTGCTCGTAGGCGTGAAAATGCGGCGGCGGGTGGTCGTTGAACCACATTCGTATCGCTATACCATAGAACCATGAGATCGTCGGCATAACACAACCATAGCATGTGGTAGCGGTACCTGGCAGTACACAACGTGATCACCTGGTTCGAGGGGCCGATGGCGGGGCTGTTTCCGGGTGATCCCCGCTGCGTCAGTCTGGCCACCGATTGCGACACTGCGTCCGGCCCCGTCGCGGCGTTTCGCGCGTTAGAAGGGGTGAGCGCCGGCCCATTGCGGCTCGGGCGCCGGAAAGCCTGCCCCCATGGTCAACAAGATTCTCGCCCCCGACGCCCGCGCCCTCGACGAGGAGAAGGACGCCGAACCGGTGATCCACCATGAACCCAACGGATTCTCGGACCGGTTCGCCCTCGGCTTCACCCGACTGCTGCGCTTCTGCGCCGACACCTTTTTTGCCAAACGTTACGGCCACCGCGCCATCGTGCTGGAGACCGTGGCGGCCGTGCCCGGCATGGTCGGGGCGACACTGCAGCATCTGCGCTGCCTGCGGGAAATGAAGGACGACGAGGGCTGGATCCGCACCCTGATGGAGGAGGCGGAGAATGAGCGGATGCACCTGATGACCTTCATCCAGGTGGCCCAGCCGACCTGGTTCGAACGGCTGGTGGTCCAGCTGGCCCAGGCCGTCTTCTACATCGGTTTCTTCCTGCTCTATCTGATCTCCTCGCGCACGGCGCACCGGGTCGTCGGCTATTTCGAGGAAGAGGCCGTGATCAGCTACACCCTGTATCTGAAAGAGATCGATGAGGGCCGCTCGCCCAACGTCCCCGCACCGGACATCGCCATCCACTACTGGAAGCTGCCGGCCGATGCGACGCTGCGCGACGTGGTCCTGCTGGTGCGGGCCGACGAGGCGCATCACCGCGACGTCAACCACGGCTTCGCCAGCACATTGGCCGGGAAGCCGGACAATGTGAAGTCGGCCGCCGCCTATCCGCCGCATGCCACGGAGCTGCGCGGCACCGCCTGAGGGGCGGCCTGTGAAGCCGTGTCCCGAATGACCGGGACCGGCTGTCTCCGGGTGAGGCGCGCGCTAGTGTGTGGCCCCGCTGCCCGGATCCGATTCGCCCCATGATGACTGCCGCCGAAATCATCGCCCTGCTGGAACTGACGCCGCATCCTGGGGGCGGGCATCATCGCGAGATATTTCGTGACCCGCGCGAGGTCGACGGTCTGTCCATGGGGGTGACCGCCTATCTGCTGCTGGCGGCGGGCGAGGTGTCGGCCTGGCACCGGGTCGCGGCGACCGAGCTCTGGCAGTATTACGACGGGGCACCGCTGGAACTGCAGATCGCCGGGGCGGTGACGGTCACAGCCACCGTCGGGCCCGGCCTGACCGGCGACCAGCAGCCGCAGCTGGCGGTGCCGACCGGGGCGTGGCGCACCGCGCGCAGTCTGGGACCCTGGACCCTGATCGGCACCACCGTGGCCCCGGGGCTGGATCTGGGCGGGGCTTTCGAGCTGGCGCCGGAAGACTGGTCGCCGGTCTGAGCTGTTTCCCCGCGCCCCGATCGGCGGCACACTGGCGTCCGGTAACCCGACTGGAGCCTGCATGGCCGACGCCCCCAAGACCGTTCCCACCGATGCCAGCGTCGCCGATTTCATCGCCGCCGTGCCCGACGCACGCCGCCGGGCCGAGGCGGAAACCGTGTGTAATATGCTGGAACAGGTCAGCGGTCAGTCGCCGGTGATGTGGGGCCCGTCGATCGTCGGCTTCGGCAGCTATCGCTACGTCTATGCCAGCGGGCGCGAAGGGATCTGGCCGATCATCGGTTTCTCGCCGCGCAAAACGGCCCTGACGCTCTATATCGTGCCCGGATTCAACGAGCGCCCCGACCTGATGGCGCGGTTGGGCAAGCTCAAGTCCAGCGTGTCCTGCCTCTACATCCCGCGACTGGACGCGGTGGATGCCGGGGCGCTGCGCGACCTGTGTGTGGTCTGTCGAGACGATGCGCGACCGTTATCCGGCCTGACGGGCCCGACCCCGGATCACCGGGGCCGGGCCGACGTCATCAGCTGCGCGGAGCCTTGCTCTTGTAGGGCTTTGCCGGCGGCTTGCCGCGGGCGTCCTTGGGGGCCCAGGGACGGTCGCCGCCCTTGGGCTTGCCCTTCCAGGCCTGATCACCGGCAGCAGCAGGTGCAGCGGCGTCGGATTTCGGGGCCCAGGCCTTCTTCTCGCCGGACGGAGCCGGCTTGCCGCCGTCGGTCTTCTTGACCCACGGCTTCTTCTCGCCTGCGCCCATGTCGACGCGACCGGCCCACGGCTGCTTCTCGCCCGTGGCCGGAGCCTCGCGCTTGACCCAGGGCTTCTTCTCGCCGGTCGGGGCCGCGTTGTCGCGTTTCACCCACGGCTTCTTCTCGCCGTCGGCCGGAGCCTCACGCTTGACCCAGGGCTTTTTTTCACCGGCAGGGGCGGCATTGTCGCGTTTGACCCACGGCTTCTTGTCACCGTCAGCCGGGGCGTCGCGCTTGACCCAGGGCTTCTTCTCGCCGCCGTCGGCCTTGCCTTCATAGGGCTTGCCGCCCGGACGCGGACGACGCTCGGCCGGCTCGCGCGGGCCGGGGGCCACGGCGGTCTCGATCTTGACCCCGTCCTCGAGGCCCGTGGCGATGGCGGCGAGGAATTTGGCCTCGGCCTCCTTGGTGATCTCGAACTTGGTTTCGCGGTCGAAGATGCGGATCGATCCGATATCGCGCTTGGTCACATGCCCCAGACGGCAGATGGTCGGCATCAGCCATTTCGGGTCGGCATTCTTGTCGCGACCGACATTGATGCGGAACCACGACATGTCGCCGCCCCGGGCGAAGTCCGTATAGGGCATGTCGGGCTGGCCCTTGTCGTTCACTCCGGCCTTCTGCTGGCGCTTCATCCGCTCGTCGTCATAGACGTCTTCCGGGGCCGGCAGCTTCTGCTGGTACAGACGGATCAGGGCGGCGGCGATCTGCTCGGGCGAGCTGGTCTCCAGCAGCTGCTTGCCCATGGCCAGCATCGCCTCGTCCTCGACCGGGGCGATCAGCACCGGATCGGCCAGCATGCGCTCGCGGTCCTTGGCGACGATCATCTCGGCGCTGGGCGGGCCCGACCATTCGGCAGTGATCGAGGCCGAGTTGAGCATGATCTCGACCTTGCGTCGGCGCGTGTAGCTGACCAGCAGGACGGAGACGCCCTTCTTGCCGGCGCGACCGGTACGGCCCGAGCGGTGCAGCAGGCCGGCCTTGTTGACCGGGATCTCGGCGTGGATGACCAGACCGAGGTCGGGCAGGTCCAGACCGCGGGCGGCGACGTCGGTGGCGACGCAGACGCGGGCATGGCCGTCACGCAGCGCCTGCAGCGCTTCGGACCGCTGGCTCTGGGTCAGTTCGCCGGACAGGCCGACGACCGAGAAGCCGCGCTCGCGCAGGGACGAGGTCAGGTGTTTGACGCGCTCGCGCGTGTTGGCGAACACCAGTGCCCCGGGGGCCTCGAAATAGCGCAGCACATTGACGACCGCGAGCTCGACTTCATTGGGGGCGACGCGAATGGCCTTGTATTCGATGTCGGCGTGCGAGGCATTGCCGGCGACCGTATCGATCCGCAGCGCGTCCTTCTGATAGGTCTTGGCCAGCTGCACGATGTCGCGCGCCAGAGTCGCCGAGAACATCAGGGTGCGGCGCTCTGCCGGGGCCGTCTCGAGGATGAAGGTCAGGTCTTCGTGGAAGCCCATGTCCAGCATCTCGTCGGCCTCATCCAGCACCACGGCCTTCAGGGTGGTCAGGTCCAGCGAGCCGCGCTCGAGATGGTCGCGCAGGCGGCCGGGGGTGCCGACGACGATGTGGCAGCCGCGGTTCAGCGCCTGGCGTTCGACCTTGGGGTCCATGCCGCCGACGCAGGAGACGATGCGTGCCCCGGTCTGGGCATACAGCCACTGCAGTTCCTTGGAGACCTGCAGGGCCAGTTCGCGGGTCGGGGCGATGACCAGCGCAACCGGTGCGCCGTATTCGGAGAATCGTTCGGCACCGCCCAGCAGGGTGTGGGCCAGGGCCAGGCCGAAGGCGACGGTCTTGCCTGAACCGGTCTGGGCCGAGACCAGCAGGTCACGGCCGCTGCCGTCCTCATTGGGACCGGCTTCCAGAACGGCCGACTGGACAGGTGTGGGCTCGGCGTAGCCGCGTTCGGCGAGGGCGCGATCGAGGGCGGGGTGGCTGGCGGGGAAGGGCATACAAATTCCGTAGGGCGCCGGGGCGACAGGAGCCAGCCAGAGGGCGGGCGAACAGGGGGCGCGGGGGCGGCCGTGTGCGGCAAGAACAAGGCCGAATGGTGGTGCGAGCGACTCCTGTCGGTCGATTCCTGTTATGTGAGGGTTAATAGTCGCGGCCAAGCTTCGGATGGGGGCCGGTTTTCTCACGGGGGTAGTATGTTCAGAACCATTCTCTTCGCCACGTCCGCCCTGGTCGTCATGACCTCGCCGTTCGTGGCCCACGCCCAGGAGCGACTGCATACGGGCAGCGAGGTGACGGGGACGCTGCGATCCGACGACGACCGACTGGACAGCGGGGAATACCGGGACCTGTTCGAATTCCATGGCCGGGCCGGCCAGCAGATCGGCCTGCGCCTGAGCTCCGATGATTTCGACCCCTATCTGATGGTGCGCGGTCCGGAAGGATTCTCCGAGGACAACGACGACGCCTCGGACTCGGATCAGACGGCCCTGCTGAACCTGCGCCTGCCGCGGGACGGTGCCTACAACATCACGGCCACCAGCTATGCGAGCGGCGAGCGGGGAACCTATCGCTTGAGCCTGATCGACGGAGCGTTCGCCGGCGGACAGACCGGCGGAGGCCAGGCTGCGACGGACGGGATGCTGACGACCGGATCCCGGCGCGGGGAGCTGGCGCGGGGGGACCAGACCCTGTCCACCGGCGAGTTTGTCGATCGCTACGCCCTGCCGGTGCGGCGCGGCCAGACCTATGAGCTGAGCCTCAGCGCCGATGGTTTCGATCCCTATCTTCTGGTGCGCGGGCCCGGGGGGTTGAGCGAGGACAATGACGACGATCCGGCCCGGCGCGGCACGCGCGACAGCCGTATCCGCTTCACCGCCCCGGCGGATGGCGAGGCCACGGTGGCGGCGACCAGCTATGCTGCCGGAGAGACCGGGGCCTATGTGCTGAATCTCGACGGCCGCGGGACGCGCCCCGCAGTGGCCCGGGCCGCTCCGGAGACCACGTCGCTGCGCCTCGGCGAAACCCGCGATGGCTGGCTGACCCCCACGGACAGCCGGCTGGAGAGCGGCGAATATATCAATACCTTCGTCTTCGACGGGCGGCGCGGCCAGAGGCTGGACCTGCGCCTGACCTCGGGGGATTTCGACCCCTATCTGGCCATCAGCGGCCCGAATGAGTTTTCGGCCTTCAACGATGATGCAGACGGGGGCACGGACAGCCGGTTGCGCGTGACCTTGCCGGCTGATGGTCCGTACCGGATCACGGCCACCAGCTATGCCGCCGGAGAAATGGGCCCTTACCAACTGTCGGTCCAGGCTGACACAGGGCCGACCCGGGCCGAGCCGGCGTCGCGCGCGGACGAGCAGGCGAGCGCGGGTGGCCGGATCACGGTAGGCCAGACCGTAGCCGGTACCCTGGGCAGCGGCGACGAGACCCTCGACAGCGGTGAATATGTCGACACCTACAGCTTTGCCGGTCGACGCGGGCAGCGGGTCGCGGTCGAACTGACATCGTCCGCTTTCGACGCCTACACAATCCTGCGTGCCCCCTCAGGCGAGCAGACCGACAACGATGACGGTGAGGACGGCACTGACAGCCGGCTCGACACCGTTCTGTCCGAGGACGGTGACTATGAGGTGATGGTTACCTCCTATGCGGCGGGTGAAACCGGCTCCTATCGCTTCAGCGTCAGCCCCAGTCTGGGGTCGCCGCGTCAGGCGGCGGTCCAGTCCGGCGCGCGGGTGTTCGCGATCATCGTCGGGGTGTCCGACTATGGCGGTCGCCAGAACGACCTGCCCTATACCGACGAGGACGCCCTCAAACTGGCCGAGGTCCTGCAGCGGGAAGGGGTGTTGAACAGTTCCAGCGTCGTCCTGACCAATGCCCAGGCCACGGTCGGCAGCGTGCGCTCGGCCTTTGCCCGGGTCGCGGCCGAGGCCGGACCCGACGACATGTTCCTGTTCTTCTTCTCCGGTCACGGCGATCAGAGCGACACCGCGGTCAGCCGCCTCGAGCCGGACGGCCGCAGCGAATCCATCGTGCTGCGTGACGGCCAGATCGACGACGTCGAGATGTCGCGCCTGTTCGGCAGCCTGAATACGCGGCTGGCGCTGCTGGTGCTGGATTCCTGCTATTCGGGCGGCTTCGCGCGCAACGTCGTGGACCGGCCGGGCGTCATGGGTCTGTTCAGCTCGGAAGAGGATCTGACCAGCGCCGTGGCCGACAAGTTCCGCGCCGGTGGCTATCTGTCCCACTTCCTGCGCGCCGGCATGGCCGGGGCGGCGGACGGTGACGGCGACCGGCTGGTCACGGCCGGCGAACTGGCCACCTATCTGCGCCGCCAGTTCCGTACCGAGGTCGAGAATGTCGAGGCCGAGACGGCCGACGGTCAGCGCAACTACCAGAATCTGGTCATCGACCGCGGCGGCGTCCAGGTTGACGACGTCATCCTGCGACTGGCGTCGGCGGGCAGTGCGGTCGGCGCGCGCTGAGGGCGGGGACCGGCGCGGGCGGCGGGACCCCCTGCCGCCCTCCCGCGTCTGGCGGCTCTAGCCGTCGATGAGGGTCTGCAGGGTCGTCGCCATCCGCTCGACCATGCGTTCGCATTCCTCGGGGGTCAGGGCATAGCCGCCGGTGATGTCGCGGCTGATCGCCATGCCCATGATGAAGCCGGCCGCGAGGCGGGCCTTGATCGCGCCGTCCGGACCGCCGACCCATTCGGAAAACGGGCCGTAGAACCGGGTGTTGGCGATGCGCTGAACCACTTCCATCGCCTTGGTCGACGAGACCGAGCGCAGGAAGACCATCAGCCCTTTCAGCTTGGTATCGCTCTTGGGTTCAAAGACCACGTCCCGGGCCACGCGAGCGCCGAAGGTGGCGCGATCGCCGCTCATCAGTTCGTCGGCCTTGTCGCAGCTGTCGATGACCGTTTCGAACAGTTCATCCTTGGAGCCGAAATAGCGGGACACCAGGGCGGCATCGACTCCGACGTCGCCGGCGATGTCGCGCAGGCCGACGTCATCGTAGCTTTCACGGGCGAAGCGCTCGAGCGCGGCGTCCAGAATGGCAGTGCGGGTTGCCTCGGCATTCCGCGGCCTGGGCCCGGCGGTACATAACAATTTGTGATCTCCAAAAAGGCCCCACGCCGGTTATGGCTTTGTCATCAGGCGTTGACAAGCGTCGCGACGCTCACCATTAAGTCAGCGAGCGTTGACTAGCGGTTTCTCCCCAGGCCCGCCCGTCGACCGAGACAGGGATTTCTCACAATGCGCACCGTCAAGATCGTGGTTGCGTCCGTCTTGATGGCGGGCGTCCTGCAAAGCTGCACCCCTCGTAGCGAGGCCCAGACGCCGCCGGAGCCGGCCGTAACCGTGGCCGTTCCCCTGGTGCGTCAGGTGCAGGACTGGGACGAGTTCACCGGGCGGTTCGAGGCGACCCGGGCAGTCGACGTTCGGGCGCGGGTCGGTGGCTATGTCACGGCCGTGCATTTTCGCGACGGGGCCCAGGTCCGTCAGGGACAGTTGCTGTTCACCCTTGATCCGCGTCCGGCCCAGGCGGCCCTGGCGGCGGCCCGGGCCTCGCTGGCCCAGGCCCAGGCGCAACTGTCGCTGGCCCGCACCAATCTGACCCGCTCGGAAGGTCTGCTGGAGGCCCAGGCGGTCTCGCAGGCCGAGGTCGACACCCAGCGCGGGGCCCAACAGACGGCCGAGGCCAGTGTCGCTGCCGCCAATGCTGCGGTGCGCGCCCGCCAGCTGGACCTGGAATTCACCCGCGTCACCGCGCCGATATCCGGCCGGGTTTCGGACCGTCGTATCGACCCGGGCAATCTGGTCGGCGGCGGGTCCTCGGCGGCCGATGTGCTGACGACCATCGTCGCCAGCGGCCCCATTCACTTCATCTTTGACGCCTCCGAGGCGGTGCTGCTGAAATACCAGCGCCAGACGCGCCAGGGCGTGGCCCCGGTCCGGTTGCGGTTGCAGGATGAAGCCGGCTTCACCCGCAGCGGTACGCTGGACTTCACCGACAATGCGGTCGACACGGCCTCGGGCGTGATCCGCCTGCGGGCGGTGGTGCCCAATGTCGACGGCTTTCTGAAGCCCGGCATGTTCGGACAGGCGCGTCTGGCCGGAGCCGGCACCTATCAGGCCATGCTGGTGCCCGACGCCGCCATCGCCACCGATCAGGCGCGACGCATCGTCTATGTGGTCGCCGCGGACGGGACGGTTGCGCCCAAACCGGTGCAGCTGGGGCCGATCGTCGAGGGCCTGCGCGTCGTCCGCTCCGGCCTGACCGCCACTGACCGCGTCATCATCGCCGGGGTCCAGCGCATCCAGCAGCCGGGCATGAAGGTTCAGGCGCGCGTCGGTCAGATCACCGCCGTCGCCGGTGCCCCGGCCGGGCAGCCGGTCACCCGGATGGCTCCCGCCTCCAGCGCCACCTTCGCCAACAGCCTCTCTGCCGGCGACTGAGCCTCATGAACATTTCACGCTTCTTCATCGACCGGCCGATCTTCGCGGCCGTGATCGCGGTGTTCATCACCCTGATGGGGGTGTTCGCCTATCCGCTGCTGCCGCTGTCGCAGTATCCGGAGATCGCGCCGCCGACGATCACCATCAACACCGCCTATCCGGGGGCCTCAGCCGAGACCGTGGCCGAGACCGTGGCCGCGCCGATCGAGCAGGAGGTCAACGGCGTCGAGGGCATGCTGTACCTGTCGTCCTCGTCCACCTCCGATGGGACGGTCTCGGTCACCGTAACCTTCAACCCGGGCACCGACCTGGATGCGGCCCAGGTGCTGGTCCAGAACCGGGTCGCCCTGGCCGAGCCCCGTCTGCCGGAACAGGTTCGTCAGATCGGCGTGACCGTGAACAAGCAGGAAAGCGGCTTCCTGATGATCCTGGGGCTGACGTCCCCGGACAAGTCGCTGGATAACGACTACGTCGGCAACTACGCCAACTCGACGCTGCGCGACCGCCTGTTGCGGCTCGAGGGCGTGGGCTCGGTCCAGGTCTTCGGTGGCGGCAACTATTCGATGCGGGTCTGGATCGACCCGGCCAAGGCCGCCGCGCGCAATCTGACCGGACCCGACATCGTCGCCGCCCTTCGCGCCCAGAACGTGCAGGCCGCCGCCGGGGCCATCGGCCAGCCGCCGTTCGATGCCAACGCCGCCGCCTTCCAGCTGCCGGTGCAGGTGCAGGGCCGTCTGTCCGACTCGGAGCAGTTCAACGACATCGTCATCAAGACCGATGCCGAAGGTCGCGTGACCCGTGTCCGCGACGTCGCGCGGGTCGTGCTGGGCGCGCAGGACTACGGCATCAAGGGTTTCTTCGATGGCGAGCAGGGGGTCGGCATCGCCATCATCCAGCAGCCGGGGGCCAACGCCCTGGGCACCGCTGACCGCGTGATGGCCGAGATCGAAGCGTTCAAGCCCGGCCTGCCCCAGGGCATGGATGTGTCGATCGCCTACAATCCGACCGAGTTCGTGGCGGCCTCGGTCGAGTCCGTGCAGCACACCCTGTTCGAAGCCGTGTTCCTCGTCGTGCTGGTGGTCATCATCTTCCTGCAGACCTGGCGGGCGGCGATCATCCCGATCGTGGCCATCCCGGTGGCGCTGGTGGCGACCTTCGCCGTCCAGCTGGCGCTGGGCTATTCGATCAACTCCCTGAGCCTGTTCGCCCTGGTGCTGGCGGTCGGCATCGTCGTCGATGACGCCATCGTCGTGGTCGAGAATGTGGAACGCTATATCCGCGAGGGGCTGACCCCGCGCGAGGCGGCCCACCGCTCCATGCAGGAGGTGTCGGGCGCGCTGATCTCGATCGGTCTGGTGCTGGTCTCGGTGTTCGTGCCGACGATGTTCGTGCCGGGCATCCCGGGCATCTTCTATCGCGAGTTCGCCATCGTCATCACCACGGCCTCGGTCGTGTCGTTGCTGGTGTCGCTGACGCTGTCGCCGGCCATGGCGGCTCTGCTGTTGAAGCCGCACAAGCCGCATGACGACGTGCGCAAGCCCGGCTTGCTGGGCGGCGGCGTCTACTACCTCGGCTACGCCGGGCGGAAGTTCAACGACGGCTTTGACTGGCTGGCCGACCGATACGGACGGTTGACGGTCCGGCTGATCCGCAAGGTCGGGCTGGTGCTCGCGGTCTATGGCGTCCTGCTGCTGGCGACCGGCTTCACCCTGTTCCAGACCCCGTCCGGCTTCATTCCGGAACAGGATCAGGGCTTCCTGATCGGCGTCGTCCAGCTGCCGCCCGGGGCCTCCCTGGACCGGACCGAGGCGGTGATGACCCGCGCCTCCAACATCATTCGCGAAACCGACGGCGTCGAGGGCATGGTCGCCTTCGCCGGTCTGGACGGCTCCAGCTTCTCGTTCGGCTCCAATGCCGCGACCATCTTCATCCGCCTCGACGCCTTCGAGGAACGCAAGTCGGCCGAACAGGCCGCCGCCGCCCTGGCCGGGGCCATCACCGGTGCCACCATGGGCATCGAGGACGCCAACATCTTCGTCATCGCCCCGCCCGCGGTTCAGGGTCTGGGCAACGGCAACGGCTTCCAGATGATGGTCCAGGACCGTTCCGGCGCGGGTTACCGCCCGCTGGAAGGGGCGACCTTCGCCATGATGGGCGCGGCCGCCCAGGCGCCCGATCAGGTGCAGCAGGTGTTCTCGACCTACAACACCGGTTCGCCGCGCATCGCTGCCGATATCGATCGCGACAAGGCGCTGATAATGGGGGTCCAGCCATCGGACGTGTTCAACACGCTCGGGGTCTATCTCGGTTCGGCCTACGTCAACGATTTCAACTATCTGGGCCGCACCTTCCGGGTGACAGCGCAGGCCGAGCCGACGGCGCGGGACGACATCGCCGACATCGCCAATCTGAAGACCCGCTCGGCCTCGGGGGCCATGGTGCCGATCGGGTCGGTCGCCAGCCTGCGCGAGGATTCCGGTCCGTCCCGCATCGTGCGCTACAATCTGTTCCCGGCCGCCGAGCTTCAGGGACAGGCCGCTCCGGGCGTCTCGTCCGGCGAGGCGCTGGCCTCCATGGAGCAACTGGCCGCGGCCACCTTGCCACCGGGCTTCTCGTACGAATGGACCGGTCTGGCCCTGCAGGAGAAACAGTCGTCCGGCGGCGCGACCATCGTCTTCATCATGGCCGTGGTGTTCGTCTTCCTGGTGCTGGCGGCCCAGTACGAGGCCTTCACCCTGCCGCTGGCGGTCGTGCTGATCGTGCCGATGTGCATCCTGGCCGCCATGGTCGGCATCAACCTGCGTGGTCTGGACAACAACATCCTGGTCCAGGTGGGGCTGGTGGTGCTGATCGCGCTGGCAGCCAAGAACGCCATCCTGATCGTCGAATTCGCCAAACAGGCCGAGGACGAGGGTCTGGACCGCTGGGACGCCGCCGTGCGCGCGGCCAAGACCCGCCTGCGGCCGATCCTGATGACCTCCTTCGCCTTCATCTTCGGCGTCATGCCCCTGATGCTGGCGACGGGACCCGGGGCCGAGATGCGCCAGTCCCTCGGCACGGCGGTCGTCGCCGGGATGATCGGGGTGACCTTCTTCGGCCTGATCTTCACCCCGGTCTTCTATGTCATCAGCCGCTGGATCGCGACGAAGATGCCGACCGGGCGGGGCAGGGCGCACGCGGCCCCTCCTGCAGACGATCATCCCGCCCTCGACCCGCCTCCAACCGCGAGCCCGTCCGTCACGGCCCGTCCGGGAGACCTCTGATGACCCTGTCCTTCGCTTTCCGAGTTCCGACCGCGACCGCCTTCGCCGCCCTGGCGCTGGCCTCGTGCGCGGTCGGGCCGAGGGCACCCGATGCCGTCCTCCCCCCTGCGGCGTCGGGTGCCTTCAAAGGGGCCGCTACCCCGGCCGTGACTTCCGATGCCGTGCGTGGCGACTGGTGGCGGCTCTATGCCGATCCGGTGCTGGATGACCTCGTCCGCGAGGCCCTGGCCAATAACAACCAACTCGAGGCCGCGGCCGCCAACCTGCGTCGTGTCCGGGCTGTGCTGGGCGAGGCGCGCACCGGACGCCTGCCGTCGACCACGACCAGTGCCGGCTACAATTACGGTCGGGCCTCGGCCGCGACGGTTCCGGGCGCTGCGCCCGGTCAGGCGCTGGACGAGACCGAGGTCTATGACGCCGGACTCGACGTCGCCTATGAGATTGATCTGTTCGGCCGGGTCGGATCGTCGATCCGCGCCGCCCGCGCCGATGCCGACTCCGCTGCGGCGGCGCTGGAGGTGGTGCGGGTCTCCGTCGCCGCCGAGACCGCACGCGCCTATGCCGACGCCTGTTCCGCCAATGCCCGTATCGCCGTGGCCGAACGGACCTTGGGCCTGCAGACCGAGACTGTCGGCCTGACCCAGCGCCTGCTGGACGGCGGCGTCGGCAACGGCCTCGACGTCGCCCGCGCCCGGGTGGTGCTGGAACAGACCCGGGCCAGCGTGCCGCCGCTGCGGGCCCTGCGCGAAGGTGCGGTGTTCCGTCTGGCCACCCTGACCGGACGCCCGCCGGCCGAGACTTCGACGGCCGCGCGTGACTGCGCCCGACCACCCGAACTGCTGCAGCCGATCCCGGTCGGTGACGGGGCCAGCCTGCTGGCGCGCCGTCCCGACGTGCGCCGGGCCGAGCGCGATCTGGCCGCCGCCGCCGCGCGCGTCAATGTCGCCACCGCCGACCTGTATCCGCGCATCAGCCTGGGCGGGTCGCTGGGCACGACGGCGGGGGCCGCTGGCGATCTGGGCGAGTCCGCCAATTTCCGCTTCGGTCTGGGCCCGTTGATCAGCTGGTCCTTCCCTAATGTCTTCGCCGCCCGGGCCCGGATCGCCCAGGCCGGGGCCGCCGCCGACGCGGCGCTGGCGACCTTTGACCAGACGGTGCTGGTGGCGTTGCAAGAGGCTGAAACAGCGCTGGCCGACTATGCCAACGAACTGGATCGGCGCAGCGCCCTGCAGGCGGCACGCACCCAGGCCGCCAATGCCGAACGCCTGTCGCGGCTGCGTTTCGACGCGGGGGCCGATAGTTTCCTGACTGTGCTGGACGCCCAGCGCACCCTGGCCGCCGCCGATGCCCAGCTGGCGCAGTCGGACGCCCAGGTGACCACCAACCAGATCACCCTGTTCAAGGTGCTGGCGGGGGGATGGTCCGGCGACGCCGGGGACGCTTTGAGGCCGTAAGGGGTCGTACCCTGTACGCCGGTGATCCGGCGCGCCGCGTGTCCAGCCTCAGGCGAGTTCGAGGAATTCACCCTCGGGATCATAGGCGGCGAAGCCCTTGATCTGGCCGGTGCGCACGGCCTCGACCATGATCTGCAGCGCCTGCTCGACCTTCTCTCCGTCCGGGGCCTGCCCGGCATGTCCGCCCAGGCTGGCGGCGAACACCACGCTCCACGGCGGACCGGCGCGCTGCGACTCCGCCACCAGGGCGGCGAAATCGGCCAGGTCGGCCGGGGCCTTGTCGACGCACATCTGCGGCGCCAGCGCGCCCCCCTTGCCGGCATGGAACAGGCGCGCCTGCTCGGGCGTGGCCCCGTCGGGCAATTCGGCCCCGGCAAAGACAAACAACAGCCGTTGCGGCTCGGACTGGGCGACGGCGGCAGCCAGAAGCTGCGCGAAATGCATGTTACGGTTCATGCGCTGCGGCATACGCGAAAGCACGGGCCCTGTCCTGCGACAGCGCGCCGCGACCAGCGATGGGGGCAGGCTTTGTTGTTTGGAGGCGCCCCCCTGTCGGTCTAGCCCGCCCGGCACTGTCCGGACCGTCCGCTCCCGATAGCGGAAGCCGCGGCGATATCATCCCGCAAGGTCCCTGTGGCCGCGATCGGGCTGTCCCTGTGAAAATCGTCGAGCCGCCATCCCCGCTCGGAATTCAGCAGCGTGAAGGTCGTGAAATAGGCCGTTCCGCCAAGCTGTATACCCTCCACCACCGTGGCGGATCTGCCGTCCGCCGACATTTCGCTGAACAATTCGTAGCCTGCACCGCTGATCTTGATCCCCCGGTTGGCACCGTCGGCATAGCCGCCCCGATCAGCCAATGCGAACCAGCGCGCGGCCAGGTCTTCGGTCGTCCAGCGTCGAAGCGCGGCTTGCGAACAGGGATCGGGCGATCCTGCTTTCAGCAGTTCGGTGACGAAGACTTCCGGAACCGGGCGTGAGAAATTGCCGTCATCCCCCACCATGGCGGCGGGCTCGATGCGGATATGCACGGTGTAGGCCCCGGTCTCGCCGACGTTTCCGGCATTGACGATCAAGCCGTACGTTTCCTGCTGCGCCCGAAAGCGTGCGAACGTATCGCCTTGCCCCGTGCCGGTGTCCATGCCGAACCAGATCGGCCGCAGGCCGCGACAGTCCGATCCGGGCGTGACCGACAGATAGGGCTCAAACGCGTCGGAGGTCACGACGACCGTGGCCACGTCTCCCGGCGCGATCGACAGGGCGTGGCAATCGAAGAAACTGCCGTCGGTTTCGGTCCGGTCGGCCGCCGTCAACGCGCCGTCGCTGCTGCGTTCGATGACCGTGTTGGTCTGGGCCCGGGCCGGCTGTCCGGCGGAAACCGCAATCCCCAGCGCAAGCGTGATCACCGCCGCCGTCAGTCCGTGTCCGCGCATCTTCATCGGCCCGCTCCTTGATCCAGGATGACTGCGCAGCTTAACCGACAGGCCGTGCGGAGCAACCGCAGGGCGTCAGGGGCGGAATTTCGGGACGATGAGAAATGGTGGATGCGACAGGGATTGAACCTGTGACCCCCTCGGTGTGAAAGGCCTCAAAGCCAATTTCAGGACATTTCAGAGCTGTGCATAAATCGATAAGCCACAGAAAATTGGTGACTTAATTTTTCAGCGTTTTTCTTGCTTTTTCGCGAAATTCTGCATTCGGCGTCCCACTGTTGCCCCAGAAAATGCCAGTCTGGGTGGCGTTTGATTTGCAGCGCACTCGCTCTGTGTGAGAAGGGAGATCTGCACGAGGCGGTGCTCTCGATCGGCATGGATTTGTCCCGTCATCCAGGCACCGCGAGTTCGCATCTGGCGATCCTCGGCAAGGTTGGTCTCCAACGGGCCATGGGAGGGTCGCGCACTGAGCTCGAAGACTGGATCAGCGGGTTCCGATAAGCTTGAGAAGAAAGCCGTGAAACAATCCACCCCAACAGGGATTTCCGCGGGCATCTCCGGCACCCTGGACGAATTACAGGAATCGCGTTGGGAGGAAGAAGGGCTCTGAGCATCCCATCCAATATCGGGTCACGCAGGGTGGACAACTTATCGCTGAAAGCTCCCATTCGATCCTTAGGGGGGCGTCGGAAAGTCCGCTCTGCAGTGGGGAGCTGATGACCGCACGCAACCCCAGGCGACTTGCGGTTACGATCTTGGTAGTCGCTTCTTAGGCAAAAGCGGAACATCGACTTTACGAACACTAACGTCGAAGTGCCGCCGATCGGCGATACGAGCGGCCGGTTCGAACCTTCTCAGCTCTGCCCCAGACTTGTACTGAGTTCGGTTCGTTGCCTGCTAGATCACGCCGTTTGGCAGTTCCTCAGTCATATTTGGGCCGAGTTCTCTGTGTGACGGGTGTTCTGATGATCGGGGACAGCTCTTTCTGTGGCCTCATTCATCGCTGCAAACAGGGTCTGGGCGGTGATCGGCTTGGCCAAGTGAACGTCAGCGCCCGCAGTCCGGCTGGCCTCAACGTGTTCCCGCATCGCATTCGCTGTCATCATGACGATCGGAACGTTTCGGCAGGGTGATGTCGAGGCACGGATCATCTGCACGGCCGTGAGGCCGTCCATGACCGGCATCTGCATGTCCATGAGGATGATATCGAAGAGCGAAGCGAACGCGGCGTCTACGGCCTCTTGACCATCGACCACACTCACAACCTCGGCCACTCCTGACAACATCAACTCGGCGACCTTGCGGTTCGTCGGGTGATCATCGGCGATGAGCACCCGCAGGGGGCGATCCGGGGATTCGACGGCCGCGGCAATCGAGCTTGTGTCTCTCGGGGCGCTGACCGATTCCAGCGGAAGGTCGAACCAGAATGTCGACCCGACTCCCGGTCGGCTCTCGCAGTCCAGCGTGCCATCCATCATTTCCACCAGATCGCGACAGATGGACAGGCCAAGGCCGGTCCCACCGAACTTGCGCGTAATCGTCTCATCTGCCTGTTGGAACCTGGCAAAAAGCCGGTCCTTGGATTCCGGCGGAAAACCGACCCCGGTGTCCGACACAGAGAAGCGGATCAGCCCGCGTGAGGTTTGTTCAATCGAGAGGGCGATCTTGCCTGTCGAGGTAAATTTGGCTGCGTTGCTGAAGAAGTTGCCCAATACCTGCCGGATTCGTAGCGGGTCTCCGCGATAAAATCCGCTAAGGCTCTTTTCGACGAAGAGTTCATAAGCCACGTCTGCATTGATGTTCTGCAGCTTGAATTTTTCGTGATTGAATTCAGCCAATTCCCGCAGATCAAATGCTTCGTTGTTTATTTTGAGTTCGCCAGCTTCAATCTTGGCCGTATCCAACAAATCCGCCAGCAAGGCCGTCAGTGTTTCGCCGGATGAGCGAATGATTTCCAGCAGTTCAAGCTGGTCGCTCTGATCGCATTTTCGGGTCAGAATGTCCGAGGCCGCCACAATTCCATTCAGGGGCGTGCGGAGTTCGTGGCTCATGTTCGCCAGGAATGCCGATTTGGCACGCCCGGAGGCCTCGGCAGCGTCCAGGGCGGCCCGGAGTGCAACATTCAACTGGTGCTGCTCGGTTACGTCCTCGCTGATGGTGACAATATAGGCCGGCTCCCCACCATCATCAAAGGTCGCGGTTTTCCTGGTCGTCCAGTACCGCTCGCCCAGATCCCGGGTTGTGACCAGCGCGCCCTGCTCGACCTTCACCTGCTTTGTGAGAATGACCTCCTGATCCTCGTCCCAGGATCGATTCGCCTCTTCGGCGGGAAATAGCTCATGAACTGTCTTCCCCACAGCCGCGGCTGACGACAGGCCCGTAGCTGCCTCAGCCGCGCGATTGATGAGGACAAATTTGCCGGTGCTGGCCTCCTTCACGACCAGCAGGGCCGGCAACATTTCCATGATCGTCCAGTAGAAGGCTTCTCTCTTCGCGACCGAGCGACGTTCGTCATCAGCGTGCTCCTCCACCTCGCTCAGGCGCAAAGAGGTCTCGGACAGTCGCTGCTCAATCTCGGCCGTCGCTGCTTTTGCGGCGTGCCTTTCGATAACGTTTGACGCGAGGACCGAGAGATTTTGAATTGATTGAATCTGCCATCCTGTCGGCGAGCAGGCTTCACGGTGATAGATTGCTATTACCCCCAAAACTTGCCCGACCAGGCCCCGGATGGGTTGCGACCAACACGCGCGCAAACCCAGATCGACCGCGAAGGATTTGAACTTGGCCCACAGCGGGTCAGATTGAATATCCTCGACAACGACCATGCAGTTGCCGAAGGCCGCCGTGCCGCACGGATTGGCATCCGGCCCGATTGCCGATCCGCTGATCGTCTGATTGTAGATGTCCGGCAAGCTTGGAGCCGCGCCCAGAAGAAGATGTTCCCCTGCCTCATCGAGGAGCATGATACTTGTCATGGCTCCTGGATGGGTTCGCTCGGCAAGTCCCACGATGTCTTGGAGTGACTCCGACAGAGGCTGATCCAGGGCAGCGACTTCCAGCGAAAACACCTCCGGGGAGGCAGCGGTCGGCTTTTCCTCGCCAGGACCTCGATAGTTCAACTCAGGATCCAAAACAATTCTCCGGCCACCACTATTTGAAGTGATGCGAGCACGGCAACTTCCTCTTTTCGGTTAACGCAGTCCCAGGCGCAGCTCGCCGGGGCCGCAGGGGTTTCAAAGCGAACCATCGAGCGCCTCGAAGACGGTGCCTCCACCCAGTTCGGTAATCTGATCCGTTGTCTTCGGGCCCTGGACAAGCTGGAGGGCCTCGACCGGCTGGTGCCCGGGACCCCGCCCAATCCCATTACCCTGCTCGAACGCCACGGTAAGGCGCGCCAACGCGCCCGCCCGGTCGACACCCCGGAACCGACTCCGCCATGGACCTGGGGTGACGAACAGTGACGACCGTCGCCGAGGTCCGTCTGTGGGGAAGGCGCATCGGCGCTGTCTCGCTCGAAGTCGGCACCGACGTCGCCGCCTTCGCCTATGACCCCGCTTTCGCGAGCCGCGGTATCCAGGTCCCGCCGCTGATGATGCCCCTGGGCCCTGAGATCTACAGCTTCCCCGATCTCAACCCGCGCAGCTTCCACGGCCTGCCCGGCATGCTGGCTGATGCCCTGTCCGACAAATACGGAAACACGCTGATCGACGCCTGGCTCGCCACCCAGGGTCGGACGCCCGAGAGCTTCAACGTCATTCGCCACTTTCGACGATTTATGTACCGCAATGTGCATTAAGTCGCAAAAAGTGGCGGCTTGTAAAAAAGCGCTATCAGTATTTTATCTCGTCAGATTTGGCGAGTTATGGACGTTATGGCGGACAAATCGCCAAAAGAGGCGATTTGTATGCAGGGAGAGCGAGGCGCGAGGCTTGCGAGGTCAAGACCGACGACGCTTGGCCGTCAGTCCATTTGGCCGACGGTTTCGCCGGGGCGCGGGCCGGACGTGCGAACGAAACCAATCACCAGCACGACGATCGTCGCGAGCTGGGCCACGACCCCTTCAACGGTGGGATAGACACCGAGGATTTCGATCCGCGGGATCCATGAGAGGGGATGGACGTCGATCCAGCCGGCCTCCTGCAGGGCGGCTACACCCTTGCCGATGAGGACGATGGACAGTCCGGCCATCAGGATGGCGCTGAGCGAGAAGAAGCGGCCGATGGGCAGGCGTTTGCTCCAGGCCAGCAGCGCCCAGGCGGTGACCGCGAGAATGGCGACCGCCACCAGGGCACCGCCCAGCATGCCCAGATGGCCGCCCTGGCTCCAGATGGCGGCGTAGAACAGGATCGTCTCGAACACCTCCCGGTAGACCACCACGAAGGCGAGCAGGAAGAGGAACCACGCTGATCGCCCGGACAGCGCCTTCGTCAGCTTGTCGCGGATATAGATCTGCCAGGCGTCGGCATGGGATTTTCCATGCATCCAGATGCCGACCGACACGAGGACGACGGCGGCCAGCAACGATCCAATCCCTTCAGTGAGTTCCCGGCTTGCGCCGCTGATGGAGATGAAGAAGGTCGCCGCTGCCCAGGTGGTGCCGCCCGCCGCCAGCGCGGAGATCCAGCCGCCGTGGACATAGCGCAGCATTTCAGGGCGTTCAGCCTTGCGCAGGAAGGCGATCATGGCGACGACGATCAACAGCGCCTCCAGCCCTTCGCGCAGCAGTATGGTGAGGGCGCCGATGAAGCTCGCGACATTGTCGGCCTCCTGCGGGGCCAGGGCCCGTTCGGCGGTGTCGAGTAGGGCGGCCACCCGCTCGGTCCGGGAGGCGACTTCCGCCTCAGGGGCACCGCGTCCGATGGCGGCCCGCAGCTCGGTCATGGCCGTTTCGATCCGGCGCAACAGCGCCCCGTCACGGGCACCCAGCGCCGGCTCGACCGGTTCAAAGCCGTCGAGATAGGCGGAAAGCGCCAGATCGGTGGCCTGTTTGCGGTCTCCCTGGCGATAGGCCGCCAGGCTTTCCGTCAGTCGCGTGCGGGCGAGAGTGAGCGTCCCGCCCGTCGCCTGGACCGCCGCTTCCGGATGTCGGCGAAGATAGGCGGTGATCGCCCGAGCCCTGGTCTCGCCGATGCGCGTCGCCAGGTCGGCGGGCGTCGCCTGGGTGACCGCCGCGAGGTTGGGGAAGGCGGCCCGGATCGAAGCATCGCTCTTCCAAAGTCGCTCGCCTTCGACGGCTTCGGCGTCGGTGAAGGCGAAACGGCCGACATAGAAGGCGAGGGCCCAGCGATCTCCTTCCGGCAGGTTCGCGAAGCTGGCCATGGCGGTGCCGTCCAGACCCTGTTCGATCACCTGGTAAAGACCAAACACACTGCGCTGGCGGGCGCGTTCGACATCGGTAAAGGCGATCGGCACCGGATCAAGTCCCTGCGCGGCCTCGCCGTCGCCACCTCCGGCGGTGCCGTGGCAGGCCGCACATTGCGCGCCGTAAAGCGCCGCACCCCTGGCGAGATCTGGCGGGAAGGATGGGGCCAGCGGGCTCGGATAGGCGGCAAGCAGGGCACCCGCGAGGGCCTTGGCCTCGGCCCCGACGACGTCCGGTGCCGCCCTGGATCGAATCCGGCCTTCCAGCCGGGCGGCGTCACGAACGAGGTCGGTTTTGGCACCGGTCTGCGGCAGCCCGTCGATCCGGGTCCGGATCTGGCCAGCGAATTCCGTCATCTCCCCGTACTCGGCGGGATTGACGACCCGGCCGTCGGCGACGGCGCCGGCGTAGTCGACCGACACATAGTCCAGGAGACGCCAGGCAACCTGGGCTTCGGAGGCTGTCGAGGCCTGGTCCTGGGCTTGGGCCCCACCTGCCACGACCAATGCGAAGGCCAGGAAGATCAACCGAATGAAGGAGCGCATTGCCGAGTCTTACTGTGAATGGCTCGCATTAGCAACTATGGATCTGGGTGTCCTAGTCTAGCGCGAGGCCCTGAAGGGGTCGCCGGGCTGGCCTTCAACGGGGCTAATATCTGGGTCATCGCCCCCTCAATCGGGCTCACGACCTTCCTTCTCGCAACCGTCGGCATGGTGATCGGTCGGATGGTCGGTCGGCGCTTTGGCAAGGTGGTTGAGCTGTTAGGAGGTCTCGCCCTCGTCGGGCTCGGCCTGACCATCTTGCTCGAACACCTCGGCGTCCTCGGTGCCTAGGCGGCCTCCGGGCCCGGCTTCAGGCCCGGGCGGAGCCGGAGTTCGCGAAGGAATGGGTCTGGCGCGGATGTCGTCGGGCAACAGCGCGTCCATCACATAGAAGCCGTACCCCGCCAGTTCCCTGGCGACGCGGGCGATCTCACCCTGTCGAGGTTCGGCGACATCGACCTCGATATCCGTTGGCTTGATCACGACAGCCCTCCTGCCCGAGCATCGGAGAGACGCCGTCGGGGAGATTGCCGCAACTCAACAAGCTGTCATCGTCCCCAAGTGGTAGAGCGCCGCGGACCTGTCAGGGCGATACACTGGCGCTCGGCCGGCAACTACATCCTTTCGGTCCACCGGGCTTTTCAACGGGCAGGTTCCGGGTGGGCGGCTCCGTGGGGACGAACAGGCCCGGAGGTCCGACGGGCGAGCGCGCTGTCGGCGCCGGCAGCCTGGGCTGCGCCCCTTTTTAGACCGAGATGACCTGCACGGCAGGAAGGACGCGTTCCAGGCAAGACATGGGCGGCGAGAGCGACGGTAAGTGACGGTCCTGCAGGCGATGAAATCAACCGCGTGATCGAGGAACGAAACGCAGGCAGCCGGGGCTTTCGACGGATCATTCGACGACGCCGGCGTGGGCAAACTCCCCGATCGCAGATCCGGATCAGCGCTGGGTGTAGGCGGGTAGATCGGGAGCTGAGGAGGGCGTCGGATTGCGTTCGAGGTCGGTGATGAGCGCGTCCATCTCGGCGATCTCACGCTTTTGCGCCTCGATGATGCCGTCGGCGAGTTCGCGAACCCGCGGGTCGCGGATATGGGCGCGTTCGCTGGTCAGAATCGCGATCGAGTGATGCGGGATCATCGCGCGCATGTAGTCGACGTCGTTGACGGTCTCCTGACTGCGGACGAGCCAGAGGGATCCCGCGAACACCAGGATGGCTCCGCCGACGATGGCGAGGTTCAAACGCTTGTCCGTGTACATCTTGAGCATGAAGAGCAGCATGATGACGGTCATCACCGCGCCCATCACCAGCGCCATCCAGGCCCGGGTCTCGCTGAACCGGGCGTGGTCCAGCTGGTAGGTGTTCAGATACATCAATCCGAACATGACGAGCGTGGATGTCGCGATCATCGCGCCGAAGCGCAGATAGCTCTTGGCTTCCATGGTAAACCTCCGGTCCTTCAAGTCCGGCCGAAACGTGTCCTGCAGCCTCAAGGTTGCGTAGATGAAGAAAGATCGGTCGGCCCGATGAATTCGGGGCATGTCGATAAGGGAATTGGGCTCGGGAGACGTATTGGGCCTGTCGTTCCGGGCCGCCCTGACTCGCCACGTCTGAGGCGAGGGTGCACGAGGCGCGCCCGGCGAAGGGGCGTCAGACGGTCCCGCACGGGGAGGGTGTCCGGCCTTCGAAGCGTCGCCGGATCCAGCGGCGTCCAGGCTTTTCTACACCCAGATGCAGCGCCGCGGCCGCGGCGACGGTGACCACGAACAGGCCTGCCAATTCCAAGGGCGACATGTAGAAACCGCTGTCGATCCCGCGAAGTTCCGATGCGATGCCCTTGTACGCCACCAGAAGCGGCAGGTGTACCAGGTAGAGGGCAAAGGAGGCCTCGCCGGAGAAGACGGCCAGGGGGGCGGACAAGGGGCCTTCTCCGGTAGCCTTGGCGAGCATGGACCAGGTCAGGATGACCGGCGCGGCCAGGGCGACCACCAACCGGTCGTCGAGACTGAACTGCATGGCCAGCAGAAGACCCAGGGAAGCAATCACGCAGGCGGCGATGGCGATGGGGCGTGGCCAGTGCCATCGATGGCCCAACCCATAGAGCGCCATTCCGATCAGGAACTCCGGTAGGATGCGCAGGATGCCCATGTTGTCCTCGGCGCGCGGCAGCACCTTGCCGAACATCTGGCCATAGACGGCGTCGATCACGATGAAGCCGAGAACGCCCAGCAACAGCAAGGCCCAGGGTCGGGCCTTCAGCTTCATCGCGATCAGCGCATAGGCCGGGAACAGCAGATAGGCGAACCATTCGGCCGAAAGCGACCAGGACGGGCCGCTCCAGTTGTAGCCGACAAGGCTCGGAAACCAGGCCTGGACGAGCAGCAAGGTTTTGACGAACCCCTCCAGTGTGTAGGTGGCCGGGTCGTACTGGACCCCGGCAGCCTTGGCGACGAGCACCATGACCAGGACTCCACCCAGCACCGCGAGGTGCAGGGGGTAGAGCCGGGCGATGCGGGCGACGATGAAGCGCCGGTAGCTGAAGGTTCCGGCTGCGAAGGACGGGCCGTAGACGTGCGCCAGGATGAACCCCGACAGCATGAAGAAGGCATCCACCGCCAGCCGGGACCGCTCGATGATCGGGCTGAAACCCAGGGCGGGGTCCCACTGAAGCTGGTAGTGGAACAGAACCACGCCCACCGCCAGGAAGGCCCGCAGGCTGGTCAGGGCTCTCAGGTCGGCGGGGTAGCCGTCGCGGGTGGGCGATACGGACGTCATGCGCGATGGCCCCCCGGGGTCGGACGGGACAGGAACGTCCGCCTAATTGGGTTACGCGTCGGTCACTGGCATCCCTCATGCCGGCAAGAGTCAGGAGCAGTTCGGCCGCCCGGGCGGCCGGAGGGCAACAATGACGCTGGTCTCTCGCTTCGGATCGGTCGATCAGGTTCCTTGCGGGTTTCATCTGGAGCGGCGATGAAGCCGGAAGTCAGTTCCGGTGATCGGACCGACGGGGACGCCGGGAGATTATGGCAAGGCCTTCATCGAGCACGGGTTTCGCCATGGGCGACGGCTGGGCCGCATACGAGGGGCCGCACGCGGATCACGTCGCCCACGCCCATGTCGCAACTCAGCTGGCCGTGGCGCGCTCAGGCTCTGTTCGGGTAGTTCTCGACGATAATCGCGCCCTGAACGGTCAGGCGCTCATCGTCGGACCTCGTGTGCAGCACCGGATGACGGACGAGGGAGGGGCGGTCGTGTTGCTGTATCTTGAGACCCACACGCCGCTTGCCTCCAGAATTCTGGGGTTGATAGCCCCGGCAGACGCGGCGGTCGCTCCCCCCTCAGTCGCAGCGCTGCTGAGCCTTGAGGCCTCCCCGGAAAAGATTGTCGCGGGCCTCAAGGATGGGCTCGGGGTAGAGCAGGCGAGGCTGGATCCACGACTTGAAGCGGCCCTGTTGAAGGCGTCCGAAGACCCGACGCCCGGCGCCATCGCCCGGGCCGCCGGGGCGGTCGGCCTGTCGCCGGCTCGTCTCAGGGTTCTGGCCCAGTCGCAAATGCAGGTCCCGCTGTCGCAATGGCTGTTGTGGCGAAAGCTGCAGAGAGCAGGTCGGGAGATGGCGCGCGGCGCCGGACTGGCCGAAGCGGCGGTCGCTGGCGGTTTCGCCGATCAGGCGCACCTCAACCGCATTACCAGGCGCATGTTCGGCGTGACGCCCATGCAGGCGTCGGGCGCGGTGCGTTCTGCGGGCAATCGGTTCATTCAATAGCACCCTGTCAAACTGGATCAGGTTTCAGCGTCAACGGAGCCTCCCAATGCCTCTGATCAGGATCATCATCCGTGTCGCATATGCGCCGGTGTTCTTCGTGGGTTTTCTGTGGTCCGCCGTGACTCTCGCCGAAAAGGGTGCCCCGCTGTGGGGTTTGCCGATCCTGCTGGTCATGGCGCTGGCCATCTCGTTCGTGGCCGAGCGCGTGGCTCCCTACGAGCGGGCCTGGAACCGTTCGGACGGTGACAATGGACGCGACCTGATACACGCGGTGGTCAACGAAACATCGATTTTCCTGTCGGTGCTGGCCGTGCCTCTTGTTGCTGGCTTGATTCCAAACTTCGGTGTCTGGCCGGGCGGCTGGCCGCTGTCGGGCCAGCTGACGTTTGCCATCCTGGTGGCGGATCTGGGTATCACCCTTGCCCACTACGCCAGCCACCGCATCGCGGCCTTGTGGCGGCTGCACGCCGTGCACCACGCCGTTAAACGCATGTATGGGTTCAACGGCTTGGTGAAACATCCTCTTCATCAAGCGATCGAGCTGACGGCGGGTGTTGCACCTCTGGTGCTTATGGGGATGCCCCAGAACATCGCCTGGCTGCTGGCCTTCGCCGTGGCGATCCAACTCATCCTGCAGCATTCCAACGTCGACATGAAGATCGGACCGTTGGTCTACATCTGGGCCGTGGCACCCGCTCACCGCCACCACCATCTGGCGTCACAGACTGACGGTGACGTCAATTTCGGACTGTTCACCAGCCTGTGGGATCACCTGCTGGGAACGTTTCGATCCGGGCCCGACACGCCGAGAGCCGGCGCAATCGGTGTTTCTGGTCGACCCCATTATCCGAAGGGATATCTCCTCCAACTCATTGAGCCGTTCCGCCGGCGTCACTCTTTATGAGTGTCGACCTTCAAGGCATTGTCCGAGCCCGGCACCTGTCGAAGGCGGTGATGGCCAATATCCGCCAGAACCTGTTGTTCGCCTTCGCCTACAACACACTCGGCATCCCGATCGCGGCGGGCCTGCTTTATCCGACCTTCGGCCTGCTGCTGACCCCGGCCCTGGCCGTTCTGGCCATGTCCCTGTCGTCGGTCAGTGTGATCGGCAATGCGCTCCGGTTGCGGGCGGTGAAGCGCTGAGGGCACGGCCCGAGACGGCGTAGTGTCCGGCAGTCGTCCGGCCAATACGCACGGTGCGGGTCTGTCCCACTGCCGCCGGGTACCTCCGGTCAGTATATTTGATCAGGGCGGAACCGTGGCCGCGGGTTTGGGTTAAGCGTGGCACTGCCATATGCGGCGCGCCGGCCAGCGGCCGTCCACGCCTGACCTCACGTTCGTTCAAGTCCCTGCTGTGCGTCAGCATGTCGCGAGGGCGGGGCCAGCCGCCTGCGTAAATACCTAGAGGTCGTCGCTCGATCCAGTGAGCCGACCGCATGAAATTCAGGAGTACCCCATGAAGCTCGATCGTCGAGGATTGCTGCGCGGCGCGGTCGCCGGGGGCGGCCTTCTGGGCCTTCAGGGACTGATGCCCGCCTGGGCCCAGACCGGGTCTCAGGGGCTGCGCGCTGACCTGCCGACCCTGACCGGTCCGAACATCGATCTGACGATCGGTCAGTCGCCCTTCACCGTAAACGGACGGACCGCGACCGCGACAACGATCAACGGCACGCTCCCCGCGCCTCTTCTGCGCCTGCGTGAGGGACAGAACGTCCGGCTGGCGGTACACAACCAGCTCGACGAGGACACCTCGATCCACTGGCACGGCATCCTGTTGCCGTTCCAGATGGACGGCGTGCCCGGCATCAGCTTCCCCGGCATCAAACCGCGCGAGACCTTCGTCTACGAGTTCCCGGTCCGGCAGTCGGGCACCTTCTGGTACCACAGCCATTCAGGCCTGCAGGAAGCGCTGGGTCACTACGGCCCCCTCGTTATCGACCCGGCCGGTGCCGATCCGGTCGGCTATGACCGCGAGCATGTGCTGGTCCTGTCGGACTGGAGCTTCATGCATCCGCACGAAATTCTCGAAAAGCTGAAGAAGAGCCCCGGCTATTTCAACCGCCAGCGCACCACGCTGGCCGGACTGCTGGACGGCAGCGACCGGATGAGTCTGGAAGAGCGCCGCATGTGGGGCGGAATGCGGATGGACCCGCGCGACGTGCTCGACGTCAACGGCACCACCTATACCTATCTGATCAACGGCCACGGCCCGCAGGAGAACTGGACCGGCCTGTTCCGGCCCGGCGAGCGGGTGCGGCTGCGCGTGATCAACGCCTCGGCCATGTCGATCTTCAACGTCCGCATTCCCGGCCTGGCCATGACCGTAGTGCAGGCCGACGGCGAGAATGTGCGTCCGGTCGAGACCGACGAGTTCCAGATTTCGGTGGCCGAAACCTATGACGTCATCGTCCGCCCGACCGAGGACCGCGCCTACACCATAGTCTCCGAAGCCATCGACCGCTCCGGCATGGGCCGCGCCACCCTCGCGCCCCGGATGGGGATGACGGCCGAGGTGCCGCCACTGCGCGAGGTGCCCAATCTGACCATGGCCGACATGGGTATGGGCGGCATGGATCATGGATCCGCCGGGTCAGGATCGATGGCCGGCATGGACCACGGCGGCATGAGCGGCATGGAGGTCGGCGGCGACGCCATGGCCGGCATGTCGATGAGCGGCATGAACATGCGCGATCCGGACAACGCGCCGCCCGACATGGCGGTCGGCGTCGGCGTCGACATGGTCAATATGTCGCCGAAGAACCGCCTCGGTGAACGTCCGACCGGCCTGAAGGACGTCGATCACCGGGTGCTGGTCTACACCGACCTCGTCGCCCTGATCCCCAACCGCGACCAGCGCCCGCCCAGCCGGACTCTGGAAATCCACCTGACCGGCAATATGGAACGGTTCATGTGGGGCTTCGACGGGCGCAAATTCAGCGAACTGGTCGAGCCGATCCGCTTCGAGCGCGACGAGCGGGTGCGGGTCACCCTGGTCAACGACACGATGATGGCCCACCCGATCCACCTGCACGGTCATTTCTTCGAACTGGTCACCGGTGGTCCGGCCGGGCACCAGCCGCTGAAGCATACGGTCAATGTCGCCCCGGGCGGCAAGGTCACCTTCGACCTGACCGCCGACGCGCCCGGCGACTGGGCCTTCCACTGCCACCTGCTGATGCACATGCACACCGGGATGTTCAACGTCGTCACCGTTCGACCCATGGAAGGAGCCGCCGCATGATCCGGACCTCCGTCGCCCTGCTGCCGCTGATGCTCGTCGCCGCGCCGGCCTTCGCCCAATCCCACGCCGGTCACACGCCGGCGGCCCAGGTGCAGCCTGCCCCGCTGCCGCCCGGCTGCGTCCGTCGAGGCGCGCCTGATGCGGATGCGCCCCGGATCGGAACCCCCGGAGCCCCGGTCTGTCCGACGGGAGCCGTTCCTGCCCGGTTGCGGACATCCGCGCCGGATCCACATGCGGGCCACGACATGTCCGGCATGGCCATGAGCCCGACGCCGGCGACCGCTCCCGCTGATCCACACGCCGGCCACGATATGACCCCCGTGGGCCAGACGTCACCCGCGCCGGCGATGCCTGCGGATCATGACATGTCGGGTATGGCGATGAGCCCGACACCGGCGACGGTCCTCGCTGATCCACACGCCGGCCACGATATGACCACCATGGGCCAGACATCACCCGCGCCGGCGGTGCCTGCGGGACATGACATGTCGACGATGGGCATTAGCCAGACGCCGGCGGACCCGCATGCGGGTCACGATATGCCTGGCATGGCCATGGGTCAGACACCGACGATGCCTGCGGATCATGACATGTCCGGTATGGTCATGAGCCAGGCACCGGCGACGGTCCCCGCTGATCCACACGCCGGCCACGATATGACCACCATGGGCCAGACATCATCTGCGCCGGCGATGCCTGCGGGACATGACATGTCGATGATGGGCACTAGCCAGACTCCGGCGGACCCGCATGCGGGTCACGACATGTCCGGCATGGCCATGCCGCCGGACATACAGACCAGCGCGAACAATCCGGGACGCCCTCCTGAAATGCCCCCTCCTGCTGCGGCATCGAGCGGGCCGACCCACGCCGCCGACCTGTTGTTCGACCCGGCGGAAATGGCTGCGGCCCGCGAGCAGCTGCGGGTCGAGAACGGCGAGATCCGCACCACCGCCGTCATCATCGACCGGCTGGAAGCCAACTTTGCGGACGGCGAGCAAGGCTATACATGGGATGCTCAGGGCTGGACCGGAGACGATATCAACCGGTTCTGGTGGAAAACGGAAGGTGAAGGGGAGTTCGGCGGTGGTGTTGAGGACGCCGAGGTCCAGGCTCTCTACAGCCGGGCTTTCCGGCCCTTCTGGGACGTTCAGACGGGTCTGCGCCAGACCTACCGTCCCGAAGGTGACCGGACGGATCTCGTAGTCGGAGTACAGGGTCTGGCTCCGTACTGGTTCGAGGTCGATGTCGCCGCCTTTCTGTCCAACAAGGGCGAACTGACCGCCCGCGCCGAGGTGGAATACGATCAACGGATCACCAACCGCTGGATTCTGCAGCCGCGGGCTGAGATCAACTTCTCCGCCGAGGATATTCCCGAGCTTTCGATCGGCTCAGGCCTGACCTCGCTGCAGTTCGGGGCGCGCCTGCGCTACGAGATCCGCAAGGAGTTCGCGCCCTATGTCGGCCTCGAATGGAACAAGAGCTTCGGCAATACGGCGGACTTTCTGGAGGCCGACGGACGGAGCTCGGAAGACACTCGGCTGGTCGTCGGTATCCGGGCCTGGTTCTAGCGGCGGACGGACGGACGGACGATCCGTGACGGGTCGCGAAGCGCCGTCCGAAATGGATATCATCAAGGACGTCCGGGCTGTCGTGATGGATCTCGACGACACCCTGATCTCGGCCTACCGGCGCCCGGACCTGGTTTGGCGGATGGTCTGTCAGCGGTTTCAATCCGAGCTGGGCGCTCTTGAACCGGACGAGGCGGCACGCGCGCTCACGAGGGCTGGAGAAGCGTTCTGGGGCGATCCGAAACGGCATGCCCTGGGCCGCCTCGACCCCCCTGGGGCCCGACGCATCATCGTCGGCGAAGCGTTCCGGGCCCTGCGGGAGAGCGGTCGACGATCACCGTCGCGGGAGATTGCCGAGCTGATGGCCGACGCCTTCAGCCTTCAACGCGACCGCGACATGCGGCTCGAGCCCGGCGCGGACGCCGTGTTGGTTCACCTGCGCAAGGCAGGATACCTGCTGGCGCTTCTCACCAACGGCACCGGCCCGCTGCAGCGCGCCAAGATCGAGCGGTTCGATCTGACGTCGCGCTTCCACCATATCCAGATCGAGGGCGAGGTCGGTGTCGGCAAGCCGGATCCCGCTGCTTTCAGGCAGGTGTTCGAGGCCCTGGACGTCGATCCGGAGACCGTCTGTGTGGTGGGCGACAGTCTGGAGTGGGATATTCGCCCGGCCAGGGTGCTGGGCTGCCGCACGGTTCTGTACGATCCGGACGCGTCGTCCGGAGACGAAGGCGATCGTGGTGAAGCGGATATCGTCGCGCGGACCCTCGAGAGCCTCGTCATTCACCTCCCCGATCCGCAGGGTCTACCCTCGGAGGCGATCTGAGCAGGGCGGCGGCGATTCCGGTGAGGCCATTGTTCCTTATCGGCGGTTATCGAGATGCGGTCGGATCGACGTGATGACCCTCCGGACGGAACGAAAAACGCCGCGCAATAAACCGCGCGGCGCTTCTTCCAATCAGGTTCCGGCCCTTCGGGAGGTGGGAGGCCGGCACCTCAGTGAACTACGAACCGCACGACGCCGTTCATCTGATGACCGTCGGCGCCCATCGCGGCCCAGGCGGCGGAATAGGATCCGGGTACCAGGGCGGGCAGGGGCGTGCGGACCGTCGTGGCCGGCGATGCGTCCGCAGACCCGGCTACATCTGTTGCCTCACCGGCGGGGCCTGTCAGCTGGAGCGACGTCAGGGTCATGGCGTGCGGAAACGTCACGGAAAACGCGGTCGGCGCGGTGGCCAGCATGGCGTTGTCCGCCGGCATTGTGGTGACGCCGTCGGCTGACGGCGCGGCCGCCATGGCGGCGTGATCCTGCATCGACATGCCCGCGTGGGGATGGGTCTGGGCCTGAGCGAGCGAGACGGGGGTGACCGCCGCGAGAATGGCCAGAGCGGCGAGGAAGGAACGGTTCACGGGAGAACTCCTGTTTACGTAAACTAATGCTCGGGCGGCATGGTCATGCCGTCCATCTTGGACATGTCATGGCCGGCCATCGGATCAGCGGGTGGAGGCGTGGGGGCGGGCGCGGGTGTCGGGGCAGGGCGGGCCGGCCGAGGTGCCGCGGCCCTCGGTGTCGGGGCGGGCGCGGGCGTTGCGACCGGGGACACCGGGGTCGGCTCCGGCATGACCGCCGGGGCGGCCTCCATGGGTGCCGCCGTCGAGGCGTCTGGTGCCGCCTGGGCGTCGACCGGCTGTGACTCGGCGGCCGGCTGGCAGGCGGACAGGCCGACTGCCGCAACGGCGGAAAGGACCAGGATTCTCATGGGATATTGCTCCTAGGGTGGGGGCGAAGTTCAGGCTCTGTTCCTGGCGACGCCGACGACGAACGGGTTTGGCCTTTCGGCGTCGCCCGCGCGAGCGAACGATGCCTTCATATCAAAAATACGCGCGCGCGCGCGGTAGCCCTCGCCCGGCGCTGGCGAACGGCCGGGCTCCCGCGTTCCGTCGCGAAGACGAGCGCCGACGACGGGTTCCGTGCACGTCAGTCCGATTCCTCGGAAACAGCCGGTCCGGCCGCCGTTTCGCGCAGGGCGTCGGACAGCTTGCGTCGCGCGCGGGCCACGCGGGTCTCTACAGTCTTGACGGAGATCCCGAGAATCCCCGCCGTCTCCGCCTGACCGCGCCCCTCGATCGCCGTGAGCAGAAGCGGAGCCCTGAGGTGCGGCGGCAGGCGGTCCAACTCTTCGACAAGTCGGGACAGCCGGCCGGCGGCCTCCATCCGGTCATCCGCCGGGTCGCTCCCGTCCGGCACGGCCAGGGCTTCGGGTGACGACAGGTCGAGGCCGCCGCGGATCAGCCGCCGAACAAAGCGGCGGCGGCTCCAGTCGCGGCATTTGTTGAGTGCGATCGTTCGCAGCCAGGCCTCGAAAGGCCGCGCGGGATCGTAGCGGTGAATGCTGAGCCAGGCTGCGGCATAGGTGTCCTGCAGTAGATCCCACGCCTCCTGCTCGTCGCCGACATAGCGGCGGATGATCCGGAACAGGGCGGCCTTGGTCTGCCGCATCAGGTCGCTGAAGGCCGCGCGGTCGCCGCCGGCGGCGCGGGCGGAAACTTCTTCTGGACTCACCACCCCGACGGCTAGTTTTCGTTGGGCGCGAGGGCCACCACGATGCGGTCGTCGAAGATGGCGGCCTGTTCGGGAGTCAGCACGGATCGCATCTCGAAGACGTGCGTGATCGTCTCCTTCTGCAGCGCGCCCATGGCCACGTGGAAATGATCCACCGCCGCCTGGACCTGGGGACTGTCACCGTCGCTCTGTTCGATGGCTGTGGCCAGTTCCAGGTTGGCCGCGCGGACGTCGGCTTCCAGCGCGGGCCGACGAGCCGCGAACCGGGCTTCGACTGCCTCGATACGGGCCAACTGGTCCGGCGACAGCTTGAGGTCATGATGCACGATATCGTGCAACGAAGGCGGCTCCCGGCGGGCCAGCACCCAGCTGGCGCTGATCCACGTACCCGCGCCGCCGGCGAGCGCCGCCAACACCGCCGTCAGGGCGATGGCGCGCCAACCCCGCATCATCGGCCAATATCCATTTTCACCAAGGGCGACAGGCCGGCATTGAGCGTGAAGATGGCCATTTCACCGGGCGGTCTGGGCGCTGCAACAGCGCCGACACCGCCGACAGTCAGGCCGGTTGCCAGGGCCATGGCCACAGCCCCGAGCCGCAGTTGTGAGGCGAGCCTTTCACTGCGGCGTATCTCGACCCGGCTCCAGACAAGCGGCTCGAGCCCGTCGAGCGAACCCTCGACAGGCGTCGCCAACGATCGCTTCAGAAGATCATCCAGATTGCGCGCCATCCAACACTCTCCTTGTCGCCCCTAATCCCTATTACGCGGAAACCCTGTAAACCCCTCAGGCGAGGGGGCCGACGTTCCGGTGCGTAGTTAGCAGCAGGAACACGATCGGAGCGGGCTATGGGACTACGCAAATTTCTACCGGGGTTCGCCATTGTGCTGGCGTTGATGGTCAGCACGCCAGCCTTCGCCCATGAGGATCACGACAAGCCGGCCGCGCAAGCCCAGGTCGCCGTTTCGGCAGGGGCCGTCCCCGGTTCAGACATAATGGCCATGCCGGGCATGGCGCAGGACATGGACCACGCCGGCATGGCGGCGGACGCCGCGCCAAAGACCTTTCCGCAACGCCTGGTCCGCTGGCTGGGTGCCATGCATCCTGCGGCCGTGCATTTTCCTATCGCTCTGTTCCTGGTCGCCGCCGTCCTCGAGATCGCGGCCCTGACGCTGCGTCGGCCGGTTCTAACCCAGGGAACGCGCATTATCATCGCCCTGGCCGCCATCTCGGCGCTGGCCGCTGTGGCGCTGGGGTGGCTGGCCATGGGCATGCCCGGCAATGACGACGTGACCCATACCTACCACCGATGGCTTGGGACCGGGATCGCGGTGCTGGGCCTGTTGAGCTGGTGGGCCAAGGAGTACTGGGTCCGCAAGCCGGGGCGCAGGCGGGAACTGGTCTATATCGGGATGTTGACGGTCACCGCCTCCGCCATTCTGGTGAACGCCCTGTTGGGCGGCATGCTGACCCATGGCGTGAAACATCTCATGTTCTGACGCCGACGATCACCAGGACCCGCGGATCATCGTCCTCGTCACTCTGCGCCGGATCCACCGCTCGACCGTGGCACCAGCGTCCAATCGCTCGACCGGATCGCCCAGCGACCCCGGCAAACCAGGAGACTGTTTCATGACGTTTCGATCAGCACTCGCCGGGCTGGCGCTCGCCGCTGTCCTCGCCACTTCCGCCCAGGCTCACGCCACTGACGAGCAACAGGTCCGCACCGTCGTGACGGCCTACAAGGACGCCATCACGCGGATGGACGTGTCACAGACTCCGGCCCTGTTCTGGCCGGACTCGGAGATCTTCGAGAACGGCGGGGTCGAGGGGACCTTCGCCTACTATCTCGAACACCACCTCGGGCCGGAGTTCGCCGACCTGGCGGGCTTCGAGTTCCGCAATCATCAGATGACGGTGGAGGTCGACGGCGACACCGCCTTCGTCAGCGAAACCTATACCTATCACATTACCTTCAAAGACGCCGCGCGGGCACCGATCGAGCGCCGTGGGGTCGCCACGAGCGTGTTGCGCAAACGCGATGACCAATGGCGTTTCGACGTCTATCACTCGTCGGCTCGCCCTATTCGTCCAGCGGCCTGAGCGCACGCAACCGGGCTCACCCTGCCCTTGATCACTGGAGGAATGAGACGATGACGGAGCCGTTTTCCCGCCGGGCCCTTTTGATCATTGGGGTCAGCGCCGCGGCAACCGCGGCCTGTGCGCGGACTGCGCGGCCTTCGTCAGATCTCGCCGTCTACAAGTCGCCCACCTGCGGCTGTTGCGGTTCATGGGTCGAGTACATGACGGGTGCGGGGTTCCAGGTGCGGACAACCGAGGTGGCCGACCCCGGGGCGGTTCGCCGCGCCCGGGGCGTCCCCGACTCCCTGGCGGCCTGTCATACAGCCGTGATCGGCGGATATGTCCTGGAGGGACATGTGCCCGCCGAGGATGTGCGCAGACTGCTTGTGGAGCGCCCCGACGCCCTCGGCCTCGCGGTCCCGGCCATGCCGTTGGGCTCGCCAGGGATGGAGGTGCCCGACGGTCGGCGCGAACCCTATGAGACCCTGCTGATCCTCAAGGGCGGCGGCACGCGTGTCTTCGCGCGCCACGGCTAGGCGGAAGGCCGGCATGAAAGTTCTCAAGCTTTCTACCCAACTGCACAAATGGATCGCGCTGATCGTCGGTCTCCAGGTCCTGTTCTGGGTCGGCGGCGGCCTGGTGATGGTGGCCATTCCGATCGAGACGGTCCGCAGTGAGCACCGCGTGGCCGAACAGGCCGCCGTCCCGCTGGCGCTGGCCGGCCTGCCGGCGCTCGACGAGATTGCTCGGCGAGCCGGCGTCGCGCCCACTCAAGCGGACCTGCACACCACGCCGCGCGGACCGGCCTGGACGCTGAAGCCGACTGATGGCGAACCGGTGATCGTGTCCGCCTTGACCGGTCGACCATTCGGTCCCTTGTCGGCTGCAGAAGCCTCGGCATACGCCAGGAGCGCCTATCGGGGTGAAGCCGCGGTTTCTGGTGCCGTGCTCCTGGGGACGGCACCAGAGGAGACGGGCCGGACAGGACCTCTTTGGCGCGTGGACTTCGCCGATCAAGAGAAAACCAGCTTCTACCTGTCGCCGGCGACAGGCGAGGTGGTGACCCGCCGTTCCGGGGTCTGGCGGATATTTGATTTCTTCTGGCGGCTCCATGTCATGGACTGGAACGACGGCGAGGACTTCAATCACCCCCTGATCATAATCACCACTGCCTTGACGCTGAGCATCGTCGTCTCGGGATTCATCCTGTTGTGGATACGGATCGCTCGGGACATCAAATCCTGGCGTGCCGTGAAACAATCAGCAAGGGGCGATTGATCGCGGGGTCCGCCTTCCGCTGGCGGTTCGACCGCTTGCGGCGGGCCCGGGATTTGCATCGACATGTCCCTGCCGGATACAGACGGAGCGTCCCCATCACCGCGACGATGGCCGGAACGGAATGAGGGGCCCCACGGGTAGGTCGCGCTTCAGCTGCCCGTGGTTTTGCAGGCCGACCGGGTCGCCGAGCGTCACGCCAAGGCCGGGGGGAGGTTGCAACGATTCACGGCGGCCAGAGCCAGCGTGAGGTCGAACATGAGCAGCTTGACCTGAAGCCGATGTCCACGCCGGCTACGATTCGGTGGCATCGACGCTGGAGGGCGGGATGGGACCGGGCCCACAATGCACCTGCGCCGGTCCAAAAGCGGGTAGTTGCTCATAGGCCGGTTCCCGATCCGCAACCTATTACACCGGGAGTTCTCCTTTCTGGTCCGGAGACTTGATGATCGTCAATCTGCGCCGCAACCGGGTTGTGCGGCCGCCGGCGAAGTGGGATTGTTTCGCCATGTGGAGCCTGCTGCGCATTGTGATCATCTCCCTGGCGTTCGTCGGCTTCCTCGGCCAGACGGAGGCGCGGGCGACTCCGTTGTCAGTTGAGTCCCTGGCTCAGGATATGGCGCACTGCGCCGAGATGATGGTGGGATCGACAGACGCCGCGCCGACCGAGAAGCAACCGCCGTGCAGGGACATGACGTCGGACTGCATCGCCAAGATGGACTGCGCAGTGGTCTCGCCGGTATTTTCGAGCGAGCCATCGCTGGATCGACCGGTTTCAGGCCCCTCGCCGTCCTATGGTGGTATGGCAGCCCGCCTGACCGAATTCGTCACGGCACCACCCCGCACCCCTCCAAAAACCGAAGCCTGACCTTGTATTCGCGGGTCTGTGTGGCGTCCCGGCGTCCGCGGACCTTTTCGAACAGCTGACCTCCGCTCCTAAGGAGCGGGTGTGTCCGGAGCTTCATCGTGTTGAATTCCATAACCGGTCAGGCGCGTCGCGTCGCGCCGACCTGGGTCCGTGTGGCCCTGATCAGCAGTGCGCTGGTCGCTGCGGGCACCGCGCGGGCTGAACCCCTGACCTATACGCAGGCGCTCGCCCTGGCGCGTTCAGACGCTCCGGCCGTCCACGCCAGTGCCTTGGGGGTGGAGGCCGCAGAGGCCTCGGTCGAGGCAGCCGGACGCCTGCCGGACCCGCGGCTCAGCTTCGGTCTCGACGGCTTTCCGGTTTCGGGCCCGGCGGCCGGGCGGTTCGGCGAGATCGAGATGACCAAACTCCAGATCGGTGTGCAGCAGGCCGTGCCCAGTCGCGCGCGGCGTCGCGCTGAACGCCGCATTGCCGAGGCCGATATCGGCGTGGCCCGGGCGCGGGAGGACATCACGCTATGGGATGTCCAGGTCGCGACCGGTCAGGCCTGGATCGATCTGTTTTATGCCGAACAGCGACTGGTGGAGATGGACGATGTGCTCGCCGCCCTCGACCCGTTGTGGGAGGCGGCTCCGTCGGGCGTCGCCTCGAGCGCGAACCGACCGGCGCAGAGTCTGAGTCCGGTCGAACTCCGCGCCGCCCTGGATGACCGGCGTGACGGCTTGCGGGTCGACCTCGCCCGGGCGCGGGCGGAACTGTCACGATGGACCGGCGACCCGATGCCGAGCGCCAGCGGATCGCTGCCGTCCATCGACCTTGAGCCCGGCGTGTTCGACGTCGATCTCGCCCGGTTGCCGGCCCTGCGAGCCTATGGCGCTGTGCAGGACCGGGCCGAGGCCGACCTCGATCTGGCGCGGGCTGCCCGTCGGCCTGACTGGTCGTTCGAGGCGGGCTATGCCCGCCGCGATCCGATGTTCGGCGATCTGATCTCTGTCGGCGCCAGTGTCAGCCTGCCCCTGTTCCAGGGCAGTCGTCAGGCACCAGTGATCGCGGCCCGCGCTGCCGACGCCCGGCGTGTCACTGCTGAGCGGGAAGCGGCGCAACGGGAGTGGAGGGCGACCCTGCAGGGAGACCTGGCCGAATACGATGTCGCGCGCACCCGTTGGATCCGGGCGCGCGACGTGGTCCTGCCCAATCTGCGCACGCGCGCCGATCTCGAAACCGCAAGCTACGGGGCGGGTCGCGCGGGGATTATGGAGGTGCTGGACGCTTTCACCGCCCTGGCCAACGGCCGGTTGGATGCCCTCGACAAGGAAGCCGATGTGGCGCGCCGCGCCGTCCGATTCACCCTGATTTATGGACAAGACCAATGATCCGGTTTGAACGCAAAAATCTGAAGCTCGTGGCTGCGGCCGCCGGCCTGATCGTCATCGGCGGCGCGGCCGGTCTGGCGCTGGCGCGTTTCAGCCCGGGCAACGCCGATCCCGTCGCTGCCTCGGCGGGCGAGCGTGAGGTCCTGTACTGGTATGATCCAATGACCCCGGGTCAGAGGTTCGACAAGCCGGGCAAGTCACCGTTCATGGACATGCAACTGTTGCCCCGATACGCCGACGAGGAGTCGGGCGCGGCGGCGGGCGTTCGCATTGATCCGGCCCTGGTCCAGAACCTGGGTGTTCGCTTCGCCACGGTCCGGTCCGGAACTCTCGACGGGGATCTGACCGCCAGTGCGGTGATCGATTACAACGAACGTGACGTCGCGGTGGTGCAAAGTCGTGCGGCCGGTTTCGTTCAGCGGGTCTATGCACGCGCGCCCGGCGACATCATCGCTGCCGGGGCTCCGCTGGTCGACCTGCTGGTACCGGACTGGGGCGGAGCGCAGATCGAATATCTCGCGGTCCGTCGCACGGACGATGCCGTCCTGATCGGGGCGGCGCGCCAGCGACTGGTTCTGCTGGGTATGCCGGAGTCCCTGATCGCCGCAGTCGAACGCTCGGGTCGTCCGCGCACCACGGTGACCGTCAACAGCCCGATCGGCGGAGCCATTAAGACCCTGGGTGTTCGGGCGGGGATGAGTGTGCCGGCAGGCCTGACCCTGGCCGAGATCAACGGGCTGTCAACCGTGTGGCTGAACGCCGCCGTGCCTGAGGCCCTGGCCGGTCAGCTCCGGGTCGGTCGGTCGGTCGACGTGAACCTGGCCGCCTTTCCCGGGCAGCGTATGACCGGTCGACTGACCGCCCTGCTGCCCGAGGTCACCAGCGACAGTCGGACCCTGACCGCGCGCGTCGAACTGCGGAATCCGGGGGGGCGTCTTCGCCCCGGGATGTACGGACAGATCACCTTCGGCGGGTCCTCGACACCGGCCCTGCTGGTGCCTTCGGAGGCGGTGATCCGCACCGGTCAGCGCAATCTGGTGATGCTGGCGGCGGAGGGTGGACGCTATCAACCGGCCGAGGTCCGGGTCGGGCGCGAGGCCGGGGGCCAGACGGAAATCCTCGCCGGACTGCGTGACGGCGAGCGCGTTGTCGCCTCGGGCCAGTTCCTGTTCGACTCCGAGGCCAGCCTGTCCGGTGTCACGGCGCGTAGCCTGGAGCAGGCAAGGGCGCCGTCGGCAACGACGGCTCCGGCACCGGCCCAGATCTACCGGACAAGCGGCCAGGTCCAGGCCATCGACGGGCGTTCGATAACGCTGGCACACGGACCTGTGCCCGCGCTGCAATGGCCGGCCATGACGATGACCTTCACTGTGGCAGACGCGGTTCCGCTGTCCGGCATCTCCACGGGAAATCAGGTCGATTTCGGGTTCGATATGGTCGGCGGCAAGGCCACTATCCGTAGTCTGACCCGGCGGGAGGCGAGCCAATGATCGCCGCCATCATCCGTGCCTCGGTGAAGGGGCGCTTCCTGGTTATATTGGCGGCCCTTGCCCTGGTCGCCGCCGGACTCTGGGCCGTGCGCAACACACCAGTCGACGCCCTGCCCGATCTGTCAGACGTCCAGGTAATCATCCGCACCTCCTATCCCGGTCAGGCCCCGCAGATCGTCGAAAACCAGGTCACCTATCCGCTGGCGACCACCATGCTGTCGGTGCCCGGCGCCCGAACGGTGCGGGGCTATTCCTTCTTCGGCGACAGCTATGTCTATGTGCTGTTCGAGGACGGCACCGACCTCTATTGGGCTCGCTCCCGGGTGCTGGAATATCTCAGTCAGGTCCAGGCCCTCCTTCCCGATACCGCCCGCCCGGCCTTGGGGCCGGACGCCACCGGGGTCGGCTGGGTCTATGAATACGCCCTCGTCGACCGAACGGGTCAGCATGACCTGTCGCAATTACGCAGCCTGCAGGACTGGTTCCTGCGCTACGAGCTCAAGACTGTTCCCGGCGTGGCCGAGGTTGCCAGTATCGGCGGCATGGTGCGCCAGTATCAGGTGGTGCTCGACCCCGCCAAACTCGCCGGATACGGCGTAACACACCAGCAGGTCGTCGCGGCAATCCGGCAGGGCAACGGCGAAGCCGGCGGGTCTGTTCTGGAGCTGGCCGAAACGGAATATATCGTTCGCGCCAACGGCTATCTGACCACGCTCGACGACTTCCGCGCTGTGCCGATCCGCACGGCCGCAGGCGGCGTTCCGGTTCAGCTGGGTGATGTCGCCACGGTACAGATCGGCCCCGAAATGCGGCGCGGCATCGCCGAGCTGAATGGCGAGGGAGAAGTGGCCGGCGGCGTGGTGATCCTGCGCTCGGGCGAAAATGCCCAGGCGGTGATCACAGCGGTGCGCGAGCGGCTGGAAACGCTCAAGGCCGGCCTGCCGGCCGGGGTCGAGGTGGTGACGGTCTATGACCGCTCGCATCTGATCGATCGCGCCATCGAAAATCTCAGCACCAAATTGCTTGAGGAGTTCATCGTCGTCGCCCTGGTCTGCGGCCTGTTCCTGTGGCACGCGCGCTCCGCCCTGGTCGCGATCATCACCCTGCCACTGGGGGTGCTGGCGGCCTTCATTCTGATGCACCTGCAGGGCGTCAACGCCAACATCATGTCGCTGGGCGGTATCGCTATCGCCGTCGGGGCCATGGTCGACGCGGCCGTGGTCATGATCGAGAATGCGCACAAACATATCGAGCGATGGGAACACGACCATCCCGATGAGTCTCTGGCCGGCGAAACCCGCTGGCGGGTAATTACCGAGGCGGCGGCGGAGGTGGGGCCGGCGCTATTCCTTAGCCTGGTGATCATCACCCTGTCGTTCATTCCGGTCTTTACGCTGCAGGCCCAGGAGGGGCGGCTGTTCGCGCCACTGGCCTTCACCAAGAGCTACGCCATGGCGGCGGCGGCGATCCTGTCCATCACCCTGGTGCCTGTGCTCATGGGCTATCTGATCAGAGGGCGGATCCCGGCCGAGCAGAGCAACCCGATCAACCGCTGGCTGACCCATATCTACCGCCCGCCGTTGGACTGGGTGCTGCATCGTCCGCGGACGACCCTGCTAATTGCCTTGGCCGTGTTCGCCACCTCGGCCTGGCCGATCAGCCAGCTGGGCGGCGAGTTCATGCCGCCGATGGATGAGGGCGACCTGCTCTATATGCCGTCGGCCCTGCCGGGCCTGTCGGCGGCCAAGGCGTCCGAACTTCTGCAGCAGACCGACCGGATGATCCGAACGGTACCCGAGGTGGAAACCGTGTTCGGCAAGGCTGGACGGGCGGATACAGCGACCGATCCCGCTCCGCTGGTGATGTTCGAGACAATTATCCGCTTCAAGCCGCGTGACCAGTGGCGGCCCGGTATGACGCCGGAGAAGCTGATCGAGGAACTGGATGCGGCGGTGCGCGTGCCCGGACTGGCGAATGTTTGGGTGCCACCGATCCGCAACCGTATCGACATGCTGGCCACCGGCATCAAGAGTCCGATCGGGGTCAAGGTATCGGGCGCTGACCTTCAGGCCCTCGACCGGATCGCTGCCCAGGTCGCCGAGGTGGCCAAGACCGTCCCGGGCGTCAGCTCGGCCCTGGCCGAACGGCTGACGGGGGGGCGCTATGTCAATGTCGACATCGATCGGCAGGCGGCGGGCCGCTACGGCCTCAATATCGCGGACGTTCAGAGCATCGTCTCGGGCGCTGTCGGCGGCGAGACCATCGGCCAGACCGTCGAGGGTCTGGCCCGCTATCCGATCAGCGTCCGCTATCCCCGCGAGATCCGCGACAGCCTGGCCGAGCTTCGGGCCCTGCCGATCGTGACTCCCTCGGGCCAACAGATCACCCTCGGCACGGTCGCTGACCTGCAGGTCACGGACGGCCCACCGATGCTGAAATCGGAAAATGGCCGGCCCACGACCTGGGTCTATATCGATGTCCGCGGCCGGGATCTGGCCTCGGTGGTCGGCGACCTGCAGAAGGCGGTGACAGATCAGGTCCAGCTGAGTCCGGGGGTGACCATCGCCTACTCCGGGCAGTTCGAATATCTGACCCGCGCGGCCGAGCGACTGAAGATCGTGGTCCCGGCCACCCTGCTGATCATATTTTTCCTGCTGTATTTGACCTTCGGACGTTTCGATGAGGCGGCCCTGATCATGGCCACCCTGCCGTTCGCCCTGACCGGCGGGGTGTGGCTGCTGTATCTGTTGGGCTATCACCAGTCAGTCGCCACCGGCGTCGGCTTCATCGCCCTGGCCGGGCTGTCGGCCGAGTTCGGGGTGGTCATGCTGATCTATCTAAAGACCGCGCTCAATGAACGGGGACCGAACCCCGAGCCGGCGGCGGTCGAGACCGCCGTGCGCGAAGGGGCGCTCTTGCGAGTCCGGCCCAAGGCCATGACCGTGGCCGTGATCCTGGCCGGCTTGTTCCCCATCCTGATCGGCCACGGGGCCGGTTCGGAGGTGATGAGCCGCATCGCCGCACCGGTCATCGGAGGCATGCTGACGGCACCTTTACTGTCCATGCTCGTTATTCCTGCAGGCTATCTGCTGTTGAGACGCCGCAAGAAGCGGTCGAACGTATTACCCCAAGGAGAAATACCATGAACCACGCCCTGATCTTGTCCGCCGCTGCCGCCGCCACTCTTGGCCTGAGCGCTTGCGGTCAGCCCGAAACCGCGCCGGCCGCCGACCCGGCCCCCGCTTCTGAAATGCCGATGCCGTCGAACATGTCCGGCATGCCGATGGAGGGCCGTCAGGCCGCCATGATGGGGGCTGGCTCAGGCGTGATTACAGCTGTCGACGCAGCAGCCGGCACCGTCACCATCGACCATGGCGCGATCCCGGCCGTCGAATGGCCTGCCATGGCCATGACCTTCACCGCACCCACCGAAATGCTCGCCACCGCCAAGGTTGGAGACCGGGTGGCCTTCGACGTCTCGGTTCACGACGGGGTCAATGAGATCACGGCCCTGCGTCCGCAATAGTCGGCCCCCGACAGACGCCAACCACATGCAGGATCGGGGGGCCGTCTCCCGGCCAGGGTCGCCGCGCGTACAGGTTCGGTTGTCAGGGTTGGCGTCAGCGCCCGAACCCCTGCTCTCCGCGCCCTGGGCAGGTTGCCCAGGCCATCGCCCGGGCGGGTCTCAGTGATCGGGATTCGCCTGCGGCACCAACCAACGCGACAGGTACATCCGTTCAAAGGCGAAGACCGCCGCGATGGCTATGCCCGCAATGACGACAATGGCCGGATCACTTTGCAGCTTCATTGCCGTGAAGGCCGACAGAACCACGGCATCGAAAGCCAGTGCAGCCAGAATCACAGCCCCCGCGGCACCGACCTCTTTCCGGCGGAAACGAAACACGCCCCAGTGCACGGTCATGTCCATGACAAGATAGAAAAAGGCACCCAGCGATGCGATCCGGCCGAGATCAAAAAAGATCGCCAGGGTCGAGGCGATGACCACTGTGTAGACCAGCGTGTGACGTTGAATGTTTCTAGGCATGCCGAAATGACGGTGGGGGATCATTTTCATCTCGGTCAGCATCGCCAACATGCGCGACACCGCGAAGACGCTGGCGAGAACGCCGGAGGCCGTCGCAACCGCGGCCAGAAGGACCGTCAGATAAAAACCCGTCTGGCCGAGCGCCGGCCGGGCGGCCTCGGCCAGGGAATAATCCCGGGCGGCGACGATCTGGTCGATGGTCAGGCTCGATCCCACACCGAAGGCCACGAGCAGATAGATCAGGACGCAGAGCGCGATCGAGATCACGATCGCCCGACCCACATTTCTGTGCGGGTTAGTGACTTCGGCTCCGCTGTTGGTGATGGTGGTGAAGCCCTTGAAGGCAAGGATCGCCAGCGCCATTGATGCGATGAAACCCACGGGGGTCGCGTCCGGCATGGTCTCTGATGCTGCGGCGAACTGGAAACCGCTGGCCCAGAGAGCGGTGATGCCGAACAGCGCGATTCCGCCGACCTTGACCGCCGCCATGACCAACGAGAAGCGTCCGACCGATCGGTTGCCTGCAATATTGACGAGGAAGGCGAACGCGATCACGCCGACGGCGAGGATCGGCACCAGCGGCCCGCCGGCGATATCGAAGGGCCGCAGGACGTAGGTGGCGAAGGTCCGGGCCACGAGGCTCTCGGCGATGATCATGCTGAGCGCCATCAGCAGAGCGGCGGCGGCGGCCACGGCGCCGGTGCCGTAGCATTTCTGCAGGATCGTCGCGATCCCGCCTGCCGAGGGCCAGGCGTTCGACATCTTGACGTAGCTGTAGGCGCTGAACGCGGTGACGATCGCGCCGGCAATGAATGCGAGCGGAAAGAGCGGCCCGGCCAGCTGGGCGACCTGGCCCGTAAGAGCAAAGATGCCGGCTCCGATCATCACGCCGGTGCCCATCGCTACAGCGCCACCTAGTGTGATCGAGCCCTTAAGGTAGCCGCTGTCTTCATGATCGTGTTGCATGCGGTCTTGAATCCCGTGGTGGCTCGCCTGTCGCCTCGCTGGTGGGCCGGTCACCTCCTGTCGTCTTGGACCCTATGCGCACGATCCGTGGGCGGGCGCATCACCAGTCGACTCAAGCGGGCGGCAGAGGGCGATGTTACGCCTTGTCGACTGACGTATAAGCAAGAGTTCTCAGCCTAGCGAACAGGCGAAGGGAACCAGACCTACGTTAACAGGATCGACCGGATCACCCAAGATGAGTTGGCACGCAAAGGCAGTTTTACGGACATTTGACTGAAACTTGCCGGATTAAGAGAAATATACGGCTTCTCAAGCTTGCCCTGACAGGACTCCAGCTGTCAGGCGCTCACGCGCCGAAGCTGTGTTCAACTGGCCGGCCGCAGGCGCTTGAACTGAGCGGGGAAGGGGGCTTTCGATTTTGCACGGCTAACCTGGCGGTGCCCACTCGATCTCTTGGACATCGCCCGCGATCGTGGTGCCGGCTCGACCCTCGACGATCAAAGCGAGGTCTGCAAGCGCACCGATTGCAGCCTTCCGGCCTGTTGCCGCTACAAACTGACATGCCGCAGCCACCTTTGGCCCCATCGATCCCGCCGCAAACGAGTATCCGGCAATTAAATCTGGGGTCGCACGCCGGATAGCGTGCTGGGTTGACCTCCCCCAATCAACAAAGACGGCGGGAACGTCGGTAACCATCACGAGCAAATCGGCACCAAGCTCTCGAGCAAGAAGTTCGCTGGCATAGTCCTTGTCGATCACCGCCTCGACGCCGCGCAGGAGCCCGTCGTCGTCAAACGCGGTCGGTATCCCTCCGCCTCCGGTACAGATAACCAGCACGCCACGTTCCATGAGCCACCTGATCGGCTGTATTTCGAATATCCGTTTGGGAAGTGGGGAGGCGACTACGCGCCGCCAGTGCTTGCCGTCCTGCTTTACGACCCATCCCTTCTCGCGCGTCAGGCGTTGCGCCTCTTCTTTTACGTAAACGGGGCCGACAAATTTTGATGGATCGGCAAAGGCAGGGTCGGCAGGGTCCACTTCGATCATAGTAAGAATGGTCGCCAACGGCTTTGCCTTCGGCAGCAGATTGCCGAGTTCCTGTTCAATCATATAGCCGATCATACCTTCGGTTTCGGCACCGAGTACGTCCAAGGGGAAAGCCTCTTCCGGCTTGTATGCCGCACCCTGGAGGGCAAGCAACCCGACCTGCGGACCGTTGCCATGCGAGATGATCAGTTCATGCTGATCGACGAGCGGAGCCAGCGCGCGCGCCGCGATAGCGATGTTTGCTCGCTGGTTTTCCGAGGTCAGAGGTTCGCCTCGTTGCAGGAGCGCATTGCCTCCAAGCGCCACGACGATCCGCATCGCTCAACGCCCGATCGTGGCGACAAGAATCGCCTTGATCGTGTGCAGCCTGTTTTCTGCCTGGTCGAATTGGATGCCTGCCGGAGATTCGAAAACCTCATCGGTAACCTCCATCTCCGAGATGCCGAACTTCTCAGAGATCTTGCGGCCGACCTCAGTCTCGGCGTTGTGAAATGCGGGTAGACAGTGCATGAATTTTACCAACGGGTTGCCAGACGCCGCGAGTAGGTCGGCATTGACCTGATAGGGTTTCAGCAGCCGGATACGCTCTTCCCAAACCTCGTCCGGCTCCCCCATTGAAACCCATACGTCCGTGCTTATGAAATCGCAGCCTTTAACAGCTTCGGCGGGATCTTCGGTAATGGTCAAGGTCGCGCCATATCGAGCGGCCAGGTCGCGAGCTGGGCCGATGAATTCGTCACTGGGCCAGTTGGTCTTGGGAGCGCCAATCCTTACGTCCATGCCCATCAGACAGCCGGCGATCATGAGGGAGTGACCCACGTTGCTGCGGCCGTCGCCGACGAAGGCGTAGGAAATTTTCTGTAAGGGCTTGTCCGCATGTTCGCGCATTGTCATCAGGTCAGCTAGCATCTGCGTCGGATGAAATTCATCGGTCAGCCCATTGAACACCGGAACGCCGGCATACGATGCCAACTCCTCGACAACGGTTTGACCAAAACCGCGATACTCGATCGCATCGTACATGCGCCCGAGAACTCGTGCGGTGTCCTTCATGGACTCCTTGTGACCAATCTGTGTGCCCGACGGGCCGAGATAACTGTAACCCGCACCCTGATCCATCGCTGCCACTTCAAAGGCGCACATTGTGCGCGTGGAGGACTTTTCGAAGATCAGGCAAATATTCCTGCCCTTCAAATGCTGTTGCTCCGTCCCGGCGTATTTGGCGCGTTTGAGATCGCGCGAAAGCTCAAGCAGGTGTCGTACCGCCTGCTGGTCGAAATCCAGCAGCTTCAGAAAGCTGCGCCCGTTTAGATTATAAGCCAAGTGTCGTCTCCTTGCCGGCATTTGCTGTAATTAGTGTTCTTAAAAGGCGACCGGATCGCGCCAGACCGGACAGGTCATGCAGTGTCCGCCACCGCGGCCGCGGCCAAGTTCCGAGCCCCGAATTGTGATGACTTCGATGCCCGCCTTGCGGAGCTGCGTGTTGGTCGAGGTGTTGCGGTCATAGGCGACCACCACTCCGGGCTCTAGAGCGACAACATTGTTGCCGTCGTCCCACTGTTCACGCTCCTGTTGATAGACATCGCCGCCGGTCTCAACAACGTGAAGCTTTTTCAGGCCCAAGGCTTCAGCTGCGATGACGAAGAGGTGCTTGTCTTCTTTCCTCACATCGATCTGGTTCGGTGCGTCGCCCGGCCGAAGACTGTAACCCTGAATCTGGTCGCAAACCTCAGTAAACGCCGTAACGATGTCTCGGTCACAGTGAGAAAAAACAGTATCAAGATGCATTGCGCTACGAGCCCGGGGCATTTGACACGCCACGACGTGCGTGGCGGCACCGTTCTTGAAAAGCTCTCTGGCGACCTGGCCTACTGCCTGGGGAGTCGTTCGTTCTCCCATGCCGATGAGCACGGTGCCGTTACCCCATGGCATCACGTCGCCACCTTCGAGCGTGGCGGATCCATGATCCGTATCGGGATCTCCCCACCACACCTTGTAGTCGCCGCCGGCGAATTCGGAATGGAACCTATAGACTGCAGCAACAAGCAGGGTCTCGGGGCGCCGCGCCGGCCAGTACATTGGATTTAGTGTTAGGCCTTGTCCGATCCAGCAGCTGTTGTCTCGCGGGAATTGCGTATTGGGCAACGGTGGCAAGACGAAGCCGTGTACACCAAGATAGCTGCCAAACATGCTTCCGGTGGAGAACGGCAGGTCATGTACGGCGATCCCCCCGATGAGAAAGTTGGCAAGCTGATCGGGCGCGAGCTCGTCGAGCCAGCCGCGCAGTTCGTCCAACATGCCGATACCGACGTCGTCTTCGGTGACACGTCTGTCCAGGATCCATGCTCTTCCTTCCTTTTTGGCCACGACAGCACCGAGCAGGTCCTGAAATTCGTAAACCTTGACGCCGCGATTGCTCATCTTCATGCGAAAATCCGCATGGTCGGTGCGAGCCTCCTGCACCCATAGAACGTCGTCATACAGAAGCCGTTCGGCATTCGCAGGCGTTAGGCGAGCATGCGCAAGTCCCGGTTGGCAGGTGATTACTTTGCGTAGTTTGCCAATTTCAGAATGGACACCGAACTCGGTCATGAGAGAATTCCTTTTTTAGAAACGGGTAGTTAGAAACGGGTAGTAGGTTCACCGAGATCGGCGAGCCCCCGGAGGGAGGCGACTACCCCAAAAGCACTGCCACGCTCAGTCCGGCCACGATCAACACAGCTAGGGCGAGCAGAAGCGGCCACATGAAACGAATCCAGCGTTGATAAGGCACCCCTCCGATGGCGAGCGCTCCCATCACGACCGCAAAGGTCGGATTAATCAGGTTCACGAGGCCATTGGCGGATTGAAAGGCTGTGACAACCAACGACCGTTCGACGCCCGCAAAGTCCGCCAGTGGAGCCATGATCGGCATGCTGAGGACGGCAAGCCCTGACGAGGACGGCACAAAGAATGACATGGCGAGCTCAATGCCGAATGCGACATTGACAAAGCCTAACGGCGACAGTCCACCTAGTGCCCCCTCTCCCGCGAAGAGCACCGTATCTGTGATGCGGCCGGCATCCATTATGACGACAATGCCACGGGCTATGCCGATGATAAGGGCCACTCCGAGGAGATCACGGGCACCGTCAATGAAGGCGTCGACAAAGCCTTCCTCGCCCATCCAGCTGACCAGCCCGACAAGGAGCGAGGCTCCCAGGAAAAGCGCCGACATCCGGTCCATCCACCAGCCTTGTGAGGACACTCCCCAAATCATCACGGCAAAGGTCAGAGCAAAGATGAGCAGTACTACTCCCTGGACGCGCGTTAGCGGACCGTCATCAACAACTTCTGAGGTTCGTGCGAATTTGGCGACAATTTCCGCGTGCTTATCGGCGACGATTGACTTGGCGGGGTCTCGTTTGACCATTGCAGCATAGCGCATGACGTAGGCCGTGCATGCAAACCAGCCTGTGCCCAGCAAGATTAGCCGCAGTGTGAGACCGTTGGTAAAGGGGATGCCTGCGGCGTCGGAGGCGATCACGGTTGCGAAGGGATTGATGGTCGAGCCGAGTACGCCGATCCCCGCACCAAGCAGAATGATAGCGACGGCGACGACTGCGTCATATCCTGCGGCGATCATGACTGGGATAAGTAGTGCGTAGAAGGCGAGCGATTCCTCAGCCATGCCATAAGTCGTCCCGCCGAAGGCGAATAACGCCATCAGAATTGGGATCATCAAATTTTCATGGCCCTTGAGGCGTCGCATGGCGCGGGAGATTCCCTTGTCGATCGCGCCGGTTTTGGCGATTACGCCCAGAAACCCGCCAATTACCAATACGAAAAGGGCAACATCGATGGCACGTGCTTCAGAGCTTGCGGGGTCATAAAATCCTGCAATCGGGGCGACAAGTACGTCCCCCAAGCCCTGCGGGTTAGAGTCCACGCGCTTATAGGTGCCGGGCACGGGCACTTCCTTACCAATCGCTGCATTCTCGACCCGTTCGTATTGGCCTGCGGGAACGATCCAGCTCGCGGCTGCGACCAGGGCGATCAGTGCAAACAGGATGCTATAGGCGGTCGGAAATTTGAACGACTTGCGGGCGGCGGGCCCGTTTTTTGGATTTGTCATATCTCGGCCCATTCCTAGAACGAAAAGCTGGCGTAAAGCATGAGATGGGCCCAGGTGTTGTTGCCTCCGGTGAACTCCCTCGCGGCTGCACCGGGGACCAATACGGCGACCGCGGCAGACAGGAAGAGCTGCTCGCTCGCCTCCCAATCCAGGATTACGTTGAACTCATTGCCGAAGTCGTCGTCTTCCACGCCCAATTGGCGGGGATCGTCGAGCGCGACATCAAGCCAGATCGTCGTAATCGACACGGCTCGCGAGAGTGACGCGGTCCCCTTGACCAGATGTGTCTTCTGGTTCGAGTTACCGAAGATCCAGTTGCCAGTCAGTTCGCCCTGGTACCATTGAGCATAATCTGTGAAACCATAGGCAAGCGGAACAAATGCCTCGTTCTGCGGCGTGCTCGGATCGTCTCCGGTGACAACCGCATAGCGATAGCTCAGCGTAGGTTCCAAAGGCAGGTCGGCGAACTTGTACGTAGCTTGTGCGTACCATCCGTCGCCTTCGTAGTGTTCTCCGCCGGTCTGCTGCGCATATTCGCCAGAAAATGTCAGCCGATCGGTAACAGAGACCGCTCCCCTGACGTCGTAGGTTTTCAACTGCTCGGCGACGCCCCATGAGACAGGGTCGTCGAAATGCGCGACCTCGATATAGGTCGCGCCAATCGATGCCCGCTCAGAAAAGGTATATTCGGCATTGATGCCGCGAACATGCGCCTTGATACCGCCGCGCCCCGGATTGTTGCCGAGCCAAAACCCTTCCAGCAGCAGATTGCCCTTTTGGAGCCGCGCGAGCGCACTTCCGCGTGAGGCCGATCGCGCGCCAAGGTAAAAGCCGCCACGGTTTCCGCCGTCGCGGCCGCCATCCTTGATCAGGAAACCCGTGCCAATCTGATAGTCAAAATCGCCGCCCATTATCTCAACGAAATCATCGGCACCAAAGTTGGCTTTCCAACCAACGTAGAGTTTCTCAAGAGTTACAGCGCCCGGATCGTCGATTCCTGCCGCAAAACCTTCTGCGCTTTCGCCAAAAGTCTGCGAGGCAACTGCGGAAATTCCGGCGGTCAGCTCTCCGCCTAAAACATCCTTTATCGTCAGGTAAAGTTGCGGCTCGATCGCAAACTCGTTCCACGTGCCGCTTTCGACCCCGATGTTGGCCTGCGCCTCGCCGAACCAGGAATCGCGTTGAAAGAAGACGACGCTCGCGGCATCAAGACCTGCCTCGACTCGCACGCGGTCTGTTTCATAGATCACCTCTTGTGCAGCCGCTGCTGTCGCCAGCATGGACAGCGGTATCGCCAGAAGCGGCCACAGACGGAAGGCTGAACATTTGAGGTGTCTTGATCGTCCCGCACGGTAGTAAGGCGGTTCGGGTGTGGTTTCCGAAGGGGGCATAAAACCAACTCTCAAGAAGATGCTGAAATGGCCACTGCCGATGTACGAACGCGCTGACATCGCTGGCGGGGTGATACCGACCCAGACGCACAGGCAGCTCAGCCATTACAGATCGGAAACTTCTTTCGCATCGCCCGATGGGCGGTTGGGAGAGCCAGACGTGTCGCGGGACGTGCAACGGCCGCTGAGCCAAACCCAGCTCTTTCCTACCACTGCCTGGCCGCAGCCACGTGCTTGCGTCGGACCTGTTGTGGACGCGACAGGCTGAGCGTAGAGCTCCTCCAGCTTGAACCTGACGGCCAGGAGCCGGGATGGATCCGATAAAATTCAATGTCATCGGTGCCCTGGAGCCGCAATCTCCAGGAATTTCGGCTCAAATGATCACCACTTAACGACAGGCTGAACCCTGGGCAGCGAGGATGCGGGCATGACGAGCTCGCGCCATGTGAGACCGCCTTTTCGTCGAGCCCTGGAAGCTCTTGATCGGGGCTGAGAGTACTCCCGACCCGCGCTGATCAGGGCGTGATCGCGACCTTCAAAACACCATCTCTCTGGTTGGAAAACAGATCGTATGCGCGTTCGATATCGTCCAGCTTGAAGCGGTGGGTTACCATCATGCTCAGGTCGACCCGCCCGGACTCAATCACCGCGAGCAGTCGACGCATACGCTCCTTACCACCAGGGCAGAGAGTGGTGATGATCTTGTGATCGCCAAGGCCCGCCGCGAACGCGCTCAGCGGGATCGTCAAATCGGTCGAATAGACGCCAAGGCTTGAGAGAACGCCACCTGGGCGAAGTACTCGCAAGGCCGCTTCGAAGGTCGCCTGGGTTCCCAGAGCCTCGATCGCGACGTCTACGCCGCGACCATCGGTCAGCCGCATGATCTCCGCGACCGGGTCGACCTCGCTGGCGTCAATGACGTGATCAGCGCCCAATCTCTTCGAAATTGCCAGTCGTTCAGGCAGGCGATCGACCGCGATGATGGTGGTGGCACCCATCAGCCTTGCCCCCACTGTGGCGCAGAGACCTATCGGCCCCTGGGCCAGGATGGCCACCGCATCACCGATTCGAACGCCGCCGCTCTGCGCCCCGCTCAGGCCGGTGGACATGATGTCAGGGCACATCAGGACCTGTTCGTCCGTAAGGCTATCGGGCACAACGGCCAGATTGGTCATCGCATCCGGCACGAGGACGTACTCGGCCTGGCAGCCGTCAATGGTGTTGCCCAACCTCCAGCCGCCCGCTGGCTTCCACCCGTGGCCGAACGCCCCACCATCCTGGGAATGATGGCCGCAGAGGCAGGCATTGCTATAGCCGCCGGGCGTGATCGCGCCTGCGATCACGCGCTGTCCTTCTCTGAAGCCCTGGACGGCGGATCCCAGCTTGTCGATGATGCCGACCGGCTCGTGACCGATGATCAAACCTCTTTCGACCGGATACTCGCCTTTCAGGATGTGGACGTCTGTGCCGCAAATCGTCGTGGTGGTGATGCGCACGAGAGCATCCAGGGGGCCGACGTCGGGAATAGGCTTGTCATCCAGAACAATCCTGCCGGGTTCGACAAACACTGCCGCTTTCATCTTGGCCATTGACGCGTTCCATTCTCAGATTGTGTCGGGGCGAGCCAGCCCAACCTAAGACGCGGGCGGCGGGCATGGCTTACATGCGAGCGACCCGTCGACGGTCGATCTAGCGCTACTGCGACGCCAGTCGTCAGAGCGAGCCTTGGCCTGGCTGCAAATCCCGCCGGACCTGCTGTGAGACAATCGAGGTTTCCGCGCAGTCTGCACGGACCGCGGTACCGGCTCGCGACTCTGTAAGTTTTCGGATCGCTCGGCGTCATAACCAAAGCGCGCTGCGAGCCTTCAGGCCGCATGCGTCGAGGAGCGACTATGACCGAATACAAGCTGGCGACCGCGTGACCCGCCTCCGCGCCTGCCGCGTGGCAAGCACCGGCGCATTCGGCACGGTCGGGCTCTTCGGGCCCGGCGCGATATGGACGGCGTTCCACCTCTCAGGCCCCGCGGCTTTCCCGGGCCTGTTCACCAGCCCGCCGGCCGGCTCCGGTAGCCGCTCCGGCGATCGAGGGTCTGTGCGTCTCCCTCGTGGAACTTTCACCTCAATGACAAGCCGCATGACCCCCGCCATTTTGATCGCGCCGACTTTTGAGGTCCCGCAATGCAGCTAGGAATCGTCGGATTGGGCCGCATGGGTGCCAATATCGCGCGCCGCCTGATGGCCGATGGCCACCAATGCGTCGTGCATGATCTTGACCCCGGAGCCATCGCTGCCTTGACCGATCAGGGTGCCATCGGGGCCGAAAGCCTGGTGGATCTGGTGCGCCAGCTCCCTCCGCCGCGACACGTCTGGATCATGGTTCCTGCCGGAGCGCCGACGGAGTCAGTGGTTGAGGCCCTCGCATCGGCTATGGCCCCTGGCGACACCATGATTGATGGCGGAAACACCTACTACCGAGATGATATTCGCCGCGCCACGGCACTGCGTGTTCAAGGTCTGAACTACATCGACGTCGGTACGTCGGGTGGCGTCTGGGGTCTGGCTCGCGGCTATTGCCTGATGGTGGGCGGTGATCGGATCGCGGTAGCGGCGATCGATCCGATCCTGCAATCGCTGGCTCCTGGAGTCGGTGAGATATCGCCAACTCGGCGGCTTGATGGTGCGGACCCCCGCCCCGAGCAGGGCTATGTTCACGCCGGACCAGTCGGCGCGGGCCATTTTGTCAAGATGGTCCACAACGGCATCGAATACGGGCTGATGCAGTCCTATGCCGAAGGCTTCAACATTCTCCAGGGAAAGGCCTCCGCCAACCTGCCCGAAGTGGAACGGTTCGACTTGAATCTGGCCGACATCGCGGAAGTCTGGCGGCGGGGCAGTGTGGTCTCCTCCTGGTTACTGGATCTCGCCGCGCAAGCACTGGCCGACCATCCGACCCTGGACGGCTTCACAGGGGAGGTGGCGGATAGCGGTGAAGGCCGCTGGGTCGTTGAGGCCGCAATCGAGGAAGCTGTCCCGGCGGACGTATTGGCCACCGCACTGTTTGCCCGCTTCCGATCGCGAGAACAGCACACCTTCGGCGAGAAGCTACTGTCGGCGATGCGCTTCGGCTTCGGTGGCCATCTTGAATCAGACCTGAAACGCTGAGCCCGTGGAGGATGCGCCCGACCCTCCGCATGGAATCCCCCTCCGGTCGCCGACGTGATCGGCACCCCGGAATAGACGCGCGGCAACCAGCCTGTCAGCACCAACAGGTCAGTCTCGGGGCGAGGGGTCCGCGTCGGGGCCGTCCTGTGAAATGCGACCCATCGCGGCCAGAGCCAACATGGGGATCAACACCCATTGCAGCAGTGGCGACAGTCCCGTGCCGATCAGGGGTAAGGTCGGCATGAGGTCGGAGTAGGCCCAGGTGCCCTTTATTCCAGTGTTAAACCATTCACTGAAGATCGTGTAGATCAAGCCGCCGAACACAGTCAGTCCGGCTACTCTCAGACGACCCCGGAACGGCCAGTCCTGATCGCCGATCAAGGCCAGGCTGCCCATGAGGGTGGCGAGGGCGATCAGGAGATCGCCGGCGGTGCAATGCAGGACCGCGAACGCCAGTTCGCGGGGGCTGGCGGTCGACCAGATGGTGTAGAGCGGAAGTTGGATTATTTCCCAGGTCAGATGGCTGATCAGGGTGATCACGAGATAGGTCCGTAGGGCACCAAGCCACCCTGAGGGCCGGTGAAATAAAAGCGGGGCCTGCAGATACCTAGGCAGCCTCATACGACCCGCCCGCGATGGCTATGGCTTGAACCTGGCCGGGTAGCGGTTCGGTCGATCCGCGGTGGCCGAGCTGGCAACGTCGACCCAGCGGGGCCGCCTGCAACGCGCTGGGTCGATCGAAGATGTAGAAGCCCCGATCGACCAGAGCTTTCTGAAGGTCGTCCGGGCACAGCGCGTCGCGAGTGACATGTTGCTCAGGCATCGCAGGAGTGATGACCTCGGTCATGGAGTTTCCGTTCTGGTGCAGGTGTTTAGGAGTCCGCCTGTTTCTCCCCGCCGACATTGATCTCGATCAATGCAGGGTGCCCCATCCAAGGTCAGGCATTGCCCATGCTCGGCTTGGAGGACATTTTGCGTTTAATCGCGATTACCGGCGCAATGATGCTGATGGGATGCACGGCCGGTCCAGCATATCGCGAAGCTCCGGGCACTGCCGATGCCGCCCGATACTATCCGGAAGAAGTAGTGGACGCGGCTGCCGTGGCGCGAGGCAGGGCGCTCGTGGACAACCGTTGCGCGGCATGTCACGCCGTCGGCCCGGCTGGCGACAGTCCGCGCCCAACCGCTCCCCCGCTGCGTCACCTCGGTGTCCGCTATCCTGTTACGGACCTTCAGGAAGCCTTTGCCGAAGGCATAACCAACGGACATCGGGAGATGCCGCAAATCACCCTGGAGGGGGAAGAGATCGCGGATCTGATCGCCTACCTGCGCGATGTTCAGAACCATTCGCGGCCCTAGCAGACCTGCCAGTCCGTCGGCCTTCGCGTGCCGTCTGCTGATCCGGTTCCGCAACATTGCGTTCGACGGCAGTCAGACTGCCGTGGCTACCCCCTTCCGACAGAGTCGCACGCCGGTCCCGATGAGGGTTTCCTGAAGAGCGGCGACGCTTCTGATCGTCCGACCGGGATGAAATCAGTCATCCGGATCGACGCCAGGACGGCAGTCCAAAGGGATGCGACCTGGGTTTCCAGCTGAGAAGCGCGGCTGAAACCTCGATGTGAGGCCGTGCGGTCATGGCCGGACGATCCGAATCCCAGACACGAGCGCAACGCCTCGAAGCGCCCCCCAGCCGTGTTTCCTCGGAGGCCCTACTGTCCTTCGACAACATCTCGGTCGAGACCAACTGCGGCGGCGTCCAACGTGATCGCCTGGACTGACGGTGGAACCTCGTCAGCCTTGCTCCATTGGGCCGACCCCGGGGCGGCCGGGGACCCAGGCGATCGCGTCTAACCCTGAAGCAACGTTGACCTGGATCATTGCCCGTAGGGCGCGCCCTTGGCGCGAGCAACGCGCTGACGCCGAGGAACAGACCAGATCCTTCTCGCCGACGCCTGACGATCCGGCGTAGACGGTGCAGGCTTGCACCGGACGCTGGACGACTCTGGAAATATCCGCGTTTCGACGCTGAATCGTCCCGCGCCGGCCGGCTTTAACGGTCGGGCGGGTTCTGCGTGGCGGCGAGGGCGGCTCGCAGTGTCGTCGCTGACGCCAACAATCCCCTGGTTTCCTCCGCACTGAGGTCGGGAGACAGGACACGCTCGACGCCGATGGCTCCGAGCACGCACGGCAAGCTCAGGCAAACATCGGTGATGCCATACTGGCCGGTCAGCAGCGTCGAGACGGGCAAGACGGCATGCTCGTCGCGCAGGATGGCTTCGCAGATACGCACGATCGCCGTCGAGATTCCAAAAGAAGTGTACCCCTTGCCCTGGACAATCCGGTAGCCGGCCTCCCGAACCTCGGTGGCGATCTGGAGCCGTTCCAGGTCCTGATCCGTCGCGTAGAACCGGTCGAGCGTTAGCCCTCCGGCGCGAACGGTTGAAAAGGCCGCAACTTCGCTGTCTCCGTGTTCACCCAGAACCAGGCCGTCGATCGAACCGGGGGCGACACCAAGGCGGACCGCGAGGGCCTGCTGGAGCCGCGCCGTGTCTAGCAGGGAGCCGGTGCCGATGACGCGGTTGGCCGTGAGCCGGGAGCGCTGCAGCGCCACGATCGTCATCAGATCTACCGGATTGGCCGCGACGAGGAGGATACCGGCGAACCCGGCGGCCATTAGCTCGTCCACGCAGGAGGTGACGATGGCTGCGCTGCGGGACACCACCGACAACCGGCTTTCCGCCCCATGGGTCGCCGCGCCGGCAGTGAGAACGGCGATCTGAGCAGCAGCGGCGTCCTCATAGGTTCCGGCCCAAATTCGGGCCGGCCGGGCAAGCGCATTGGCGTCCGACAGGTCGGCCGCTTCCGCCGCTGCCAGGGTAGGGTCGCTGTCGATCAGCACGATCTCGCGACAGATGGCTCTGAGCATTAGGGCGTAGGCGGCGGTGGCCCCGACGTGGCCGGCACCGACGATAGCGACCCGCTGCTGTTCGACGCTCCGCATGGTTCAGGCCTGGGCGCGGATTTGGTCAGCGGTGGACATTTGCGGCTGGCCGTCCCGCCGGTTATCGGCGATCGACGTCAACTGTTCCCGGGCGAGCACCACGATGATCGTGTTCACGGCTGGATCGTTGATAGACGGGTAGATGGGAGTGATCGCAACAGTCGACATCTCGGGCGCTCCTTGAAGGCCTTGGATGTCACCTCGTGAAGTTGATCACCTTGATCTGCCTCAAGGGCGTCGGGTCACGGTTCGCCCTCCGCGAGCGCTCGCAGCAGATCAGGCCGTTCGACGAGCACATCAGTTTGCGACACCAGGCGGATCACCCCCTGGGTCTTGAGCCGGGTTATGGATCGGCTGACGGTTTCGATGGTCAGACCGAGATAATCGGCGATTTCGCCGCGGGTCATGGGCAATCGTACATGACCCGCTCCGGCCGGCCTGGACAGGTCATGGTTCGGAAGATCGAGCAGGAAGGAGGCCAGCCGCTCGATCGCCGTCTTGCGCCCGAGCAGCAACATCTGGTTCTGGGCCGCCGCGAGTTCGTGGGATGTGCGGTTGAGCAGGGCGTGCTCCAGCGGCGGGTCGTCCTGGACCAGAGCCCGGAACGCTGTCTTTCTGAACCGGCAGACCGACGAGGGTTCCATCGCTTCTGCGGTGAACACATATTCGTCGCCGATCGCCAGACCGAGAAAGTCTCCCCGAAAAAGGAAGCCGATGATCTGGCGACGACCATTGGGCAGACGCTTGAAGACCCGGACCGATCCCGAGGTGATATTAAAGATGTGGGGGGCTTCGTCGCCCTCACGGATGAGAACGGCTCCGGCGTCAAGCAATATCGGTTCGGCCAAGGCCTCGAGTCGCGCCAGGGACGCATCCGCCGTGCTGCCACAGACCCGCATCGCAACGGCACCGCAGCTCGGACAGGCCTGCCCCAGCCGTCGACCTGCGCACTCCAATGGGAGCGAGAGCAAGGCCAGCAAGGGTATCTTCCTGGCACCCATGATGCAGGCGGGGATCCGATTCCAGTTTGAAGTTGAGCTGAATCAATGCGCCGTCGGTATGAGGGTTCCAGGTTCACGCCATGACAGCCGTGGTCGTAACCCGCCTAAGCCGCACTGCAGTCGACGAAAGCTTCACCCTGGCGCGACTGGGATATCCCGACCTGACCATGGCGGGCTGGCGATCGATCACTCTGCACCATTTGGACCATCCGGCATCGACCGGCGGGATTCTTTTGGCCCGGGACGCGGCGCAGAGGCTGAAGGGGTTGCTGATCTATTCGCTATCGATCTGCATTGCGGCCGGGCCCTCGGTGCAGATCGAGCGTCTGATCAGTTTTGATGCCTCCAACCCACGGTCCGTCGCCGCCGCCCTGGTCGCAGAAGTACTGAGGCTCGGTTCCAGCCATGGCTGCGACAGCATCAGCCTGGTTCGGCCCCTGGATTCGCCGGAAACTGCTTCAGCCATGGTTCTGGCTTCGGACACGGCGGTTCTGTGCCAGATGTTTTGAATCGCCATCGTCGCGGTCTCCGGAAAGCCGGAACGACGTCACGCGTCAGGAGCTATCCGGTGTCAACCTACTGCGGCAAGGGGGGGGCACCGGTCAGCGGCAAACGAATGCTGCAGCCGACACCGGAGGCGGCATAGGACGAAATCGCCGTTCCGCCATGGACCCCCAGGCTGCGAGCGATCAACTCGCTGCCAAACCCGCGTCTCGTCGGCGGGGCGACGAGTGGTCCGTTGCGTTCCTGCCAGGTCACATCAAGAAGAGGCGGCGCGTCTACCGGAACTTTCCAGTCCACGTTTAGCCGCCCGGCAGACGTCGAAAGCGCGCCATACTTCGCCGCGTTTGTCGCGAGTTCGTGCAGGACCAGCGCCAGGGCGACAGCGCCCTGTCCGTCAAGAGCGATGTCTGGTCCGGTGAGCGTAATCTTGCTGTCATCGTCCCGGTAGGGTGCCAGTTCCGACTCCAGCAAAAGTCGAAAACTGACGTCCGTCGACGAGCCGCTGACCAGCGCATCGTTCGTCCTTGAGATGGCTTCGAAACGACCCAGGACCGCCTCCTTGAATTCAATGACAGAGGCCGCCCGTCGGGCGCTCAGGGTCACGATCGAATTGACGACCGTCATTGTATTCCTCAGGCGATGCGCAACCTCGCTCGCTACTAGCTGGCGGTGCCTCTCCGCTGTCTTTCGAGCGCTGACATCCCGGATAACCACTGTGACGATGTGCTGTCCGCCGATCATCTGCCGCGAAAGCGTTGCTTCTATCGAGAGTTCTTCACCGTTCTTGCGTCGTCCAAGGACCTCTCGCCCTTCCCCCATGAATCTGCGCAATGGCGCGTTGGACGAACAGAAGCGGTCCACGTCTTCGCGGTGCCGATCATGAAAGCGCGTCGGGACCAGTGCATCGATCGAGCCACCCAGAACTTCGTCGCTGGTGTACCCGAAGATATCTTCGGCTGCTCGGTTGAACAGGATAATGCGACCGGTGTGATCGGTGCTCACGACGCCGTCGCCGATCAGTGACAGGATCGACTGAAAATCCGCACCGAAGGGAAATTCCGTCACGTCTCGCGCCTGCCCAAGATGGTCATTCTGTTCCATAGCGCTTTCACCTGCGCCAATCCCCATGGAGCGAAAACCATACCCTGTCCAGTTACGGATGATGGACCGCAGTGTCAGACAAGAAGCACAACTTGCCTATCGGACAACGACCTAATCGTGGCTGTGAGTGGGCCAGCGACGGCATTGGCGCAGTTCTCCCCGGCCTCTTTGCGGTCGATGAGTGTTGTCGAGTAACAGGCGATGTCCGCGATACCCGGCAGATCTTGGGCAAAGGGCCGTTGCGGCGACAGATCCGCATAGACGTCCAGATCCCGGCGGGCCATTGCGGGGCCCGATCCAGTCGCTTGGCCTGATCGCGCACCGGGATCAGTCGCGCGCGCGGCGTTGCATCGGCGCTGGCGAACAGGGTGACGTCATGGGCCAGCTCAACCAGGGCGTCGGTCAGGTGGGCGACCACCCGTTCCGTGCCGCCATACAGATTCGGGGGCAAGGTCTCATAGAGCGGCGTGACTTGCGCGAACTTCACGAGCGTTCCAGAGGGTGACGTGTCATTTTGGAGCCGCTCCTCCGAGGTCGGCGACAAGCGCCTGGTCGAGACTGAGCTTATGCGCTCGCCCGTGGACCGTGAGAATCATCGGCTCGCCCGCTTGCAGCGTCGCGTAGAGACGATGGTCGGCCTGGTTGATGTTGATAGTCAGGTGCCGGCCTCGCCACTCCATGCTGAAATCCAGGCTGGACCAATTCCCTGGCAGGTGCGGTGCCAGGGCGACGCCGTCGCTCCGCAGCGACAGCCCCGCGAACCCAAAAACCGTCATCATCCACAAGCCGCCCTGGGCCGCGATATGAATGCCGCCGCCGATCGCCACCTTGGTGTCGGCTAAATCGATCGCTGCCGTCCTGTGGAAATAGTCCAGGGCCATCTCGGTATCGCCAAGACGGGCAGCGACCAGGCCGTGCATCGCTGTGCTCAGCGAACTGCCGTGACCGCAACGGGGCTCGTAGTACCGGAAGTTCGCCGCTCCCGTCTTGCCCGGGAATTCCTCAGGCAGAAGGGCCAAAAGGGCCACGACATCGGCCTGTTTGATGACCTGCGACCGCTGGGTCCTTTCCCGGCCAAGAACGACGTCCATCGGGACGGAGCGACCCGCATAGGCCGACAGGTCCACGTCCTCGAGATCGAAATAGCCCGTGAACTGCTCGAACAGACCGGTGTCTGAATCCAGACCGGTCGCCATGGCGTCCGCTACGCTGCGCCAATGTTCCAGCTCGACCTCGACCAGCCCGAGGCGGCCGGAGAGGGCGGCCCACCGATCCGGCCACCGCTCCCGCAGCAAGGCTGTGACTTCAAGCGCCCTGCGAATGTTCCAGCGGGCCATGACATTGGTGAAGGCATTGTCATCGATGGTCTCGTGATACTCGTCCGGGCCGATGACGCCGCGAATATGGTGAAGGCCGTCCGCTTCGAGCTGGGCCCGGCTCGACCAGAAGCGAGCGGTCTCAAGAAGGATTTCGGCACCGGCGGTGATCAGGAACTCATCGTCGCCTGTTGCCTGCCAATATTGCCAGACGGCATAGGCGACGTCAGCGCTGATGTGCTGCTCCTGGACACCGGTGAGAATGTCGACGATCTGCCGGTCCGGACCGACGACCTGTTCGGGTGTCGTCTCGAGGCCGGTATCCGTGGATTCCCATGCGTAAAAGGCACCCCGCCAGCCCCGGTCAGCGGCCTTGGCCCTCGCACCGTCCAGGGTATGGAAGCGGAACATCAGCAGCGACCGGGCCGCCTCCGGCCAGGTCAGGATATAGAAGGGCAGCAGGAAGATTTCGGTGTCCCAGAATACATGCCCGCGGTAATCGGCTCCGGTCAGGGCCCGGGCACCGATCGAGACCCGCGGATCTTCCGGGTTGGCTGCGCTGTTCAGATGGTAGACCGCGAAGCGAAGCGCCTTTTGCGCTGCAACGTCGCCTTGCACCTTGACGTCGCTACACGACCAGCGGGCCGCCCAGGCCGTCTCATGTTTCTGGACAACGCTACGCCAGCCCTTTTCCCGAGCGCCGTCGAGATCATCCCGCGCACGCTCGCCTGGGTCCTGGTCGCGAGCGTCACTTCGAGACAGGGCGACGATCCGGTCAAAGCAGACGACCTGTCCCGGTCGCGTTTTCCAGGTCCAGGACCATCTGAACGGGGCGAGTGAGGTCGGAGGAATATTCTGGCCGTCGATCCGCAGGGCAACAGCGGCGGCCATGGCGAGGCCTTTTCCGGAAAGATGGGTGCGCCACACGCCGAACTCGTTCTCAAGACGCTCGGACGTGAGATCGCTATCGAACCCGTCCGTGGAGGCTTCGAGTGTGATTTCTATCTCGCCTTTTTCGGTCTCCAGGCGAAGGAGCTGCAGACCAAGCGACCGCTGGTCCTGTGAGGCCAGTCGCAGCAGGCGCAGCCGGAGGCTCACGGCGGCCCCTTCCACCAGGCGACATTCGGTGAGCAACAGGCCTCGCCGCATATCGAGCGTCAACGGGTGTGACGGCCCGGGGCCGAAATGCTGGACAAGCTGTCCTCCCGGCAGGGAAACCCGGACCTGCACCCAGTCCGGCCCGGGGATAAGTTCCGGCACCGGGCGCTCGGTATTGCGCGTATCGAACAGCCCGGCGACATAGGTGCTCGGCGGCGCGGTGTGCCGCGGTGATTGATTGATCGCTCGGGAGGCCCTGGTAGCGAGGAAACCGTTGCTGACGGTGAAGCGGGTTTCGCGATCGCTCTCCCGGAGCGCGTCGCAGCCGTCGTCAACAAGAACCCATGCAGCGTCCGCCGTTGGCTCAAGCGCCTGTTTCATGGTGGCTGGGTCCTTCACGGTGTTCGAGCCTTGAGCCGGCCTTGCGCAAGTTCGACCAGCGCGATCTCGTTTAGGGTTTCAACCACCAGATGCGAACCTGCGGCCCGGAGCTGATCTGCGTCGCCCAGCCGAGCCACGCCGAGCGCCGTCATGCCGCCCGCGCGAGCGGCCTGAATGCCGGCCGGAGCGTCTTCGACAACCAGACACCGGGTCGGCGACACGCCGAGTTCGGCCGCCGCGATCAGGAACAGCTCCGGGTCCGGCTTGCCGTGCTTCACCTCTCGACCGGAGACATTGACTTGGAAGACATCGAGCAGGGTTTGGTCGGTGCTCAGGCGGATCGACCGCATCATTTCGGTGGCGTTCCTGGAGGATGAGGCGGCAGCCATGGACCAACCGAGCGCGGCGACCCCCTCGATGAAACGCAAGGCGTCCGGGAAGGCTGCGATCGCGTCGGTCCGCATCAGCTCTTCAAGCCGCGCCTGTTTGCGTTCGGCATAGGCACCGGCGTGGCGCACGGCATTGTTCACACCCAAGGCCTCAAGCGCCGCTCGAGCACCGTCGAGTCGTGGCTTGCCCGCGATCTGGGACTGATACATCGCCGTCGTGAAGCGCTCTGTTTCGGCTAAGCCGGCAAGCGCCTCACGCCACGCGCGTTCATGAGGCGATGCGAGCAGGACGCCATCGACGTCGAAGATGGCCGCGGTCAACATTCACAGCCATCCACCCATGATGACGGATTCACGGTTATCCGTAATTTGGTTCTGATATCCTTCATCATCAGCCCAGACTGACATGCGCCGGCGCGGTAAACATTGATCAGGATCAAGGCGCGACCTGCTCATCTCCTGTTCTGTGAACTCACAGGAGAGATGTCGTCATGACCAAACCAACCCGGGTCGCCGTGAACGGATACGGCGTAATCGGCAAACGGGTCGCCGATGCGGTCCGGGCCCAGAAGGACATGACCCTGGTAGGGGTCGCTGACGTCGCGACGGACTGGCGCACGCGTGTCCTTCAGGACCGGGGTGTGCCGCTATTCGCCGCCACGCCCCAGGCACACGATGAACTTCGTGCCGAGGGCGTGCCGACGGCCGGTCGACTCGACGATCTGTTGGATGAGGCCGATGTCATCGTCGATTGCACGCCCAAGCGGGTGGCGGCCGATAATGTCCCGCTCTACCGGGACCGGGGACTGAAGTTCGTCCTGCAGGGCGGAGAGAAGCACGCGGTCACCGGCCATTCGTTCGTCGCGGAGGCCAATTTCGAGACTGCGGTCGGGCGCGAGGCGACCCGGGTCGTCTCCTGCAACACCACCGCGACAGTGCGCACGCTGAGTGCGCTGAAACGCGCAGGGTTGCTCCTCCGGGCCCGCGGCGTCCTGCTTCGCCGCGCGACCGATCCGTGGGAAAGCCACCTTGGCGGCATCATGAATACTCTCGTTCCGGAGCCCGAAATTCCCAGTCACCAAGGTCCCGACGCCCAAACCGTCGATCCGGACCTCGACGTAGTGACTATGGCCGTCAGGGTTCCGGAGACGATCGCCCATCTCCACTACTGGTCGATCCAGATGACCCGGCCGGCGGACAAGGACGAGGTGCTCGACGCCTTGCGATCCTCGTCCCGCATTCTGCTGATGAAGGACGAGTACAGTCTGGACGCTCTCAACGCCGTCAAGGAGTTGATGGCGGATCGGGGTCGATCTCGCAGCGATCTCTATGAAGTGGCGCTTTGGGCCGACATGCTCAAGGTGCAGGGCGATGAACTCTTCTACGCCTACATGGTCGACAATCAGGCGATCGTCGTGCCGGAAACCATCGACGCTATCAGGGCACTCGACGGGCGCGAGACATCGGGCCGACGTTCGATCGCCGCAACAGATCTGGCCATGGGTATTGAAGGCTGTCTGTTCGCCGAGGCCGGGCCCCGGACTACCTAGAAACCCGCTCCCAATGTGGACGCGACGGCTACAGCCCGTCGCTCCAGGGCGGGGTGCAAACAATCAAACGGGGCATCCTTCGGATCCTTCGTCACCAGACGGAACGCAGCCATGACCACCCGCACACTCGACGTCGGCAATCTGTTCTCGGTCCTCGGGGCCGGAGGGATCGAGCGACAACTGGGCCGTATCGACGGGGTCGGCCGTGTGTCGGTGAACCCGGTTTCCGGTTCCACGACGGTCGCCTACGACGCGTCCAGGACCAGCCTGTCGGCGATCAGGACCGCGATCGAGGCATGCGGCTTTCACTGCGCTGGCGAATCCCTGCCCAAACATGTCTGCCAGGACCACCCCGCGCCGGCCAAGGGCGGCCCGGAGCGTGCCGGGCCCGCGACTGCCGACGCGCATGGGGCGCATGGGGGTCATGGGGGGAGCACAACTGTCCCGGTGGAGCCGGTGACGACGAAGGGGAAAGACGCCGCCCGGGGCAAGGCGCAGAAGGACGCCATGGCCCACGAAATGGGCCACGGGTCCGGCAAGGACATGCAGTCGATGGTGCGCGACATGCGCAACCGGTTCTGGATAGCGCTGGGGTTCAGCGTGCTCATCTTCGGGTTCTCGCCGATGGGCATGGACTTCATCCGGATTCCACCTCCGTTCGGCCTGAGACTCGACCTCCTGCTGTTCGTCCTGGCCAGCGGTGCCATCCTCTATCCGGTCTGGCCGTTTATCGTCGCGGCCTGGCGCTCGTTGCGGAACGGTGTCGCCAATATGGCAGTGCTCGTCGTTCTGAGCGTGGGCACGGGCTATTTCTTCAGCGCGGGTTCCACCTTCATCTACGGCGGCCAGCATTTTTATGAAGCGTCATCCATCCTGCTGGTCTTCATCCTGCTGGGTCACTGGCTTGAAATGCGCGCCAGGGCGGGAGCGTCCGAGGCCATCCGCGCCCTGATGGACCTGACTCCCCCAACGGCGATCGTTTTGCGCGACGGCAAGGAACAGGAGGTGCCGACCGCCGAGGTTATCGCGGGCGATACGGTGGTGATCCGCCCCGGGAACAAAATCCCGGTCGATGGAACAGTGCTTGAAGGCGCATCGCTCGTCGATGAATCAATGCTGACCGGCGAATCCATGCCGGTGGAGAAGAAGGTAGGCGACACTGTTATCGGTGCAACGATCAACAAGAGCGGCACGTTCCGGTACAGCGCCACCAAGGTCGGTGCGGAAACCGCGCTGGCTCAGATCGTCAAGCTGGTTCAGGAGGCTCAGAACTCCAAGGCACCGGCGCAACTGCTGGCTGATCGCGCGGCGCAATGGCTGGTCTGGGTTGCAATTCTCGTCGGGCTGCTGACCTTCGTGGTGTGGTTCTGGGTCATCGGCCAGCCCCTGCTGTTCGCCGTCAGCCTGACCATTACCGTCTTCGTCATCGCCTGTCCCGACGCGCTGGGCCTGGCGACACCCATGGCGATCATGGTCGGCACCGGCCTCGGTGCCCGAAACGGTATCCTGTTCAAGAATGCATCGGCGCTGGAGGAGGCCACCAAGCTGGACGTCATCATCTTCGACAAGACCGGCACGCTGACGATGGGACAGCCGGAGGTGGTCGGTCTGGTGATGGCCCCGGGCGCGACCGAGGACCAGCTGTTGGCCGCGGCTGCGGCCGTGGAGGCCGGATCGGATCACCCGTTGGCCCAGGCGATCCTGCGCCGGGCCGCTGATGTAAAGGTGCCCAAGGCGACCGACTTCACCAATATTGAGGGCAAGGGTGCCCGGGCAAAGGTCGGCGGCAAGACGGCGCTACTCGGCAACAAGCGGCTGATGACCGAGAACAGGATCGACCTGGGTGACCTCGGCGCGGAGTCAGAAGCCTTGCAGGGCGCGGGGCGGACCGTCGTTCATCTCGCCGTGGACGGTAAGCCGGTGGGCCTGATTGCTATCGCCGATGCGGTGAGACCGACGGCGATAGAAGCCGTCAAGGCGCTGCGCGCGCGTGGCGTGGAGGTCATCATGTTAACCGGGGACAACCAGGGGACGGCCGAACGGATCGCCAAGGGGCTCGGTATCGACCGCGTGTTCGCTGACGTCCTGCCCGGCGACAAGGCGAGCAAGGTCAAGGAGCTCCAGGCGCAAGGCAAGAAGGTCGGGATGGTCGGCGACGGCGTCAACGACGCCCCGGCCCTGACCCAGGCCGACGTCGGCTTCGCCATCGGCGCAGGCACCGATGTCGCGATGGAGAGTGCTGACATCGTGCTGATGAGGAGCGACCCGTTCGACGTCGTGGGTGCCATCGAACTGTCACGGGCCACGCTCAGGAAGATGCATCAGAACCTGTGGTGGGCGGTCGGCTATAATGTCATCGCCTTCCCGCTGGCCGCCGGCGTCCTCTATCCCTTCCTGCTCGGCCCCAGCATTGCCGCCATCGCCATGTCCGGAAGTTCGGCGCTTGTGGCGATCAACGCCTTGATGTTGAAGCGGACCAAACTGACCGGCATCCACCGCCCAGGCGAGGCGCCCGCGGCCTCCACGTTACCGACGGCAGGAGCGACGGCGGCCGCATGAAAGACCTCGCTCCGTCGGGTATACCGACCGCGACGATGGTCGTTCTCATGGCCGCGGTCTTTACGGTGTCTATGGGCTTCGGCGTTCTCCTTCCGCTGCTGCCGTTCATCATCGAGCGGCTGCTGGGCGCGGGGGCGGAGGCCGGGGAGATTTCCCGGTCAACCGGCTTGCTGACAGGCCTCTACATGCTGTCGCTGTTTCTCTTCGCGTCGATGTGGGGCCGCCTGTCCGACAGATATGGACGCCGGGCGATCCTGCTGATCGGGCTTGTGGGTTTCGGCACCACCATGCTGGTTTTCGCCTTCGTTGAGAGCCTCGTCGCCGTCTATGCGGAACGGGTTCTGAGCGGCCTGTTCGCCGCGGCGGTTACACCAGTTGCGTTGGCCACCATCGGCGATCTGGCGGCGACCGAGGAGGCGCGGGCGCGCCGCCTGACATTCGTCAGCCTGTCGGGCATCTCGGGATTCCTGCTGGGGCCAATGCTGGGCGTGTTCATCGCTAGCGCTGCCGCGGACCTGGTCTCGAGTAGCGATCCGATGGGGTCGCTGGCGTTTCCGTTGGGCGCGACCGCCGTTCTCGCCTTTGCCGTGGCCGGTGCCGCCGTTTTCGTCTTGCCGCGAACCAGGCACAGGGAACAGGTGAGCAGGCCCGACTCGACTGTGGCGCCGACAAGTCGCTGGCTGATTCCCAAACTGCTGATTCTGGCGTTCATCGTCGCCGCCGGGGTCGGGGTGTTCGAGGTCGGTTTGTCGCTTCGAGGGAAACAGGAACTGGGCATGAGCACGACCCAGATCGCCCTTATGTTCACAGAGTGCAGCGTGGTGATGATCGCGGTGCAAGCCATGGTGTTCTCGCCCTGGGTCAAACCCTCAACCACCCGCTGGATGATCGCGCCGGCCCTGGTCGTCCTGACGCTCGGACTGTTTTTGCTGCCTCATGCCGCCAACTTCAGCTGGATGCTCGTGGTGATCGGAGCGGTGGCGGCAAGCGCCGGCATACTGACGCCGATCCTAGTCTACTGGATCTCCAGCCGTGCCGGCAGGGCGCAGGGGGCCCAACTCGGCAGGCAAACCGCCGCGGCAAGCCTGGGGGCGGCCGTCGGTTCGGCCGCGGGGGGCCTGTTGTACGATGTCGCCTGGTTGCCGGGCGCGTCGTTCCTCATCATGTCGACATTGACCGGGATTGGCGTCGTGCTCAGCCTCGGCCTGCCCCGGATGCTAGGCCCATCCTGTCCCCGTTCGACCGCAAGCGCGCTTTGACAGCTGAATTGAACCAAGCACGCCGGTGTTCGTTGAATCAGAAGCCGCCGCGATACGGACGTCACGTCCTGCTGGCAGGTGGCGCGATCCAAAGGATCCACCTCCATGTTTAAAGTCACTCAACGCTCGGTCAGGCGGCCTGCGGTCGCCTTGTCGATTCTTTCCCTCCTCGGTGCCACCGGGTGCGCCGCCACCGCCGCGGACTCCGGAACGGCGATGCCGGATCGGCCGATGGCCGGGATGAGCATGCCACACGCCGGCGACGGTCACGGCATGATGGGCCAGGATCATGCCATGCCCCCGGGGATGAGCATGCCCCGGACGGCCTTCTCTGAGGCTGAGATGGGCATGCACCGCGCCATGATGATGGCGACCGATGTGAACACTCAGCGGATCTGGGCGCGCAAGATGATCGCCCACCATCAGGGAGGCATCGCGATGTCGCGGGCTCTTCTGGCGAGTGATGCGACGGATGTGGAGGCCCGCCGTATGGCGCAGGCCGTTATTGACGCACAGACACGAGAAGTCGTGGAACTGGAATCCTGGCTTGAGCGCCATCCGGGTTGATTGTTCGCGGGCGGGACGGCGGAGCCGCGATGCGCGCCGCACGTCGCCGTCCGACGTTCCTGACAATCTGGAAACGCGGGCGGAGGGGACTGATTATGTCCAACTCTCAGCCAGCCACGTATCCCACTTTGGCAGAAGTGCGCGGAGACCGTTGGCCGCATGTCACGCTCGCCCGTGACGCATGGGTGTTCGCGACCGTCACGTTTCATTTTGCGGGTCGTCACTCTGTGAGGATGTAAGCGATCCCCTGGGAGGGCGTCATATCGGGAGCGGGCGGGATGTCCGCCTGTTTGTCGCAAGGCGTGATGATGTCGGACACCAGGGACGATATGTGGAAATCCGGGTACGGGCCGCTGACGCGACGCGCTGAAACCGTCGCTCGGGTCGAAGACATGGCGCAGCGACTCGTCCGCCGCGGCCTCTGGCATGACGAGGAGTCGGTTTACCGCTTGGTGGCCGCCGCCGATCGGTTAGCGAGCGCCGGCATGTGGCTTGTGGCACACATGACTTATGCACGCCGGGTCGACCTGTCGGGAGCCCCCTTGCCGTCGGAGGCTTTCAAGGATCCTCCGGAGGGGCATACCGGCGGATCACTGAACATGGTCACCGCCTTCGTCGGCTATCTGCTGGCGAACGCCCTGTCCGGGACCACGCGGTCGTGGATCATGGGCCAGGGGCACTGCGTGGCCGCCATTGAGGCGGTCAATGCCCTCACCGGCGATGTGTCACCCCGGCAGAAGGGTCGCTACAGCCGTTCGGACGCCGGCCTGTCCCAGCTCGTTTCGGACTTCTACAGCTATGCCATAGGAGCCGACGGTCGACCCGCCACGCCGCTCGGCAGCCACGCCGGGCCGGACACCGCCGGGGCCATCTCGGAGGGCGGCTACCTCGGGTTTGCCGAGCTCGAATACGTCCACATCCCGCTGCCCGGCGAGAGTCTGGTCGCCTTTCTCAGCGACGGTGCTTTCGAGGAGCAGCGCGGCTCCGACTGGTCTCCGCGCTGGTGGCGGGCGGAGGACAGCGGTCTGGCAACGCCGATCATGATCCTCAACGGGCGCCGCATTGAGGAACGCACGGAGATCGCCCAGGACGGCGGCGCGTGCTGGCTCGAACAACACTTGAGACTGAACGGTTTCGACCCGGTCCAGATTGACGGACACGATCCAGCTGCCGTGGCGTGGGCCATCCTCGACTCCGAAGAGCGGATGGCGCGCTTCAAGGCGGACCCGGACCGGGTCTATCCAGCGCCATTGCCCTATGTGATCGCCCGGGCGGTCAAGGGGTTCGGCTTTCCCGGGGCCGGTACGAACCGGGCGCATAACCTGCCGCTGGAGGGCGACCCGCGCACAAGCGAGCAAGCGCGGGCCGCGTTCAACGCGGCGGCGGCGGCGCTGTTCGTGCAAAAAAGCGAACTTGAAGCCGCACTGGGGACTCTAACCACCCATAGTCTGCAGCGACGGCCGTTGGAGAGCAGCCATCCGGCCGCGCGGCGAGCACCGTCGACGCCCATGAGGCCCGTCCCGGACTGGTCGGACGGGCCGAGGCCGCCGATGGAGGCGATCGACAACTGGTTCGTGGAATTCGTCGACGCCAACCCGGACCTGCGCGTGCGCCTGGGCAATCCGGATGAGCTTCGAAGCAACGGCATGGGGCGCACGCTCGACCGGCTTCGCCACCGGGTGAACCGACCGGAAGCCGGCGTCGCCGAGGCGATCGACGGGGCAGTGATCACCGCTCTCAATGAAGAGGCGGTCGCGGGCGCCGCGCTCGGCAACAAGGGCGGGCTCAATCTCATCGTGAGCTACGAAGCGTTTGCCGTGAAAATGCTGGGTCTTCTGCGCCAGGAGATCATTTTCGCGCGCCATCAGCGCGAGAACGGTCAGGCTCCGGGATGGCTCGCCGTCCCGCTCCTGGCCACATCCCACACCTGGGAGAATGGCAAGAACGAACAGTCGCACCAGGACCCCACGCTTGCCGAAGCCCTGTTCGGAGAGATGTCGGACACCGCCCGGGTGCTGTTCCCTGTAGATGCCAACAGCGCCGTTGCCGCGCTTCGCGGGGTCTACGGCCGGCGCGGCGAGGTCGCCTGTCTGATCACGCCCAAACGGATTTTGCCCGAGGTATTCAGCGGGGAGGGGGCTCTGGATCTTTGGGAACGCGGCGCAGCCCTGATCGAGGGGGATCTCGACAGTGCCGAAATTCAGATCGTTGCGGTCGGTGCCTACCAGGCGCGAGAGGCGCTGGCGGCAGCTGCGCGACTCAATCAGAGCGGTCGCCGCGCCTGTGTCACGGTCCTGCTCGAACCCGGGCGGTTCCGGGTCCCAAGGGACGAGATCGAAGCTGCCCACGCGGCCTCGGCCGAGGAACTCGAAGCACTCTTTCCCCGGCGTCTTCCCCGTCTGATCCTCACCCATACCCGCCCGGAACCGATGCTTGGCCTGTTGCGCCGCCTCGACGGAGGGCCGGAACGCACCCAGGCGCTCGGCTATCTGAGCCGCGGCGGAACGCTCGACACGGCCGGCCTGCTATTCGCCAACCGCTGCACCTGGGCGCACGCGGTCGCCGCTGCGGCTGAACTGCTGGGTATTGACCAGCACGAGGTCTTGACGCTCGAGGAGGCCGCAGCCGTGGCCGGCAAGGCTCATCCCCGCATCCTGCAACCCGCATGACATACGAAGGAGCAACATCGTGATTACCTTCACAAGTCTCGGCGGCGCAGGCACAGTCACCGGTTCCAAGCATCTGCTGGAATCGGATGGCCGCCGTATCCTCGTCGATTGCGGTCTCTTTCAGGGTCTGAAGAAGCTCCGGGAGCAGAACTGGGATCCGTTCCCGATCAAGCCCTCCAGCATCGACGCCGTAGTCCTCACCCACGCCCACCTTGACCATTCGGGCTATTTGCCGAAACTGGTCAAGGACGGTTTTCGGGGACCGATCCTGGCGAGCGCGGCGACGCGGGACGTCGCCGAGATCATCCTGCGGGACAGCGGTCATATCCAGGAAAAGGACGCCGAGAACGCCAACCGGTACGGCTATTCAAAGCACAAGCCTGCGCTACCCCTTTACGGCGTGCACGACGCAGAGCGCGCCGTGGAGCGTTTCTCTTCCACGGCCTTCCAGCAAGAGGTCCGTTTGCCGGGCGGTGCCACCCTCATGTTGCGCCGGGCCGGCCACATTCTCGGGGCAGCGACGGCCGAGGTGACCTGGAACGGAACGAGGATTCTGTTCTCCGGGGATCTCGGCCGCTACGGCGACGCCACCATGGTCGATCCGGAGCCGGTCACGGAGGCTGACTACGTCGTGGTCGAGTCGACCTACGGGGATCGCCTCCACGATCCGCACGACCCCACTCAGACCCTGGGGGACGTCATCGAGCGAACCACCGCGCGGGGCGGCACAGTTGTCATCCCTACCTTCGCCGTCGGTCGCGCCCAGTCGCTGCTGTACCATCTCTGGCAACTGAAGGAGGCGGGCCGCATCGGCCTGGTGCCGATCTACATGGACAGCCCCATGGCGATCAACGCGACCGACCTCCTCTGCGCGCACCTGCAGGATCATCGCATGCCGCGCGACGTCTGCGATGCCGTGTGCGGGATCGCCACCTATGTGCGGGATGTCGAGGCGTCGAAGAAGATCACCGTCAGTCCCATGCCGAAAGTGATCCTGGCGGCGAGCGGGATGGCGACGGGCGGCCGGGTGTTGCACCACATCAAGGCCTTCGGTCCGGATCGTCGCAACACCATACTCTTCTCAGGCTACCAGGCGGCCGGCACCCGCGGTCGGTCGATGGTCGAAGGTGCCAAGGAAGTGAAAATCCATGGCCAGTGGGTTCCGATCAACGCGGAGGTGGCCACCCTGCCGATGCTTTCGGCCCACGCTGATTACGAGGAAATCCTGCGCTGGCTGTCGGGGATCAAGCGGCCGCCACGCAAGACCTTCATCGTCCATGGCGAGCCCCATGCGTCGGACGCCTTGCGGGTCCGGATCCAGGACCGGCTCGGATGGGACTGCATTATCCCCGGGATGATGGAGCGTCACGACCTGTGAGCGACATGATCAAAACCGCCCCCGAGGCGGCAGCGCCCCTGAAAGCGCGCCGCTTCGGCCTCCACGCCCAGCACGAATCGATCGTACTGATGCATCGGGACTGCCCTGCCTGCCGCTCGGAGGGTTTGTCGGCCCGGTCGCAGGTCGTGCTGAAGTCAGGAGACCGTGAGGTCTATGCTACCCTCTACCAGATGGATGGCGGCGTTCTCGCCATGGACGAGGCCGCGCTCTCCGAGGAAGCCTGGCAAGCGCTGGGCGTAAAGGCTGGTGACCCCGTCACCGTGCGGCACGCGCCCGCGATCGAATCCATGTCCAGCGTGCGACGACGCATCTACGGTGCCAGGCTGGACGACACAGCGATAGACGGCATCATCCGGGACGTGGCCGCGGGCCAGTATACCCCCATCCATCTCGCCGCCTTTCTCACCGCGACCTCGGTCCTGCCGCTGGATGATGCCGAGACCGTAGCCCTCACACGCGCCATGGTCGGGGCGGGAGAGCAGCTCGGCTGGGCGTCCGACGTGGTCATGGACAAGCACTGCGTCGGCGGACTTCCGGGCAACCGCACGACGCCGATCGTGGTGGCCATCCTTGCCGCCTGCGGCCTGCTTACCCCCAAGACATCCTCGAGGGCCATCACTTCGCCGGCGGGCACAGCCGACACCATGGAAACTCTGGCACCGGTCGATCTAGATCTGCCCGCCATGCGTCGTGTGGTGGAAGCCGAGGGAGGGTGCGTCGTCTGGGGCGGGGCCGTGAGGCTGAGCCCTGTCGATGACATTTTCATCCGGGTCGAGCGCGTTCTGGATGTGGACACCGAAGGTCAGCTGATCGCCTCGGTCCTTTCCAAGAAGATCGCGGCGGGTTCCACCCATGTCGTGCTGGATATTCCCGTCGGCGCCACCGCCAAGGTGCGTACGACTGAGGCGGCCGGGAAGCTTTCGCGGCGACTCATCGAGATCGCGGCCCGGTTCGACCTGAAGGCGCGATGCCTTCAGACCGACGGGAGTCAGCCGGTCGGCGTCGGCATCGGGCCGGCTCTGGAGGCGCTTGATGTTCTGGCGGTGCTGCAGAATAGGCCCGAAGCGCCGCAGGATCTTCGCCAACGCGCCTGCCTGCTAGCAGGGGCTGCTCTCGAACTCGCCGGTGCGGCGGAGGCTGGTCTGGGGGCCGCCACTGCCGAAGCGGTCATTGCCGACGGCCGCGCCTGGGTCAGGTTTCAGCGGATCTGCGAAGCGCAGGGTGGCATGCGTACGCCGCCCGTCGCGGCCCAGCGGGCACCAATTCATGCGACCCGATCCGGCCGCGTCATCCTGATCAACAACCGCCAGATCGCCACCCTGGCCAAGCTGGCGGGGGCACCCGAACGGAAGGCGGCCGGCATCGAGATGCAGGTGCGCCTGGGAACGGAAGTCGCAGTGGGCCAGCCTCTGCTCACAGTGCATGCCGAGACGGCGGGCGAACTGGCCTACGCACTCGACTACGCCGCTTCACATGGGGATTTGATCGATATCGAAGCCTGACCCGTCGCATCGATGGCTCGTCTCCATCGTGCCGCGAGCGCGCAGGGCTCAGGGCAGGCACCGCAGCGCTCCTGCATCTGTCGCCGGAGTGCCGCGCGGGCGCGGTGGACGCGAACGCCGACATTGTTGGCGGTCAGCTGCATCTCACGGGCGATCACCTTGAGAGGGGTCTGCTGGAGCTCCGCGCGCCGCAGGAGTTGGGCGGTCTCCGGTCTGAGGTCGCCCAAGGCTTCGGACAGGCACTGCAACGCCCAGTCCAGACCCTCCGGCGCATCGTCTCCGGCGGGTACGGGAACCTCCGATAGCATGGCCTCGTTCAGCCGGGAACGGCTCGCATTTCGACGGTAACGATCGAACAGGGCATTGCGCAGGGCGGTGCCGAGCCATGCATCGATCTTGCCGGGATTGGTCAGGTATCGTGCGCCTTGCGTGGCCTTCAGGGCGAACTCCTGCAGAACGTCTTCGGCGTCTTCTCTGGACCGAAGGCGTCCCCTCAGAAAACGCAAATGGCCAGCCCGACCGTATCGAAGGCTCGATTCCACGAGGCGTACAATTTCTTCCGGACGGGCCAATGCCGGTGCGAGGCCAATCGACGGGGGCACTGAAGCCGGTGTATCTGATGCGGAGGCTCGTTGCAGGTTCATCTGGCAAATCCTGTCCATCTATTGGAAATCAGGATCGGGCCGAAGAGCGCGCGCGCCATTGCGATAGATCAAAATATCAGATCACGACTATGTGTACCCGCATTTCCGAGGGATTTTCATCTGCGGTGCGTAGTGCGTTACCTGATTGAACGAGGTGGCGTGTCGAGATTGATCCCAGGTTGAGCTCGGTCTTGCGAATACCTTGTTGCCCGCCAGCGCTTGGCCAAGATAACTGGCGAACGCGGGAGGTCCCGGCAAGCCCTGCGTCGGGGCGGCGGTTCAGGGGCGCGAAGGCGCCGCGCCACCCCCTGGGCGCATCCGTGGAATGAAGGCGGGCGTGGCCTGCCTGTAGATCGCATACCCCGGGCCGAAGCGGGTATCGATTTCGCGCTCCTCGCTCCTGGTGAGCCGCCAGTACATGAAGACCAACACCGGGAACATCGCCAGGGTGAGCACGGTCGGCCATTGCAACAGAAAGCCGGACATCACCAGCACGAAGCCGACGTACTGCGGATGGCGGATGGATCGATATGGACCGCTGACGGCCAGCATTCCATTCTGCTGGGCGCGATAGAGCACCGGCCAGGCCGCGGAGATCAGCCAGAAGCCGCCACCGATAAAGGCGAAGCTGAGGATATGGAAAGGTCCGAAGTGGGGGTTCGCCCTCCAGCCGAACATCGTCTCGAGGAGGTGGCCGGCGTCGTGCGACCACCAGTTGATGCCGGGGAAGCGCGTCTGCAGCCACCCGGACAGGAAATAGAGTGTGAGCGGAAAACCGTACATCTCGGTGAAGAGCGCCACCAGGAAGGCGCTGAAGGCGCCGAATGAACGCCAGTCCCGGCCCGTCCTCGGTTTGAAGAAGGTGAAGGCGAAGACGATGAACAGGACCGAGTTCAGGATGACCAGGGACCAGAGTCCATAGGCTTGCGGTTCGGGCATGACGGGGTCGCTCAGAATTGATTTGGATGGGAAGGATTGGTGGCGGACGGCCCCCCGCGGCCCAGGCGATGCCCACGGTCATGGCCGCGGTGCAGGATCAAATGCGGCAGCGGACAGCGCTGGAACGAGAGGAGCGGCGGGCGACCGAAGCGGTGGACACGATGCTCGCCGATGAGCCGGTATGCCAACCCTGCGTCGAAGGCGGCGAGGATATTCGGGATACGTCCTGACTGTTGGGTCGAAGGCATCGGGCTGGATCTCTCATGGAGAGACGAAACGTCGCTGCCTGTCTGACGCCGCCGGGGCAATCCATTACGCCGGGCCGGGATCGCAGGGGAGGCGACGACCGCGGTCGGCGCTGCCTGATCCGTAAGGAGAGCGGGTTGGCCGCGTCAGGAAATGATCGGCACGCCGGGCGTGCGCCATTCAGGGACCATCGCCAGGATGCCGTCCGTCCTCGCTCTCAACACCGGATCGTCCACGGTCAAATTCGGTGCCTTCGAAACCGCCCGAGGAACTCTTGCACCGGTGTTGCGGGGCCGGATCGAGTCCCACGGCCCGGGCCGAAGGGTCTTGAGCCTGGACACGGCCGGAGGCGTCCTGACCGAAGCCCCTTGGGTGGACAGGGGCAGCGACACGGTGCCGGACCTGTTGCGGTGGGTGGAGGCCCGACTGGCCGGGCCCGTGGCCATTGTCGGACATCGCATTGTGCACGGCGGGCCGGACTTCAGCCAGGCGGTCGCGGCCACTGAGCCGGTCCTGAAGGCCCTTGAAGCGCTTGCTCCGCTCGCGCCACTGCACCGGCAGCAGGGACTTGCGGGAGCCCGGGCGCTTCGCAAGTCCAATCCTGATCTACTCCAGGTCCTGACGTTCGATACCGCCTTCCATGGCGGTCATGAGCCGGTGGCGGATCGGTTGGGCCTGCCCAGGGTCTGGGAAGCCAGGGGGCTTCGCCGATACGGCTTTCATGGTCTGTCCTACGAGTCTGTGGCCGAGCAGCTCGCGGCGCTCGATCCGTCGACGGCGACCGGTCGCGTTGTCGCGGCCCATCTTGGCTCAGGCGCGAGCCTCTGCGCACTGAGTAACGGTCGCAGCGTCGATACCACCATGGGTGCCACCCCGCTCGACGGCTTGGTCATGGGAACGCGCTGCGGGAGTCTGGACCCTGGGGTGGTGCTCTACCTCCAGCAAATCGCGGGGCTCGACGCCGCTGAACTCGTCGATCTGCTCTACCGGCGCTCCGGCCTGCTGGGCATCTCGGGGCTCAGCGATGACATCCGTGTCCTGTTGGAGAGCGACAGCCTGGCCGCGCGTGAGGCGGTTGATCTGTTCGTCTACCGGGCGGCGCGCGAGGTCGCGACCCTGGCGGGGAGCCTGGAGGGGCTTGACGGCCTGGTCTTCACCGCCGGCATCGGCGAGAATTCACCGCAGATACGGGCGGAAATCTGTGCACGGCTCGCCTGGCCGGGTGTCGAGCTTGACCCGGCCGCCAATAGCCGCGGGACTGGACGGTTGAGCGCAGCCGGCAGTCCTGTCGCCGTCTGGGTGATCCGTACCGACGAAGAACGGATGATCGCACGCCATGCTTCCCGGCTGCTTGGCCTTGACCGGTGACTCGACGCGGAGCAAGCCGGTTCGCCACCCAGAAGGAGGCTCTTTCATTGATGTCTGATCTGTCGCCCTTGGCCGGCTCCGTACGCGCAGACCAGCTGAACGGCGGCTGCTTTTGCGTGGGGGTGGATCAGGCAGCCCTCGCGGCCGCACTCGATCGCGAGACGGAGATCCCCGGGTTCGCCGGGGACCTCGCTGAAACCCATCCCTGGCTGTTCGCGCGGTCCCCCGTTTTCCTGCCCGCAGAGACGCTCGGCCGGATGATGGACGTGGTGGCGGCGGCTGAGACGGCTGTCGTGTTGCCCGGGTATCGCGAAGCCGCCCTGGCCTGGACCCCGCCGCTCGCGCGTCGGGATCCGGGCCCGCTGGGTGCCTTCATGGGTTACGACTTCCACGTGACACCCGTCGGCCCCAAGCTCATCGAGATCAACACCAACGCCGGAGGCGCCTTCCTGAACGCCGTTCTCGCCCGGTCGCAGCAGGCGTGCTGCGCGGGCGTCGTCGCCGGCGTTGACGCACCCGGGCCGGCAACGTTTCAGCAGCACATCGGAGAAATGTTCCGCAATGAGTGGCGGCTGCAGAACGGGAGTGGGACGCCGACAACGGTTGCCATCCTGGATGATGATCCCTTGGCGCAGGCGCTATATCCGGAGTTCAGGCTCGCCCAGGCCCAGCTGCGGGCGGTCGGACTCGAGGCCCTGATCGGCGATCCTCGCGATCTTAAGCTCGAAGGTGATGCTCTGACGCTGGGCGGCGTTCGTGTGGACATCGTCTACAATCGTCTGGTCGATTTTCTGCTGGAGGAGCCGGCCCACGCAGTCCTCAGACAGGCATATGAGCGAGACCTGGCCGTGATCACGCCCAACCCGCATATCTATAGCCGCCTCGCCGACAAACAGAACCTTACCCTGCTGTCCGATCCCGAAAGACTACGCCGCTGGGGGCTGGGAGCGGATCATGCCGCCGTTCTTGCGGCGACCGTTCCCCGGACCGTCCTCGTGCGATCGGAAAACGCCGCAGAGCTTTGGGCAGACCGGCGCAAATGGTTCTTCAAGCCGGTACGGGGCCACGCCAGCAAGGCGGCCTACCGCGGTGCCAAACTCACCCGGCGGGTCTGGGAAGAGATCAAAGTCTCCGCCTACGTCGCGCAAGCCTACACCGCTCCGGGAGAACGACGCATCCAACCCGACGACGAGCCGGTCAGTCTGAAGGTCGATGTGCGCCTTTACACCTATGGAGGGCGGATGCTGCTCGCGGCGGCCCGCCTCTACCAGGGACAGACCACCAATATGCGCACGCCGGGCGGTGGTTTCGCACCGGTCCTCGTTTTACCGACCGTCGCGGTGAACACTGATCCCTGCGCCCAGGCCGGCGCAGCGACGTCGTCCCCCGGCACGGCCTGTCATGACCGCTTGTAGGCGAAGACAGCCCTGACTGGATCGTCGCGCCGACCGGGGCGAGCCACATGGAAGATCAGCAGGTAACGTCCGGGATGCTGGAGCGAGACATAGCCGCCGTAGGAGGTGGAACCGTCCAGATGCATGGGGTCCAGTCGCCCGGCTCCGGGGCCGGCGTTACGCGGCCCTTCGATACTCAGCGACACCTGGGCGTCATTAATGCGCTGGTTTGTTGTGGCGTCGAACACGGCGAGCGTGACGTGATCGGTCCCTGGCGGCGGCCCGTCGTGCATCTGGGACTCAGGGTGGGACCGCGGGTGATCGGCCACTTTTTCACTGGCGATGACGCCGTACACAAGTCGAAGACCATCGACGGTCTGCGACTGACCTTCGACGGGCTTCGCCTGGCAGGAAGCGAGCGCCAGGGCGACGACGGCGGCCAACAGAAGCGGGCGCGCCCAGTGGCGCATTGGGTGGGCGACAGACATGTTCCGGTCTCTCCGCGAGGGGCTGAACTCGACCCGTGTCGACAATGACGCATGTCTTCGACCGGGTATTACAGCGTCTCCGTCCCCGACGGCTGGGTCTTCCCCCGCCTTGCGTAGAGTTACCCAGAGGGCCGATCGGTACGTGGAGGCGAAGGCACGTTGTAAGAACGGGCAGACCGTAGCGTCTGAACGGGCATCCTGCCATCGGGAGCCAGTGCGTCGGGCTCTCCTGTTCCACTCTCAGCCTTGGTCTCCAATCCTCATTCCGGGAGTTCACATGCGATTGATCCTGCCCCTCCCGGGAAATGAGGCGTTCGCCGAGCGAATCGCCAAGGCGGGCGGGTTTGAGCTGGGGCAGCTTGAAACCCGCCACTTTCCGGATGGCGAAAGCTATGTCCGGTTGGTGTCAGACGTAGCGGGACGCCCTGTTGACCTGGTCTGTAGTCTGGCGCGTCCGGATCCAGGGTTTCTGAGCCTGATCTTTGCCGCTGACGCAGCCCGGGATCTCGGAGCGGCGGAGGTGACCTTGGTCGCGCCCTATCTCGCCTATATGCGCCAGGACCAGCGCTTCACGCCCGGTGAGGCCGTAACCTCGCGTGCGTTTTCCCGGCTCATCTCGAGCAGCTTTGACCGACTGGTCACTGTCGATCCGCATCTGCACCGCTATTCAGCGCTGGCTGCCCTGTACAACATTCCGGCGCGCACGCTGCATGCCGCGCCCTTGCTGGCCGATTGGATCGCCGCTGAAGTCCCCCGTCCGTTGATAATCGGACCCGATGAAGAAAGTGAGCAGTGGGTCCAGGCGGTCGCCGCAGCAGTTGGTGCGCCTCACGTCGTGCTGAGAAAAATTCGGCACGGAGATCGGGAGGTCGAGATCGCATTTCCGGATCTCACGCCCTGGCAAGACCGCCGCCCGGTCCTGCTTGATGACATTGCGTCCTCCGGGCGTACACTCATTGAGGCCGCCCATCAGTTGCAGCGACAAGGCTTGCCACCGCCCGTCTGCGTTGTCGTCCATGGAATCTTCGCGGGGGAGGCCTTCGCAGAACTCTCCCGGCTCTCCGAAAGGGTCGTGTCCAGCGACAGCGTCCCACATGCAAGCAATGCCATCACGCTCGCGCCGCTCATAGCGGCGGCGCTACAGACCTGGGAGGCGGATGGCCCTACGCGACGTCGACGCCGTCCCGGGCTTGCCGGAAATCCTGGCTGACGCCACTTGCTCCAGCACCTTTGGCCGCTCCGCGCGGTTGCGGGTTTCCGCCTATGCAGTTGCCGGTCATGATGGCTTCATCATCCCATAGCCCCCAACTCTAACCCCGACCCCAGCGCCGGTTCAGCCAGTTGTAGATCGGGCAAAAAACCAATCCGGCGTAAGCTCCGTAGAGAAAGCTTTCTGCAAATCCCAACAGGAATCCGGGCCAGGTTAGCCACGTGAAGCCAGGCAACAACTGCTCCAACATAGCCGGTGCATGCAGGTTCTCAGGCGCGATCAGTCCGTAGACCACGCAAATGAGAAACGTTACTGAAGCCCAAATTCCAAGAGTCCAGCTTACAATTTTCGTGTCTATCATGGGTCGGCTCCGCCGGGATTTCTGTAAAGCTGCCGAGGTGACTCGCTCAGTGCTCATGGGGCGGTTTCAGGTCGCCCTTTCGTGAGCGAGCGCTGTCGCTACCCTTTGTGGATCGATGCGACCCATGACCGCCGTGGCCGCCATGACCCACGAGGTGCAGTCCCACAAAGGCTGCCCCGATCAAAAGCCAGGGCCAGTTTTCTACCATCCAATTCATCAGTCTCTCCTGGATCTTCGTTGGAGCGTATTGTCCGCGCGCCGGCCTGGTCACCAGTTGCCGGGGTCGCGCCCACGGAGCAATGACGCGGCAAGCCAAAATTCCTTACAGAGCAGCTTCGGCTCTTCCCAAGTCTCTCTCGGCAGTTCTGTCGATGAAGCCGCATGCCCAAGAAGGTGTCGCTCGGACAAAGCGCAACTCAGAGCGTCCGGCTGGCCCTAATGCCGATTGAGATTGATCACCGCCAGTTTCGGCTCGGAAATTCTGTGGGCTGGTGCCAGTATGCAGCTGCCAACCCATCCCTGAGTCTGTTGAGATCTGAGGATTTACGATCGCATGTGCTTTTCCGCTACAGCCAGTTTCACGGCAGGGGCTTCGCTGCTGATCATCGGCTCGATAACGGCTCGTCGCGCACGGCGGCGCGCCGAGCTGCCCTTTGCATTGATCCCCGTCCTGTTCGGCATTCAGCAGCTGATTGAGGGAACCATCTGGCTAACGTTTCCCGACAAGGCGCCGATGATGAATACCGTGCTTACGCTCGTCTATTCGCTCTTCTCGCACGTCCTTTGGCCGATCTATGTTCCAATCGCGATTCTATTGATCGAGCCCGTGCTCTGGCGTCGCCGGGCATTGCTCTCCATCGCGTTGGTCGGGGCCGCTGTGGGCCTCTACCTCCTGTATTTTTTGGTAAGTTTGCCGATCGTTTCACAAGTGCAGGGACGGCATATCGCCTACGTCTCCACGCATTTCTATATCGTCGTTGTGATGTTGCTGTATGTCCTCAGCACTTGCGTCAGCATGCTCTTCTCCAGCCACACGAAGGTCAGGCTGTTTGGTCTCGCGGCCTTTGTGGCATTCGTCGCGGCCTACGTTTTTTATTCCGTGTGGCTTATCTCCGTGTGGTGCTTTTTCGCAGCAGTGCTCAGCGTCATGGTGCTGCTGTACTTTCCTCCACGATCGAAAAAGCCGTCCGAGCAACCGCCGACTTCAGAGCTTCAGTCGCCGGCAATGTGACTGTGCGTCACGGTTCGAGCGGGTAAGGCATGGGGTGCCTCATAATGCTCGGCTCTCGAAGGGCCGGGCAACATGGGCTTGCGGATCAATCCAGGACGGCGAAGCTCTTCTGTTCGCGCACTGCGGCCACGGAGCTGTTCGTCAGTGTCCTGGCAAAGGGCCGTCGCGCCGACATATCCGCATAGACGTCCAGATACCGGCGAGCCATGGCGGTGGCCGAGAACCGCCGGTCGAAGCGGGCCCGGATCGCTGCGCGGTCCAGCAGATGCGCCCGGCCGGCGGCGGCGACCGCCTGTTCTACGGTGTCGACCAGATAGCCGGTTTCGCCATCCTCGATAACTTCGGGGGTGGAGCCGCAGCGGAAGGCCACCACCGGCGTGCCACAGGCCATGGCCTCGATCATCACCAGACCGAACGGTTCGGGCCAGTCGATCGGAAACAGAAGGGCCTCGGCCCCGCCGAGGAAGGCGGACTTTTGGTGATCGCCGATCTCACCGACGAATTCGATGAGGGGATTGCCGTCGATCAGCGGCTTTATGACGGTCTCCCAGTAGACCTTGTCAGCGGCGTCGATCTTGGCCGCTATCTTTAGTGGCCTGTTGAGTCTGGTGGCGATCTCGATGGCCCGATCCGGTCGCTTCTCGGGCGAGATGCGGCCGAGGAAGGCCAGATAGCCCTCCGATTTTGGGCAGAAGCGGTAAAGCTCGCCCGGCATGCCGTGATGGACGGTCGCCTTCCAATTGGCGTGGGGCAGGGCACGACGCTGGTTGTCGGAGATCGACACCAGGCCGAACTCGGGCCAGTGTTCGTAGACGCCGCCGATATCCTTCATGTCCAGTCGGCCGTGCAACGTCGTCAGCGTACGGTTGGCATACCGTTCGAACATCGGAAACTGGATCATGTCGGTGTGGAAATGGATCACGTCGAAATCGTCGGCGCGCTTCAGCACCTCGGCCAGCATGACCATATGGGCCGCGAGGTCCGACTTGAACGGTGCCGGATCCAGTCGCATGGCCTGATCGCGCACCGGGATCAGCCGCGCGCGCGTGATAGCATCGGCGCTGGCGAACAGCGTAACGTCGTGGCCCAGTTCAACCAGGGCGTCGGTCAGATGAGCGACCACCCGTTCCGTCCCGCCGTACAGTTTCGGCGGCACGGCTTCATACAGCGGCGTGACTTGCGCGATCTTCATGAGCGGAGTTCCGGAATTTGGGGGGAGGCGAGGCAGTTCGCCGACAAACAGGACAGTGAGGACACTCGTCGCTTTTCGATCCCAACCGCCTCGGCGTGCATTGAAGCTTGCGCGGTTCGGGTAAAATCCTTCGTGCTCAGGCCGGGACTGATTGGTTCCAGGAACGAAACAGTGATGATCCCTGCCCGTTTGGGAAGGCCGCCGACACTCCAGAAACGCCCCGAATCCAGGACAACAGGAAGGGCCGGGACGCCTAGTGCCTTGTAGAGAAATTCGACACCGCGTCGGAATTCGATCGGTTCACCGACTGCCTTTCGGGTGCCTTCAGGAAAGATCAGTACCGGGCGTCCGGCGGCCAGAGCCGCTCGACCTTGCAACGTCATCTCTCGGAGCGCAGCGGATGCCGATGTCCGATCGATCAGGATCATGGGCGAGTTCGTTAGATACCAGCCCATCACCGGAATATGCAGGAGTTCCTGTTTGGCCACGATCGCGACATCCGGAAACATGACGAGTGCCGCCAAGGTCTCCCATGTCGATTGGTGGTTGGAAACAATCAGGCCAGGCGTACGGGAAACGTGCTCCCGGCCCCGTTCCCGGTGCCGCAAGCCAATGATGCCGACCAGCATGGACAGAACGCCACGGGCCCAGACCCGCGACAACATTCGCACCGTTGAGGGCTTCGCCCTGGCGATCCACAAAAATGGGATCGCCAAACCAAACAGCACCGTCCAAAGGCCCCACAGGGCACCAAAAATGAGCGAACGCAGCGTAGACACCTGACCCTCCGTGCGGGCGGCGACCAGAAGGGCCGCTTCAGTCACTCAACGGACGATGCAGTCTCCATTTCATTACATTCAGGCACGGTCGCCACGTCCGACTCCAAGACGTCATAGCGTCGGCAAGGGTTTCGACTCTGGGCTCGGAATCCTGCGCTTCGTGTAAGGCCTGCCTCTTTGACGCGTCTCACCTGCGACCCCTGTGCATGTAAGGTGATACCGATGATGAAAGAAGCCCTTCGTTCGATCCTGCCCGAACGCATCGCCTTCAAAATTCTTGCCAAGGCGCTCGAGCGCGCTGTTCAGCAAGGGTCACTCGTGGTTGTCGATCCTTGGGGGCAGCGCCACGTCTTCGGCTCTGAAGACACGCCAAGGGCAAGCGTTCGGCTTGATGATCCCCGAACCCCGGCCCGCGTGCTGGCTGATCCCATGCTCGGTGTGGGTGAAGCCTACATGGACGGTACTCTGGTCCTGGAAGAGGGTTCGCTGCGCGACTTACTAGTGATCGGCGTTTCCATCGCCGATGACCTCGCTAAAGCATCACCCGCGGCGCGTGAGTTGGCCGGACCTTTCCAGAAACGCCAACGGCGCAATCCAATCGCCCGGGCTCGAGCCAATGTCGCCCATCATTATGACTTGTCCGAAGACCTCTATCTCCTGTTTCTTGACCCTGACCTGCAATACTCGTGCGCATATTTTCAGGACGGCGACGAGAGCCTTGAGGTCGCCCAGGCCAAGAAGAAGCGTCATATCGCGGCGAAACTGCGCCTGGAGACGGGTGGCCGTGTGCTCGATATTGGAAGTGGCTGGGGTGGCCTGGCGCTCGAACTGGCAAGTCGGCATGGCGTCGAAGTCGATGGCCTTACCCTATCCGACGAACAATTGAGGGTCGCCTCTGCTCGTGTGTCAGCCAGCGGATTGGAGCCGCACGTACGCTTTCATCTTCGCGACTACCGCCATGAGACTGGAACCTACGACCGCATCGTGTCGGTCGGGATGTTTGAACACGTCGGTCAACCGCACTACCGGGAGTTCTTCAATATCGTCCACCGATTACTGGCGCCGGACGGGCTCGCGGTCATCCATGCGATCGGACGAACGGGTCCGCCAGCCGAAAACGACCCATGGATCGAGAAGTATATCTTTCCCGGCGGATACTGCCCGTCATTGTCGGAAGTGTTCACGGCGGTCGAACATAGCGGGTTACGGGTGACTGACGTTGAGCTCTTGCCGCTCCACTATGCTGAAACCCTTCGGTGCTGGTCGGAACGATTCCGCGCTAATCGGGCCCGCGCCGCCGAGATCTACGATGAGCGCTTCTGCCGCATGTGGGAGTTCTATCTTGCGGCCTGCGAAGCCGCGTTCAGGGTCGGAAGTATGACCGTCTTTCAGATCCAGCTTACCCGAGACATCAAGGCTTCTCCGGCCACTCGGGACTATATGATCGACGAGGAACGGCGTTTGCTTGTCTCCGAGAACAGTCCGATCGATGAGCGGTTGCCTTGTGACGATTTATCCTGAGGCGGCAGCGAACCCCTGACGGTCTGCTCATCGATGAGGCGAAGACCTCGAACGCGCGCGCGGAACCGGTGCGAGAACCGACGAGATCATCACGCCGGACGCCGGCGGGGTGCAACGCGAACTCCCTTCGACGGTTGGGCAGGCACCGCTCCTGACACGCCGCGTCCTTGCGTTCGAGTTCGCATCATGGAGCTGAGGTGCTGACAATGATGATCCGGGCAGTCGACCCTCGCTGGGATCGGCTCGGGCGAGGGCTGCAGTCCGCATGACCGCGGCGCTGATCAGAAGTCGTTCCACCGGCTCAAGGTGGCGGACCGCCGGCCAAGCCGCGGGTCTGTCACAAGTCTAACCAGGGAGAGAAAGAAAGGCCGGGCGGCGGGTGCTCCGTGGTGGAGCGGAGAAGGAGACCGCCATGAGACCGATTCCGACCCGGGCCCTGGGTCCGTGCCCGAACGAACGCCTGCCTGCAGGGCCGACCCTGGTTCATGCGGTGCTGGATGATCAGGCCCTGCTGAGTTTGATGTTGAGGCGAACCGGCAATGGCCCGGGTGCCGACACGGATCGGCTTGCCGGTATTCTGCTGGAGCGGTTTGCGGGCCTGGGGGCTGTCGTCGCTGCCGAGCCCGGCGAACTCAGGCGCACGCCTGGCCTCGACCCTCTTGCCCTTTCGGATATCAAGCTGCTGCGTGAACTGGCGGTTCGACTTGCGCGCGAAGACAGCTGTCGCCGCCCCGTGATCACGTCGTGGACCGCCCTTTTGACCTATGTCCGGGCGGCGCTCGCTCAAGAGCCCCGCGAACAGTTCCGGACCCTGTTTCTGGATCGACGGAACATCCTGATGCGGGATGAACTGGTGGCGCACGGCACCGTGGACCACGCCCCTGTGTACAGCGCCGGCCCGGCGCGCGTGGCGACACTGGGTCGGGTTCCGGACATAGCCTAAACCCGGTCGTATGTGGCGACTGTGGTGGACTGTTATCTGGCGCTGACGGCGGGCCAGGGCGTCGTCAATGCCCGGCAGTGCCGTCCCCGGGGAGGCGGGCGATGATCGGGGAGACGGAGGACGCCGGGGAGATTGCTCCGGCGATCGACGAGCCGCTGCTGACGCGAGTGGAGGCTTCAGCCTTCCTGGTCTCGTTCGGGATTCGACTGAAGCCGGCCACCCTGGCGCGGCTGTGGTCCACCGGCGGGAACGGTCCCCCGTGCCGTCACATCCGGTCCAGGCCCTTCTATCCACGAGACCTGTTGCGGGACTGGGCGCGGTCGCAGATTTCGGACATCCGCACCGGCGCGCCGCCCGCTGCGAGGGGGCGTCGCCGTGGCTGACCGGTTGACCAGGGACGTCGCGGCGGCCCCGACGATCGCGGCTCTGTTGGCGGACCCCGCCGCCAGTTTCGCGGTCAAGGCGGTGGCACGGCGATGGGCGGCGCGCGATTGCGTCGACGCCGCGGTCGACGCCCGGGCGCTTTGCAGGATCTTCGAGGCCGCCGCTGACGGGATGCTTGGAGGCGCGTCATGACGTTCGAACCCGAAAACGGACCGGTCGAGACGGGCGGGCCGGAAGACCGGCTGTTGCCGTGGGATCGGGTAAGGGACGTCACCGGCCTCAGCCGGTCGACCGCATGGCGACTGCAACAGGTCGGGGATTTCCCCGAACCCGTGCGTATCTCTCCCAACCGGGTAGGCTGGTGGGAAAGCGAGCTGACCGCGTGGAAGGCGACCCGGACGGTCCGCGGCCTGCCGCATTCCAAGCCGCTGGCCCGGCCCCGGGAGCCGAAGCTGATCCAGACCACGCGGTCGCCCCGCCGCAAGCCTGACAAGGAGGCGGTCGTCGCGACAGGCGCGGTCTCGTCGACGCCTTCAGGCTCGGCCTCGTCGCCTGCGGCGACCCGACGGCGGAAGAGGCCAGCCTCGGTCGACCAGATCGATTTCGGGTTTTAGGCCGGGATGCGCTCCGCGACTTCGAGGAAGGCAGCGCCTGGGTCTTACAGCGTACCGCCGATTACACTTCGGCCTATTCGCTAAGTGACCTGAGCGGACATTTTGGCACGCTAGGGTCCGGCGGACATTTTGCCCCCGATCTGGTGGACTATGAGAAATCGACCAAGTGCCTCAGGGCCCGAGGCGCGACCAAGGCGCGCCGCATCGGCCAAGAAAGGTGCGGCGAATCCTGTCCTTCAACCGATAGAGCCGGCCTAAAGGCGGATAAGGCCGCACGTATGCGGTTTCTCATGTTGGCTTTGCTCGGTCCCCGACCGTCAGGCCGCGTGCGCGTATTGCCGGCTTCAGCCGGAACGGGGTCTCGAAACCGGCGACCAGACCGTCAGGAGGCCGCTTCCGGACAGGCGGCACCAGCGAGCTCGTCAAAACGGGCACGGGCCTTGGCCTCGTCATAAAGGATCTCGCTCTGTCGAGGAGGCGCGACGACATAGTACATCGTCACCGGCGCCAGTGACTGACGCTCGCGACGCCAAAGGGCGAACCCCTCCCGGCCCTCCAGGCGGGTCCAGGTTCCGGCGTCGTTGGGGTGGTCCGGGATCGACGCCATGGCGGCTCCTTCGATGAACGGTGGCAGTGGATTGAGTCTGGGAGACTGGCCTGGATGAAACGCCCTGCAAAAGGCCGCAGCCGAGCGAGGTCGAATCAGGCCCTGTCTCCGCTCCAATCAATGCTTTTCAGGGCACGTCGTATCGTTTCGAGCGACATTTTTGCGCGGCGACTGCCCCACTACTGCCCCACTAACTCGTTTTTAGTAGAAAAATCATCCGTGAGCAGACTATCGTGTTCTGCTAACCAGCTGATTTTTAGTCGAAAAAAAGTGGTGGATGCGACAGGGATTGAACCTGTGACCCCCTCGGTGTGAACGTTCTGCCTACGGCCGGCGGACCCAGCCCGGTCCCGCAAGGGCGGTCGCTCGGTCCCAAACTTATAGTTTGGCTTCACGATATCCCCCTGTCCCGTCAGCGTCTGGAAGCGATCTGTTCGAATATTCGCAAAGAACAAATCTGACATTGCACCCTTGTCTTATGGGTTTTCTGGCGTGTGGATTGCTTAATCTGATAAGGGAATTTTGTATTTTATCGAGTTACTTCCTAACGATCGGTTGGTCGTATCAGCCGCACATTGATCGAGACCTCTTATGACCGACCTGACGGATCGCCTCTTGGACATGACGGTTGGCATCGTCGCCAACTACGTGTCTTCCAATCGTCTGAACGCGGACGAAATCGGAGGCTTCATCAAGTCCGTGCACCAGTCATTGGCGACAGCTGGTACGGCCATTGTTGAAGACAAGGCTGCAAAGACGTTGAGGGACGCCGAAGTGAGAAAGCTCATCACCCCTCAGGGAATTCGTAGTCTGATCGACGGCCGGACATTCAAGTCGCTCAGGCGTCACATTGGCGCACATGGTTATACGCCGGAAAGCTATCGGGAAGCGTTCGGTCTTCCCGTGGACTTTCCAATGGTCGCTGCAGTGTATTCAGCCGAACGGTCCGCGTCGGCCAAGGCGATGGGATTAGGCGCAGGTGGTCGCCAGGGCAAAAAAGCCAAGGTTCAGCAAAAGCCGAAGCTTAAACGTCGTCAGGCTCGTGAACGCTGAGCTGGCCTGAATTTCTACCGCGTGTGTTTCGACTGTAAGCTCAATTTAAGAGCTACCGATGCAGGCTCGGGTGAGGGGCTGACAGGGGTCTCGTACAAAGCGTTTGTCGCTCAGAAACGACAGCCCCCCTACTCAGGCAGAGGCGTAACGGGCGCAGAAACGCAGCCCAGGTCCGGGCTCAGGTCCGAGAACGCCCTGGCTTGGAGCCGTGGGAAAAGCTCCAGGTCCGCTCGAATCTCTACCTCCTCGAGCGTTGTTCGCATGGTGCAATAGGACGCTGATCGCGGAGTGTCCTGATCGAAGATGAAGGCCGCCACCCGGCCATCCGACGTCGCGAGAACCTTCCAATAGGCAGAAGGCAGGCGGTGCCGCTCATAGCCGTTCGGCATGGGCATCGACGGCATCATTCGCTCATAGAGGGGGCCGGTGAGAACATAGAGCGTCCGCACGGGATCGTCAGGAGAGGGCCGCGCCACAAACCGGCGCTCTTGTGCTTCGAGGTATTGCCACGAAGCCTGGTTGAGCGCGGATCGCTGTGGCGTGATGTTGGAGAGAATGTTGGTGTCTTCGGCAAAGGGGGTACCCGAAAAGGCCGCCAGGGGCGCTTGGTGGCCTCGATCGATCTGAAGGGTACCAGGCGCGTCGTCGTAATCATTGGGTTCGAGCGTTTCAGCCTCTGACAGCCAGGGGTCGGCCTGCCACCGGCGTCCCCCGGAGGTTCCGACCGTGTCGCTGGTGATACGGTAGGCCACCCAGTCCGCGAACTTGCGACGGTCGTTGGACGACAGGGTATAGATTTCTCGCACGATCACGTCGTTGGTCGCCGAGGCCCCGGTCGGGCACCCGTTCAGGCAATGCAAGGTATGTAGTTCGGCGCGATCCTGGGCGATTGCCGGCAGTGCCGACACCGTAACGGCCAGGATCAGGAAAAGTCGCTTCATGGCTGCTTGTCCTTGGCTGCCGGTTTCGAAGCGGGCTCGACCCAGGGATCGTTGGGAATTTTTAGGATCCAGCCAGGGTAGATGCGATTGGCGTCTTCGATTTGAGGATTGGCGCGGTAGAGGCTCGGCCACTGCTGCGCGTCGCCATAGAAGCGTTTGGCCAGCTTGCCGAGCGCATCACGAGCCCGAACCTCGTAGAGGCTGTAGAGGCCGCTGTAGGGTTGGCCGAGACCGACCTCTGCAGGGTCAAGAGCGTCGAGATCAGCGGCGACCGCCTTCAAGGCCCCCGGTCGATAGGCGCAACGCTCGGGCAAGGCCTCGGCCGATTCCAAATAGCGCCGTCGCGCGCTGAGGCTGACCTCGTAGAGTGCGCGCGGACCGCGGCGATCAGAGGGGAACAGTCCCATGATCCATCCCATGAATGAAAAGCCGGGGGGGACGTTATCGACGGGTACGAGGTGCGACGGATTCAGGCTGTAGATTCGGGAGGTCGAGGTGGAATCCAGTTTCAGGCCTCGTCTGCGAGCGCCTGACAGGACCCAGTCCAGGGCCTGGTCCGAAAGGCCTCGCTCCGGGCCGCCGCCACCCACAGAGCCATGGGTGCCCGGGAACCACTTCTGTTGATAGGGCGCGAGTTCATCATCAGGGTCGACCCCAACGGTCTTATTGAGTGCATCCGCGCTTTCCCAAAGCGTAGGTTGGAAGTCGCGGCGACGCTCATCAAGGGCGACTGCGTGCCGGGCACTATTGACGAAATCCGTGACCCGCGTGTCGTGGAATGCGTGCCGACGGTTGGCTGGATCAAACCACCAGCGATAGCGGAAGGGAATGCCGAGCGACCCGACGGTATCCCAGACCCCCAGATAGGTGATTTTCAGAAGGGGGACTTCCTCGACATCCGTCTCTGGTTGCCGGGCCCGGCGCCAGGCCAGCTCGTCGTCCGAGACAACGACTTGCGACGTGAAGTCCAGCCGCCATTGGCGCATGGCGTCAGAATCCGAATGCGTGGAGTCCCTGCGGGATTTGTAAAGTTCAATCGCTTCGGAAGCACGAGCCGCTTCCGCTCGCCGCAGAATGCCGCAGTTTCGAAGAAGGCCGACGAACGATCGTGCCGTATAGGCCCCGCGCGAGAAGCCAAAGACGTATATCTCGTCGCCCGGACTGAAGTTGAAGATCAGGAACCGATAGGCTTGGGCGAGGTTCGCCACCATACCGACACCGAAGACCCCGCCTGCTAGGCTTTGGAGGAAGCTCGTCCCTACGCCCTCGTCGTAGTAGATGAGTTGGGCGTGATCGCCATCGAGCGGGTCTACACTCTCCGCCGTTATGACGACGTTGGTCGGAAAAGGAGCCTCCAGACGGTTCCACGTTCCATCAAAACAAAACACCAGCCTTTTCATGTGCGCCCCTCCCTGCTGATCCACGAAATCGACCTTAGCGCAGTCGTACGTCAGTTCCGGACGCCAGCCAGAAGAACTGGACAGCGCGCCTTTAGCGGGAACCGTAACACACGGTCTGATGGCTCAGCTTCGCAATATTGTCGACCAGCCCGAAGGCTTCCCCTGTCCCCAGGAGCTCGGATCCGCCGCATGACACTGCGGCCAATCGGACGACCCTCGAGTGTCATATCTCTCGGAGGTGACGGGGTGTCGGGGCAATGTCCGAAGTCGGCACCTTGTCTCGGTCGCCGCTGCTTGCATGGGCAACAAGGCGCGACATCGCTCCATACAGCGATGATCACTGCCCCTTTGTTACCCCGCGATGTGCTTGTTGCAGCCGGTCCTGTTCCGAATTCGGAAACCCTCTGACGCGTCCTGAAACCGTCTGATGGGATCCAGCGCTGTGCCCCCGGTGTGCCCCCGATCTTCAATTTTGGGAAATGAGCCGGGCTAAGTTATTGAAAACATGGTGCCGGTTGCAGGATTCGAACCCGCGACATCCAGTTTACAAAACTGGCGCTCTACCAACTGAGCTAAACCGGCCCCGTGTGTACGGACGGCGGCCCTTATGCTGGCGCACGGACCGCGATGCAAGATGCCGATCAGCCGGGATCGAGGGCCGCGGCGATCCGCTCGGCGATGGGGCGCAGGTTGGCGGCCTCGGCCATCGGGGCGTGACCGTGACCCTTCATCGGCCGGTCGGCCCAGCGCGGGATGATGTGGACGTGCAGATGGAACACGGTCTGGCCGCCGGCCTCGCCGTTGAACTGCATGATGCTGAGGCCGTCGGGCGTCAGGGCGCGGTCGACGGCGCGGGCGGTGCGGTGCACGGCGGCCGTCAGCCGGGTCAGGACCTCGAGCTCGACCTCGAGCAGGTTGCGGGCCTGCGAGGTCTTTGAGATCACCAGCACATGGCCCTCGGACTGGGGAAACACGTCCATGAAGGCCAGCACGTGATCGTCTTCCCAGACTTTCACGGCCGGAATCTCGCCGCGCAGGATTTTGGCGAAAATGTTGTCGGGGTCGTAGGGGCCGGTCAGACTCATGGGATCTCCTCGTCGGTGCCACACTATCAAAACGGGGCAGGCAGGGGGAGCCCGACGGCGCGCGATGCGCTATCGTGGTCCGGCTATCGACAGGAGACGTCATGCTGAGATTCCTCGTCCAGGCCTTGGTCACCGCCCTGGGGCTGTGGCTGGCGGCGCGCCTGATTCCGGGCGTCGACTTTGCCTCGACCGGGTCGCTGATCGCGGCGGCCCTGCTGCTGGGCGTCGTCAATGCCGTGGTGCGGCCGATTCTGGTGTTCCTGACCTTCCCGATCACCCTGGTGACCTTCGGCCTGTTCCTGCTGGTGGTGAACGCCGCGACCATCGGCATCGTCGCCTGGCTGCTGGGCGGGTTCACCGTGGCGGGCCTGTGGCCGGGCATCGGCACCGCCGTGGTCACCGGCGTCGTCAGCTGGATCGCCGGCTCGATGATCGGTGACGACCGGAGCTATGCCCGGCGCGACTGAGCCCACGCGAAAGCCCCGCGCGGGTTTCCCGGGCGGTGAGGGGCGTTGGCGGAGCGCCGGGCGCACGCCCGGTGTGTTGAATAAATACCGTTTCGGCGAACGTCAGACGCTCCGCGCGGACGGGTTTCCACTGTGCCTAGACCATGGGCATCGCTTTTAACGAGCGGTCCGTCTGCACGCGGCGGGCAGGGATGGCAGCGACCATCTCCTGGACCGGTACGGGTACTCCTCCCCGCCCCTGGGCCGTCCGGCCTTCCACCCGGCTCGACCTCGCATCCCCTCGGCAAGCGACCCCGCAGGGTCTGGCTCCGGGTTGCGCCCGCTCCATCCGCTCCCGCCGCCGCTGCGGATCGCCGGCCGAGCGAGCCCCCCGTGCGACGGGACAGGGGGATGATGGCACGGGCCGGAACCAGGGCGGGAATTTTGCGGGGGGAAAAGGGTAGATGGTTGAATAGGAGGGGATTTGAGTAGCGCCTATAGGCGGATTTTTGGCAAACATGTCGCATCGCGTCCCTCTCCCGGCGGGAGAGGGCTTGAGCGAATCCGAGCGTCAGCGAGGGTTCTGGCGCGACCCGAAGGGCGGCGCGAAGCGTCAAAGGGTGAGGGGTTATCGTGCGATCACGGTGGCACCGTACGCCCACACCCCAACCCCTCTCCCCCGGGAGAGGGGCTTTGATTGTTTCACCCGGGTAATATTGACGCGCCGGTTTTATCCGGGTAAATCCGGCCCATGACCCAGACCCCTGACATCACCTGTACCGCCTTCGCCGGCCACCGTCTGATTGGACGGGGGTCACCGCATGAAGTGGTGGCGGCGGTCAAGGCGGCGAGTGAGGCGGGGGAGGCGGCGGTGCTGGTGTTCAATGACGCCGACGCCCGACCGCTGGAGTTCGACCTGCGCGGCGACCTGGCGGCGGTGCGGGCGCGGCTGACCCCGGCGTCGCCCGAGCCGGAAAAGCGCGGGCCGGGGCGGCCGAAGCTGGGGGTGACGGCGCGCGAGATCACCCTGTTGCCGCGCCATTGGGACTGGCTGGCGACCCAGCCCGGCGGGGCCTCGGTCGCCCTGCGCAAACTGGTCGAGGCGGCGGCGCGGGCCAGTGAGGGGCCGGACCGGGTGCGCAAGGGGCGCGAGGCGGCCTATCGCTTCATGACCGCCGTGGCCGGGGATCTGCCGGGGTATGAGGCCGCGACGCGGGCCCTGTTCGCCGGGGATGGAGGGGGGTTCGCGACGGCGACGGCGGCGTGGCCGGGGGATGTGCGGGACTATGCGGCGGGATTTGTGGCGGGGCACTGAAGCAGGGGATTTGCCCGCCCTTCTCCCCTTGCGGGAGAAGGTGGCAGCCGCAGGCTGACGGATGAGGGGGCGCGCCGGTCTCTCGACACGCGACGGCGAGTTCACTTATCCGCGTGCTTGAACAAACTTTCTAAACGTTAGATTGTTCGGCCTGGACGGGTTGATTCAAGGCAGAGGCGTGGCAGCGACAGAACCTTCGAAAGATCAAATTAGAAGCGGTGTCCGCCAGTCTCTTGCCGGTGTCTCCGGTGTCATTGATCGTGCTCGGCACCTCTATCTCGACCGTCAGTCGTTCGCTCTTGCCGACAAACATCAAAACGAATTTGCAATTAAGAGTAAGGTCGCTGAGCGGTACAAGATCGCTTTTCGATCTGTCGTATTTACTGGATCCTCTCAGCTCGGCTTCAGTCCTGTAAAGGACACAATGTATGAGGTAGGCCGTTCAGATTTAGATATCGCATGTATAGATGCGAAACTGTACATAGAGTTCTGGGAGGCTGCTGTTGGAGCGAGCGGGGCCTTTTCAGACCAATCGAAGTTTGGTTCAGCCGAAAAACTCTCTCGATTCAAAGACCAAATTTCACGGCGAGGAATGATCCTGGTGGATTTCATGCCAAAGTCTACCTTGAAAAGCGCTGAGATAGCATTTCAAGATGAACTGAGTCGCAACTACAGAAGATTCTTTGGTAGAGTCTCTATCGCAATTTACATGAATGAGTACGCTTTTTGCTGGAAGCAATCTTCAGCAATCAATGCGTTGATGGGGTAGAAGATGCAAAATGATTTGCGCTATAGAGTAACGTCCCGCGAAATTGGCGACTTGCTCTCAGGCCTCAAAGCGGGAACGCTGATTGTCTCCCCGTACTTTCAGAGAAATCTTGTCTGGAGAGACACTCACAAGAGAGAATTTATTGAAACGATTCTAGAAGGTTATCCGTTTCCGCAAATTTTTCTTGCTCGGGGTCCGATAGATCTTGAAACCATGCGGGCCTTCACGTGCGTCGTTGATGGCCAGCAGCGACTTAACGCAATTAGAGAGTTTGCCGCCGGCAACATTGAAGTCGGCGGGCGCAAATTTTTTCAGCTTACCTCGGAGGAGAAAACGGAGTTCGTCAAATACGAAGTACCGGTGATTGACTTCGATCTTGACGTGGGCGATCCGCGACTGAAGGACGTGTTCAAACGATTGAACCGAACATTCTATTCGCTCTCGGCGATCGAACGAATGGCAACGGAATTCAGCGCCTCTGAGTACATGCTTATTGCCCGTTTGTTGAGTGATGACATTCCAGTTGATGATGAAGCTGATCAAGAAGCCAGCGCAGGCATCGACGAGGTGGATGATGCAGGCGGAGAGCCTGTTGAAGGGGTGCCTGTAGAGATATTCGAGAACGCCTTCCTTCGTGACCCTGGGATATCGGAAGAAAAATGGGCGTGGCTAGTAGATCGAGCCCGTGGAAATTTTCCGGTTCTTTTGGCGACCGCGGACGTCTTCTCACCCTATGAGTTCCAGCGGAAAGTGCCTCTAATGTTCGTATTGAATATTATGACCACAGTACTTTCTGGATATTATAATAGAAACGTGAGAGTTAAATCGTATCTCGAAGATTTCAGTGAAGAATTCGATGCTTCTGATGAAGTGGTGGATCGTCTCAATGCGGTCGCGAGTGAGGTTGACGCGCTGAATCTACCCGCTGAGTCCATCTGGTGGAATAAGGCAAATTTCTTCACCTTGATTGTCGAGATGTTCTCCTTCGGAGGACGGGAGTTGAACGTGGCCGCGACGCGGGCTGGGTTGCTAGCTTTCGAGGCGGCCTTGCCGGCGGACTATGCTTTTGCCGCTCGGGAAGCTGTGAACAACAAGACCCAACGTGAAACTAGAGCGGGTCACGTGCAGGGCTTGCTCGTGTACGCTGACGCCTAACCCACCTTCACCCGCGTCGCCGCCTCGGGGAGGTCCTCCCCGAACGCGCGCTGGTAGAATTCCGCGATCGTCGGCCGTTCCAGCTCGTCGCACTTGTTCAGGAAGGTCAGCCGGAACGCCAGGCCGACGTCGCCTTCGAAGATGATGGCGTTCTGGGCCCAGGTGATGACGGTGCGCGGGCTCATCACGGTGGAGATGTCGCCGTTCATGAAGGCGTTGCGGGTCATGTCGGCGACGCGGACCATGGCGGCGATGCGACGTTTGCCCTCGGCGTCGTTCCACTCGGGCACCTTGGCGACGACGATCTCGCCCTCGACGTCGTGGTCGAGGTAGTTGAGCGTGGTGACGATGTTCCAGCGGTCCATCTGACCCTGATTGATCTGCTGGGTGCCGTGGTACAGGCCGGAGGTGTCGCCGAGGCCGATGGTGTTGGTGGTGCTGAACAGGCGGAAGAACCGGTTCGGACGGATGACGCGGTTCTGGTCCAGCAGGGTCAGGCGACCCTGGGCCTCGAGCACGCGCTGGATCACGAACATCACGTCGGGGCGGCCGGCGTCATATTCGTCGAACACCAGGGCGATCGGGCGCTGGATGGCCCAGGGCAGCATGCCCTCGCGGAATTCGGTGACCTGTTTGCCGTCCTTGAGGACGATGGCGTCCTTGCCGACCAGATCGATGCGGCTGACGTGGGCGTCGAGATTGACGCGGACCATCGGCCAGTTGAGCCGGGCGGCGACCTGTTCGATATGGGTCGACTTGCCGGTGCCGTGATAGCCCTGAACCATCACCCGCCGGTCGAAGGCGAAGCCGGCGCAGATGGCGAGAGTCGTCTGCGGGTCGAAGCGATAGGCCTCGTCGAGCTCGGGCACATGGCTGTCGCGCGTCTCGAACATCGGCACGATCATGTCGGAATCGACCCCGAAAGCCTCGCGCACCGTCACCTTGCGGTGCGGTTCCAGCGTCAGCAGCGGGTCGGGGGAGGCGTCGAGGGGAGAGGTCATGCACAGACACTTATGAAACCGCAGGGGCGGGGTCCAGCGCCGTGGTCGCGGAATCCGCCGGGGAGGCTTTACGAAATGACTCCGTTGATTTAATAACTAACCGGTCAGTTATTAAAAGGGTGTCCATGCTGCCTCCCGGTGAACCGAAATTCCGTCGTCGTCCCGCCGAGCGGCCGGCGGAGATTCTGGCGGCGGCGCTGGAGGTGTTCGCGGCGCGCGGCTATGCGGCGACGCGGCTGGACGACGTGGCCAGGCGCGCCGGCGTGTCCAAGGGCGCGCTGTATCTGTATTTCGAGACCAAGGAAGACCTGTTCCGGGCCGTGGTCGGCACCGCCATCGGCGGCAATCTGGCGCACCTGAAGGACCTGGCCGGGGCCGAGGTGCCGTTCGAGGCGGCGGCGCGGGCCGGGGTCGGCCTGCTGGCACGGACCCTGGCGAGCGACCGGCGCGTGTCCGGCGTGATCCGGCTGGTGCTGGTCGAGAGCCGCAACCTGCCGGAACTGGCGACCATCTGGCACGAGACGGTGATCGTTCCGGCGCTGGGTCTGATCACCGGACTGATCCGTCAGGGACAGGCGAAGGGCGAGATCCGGGCCGGCGATCCGCGCCTGTTCGCCCTGGGGATCATGGGGCCGCTGCTGCTGGGCGTGCTGTGGCGCGAGACCTTCGAGCCGGTCGGGGCCGAGCCCGTGGATATCGAGGCACTGGCGGCGCAACATCTGGATACGGTGCTGGGAGGCATGCGGCCATGAAACGGATTCGACCGGTTGTGGGGATCGTCGTGGTGGGGGCGCTGGCAGCGCTGCTGGTGTGGGGCCTGTTCCTGCGCGACAGCGGCCCCCGGACCTTGTCGGGCTATGTCGAGGGCGATCTGATCTATCTGGCGGCCCCGGTCTCGGGCGCGGTCGAGGCCCTGTATGTGCGCGAGGGCGAGTGGGTGGCGGCGGGTGGCCGTACCTTCCTGATCGATCCACGGGTGCCGCAGGCCCAGGCCGAGTCGGCGGCGGCGGCGCTGGCGGCGGCCGAGGCCCATGCCGATGATTTGCGCAAAGGTCAGCGGGCCCAGGAGCAGGCGGTTTATGACGCCCAGCTGGCGGCGGCCGAGGCGCAGCTGCGCGAGGCCGAGACCAGTTACAACCGGATCGCCCCGCTGGTGGCGCGTGGCATCTATGCTCCGGCGCGTCTGGATCAGGAGCGGGCGGCACGCGACACCGCCCGGGCCCAGGTCGAGACTGTGCGACGCCAGCGCGCGGTCGGGGCTCTGAGCGCCCGCGCAGACGCGATTATGGCCGCCGACCAGCAGGCGGCGCAGGCGCGGGGCGGGTTGAACGGGGCCGAGGCGGTGCTGCGGACCCTGTCACCGCCGGCCCCGACCGGGGCGCGGGTGCAGCAGATATTCTTCCGTCAGGGCGAATGGGCCCAGGCCAACCAGCCGGTGCTGGCCCTGCTGCCGGACGCGCGGATCAAGGTGCGGTTCTTCGTGCCGGAGCGGTCGGCGAACCTGTACCAGCCCGGTGGCACCGTGCAGTTCGGCTGTGACGGCTGTCCGGGCCTGCGCCGCGCGCGGATTACCTGGGTCAGCGCCACGGCCGAGTTCACCCCGCCGGTGCTGTACAGCCGCGGCAGCCGCGACCGGCTGGTGTTCATGGTCGAGGCGACGCCGGAAGACCCAACGTCGCTTAACCCCGGCCTGCCTGTGGACGTGGTGCCGCTGGAGGTTGCGCGGTGAGTGAGGGAGCAGCCCCGGCTGGTGATGGTCCTGCGATCGACGTGCGCGGGCTGAACAAGTCGTTCGGGGCCCTGCATGCGGTGCGCGACTTCGGCATCACCGTCGAGAAGGGCCGGATCTGCGGCTTTCTGGGGCCGAACGGCGCGGGCAAGACCACGACCCTGCGCATGCTGTGCGGCCTGCTGAAACCCGACAGCGGGTCGGGCACGGTGCTGGGGCTGGACGTGCTGGACGAGGCGCGGGCGATCAAGCGGCGGGTCGGCTATATGACGCAGAAATTCTCGCTCTATGAGGATCTGTCGATCGAGCAGAACCTGGTGTTCATGGCCCGGGTTCACGAGCTGGACCGGCGTCAGCAACGGGTCGATGCGGCGCTGGTCAAACTGGGACTGGAAGCGCGGCGGGCGCAGCTGGCCGGGACCCTGTCGGGCGGCTGGAAACAGCGGCTGGCGCTGGCGGCGGCGACCCTGCACGAGCCGGACCTGTTGCTGCTGGACGAGCCGACGGCGGGGGTCGATCCGGAGGCGCGGCGCACCTTCTGGGACGAGATTCACGCCCTGTCGGCGGCCGGTATGACGGTGCTGGTGTCGACCCACTATATGGACGAGGCCGAACGCTGCCACGAGATCGTCTATATCGCGACGGGGCAGATCCTGGCCCGCGGCACGGCCGACGAGATCATCGACGGGGCCGGGCTGGTGACCTTCCTGGCCGAGGGGCCGGGGGCCGACCGGCTGGCCCCGCAGCTGCGCGGAAAGTCGGGGGTGGAGATGGCCACGGCCTTTGGCACCACCCTGCATGTGTCCGGCCGCGAGCGGGCGGCGCTGGAAGCGGCCATCGCGCCGCTGCGTAAACCGCCGTTGACCTGGACTGAGACGCGACCGTCGCTGGAGGATGTGTTCATCCATCTGATCGCCGGTCTGAGACAGGAAGAGGCGGCCTGATGTTGTCGCTGAGCCGCGCCTGGGCCGTGATGTCCAAGGAGTTCATCCAGCTGACCCGCGACCGGCTGACCTATGCGATGATCCTGATCATGCCGATCGTGCAGCTGCTGCTGTTCGGCTATGCCATCAACAGCGATCCGCGCAGCCTGCCGACGGCGGTGCTGGTGCAAGATCAGGGGGTGATGGCGCGGCCGGTGCTGAACGCCCTGACCAATACCGGCTATTTTCGCATCACCGTCGCCGCCAACAGCCAGGCCGAGCTGGACCGGGCGCTGGCGCGGGGGGACGTTCAGTTCGCGGTGGTGATCCCGGCCGATTTCAGCCGCAAGGTGGTGCGCGGGCAGGCAGCCGAGATTCTGGTCGAGGCCGACGCCTCGGATCCCTCGGCGGTCGGTGGGGCCGTGTCGGCGCTGGCCGGTCTGCCGGCCCAGGCGCTGGCGCGGGAACTGACCGGACCGCTGGCCCGGCCGAAGTCCGCACCGCCGTTCGAGGTGGTGGTCCACCGCCGCTACAATCCCGAGAACATCACCGCCTTCAATGTGGTGCCCGGGCTGCTGGGCATCATCCTGTCGATGACGCTGGTGATGATGACGGCCCTGGGCATGGCCCGCGAGCGTGAGAGAGGCACGATGGAGGCCCTGCTGGCCACGCCGGTGCGGCCGATGGAGGTGATGGTCGGCAAGCTGACGCCCTATGTCCTGGTCGGCGTGGTGCAGGCGGGGCTGATTCTGGTGCTGGCGCGGCTGCTGTTCGCGGTGCCGATGAGCGGGGGCTGGCTGGCGCTGAGCCTGGGCCTGCTGCTGTTCATCATCGGGTCGCTGGCGCTGGGTTTTCTGATTTCGACCGTGTCGCGCACCCAGCTGCAGGCAATGCAGATGTCGTTCTTCTACATGATGCCGTCGATCCTGCTGTCGGGCTTCATGTTCCCGTTCCGCGGCATGCCGGAGTGGGCCCAGGTGATCGGCTCGATCATTCCGGTGACCCATGTGCTGCGTGTGGCGCGCGGCTCGCTGCTGAAGGGCAGCGGGGTGATGGATTCCTGGCCCAGTCTGGCGGCGCTGGCGGCCTTCCTGCTGGCGGTCGGGACGCTGGCGATGATTCGCTACCGGACGACGCTGGACTGAGGCCCGGCCTCTCCGACGAGAGGACCGGCCCGGGCACCGTCAGCTACGATTGCGGGACGAGCCCTTGCGCAGCACGGCAACGACAAGGGCACCGACACGGGACGCGACACCGACGACGTCAAAGGCGTGCAAATCACTGTCCCGTTCGCTGGCGAACCAGTGCGACAGGCGCGCCTTGCGGTTATTGCGTCTCTGAAACTTGTCGAACATTCCGGGGGCGCGCCTCCAAGCGCTGCAGACGGATGAAACCCCTCTGCAGAACGTTGGTTGCGAACACCGGTCGATCCAGATGGAGCGAGCGTGGTTGTTTTACTGGTTCCGAACGGTGGGAACGGGTTTCAGCCGGCGCTCAGGGCGACGTCCACATTGTTGCGGGTAGCGTTGGAGTAGGGACAGACCTGATGGGCCTTCTGGATCAGGTCATCGATGACAGCCTTATCCAGCCCGTGGTCGGTGATCTTCAGGGCGATATCCAGATTGAAGCCCTCGCCGCGGGTGTTCTTGCCGAAGCCGACGGTGGCCTGGACCTTGGTGTCGGGGCCGACGGGCGTGCCGGCCTTGCCGCTGACCAGCCGCAGGGCCCCGAGGTAGCAGGCGGCATAACCGGTCGCGAACAGCTGTTCCGGATTGGTCCCGTCGCCGCCCTTGCCGCCCATTTCCGTGGGGACGGACAGTTTGACGTCGACCTTGCCATCGTCGGTGCGGGCGTGGCCGTCCTCACGTCCACCGCCTTCAGCGGTCGCGTGTGCCTTGTAGAGTACGTCCATGGGATGGGGTCCTTCGTGGGGGACACCTTACCTAGGCACGATTGCACCCTCTGCTAGGCCAGGCCGGCCTTCTTGAGGATCTTCCAGGCGCGGATCACGCTCTGCAGCTTGGCCTCGGCCCCGCGGTCGCCGCCGTTGGTGTCAGGGTGAAACCGCTTCAGCATCTCGTGGTAGCGGGCCTTGATGTCCGACTTCTCGGCACCCGGCTCGAGACCGAGGTCCGACATGGCGGCGCGTTCCAGCTTGCCGACGCGGTGGTCGTCGGCCGGATTGACCTGCTCTTGGGTGCGGCGGTCGAACAGGCCGAAGCTGTTGCTCCACGAGCCGGCGGGACCGGTGTGGGCCTTGCCCAGCTTGGCGGCATTGCCCGCCGCCTCACGCGAATTCTTGCTGGCCTTCATGTCCCAGGTCGGGCGGCCACCGGTCATGGCCTCATTCTCCTGGGCGGCGCGGACCTGGCCTTCGCTCATGCCGGCGTAGAAGTTCCAGTTCTTGTTGTAGGCCCCGGCGTGGGACTGACAGAAGTCATAGAAGTCGTTCAGCCGCTCACGCGACTTGGGTGCCCGGGCGGTAGCGGCCTTGCTGCAGTCCGGCCAGTCGCAGGCCTTCTCGCCCGGCTTCAGGTGCAGGACGTCCTTCTCCGCCGCCTCTTCCTCGGCGCGTTGCGGCTTGATCCGCATATCCTTGAATCGGGGCGTGTATTGAAAATCGGCGCTCATGCCCGCAAGTGTAGGGGGGAATTGGTCATCATCAAGGAACTACCGATGCCAGAGGGCCCAATCGCGACAATTATCCGCGAAAAACTGACATTGGCCCTGAATCCGGAGCGTCTGGAGATCGAGGATGACAGTTGGCGGCACGCCGGGCACCATCATGACGGTGGTATGGACGCGACTCCGGGTGGCGAAAGCCATTTCAATCTGACGGTGGTTTCCGGCGCGTTTGAGGGGCTGGGGCGGCTGGCCCGCCAGCGGGCTGTGACTGCGGCCCTGCGCACGGAACTGGCCGGACCGATCCACGCCCTGTCAATCCGGACCCTGACCCCCGCTGAAGCCGGCGCTGATTAGCTGTCGATATCCGACGCTTAGGTAGAATCACGTTCATCTCATCTTAGCGGGTTGGTCCTAGCGTCACGCCGGGTTGTTATCCGTGGGGCGACAAATGGTTGAATCCGATGCGATAGATAAGGGTCTGGCTGGCGATCAACGCCCCGGAGAGGCCGCACAGGCCCTGCGGGCGATCTTGCAGACCCAATATCTCCGTTATCTGATCATTATGAGTTGGGCCCTGGGCCTGCTGGGCACGATCGGCGTCGGTGTGGCAGCCATCTGGCTGGTCAGCACCCTGGCAGCCGGTACGCTGCGTGGTGCCGTCGAAAAACGCATCAGCGACCGTGTCGGTGCCGGGTGGGGCCTGGTATTCCCCGCCGTGGCGACCATCACCACTGCCGTCTGGGCGACCGCACCGCTCCTGGCCTGGTTCTCTGACGCGCCGTTCGGCCGCGCCCTGGCCATGACCCTGCTGGTTTGCGGTTATGTGCTCGTGTTTTCGCAGCTTCGAAGCTCGCCGCGTCAGGCCCTCGTGATTTCGTCGCCCTATGGCCTGTCCGCCCTGATCATTCTGGCCAGCCTGTGGGGCACGCCGGTGTTCTGGTCCTTCCTCGGCGTTGTACCGTTCACGGCGGCCGGGCTGTTCGTTCTGGTGATGATGACGATGCTGCGGGAAGAGCGGATTCGCGCCTTCCAGGAGCATCAGGCCCATCTGATCGAGGAGCTGGAGACGGCCCGCGACCGGGCCAATGCCGCCAGCGACGCCAAATCCAACTTCCTGGGCGTTATTTCCCACGAGCTGCGCACGCCGATGAACGGCGTCCTGGGTGCCGCCCAGCTGCTGAGCGCCACGCGGCTGGAAGAGACCCAGCGCGAATATCTGTCGATCATCCGCAACTCGGGCGACAATCTGCTGTCGCTGCTGAACGACATTCTCGACATGACCAAGATCGAGGCCGGCAAGATGACCTTCGACGTCGTCGACGTCGTGGTCGAGGACCTGCAAAAGCGGGTGGTCGGGCCGTTCCAGGCCCAGGCCGAGGCCAAGGGTCTGGACTTCCGGATGGTGTTCGAGGGCGAGAACCCGGCGATGGTCAAGGGCGACCCGCTCAGGATCTGCCAGGTGATCCAGAACCTGCTGGCGAATGCGGTGAAATTTACCGACGCCGGAGCCGTCACCTATACCGTCCGCGGCGAGCGCCTGTCGGACAAGGTCGTGCGGTTCGAATACGAGGTTCGGGATACGGGATCCGGGATCGCGGCCCCGGATCTGGAGCGTCTGTTCCAGCCCTTCACCCAGGTCGACGGCTCTTCGACCCGGCGCTTCGGTGGCACCGGACTGGGCCTGACGATTTCCCGGCGCATGGCCAATATCATGGGCGGTGACATCGCGGTGACCTCGACCTTTGGCGAGGGCTCGGTCTTCACCTTCAGCGTCGAGGCGGAGGTGGTCGAATGGGCGCATATCGCCCCGGCCGAGGCGATCGAGGCCGAGGTCGGCGACGGGCGTCACCTGACCGTGCTGGTGGTCGAGGACCATCCCGTCAATCGCATGATCCTGGAGGCCTGGATGGGGTCCGCCGGCCACGTCTCGGCCACGGCGGAGAACGGCCAGATCGCCGTGGACATGGCGCAGGACCAGGCGTTCGATCTGATCATTATGGACGTCAACATGCCCGTGATGGACGGGCTGACAGCGACCCGCGCGATCCGCGACAGTACCGGCCCGAATGCCGAAACTCCGATCGTTGTGCTGTCGGCCTCGGCGCGAAATGAGGACCATGAGGCGGGTCTCGAGGCCGGTGCCGACGCCTATCTGAACAAGCCGATCGATTTCGCGGCCCTGGCCAAGGTAATGAACCGGGTCGGGAGCGGACGCGAAGGCTTGCAGGCGGTCGAAGGCGGCGACGAAAAGGTGGCCGCAGCCTGATCCAGCTCGCCTCGAGCGCCGCGTCTGACTGGAAAGGCATTCTGCCTGCTGCGCGCCGGTTGTCTGCTGCGGGGGTCGCCCTGTAATTACAGGCTCCGGGGTTCACATCCGGGCGCAGGGCGTTAGACCCGGACCATGACCAACCTCGCAACACCTCTGAACGACGCGGTGGCCGCCGGCCGGGCGGCAATCACCGTCGACGCCGCCATGCTGGCCAAGGTGACCGACATGGTGGGCAACCTGGCCATCAGCCTGGTTATTGCCCTGCTGATCCTGATCACCACGGTGTTCCTGTCACGCTGGGCCTCGAAGGTCACCCGTCGGGCCCTGTCGCGGGTGCGCGGTTTTCAGGATGACCAGACGGTTCTGACCTTCGCCGTCCAGGTGGTGCGGGTCGTTGTCTACATCATCGGCCTGATCGCGGTGCTGCAGCGTCTCGGGGTCCAGACCACCTCGATCATCGCCGTGCTCGGGGCCGCCTCCCTGGCCGTCGGCCTGGCGCTGCAGGGGACGCTGGCCAACGTGGCCGCCGGCGTGGTCCTGCTGATCCTGCGCCCCTACAAGGTCGGGGACGTGATCGATATCGGCGGCGCAAGCGGCACGGTGCAGCGCCTCGACCTGTTCACCACCCAGCTGTCCAATGCCAATAATCACAAGATCGTCGTGCCCAACGGCAAGGTGCTGGGCGATGTGATCCTGAACCTGTCCGGCCAGACAACCCGTCGCATCGAGATCGACTTCACCGTCGGCTATGGCGAGGATCTGGGCGAGACCCGGCAGGTGCTGGAGAGCGCGGCCGCAGGCCATGGCAAGGTCCTGAAGGATCCGGCCCCGTGGACCGGCGTCACCGGCCTGCTGGACAGTGCCGTGCAGGTGACCCTGCAGGCCTGGGTCAAGTCGGGCGACTGGTGGCAGACCCAGGCGGACCTGATGCAGGCCGGCAAGGAGGCGCTGGACGCCGCCGGTATCGAGATCCCGTTCCCGCACCAGGTCGAGGTCCCGGCCAAGGGCGCTTCATTCGCCCGCATCCTCGCCGCGCCGGCAGACGAAACCCAGGGAGACTGACGGGTGCGCTACGACTTCGGATCCGACAATACGGCCGGCATGGCCCCCGCGGCGCTGGACGCCATGGTCACAGCCAACGACGGTTTTACCCGCGCCTACGGGACGGACGACGTCACTGCCCGCGCCGCCGACCAGATCCGCCAGCGGCTCGACGCCGATGCCGAGGTGCGGTTCGTGTTCAGCGGCACGGCGGCCAATGCCATTGCCCTGTCGATGCTGGCTTTTCCGCATGAGGCGGTGCTGGCCCATCACGCCGCGCATATTTGCACCGACGAGACCGGGGCACCCGGCTTCTTCGGCCAGGGCGTCGGTCTGATCGGCCTGCCGGGCTTTTCGGGCAAGATCGAGCCGGCGGCCCTGACGGCAGCCTTGGCCGAGCCCGAGGTCGGCCATCGCCAGCCGCCGGCCGCCCTGTCGCTGACCCAGTCCACTGAATACGGAACCGTCTATACCGAGGAGGAACTGCGGCACCTGATCGAGCCGGTGAAGCTGAAGGGCCATGGCGTTCATATGGACGGGGCGCGGCTGGCCAATGCGGCGGCGGCGGGGTTCGACCTGACGCAGATCGCTCGTCTGGGCGTGGATGTGCTGGTGTTCGGGGGAGCCAAGGCCGGGGCCAATTGCGCCGAAGCCCTGGTGATGTTCGACAAGACGCTGGCACGCCGGATCGACAACCGGCTGAAACAGGCCGGGCAGACGGCGTCCAAGGCCCGGTTCCTGGCGGCCCCCTTCCTGGGGCTGCTGGAGTCCAACGCCTGGGAGGATGGTGCCGCCCACGCCAATCTGATGGCCCAGCGACTGGCGGCCGGGATCGCGACGCGTTCGCCCTTCACCCTGGCCCATCCGGTCGAGGCCAATGCGGTGTTTGTGCGCATGCCCGAGGCCGCCCATGCGCGCCTGAATGCCCTTGGCTGGGCCTGTTACAGGTTCGATGACGGCTCGGTGCGGTTCGTCTGTTCGTGGGCCACGCGGGTCGAGGCCGTCGACGAGATTGTGGACGCCATCGCCGACCTCGGTTGACGGTCAGACCCCTCGCCGGGTTGAAACGGGGTGATCCCGCGCCGATCTACGGCTAGGCTTGCGGTCCTGACGAGGAACCCGGGCCCCACAGGGGCATTGGGTGGAACGGGAGCGTCAACGGTGACGACAGGCAACAGCGGACGTCATTGCGGATGAATGCACCGGCCGGAATCGAGACGACCGAAGCGCGCGACATCGCCGCCTACCGTCGCGTGCGGTCGGTGATGCCGGCGCTGGCGGCGGGACTGTCGCCCGAGGACCTGCAGGCCCAGTCCATGCCCGACTGCAGCCCGGGCAAATGGCATCTCGCCCACAGCAGCTGGTTCTTCGAGGCGATGATTCTGGCATCGCGGGCCGACTATGAGCCGGTCGACGCCCGTTTCCAGACCCTGTTCAACTCCTATTACGAGGCCCTGGGTTCGCGGGTGGCGCGGGCCGAGCGGGGATTGATGACCCGGCCGTCGCTGACGGCGGTGCTGGAGTATCGCAGCGAGATCGACCGACGGATGGTCATCCGGCTGAACGCCGGCGGGCTGGAGGCGTCGCAGCGTTATTTGCTGACGCTGGGTTTGCATCACGAGCAGCAGCATCAGGAGCTGTTCCTGATGGACCTGTTGAACCTGATGTCGCGTTCGCCGCTGGATCCCGCCGCCTATGAGACAGAGCCGCGCACGGGCACGCCTGAGCCGGTGCGGGGCGGCGAGACGCCGTTCGTCGGCGGTCGGGTCGAGGTCGGGACGGGGATCGGCACCGGGGCAGGGGGCTTCGCCTTCGACAATGAGAGCCCGTCCCATCCGGTCTGGCTGCAGCCGTTCGCGATGGCCCACGATCTGGTCAGCAACGGCGACTGGCTCCGCTTCATCGCCGACGACGGCTACGAACGCGCCGACCTGTGGCTGTCGGACGGCTGGGCGGCGGTGCAGGCCGGGGGCTGGGACGCGCCGTTGTACTGGCGACGGGACGGGGCGGACTGGACGGTGCTGGGCCTGACCGGACGGCATCCGGTCGATCCGGCGGCTCCGGTGCGCCACATCAGCTTTTATGAGGCCGACGCCTATGCGCGCTGGGCCGGGGCCCGCCTGCCGACCGAGGCCGAATGGGAACATGCGGCGACCACGGCAGGGTCGGCCTTCGCCAGTCTTTCGAGTGAGGTCTGGCAGTGGACATCGAGCGCCTACGCCCCATATCCCGGCTTCAGGCCGACCGAAGGGACCGCGTCCGAGTACAACGGCAAATTCATGGCCAATCAGATGGTGCTGCGCGGCGGATCCTTCGCGACACCGCCCGGTCATGCCCGGGTCAGCTATCGCAACTTCTACTATCCGCAACAAAGGTGGGCCTTCATGGGACTTCGACTGGCACGGGACATCGAACCGGGAACGGCGAACACGGAAACGCCGGCGGCAGAGGACGCCGATTTCCGCGAGGCGCTGGTCGCGGGCCTGAGCCAGCCGCAGAAAGCCGTCTCGCCGAAATGGTTTTATGACGCAGAAGGGTCGCGCCTGTTCGAGGACATTACCCGGCTGCCGGAATATTATCCGACGCGGCAGGAGGCTGCCCTGCTGCGCGAGGTCGCGCCGGACTGGGCGGCGGAATTCGGGCCCGGCTCGGTGCTGGTGGAGTTCGGTTCGGGTGCCAGCGAGAAGACGCGCATCCTGCTCGACGCCGGCAAGGACCTGGCCGCCTATGTGCCGATCGACATCAGCCCGGAAGCCCTGAGCGAGGCGGCGGCGCGGATCGACGACGCCTATCCGCACCTGACGGTCGCGCCGCTGGTCAGCGACTTTCTGCATCTGGAGGCGCTGCCCGAAGCGGCCGGACCGGGGCGGCGGATCGGCTTCTTTCCGGGTTCGACCATCGGCAATCTGCAGCCGGCCGAGGCCGTGGCCTTCCTGAAGGCCGCGCGGGCCCTGTTGGGTGATAATGCCCTGTTCATTCTGGGGGTCGATCTGGTCAAGGATCCGGCGACTCTGGTCGCAGCCTATGACGACAGTCAGGGGGTGACGGCGGCGTTCAATCTGAACCTGCTGGGCCGGGCCAACCGCGAACTGGACGCTGATTTCGATCTGGAGGCCTTCCAGCATCAGGCGGTCTGGAACGAAGCCGATTCCCGCATGGAAATGCATCTGGCAGCGACGCGCGACATGGCCGTCGAGCTGGGTGACCGTCGCATCGCCTTTGCCGAGGGCGAGACGGTGCACACGGAAAGTTCGCGTAAATTCACCGAGGCTTCGCTGCGGCGCATGGTCGAGGCGGCGGGCTGGACGGTGGCGCGATTCCGGTCAGGGCCCGCGCCCTCGGTCGCCCTGGCCCTGCTGCAGGGCTAAGGCCCGACGGTCCAACCGCCGGGCCTGTCGGGTGCTAGTCGGCCCGCGGTTCCTTGCGGGTCCCGTGGGAGGCTTCGCCGCCCTTGCGGCCGGCCTGGGCCGCCAGACTGCGGTCCTGGGAGAAGCTGCGCTTCTCGCTGGGCACGCTGGCCCCGCCCTTGCGGGCAATCTCACGCTGGCGTTCGGGGTCCATCGAGGCGAAGCCCCGTCGCGAAACACCGGACGTCCGGGTGGGTTGACCTTCGGCCATGGTGCGATCCTTTCCAGAAGACAATGTCGGTTGCCATCTGAACCCGGGGGCTGGCCGGAGGTTCCGGGGAACGACCAATCGAACGCCCGGCAACGACTGTGTCCCGGGTGCGGTCAATCGCTGCCGGAGGGCAGGGGCGGGACCTCCACGCCGGGGTCGGGAGCAGGCACGGGATCAAGGACCGGCAGGTCGTCGGGCGTGCCGCCGGGGTCGATGTCGGGGCCGGGCGTTCCGGGGGGCGGAATCTCGGGAGTCGGGGCGTCGGGCCAGGCGGGGGCGGGATCGGTCATGCGGTATCCTTTCGCCCCCTCAACGCCGGGCGGGCGCGGATGTTCAGCCGTGGGGCCCGGCTACCGACAGGGCGTCAGGACGGACCCGTCGCCGGGCGGGCGATCGGCGCACGCTGCATGGCGGCGTCGGAGACATAGGGGTTGTCGCGCCGCTCGGCTCCGAAGGTCGAGTGGCTGCCGTGCCCCGGCACGAAGGTCACGTCATCGCCCAGCGGCCACAGCCGGGTGGTGATGGCCGTGAGCAGGTCGGTGTGGTTGCCGCGCGGAAAATCGGTCCGCCCGATCGAGCCGCGGAACAGCACGTCGCCGACCTGGGCAAACCGGGCTGCGCGGTTGAAAAAGACGACATGGCCGGGGGTGTGGCCGGGGCAGTGCAGGACCTCCCATTCGGTGTCGCCGAGGGTCAGGGCGTCGCCGTGGGCGAGCCAGCGGTCGGGCGTGAAGCTGCGGGCGGTCGGCAGGCCGTAGGTGCGGCCCTGTTCGGGGATGCCGTCGATCCAGAACTGATCGTCCGGATGGGGCCCGATGATTTTGACCCCGGACTTTTCCTGCATTTCGGCGGCACCGCCCGCGTGGTCGAGGTGACCGTGCGTGATCCAGATGGCGTCGAGCGTCAGGCCGCGTCGGGTGATTTCCGCCAGAACCCGATCGATCTCGGCCCCCGGGTCGATGACTGCGGCCTTGCCGGTCTTTACGCACCAGACGGTGGTGCAGTTCTGCTGCAGCGGGGTCACCGGGGTGACGAAGACGCCGATGGGGGAGACAGACTGGTTCATGTCCATCACATAGGCGAGACCGAGGGGCGGCGAAACCGTCCCCTGCGTTGACCTTTTCGGCCCTTCTCGACATAAGGGCGGGCTTCGAGCGCCGCTCCCACCGGGGCGGCCTTTCTGCTTTATTCAATCCCCGTGCGCGCCAGTTCCTCCGGCGCTGCCCCAGAGCGTCAGATTCTGTCCATGCAAGTCGTCGAAAAGTCGAACGAAGGTCTCAGCCGCGTCCTCGCGGTGACCATCCCCGTGACCGAGCTGAACACCAAGCTCGACGCCAAGCTGAAGGAGGTCGCCCCGCAGATGAAGCTGAAGGGCTTCCGTCCCGGCAAGGTGCCGGCGTCGCATGTGCGCAAGACCTTCGGTCGCGAAATGATGGGCGAGATCATCAACACCGCCCTGAACGAGTCGAGCCAGAAGGCCCTCGAGGACGCCAAGGTGCGGCCCGCCGCCCCGGCTGACATGAAGCTGACCTCGGACATGGACAAGGTCATGGCCGGTCTGGAAGACCTCGTCTTCGAGATGGCCCTGGAAGTGATGCCGGAGTTCACGCCGGTCGACCCGACGACGCTGAAGCTGTCGCGTCCGGTCTATGAGGCCACCGACGCTGACCTCGACGAGGCGCTGAAGGAACTGGCCGGTCAGGCCAAGTCCTATGAGGACAAGAAGGGCAAGACCGTTAAGGCCGCCGACGGCGACGAGGTCACCATCGATTTCCTGGGCAAGCTGGACGGTGAGCCCTTCGAGGGCGGTGCCGCCGAGGACGCCCAGCTGGTGATCGGCTCCAACCGCTTCATTCCGGGCTTCGAAGAGCAGCTCAAGGGTGCCAAGGTCGGCGATGAGAAGGTCCTGAACGTGACCTTCCCCGAGGACTACCAGGCCAAGCATCTGGCCGGTAAGGCCGTGACCTTCGACGTCACCGTCAAGGCCATCAAGGCCGAGGTCGAGGCCACGGTCGACGAGGACTTCGCCAAGCGTATCGGTCTGGAGTCGCTGGACAAGCTCAAGGAACTGATGCGCGACAACCTGAACCAGCAGTACAAGGGTGCCGCCCGCTTCAAGCTGAAGCGCGCCCTGCTGGACGCGCTGGACAAGGCCCACACTTTCGACCTGCCGCCGAAAATGGTCGACGCCGAGTTCGAGGGCATCTGGCAACAGGTGCAGGCCGACAAGGAAGCCGGCAACCTGCCGCCGGAAGACGCCAAGAAGTCCGAGAAAAAGCTCAAGGAAGAGTACCTCAAGATCGCCGAGCGCCGCGTGCGCCTGGGTCTGGTGCTCGCCGAGATCGGCCGCGCAAACGACGTCGGCGTCACCGATCAGGAACTGAACAACGCCATCATGGCCGAGGCCCGCAACTATCCGGGCCAGGAACAGCAGGTGCTGGAGTTCTATCGCCAGAACCAGAACGCCGCCGCCTCGATGCGCGCGCCGATCTATGAGGAGAAGGTCTGCGACCTGATCTTCGACATGGCCAAGGTCAAGGAAACGCCGATCACCAAGGAAGAGCTTCTGAAGGAAGACGACGAGGAATAGGCCGTCCCGCCTACATTTTGACGACAGTGATCCCCGTTCCGGTCTCCGGAGCGGGGATTTGCTTTTTCCGCACATACCTTGCGTCAACCACTTGGCAACGCGATATCCTGTTCAACAGGGCAGCGGCCGGTGAGTCGCGCCAGACGCCCGGCCACGGGCAGCATCTCCGAGAAGGCCATCGAATGCGCGATCCGATCGATTTCATCCAGAGCAACCTCGTGCCGATGGTGGTGGAGCAATCCAGCCGCGGCGAACGCTCATTCGACATCTTCTCGCGGCTGCTGCGCGAGCGGATCATCTTCCTGACGGGGCCGTTCGAGGACACGATGGCCTCGCTGATCTGCGCCCAGTTGCTGTTCCTGGAATCGGAAAACCCGAAGAAGGAAATCAGCATGTACATCAACAGCCCCGGTGGTCAGGTGACCTCGGCGCTCGCGATCTACGACACCATGCAATACATCAAGAGCCCGGTCTCGACCGTGTGCATGGGCATGGCCGCCTCGGCCGGCTCGTTGATCCTGACGGCCGGGGAGGCGGGCCAGCGCATCGCCCTGCCGAACGCCCGCGTCATGGTTCACCAGCCCTCGGGCGGCTTCCGCGGCCAGGCGTCGGACATCGTGCGCCACGCCGAGGACATCGTTGAAACCAAGAAGCGGCTCAACGAGATCTACGTCCACCACACCGGCCGCACCTATGAGGAGGTCGAGAAGACCCTCGACCGCGACCATTTCATGGATGCCAAACAGGCCAAGGACTGGGGCATCATCGACCACGTCTATGAAAAGCGTGAGGAAGCCGACAGCGACGGCATCAAGACCGTCTGATCCGGCCAGGATCACTGGATATCAGGGAGGGCGTGCCGGTGACGGCGCGCCCTTTTCGTTTCTGCGGTCAGGGTTCGACGACTTGGGGCGGGTTCGTGCTATGAGCCGCCGATGCAGTACGGACGTGACACTCGCGGCGTGGTCGAGATCGACGGCGACATCTATGACTGGGAGGTGCGACGGCAGCCCCAGCCCCAGCCGTCGGCCGATGGCACGTGGGACGGCATGGCCATTGCCCTGCGGCTGAAGGACTTCAAGCGCGAGGCGATCGTGCAGTTCCCCATGCCGATGCGCCCGAACGGACGTCCGGACCTGGAGAAGCAGCGCGTCAATATCGACGCCGTGCGCAATTCCGTGACCGCCGCCATCGAGGCGGGCTGGAATCCCACGTCACGCGGCAAGCCGGTTGTCTTCGACGTGGATGCGAACGGATACTAAGGCCGTTTCGTAAACACCCGGAAGCCCGCCTCGGCGGCAAAGGCCAGCATTTCAGTGTCGCCACTGGTGTCGCCATAGGCCGCGGCCAGCTGCAGGTCCTTACCATAGGCGGCGCGCAGGCGGCGGACCTTCTCCTCACCCCGGCAATTGGGGCCGGTGAAGGCCCCGGTGACGCGATCATCGTCGTCGAAGGTCATATGGGTGCCCAGCAGGGCCTCGGCCCCGAGGCGGCGGGCGAACGGGGCCACGGTAATCTCGGGCGAGGCGGTCACGATCACGCGATGTGCGCCCTTGCGTCCCCAGTCCTGCCAGCAGGCGAGGGCGTCGGGGCGAATGAAGCGGGGCCAGATGTGTTCGGCGAATTTTTCGGCCTCGGCCTCCAGGGTGGGGCGATCCACGCCACCGAGGAATTCCCGCACCGAGGCCGCCTTGATCCGTCCCCGGTCGCGGTCCCGGGCATAGCCGAGCACGGCGGGTGCCAGCTTCGCCAGACCCAAGGCCCAGCGCGCCGGGCCGGCGCGCCAGCGCAGGAAGGCGGTGAAGCTGTCGCGGATGGTCAGGGTGCCGTCAAAATCGAAGGCGACAATCGGCACGCCCGGCAACGGCGTGGAGTCAAAGGTCTGGCGAATCACCGGCCGGGTGCCCATGTCACGCATTCGCCGTGATCCCCGTCGACTGTGAACATGTGCCGTCCTTCTTGCCTCGCCGGGCCCCGGTGGGCTTGTAGCCGCGGCAATGATGGGTGATTGTCAATTTTTGAAGACCTTCGCGCCTAGAGTTCAGGAATCAACGCGTTGGATACGCGCTCGGCCGCATATCGGGGCCGTTCGTCGGAGTGAGATGGGTCTATGACCAAAGCAGCCAGCGGCGACGCTAAAAGCACTCTGTACTGCTCGTTCTGCGGGAAGAGCCAGCACGAAGTGCGCAAGCTTATCGCCGGTCCGACGGTATTCATCTGTGATGAATGCGTCGAACTGTGCATGGATATCATCCGCGAAGAGCACAAGATTGCCTTCAAGACGACCAAGGACGGCGTGCCGACTCCGAAGGAGATCCGCGACGTCCTTGACGACTATGTGATCGGCCAGAAGCACGCCAAGAAGGTTCTGAGCGTCGCCGTTCACAACCACTACAAGCGGCTGAACCACGCGTCCAAGAACAACGACGTCGAGCTGGCCAAGTCCAACATCATGCTGATCGGGCCGACCGGCTCGGGCAAGACGCTGCTGGCCCAGACGCTGGCGCGCATCATCGACGTGCCCTTCACCATGGCCGACGCCACCACCCTGACCGAAGCCGGTTATGTGGGTGAGGACGTCGAAAACATCATTCTGAAGCTGCTGCAGTCGTCCGACTACAACGTCGAACGGGCCCAGCGCGGCATCGTCTACATCGACGAGATCGACAAGATTTCGCGCAAGTCTGACAATCCCTCGATCACCCGCGACGTCTCGGGCGAGGGCGTGCAGCAGGCCCTGCTGAAGATCATGGAAGGCACCGTCGCCTCCGTGCCCCCGCAGGGCGGCCGCAAGCACCCGCAGCAGGAGTTCCTGCAGGTCGACACCGCCAACATCCTGTTCATCGTCGGCGGGGCCTTCGCCGGCCTCGAGAAGGTCATTGCGGCGCGCGGTGCCGGAGCCTCGATCGGCTTCGGGGCCAAGGTCAAGGACGTCGATGAGCGGCGCACCGGCGACATCCTCAAGGGGGTCGAGCCCGACGATCTGATGCGCTTCGGCCTGATCCCGGAATTCATCGGCCGTCTGCCGGTTCTGGCCACGCTGGAAGACCTCGATGAAGAGGCGCTGGTGATGATCCTGACCGAGCCGAAGAACGCCCTGGTCAAGCAGTACAAGCGGCTGTTCGAGATGGAGAACGTCGAACTGTCCTTCACCGACGACGCACTGAATGCCGTCGCCAAGAAGGCCATCACCCGCAAAACCGGCGCGCGCGGCCTGCGCTCGATCCTGGAAGGGATCCTGCTGGAGACCATGTTCGAACTGCCGACCTTCGAGGGCGTCGAGGAGGTCGTGGTCAATGCCGAGGTGATCGAGGGCAATGCCCAGCCGCTGCTGATCTATGCCGAGAAGAAGAAGGCTGACGGGGCGGCCTGACCGCCTCCGTCATTCCGATAATCAGGCCCCGGGCGTCGCGTCCGGGGCCTTTTTCGTGTCCGCGTCGCCGGCCTCGTCGCCGTCCGGCTCGGCGGTGAAATTGTCGGCCAGGCCGTGATAGAGGCGGCGACCGCTGACCGCCCTGGCGGCGAAGTCGGCGACCACGGCAGCGGCGAACAGCGGCAGGATCATGCCGCGGTTGGCGGTCATCTCGGAGATGATGACCACGGCCGTCAGCGGGGCCCGCACCACGCCGACGAAATAGGCGATCATGCCGATCAGGACGATGGCACTGCGGCTTTCTTCCGGGAAGACATTGGCCAGCAGACCGCCGAGGCCGGCCCCGACCGACAGGGACGGCGCAAAGATGCCGCCCGGCGCGCCGGACAGGCTGGAGGCCAGGGTGGCGACGAATTTGGCCGGGGCGAACCAGATCGGCTGGCGGCCGCCCTCGACCAGGGTGCGGGCGGCGTCATAGCCGGTACCCCAGGTCAGGCCGTGGGCGGCGACGCCGACCACGGCGACGACGATGCCGCAGACCAGGGCCGTGGTCAGGGGCTTGCGGCCCAGGATCGAACCCTTGGCCAGCAGCCGCAGCGAGATCCGCGAGAACAGCCCGCCGGCCGCCCCGCCGACGACTCCGACCAGCAGGGAGATGGGCAGGGCCTGGAAGGCGGACATGGTCTCGGACACCACGCCGAAATAGATGTAGTCGCCGGACAGGCTGAGCGGGATCAGACCGGCGATGACCACGGCGGCCATCACCAGCAGGGTCAGGCGCTGCTCATAGGCGGCGGCCAGTTCCTCAAGGGCGAAGGCGACTCCGGCGATCGGCGTGTTGAAGGCGGCGGCGACGCCGGCGGCCCCGCCGGCGATGATCACCGCGCCATTGACCGGGATGCGCAGCAGCCGGTGCGAGGCGGCCATGATGGCGGCCCCGACCTGGACGGTCGGGCCTTCGCGGCCGACCGAGCCGCCGACCAGCATGGCGACGAGGGTGGCCAGCAGCTTGAACAGGGCGCTCCGCATCGACACCAGCGGTCGGGACCGGGCCGGATCGCGGGCGGCGGCGATGACCTGGGGAATGCCGGAGCCGCGCGCCAGCGGCGCATAGCGGCGCGTCAGCCAGGCCAGCAGCAGGAACCCCATCGGGGTGATGACCAGCGGTGCATAGGGCCAGCCCGTCGACAGGCGTCCGAAGGCCATCTGGGCGTGGTCGGCGGCCCAGGCGAAGCCAAAGGCGAACAGGCCGACCAGCACAGCACCGGCACCCGTCGCGAGGCGGCTCTTCCAGACCGGACCGATCCGCTCGCGCCAGGCGGCGTGAAGGATTTCGCGGCGGGAAGCCGCCATGCCGTGACCTTCCATGGGAATTCAGGGCGCAGCCCTAGTCCTGTCGGTTCCGCAGTGCAAACCGGGGCCGGTGGCGTTGCGAATCGGCGGGCAGACGCGGTTGTCTGGGGATGAAGCCCGGCGTCGGCGTCAGGCGGGGTGGTCGATGTGGTCGCCCCAGGGCCGGGACCGGCCGCTGAAACCGCCCTTCAGGGTCCGCCACGCAAGATATTTTCCGGATCGACGGTGTCCGGAAGCATATCGTGCCGGACCATTGCCGCCGGTCGGGAGGCGTGACGATTTGTGGTTACGCTTGAACCGGGCGGCCTGCGACCCACATACTCTAACGAACACCGTCGGAATCGACGGGTCGCCCTGACGGGGTCCGGCATCGCGCCGGGGGACGTCGGGTGACGGGCCGGAGATCACCAATGGCCCGGGAAAGTGTGCATCATGACTGAGACCAAAACCCTGCCCGTCCTGCCGCTGCGCGACATTGTCGTGTTTCCGCACATGGTCGTGCCGCTGTTCGTCGGACGCGAGAAGTCCGTGCGGGCGCTGGACGAGATCATGCAGGGCGACAAGCAGATCCTGCTGGCGACCCAGAAGAACTCCGTCGACGATGATCCGGCGTCGGACGCCATCTATCCGGTCGGCGTGCTGGCCACCGTGCTGCAGCTGCTCAAATTGCCGGACGGCACCGTCAAGGTGCTGGTCGAGGGCAAGAGCCGCGCGCGTCTGGTGAAATTCACCGACCGCACCGAATTCTTTGAGGCCGAGGCGGTCGAGATTCCCGAGGAGGCCGGCGATCCGTCGCAGACCGAGGCCCTGCTGCGCGCCGTGGTCGAGCAGTTCGAGAACTATGTGAAGCTGAACAAGAAGGTGCCGCCTGAGGCCCTGAGTTCGATCCCGCAGATCGTCGAACCGTCGAAACTGGCCGATTCCGTCGCCGCCCATCTGTCGATCAAGATCGCCGACAAACAGGCGCTGCTCGAGACCACCGACGTGCCCAAGCGTCTGGAGCGGGTCTATGGCCTGATGGAAGGCGAGATCTCGGTGCTGCAGGTCGAGAAGAAGATCCGCTCGCGCGTGAAGCGCCAGATGGAGAAGACCCAGCGCGAATATTATCTGAACGAGCAGATGAAGGCGATCCAGCGCGAGCTGGGCGAGACCGACGATCAGCGCGACGAGATCATGGATCTGGAGAAGCGCATCCGTCGCACCCGGCTGTCGAAAGAGGCGCGGGTCAAGGCGGACGCCGAGGTCAAGAAGCTGCGCAACATGAGCCCGATGTCGGCGGAGTCGACGGTGGTCCGCAACTACCTCGACTGGCTGCTGTCGATCCCGTGGGGCAAGGCGAAGGCCAAGCCCATCGACCTGCAGAAGGCCGAGGACATCCTCGAGGAGGACCACTACGGCCTCGAGAAGGTCAAGGAACGGATCATCGAGTATCTGGCCGTCCAGGCGCGCACCGGCGCGCTGAAGGGCCCGATCCTGTGCCTGGTCGGCCCTCCGGGCGTCGGCAAGACGTCGCTGGCCAAGTCGATCGCCAAGGCGACCGGCCGGGAATATGTACGGATGTCGCTGGGCGGCATGCGGGACGAGGCGGAGATCCGCGGTCACCGCCGCACCTATATCGGCTCCATGCCCGGCAAGATCATCCAGTCGATGAAGAAGGCCAAAACGACCAACGCCTTCATCCTGCTGGACGAGATCGACAAACTGGGTGCCGACTGGCGCGGAGATCCGTCCTCGGCCCTGCTCGAGGTGCTGGACCCGGCCCAGAACGCCAATTTCGGCGACCACTATCTGGAGGTCGATTACGACCTGTCCAACGTCATGTTCGTGACCACGGCCAACAGCCTGAACATGCCGCAGCCGCTGATGGACCGGATGGAGATCATCCGGGTCAGTGGCTACACCGAGGACGAGAAGGTCGAGATCGCCAAGCGTCACGTGCTGCCGAAACTGCTGACTGATCACGGCCTGAGCGCCGAGGAACTGATCGTGCCGGATGACGCCATCCGGACCCTGATCCGCTACTATACCCGGGAAGCCGGTGTGCGGTCGCTGGAGCGGTCCCTGGGCAGTCTGGCGCGCAAGGCCGTGCGCGAGATGGCCAAGACCAAGGCGACCACCATCACGGTCGACGAGGCCAAGCTGGCCGAATACGCCGGGGTCAAGAGATACCGCTACGGCGAGATGGACGAGGAGGATCAGGTCGGCATCGTCACCGGACTGGCCTGGACCGAGTTCGGCGGCGACATCCTGACCATCGAGGCGATCAAGATGCCGGGCCGCGGTCGCATGACCGTGACCGGCAACCTCAAGGATGTGATGAAGGAGTCGATCTCGGCCGCGGCCTCCTATGTGCGGGCCCGGGCCCTGACCTTCGGGGTCAAGCCGCCGGTGTTCGAGAAGACCGACATCCATGTGCACGTGCCGGACGGCGCGACGCCCAAGGACGGTCCCTCGGCCGGTGTGGCCATGACCGTGGCCATGGTCTCGGTCCTGACCGGGGTGCCGATCCGCAAGGACATCGCCATGACCGGCGAGATCACCCTGCGTGGCCGGGTCACGGCCATCGGCGGGTTGAAGGAGAAGCTGCTCGCGGCCCTGCGCTCGGGGGTCAAGACGGTGCTGATCCCGCAGGAGAACGAGAAGGACCTGGCCGAGGTGCCCGACAATGTGAAGTCGGGTCTGGAGATCATTCCGATCTCGACCGCGGACGAGGCCCTGAAATGGGCCCTGACCGGAACCCTGACGCCGACGGAATGGGACGAGATAGCCGATCCGCTGCCGATGCCGACCGCCCCCCTGTCCAGCGGTTCGGCCTCCGTCAGCCACTGATCCGGCGCGAGTGAATGACACGGCGCGGTCCGGGGCAACCCGGGCCGCGTTCTCGTTTGGTCGCGTGGGCGGGAGACGGTCGAAAGCGGCTTGAACGGTGGCCCCCGGACGGGCATGACAGGGTGGCGTATCTGGACGGGCGGCTAGCTCAGCTGGTCAGAGCATCTCGTTTACACCGAGAGGGTCGGCGGTTCGAACCCGTCGCCGCCCACCATCGTTCTCTAGCGATTACAGCTAGATACGATCTGACGCCCGAGCGCACGGGCGAAGCGTGGCCGGGCCAGATACCAAATAGATACCCGCACGCACGGTTTCGAAGCTGCACGGACGATGTTCGTCACCTGGGTCGACGCCTTCGTCCAGCCGCCGCGCGGGGGGGCGGGGAGGCCCCACTCGCGCGCGAGGTGCGGCCAGCGGCGTCGCGGGTCCTTCCCAGGGTGCTCGACCCTATACGGTAGAGCCGAGCGTAACCCTTTCGCAGTGCCTCCTTAGACCGAAACCTTGTGGTTTGCCTTGTGCGGGGTTGTGATAAAACCGGTGGGGACGGTGGGGGCTAGTGGGAACCTTCCCTCTAACTAACTGATCTATCTATCTTATCTATCGTCCTCGTCGGTCCCCACTTGGGTCTGGTCGGTGGGGACCGGTGGGAACCGGCTCCGGGTTGTGATCCGGCGACGGCCGACCGCCGGCCGCCAGCTCGGCACGATCCTTCCCGCGACGGCCCAAAATCCCCGCGCGAGTGTGGCCCCCTCACCCCCGGCGGGCGCGGCGCGGCAAGCGGTAAAGGCTCAAGGCGACACGATCGCCCCTGTTGCGTGACAGAGTGGGGGGAACTGGCAAAGCGGTGCGCTCGTCTATCAGACGGCCGCCCCGCCCCGTCGTCCGCTCCGGGCACTGGCCGTCCCGTAGGAGGCCCGGACAACCGCCCCCTACCGATGACAGCGGGAAAGAGTCACCGGGGACCCAAGCCCCCCGTGGTCGCGATCTCGCGAAGGGCCACGCCCGACGTCTCCGGATTGGATTGAGGATGCAGAAAGCCCGCCGGCAGGACCGGCGGGCTCAATGCTAACGGACGGCGTTCGTTGGGATCACCGACGAGAGAAGTGCACCACGGCTCGATCAGCGGCGTCGGGCGCGCGCTCGGTCGCACTAAGGCAATAATAGTCGACCAGGGGGGGCGGAAGGCCGCCTGAAGCGTCGTCCAGGTACCGGACGATCGACACCAGCGCGCGTTCAGCCTCACAGGTGGCGTTCTGAAGGCGATCTCGATCCGCCGCCTTCGCCCCGCCGTCGATTCCGGCATCGAGCATCGCGATCAGCTGGTGATTCAGGATCAGCGCCTGATACGCCGCCCCCTTGGCGCTGGCCGCTGGCCGGTGGGTCGCGATCAGACCGACCGCCTTGATCCGGTCGCTAAGTTCCTTCCGGACCACCTTGGCGGTCAGCTGCTCCGCGTCTTCGTCGCCGGCGGTGTCGCCGATCATCGGACCGACCGGGGCTTGGTCCCCATCGCCGGCCTCACGGGCCTTGGCGATCGCGGCATTCATGCCCGCCCACGCGTCGATCAGCGCGGCGGCTTCGTCCGCGAGGGTGGCGACGGGGCAGGTTTCGGCGGCGATCCGCTGGCGGGCGGTGGCGGCCTGGGGATGGAAGGCGACTGCTGCGGACATGGAAGTGTCTCCCTTTGGGTTGGTTTGACGCCGGGACGGGCCGGCTGACGGCTTCTTGGGCAATGATCGCGCCATGTCGGCCTCCCTCACGAACCGACGCGGGCGGCGAGGTAAGCCACGCTCGACCGGCCGCCGATGTAGGCAGCAGCGCCGTAGCGGCGGCCGATGGCGCTGCGAGCAATGCCACCACCCCGTGACCAGTTGGGGCGCTTCATCATCGCGAGCTTCTTGATCCAGCGCCACGCCCCGGCGAGGGCATCGGCGAAGGAGCGGGGATCGCCAGCCGTCATGGCTTCACGGAAGAGGCTCCAAGCGATCTTCATAACGCTGCGGCGGGTCTCGTTGGTGGTCTGCATAACCGTCTCCTTACGCATACACTTGTATCTACTTCATTCACCGCTTGTCAACGAGATTGATACACTCGTATCCTTTGTCTTTGAGTTAGACGGAGCGATACGATGGCGGTCACACCGGAAGCCTGCCGCGCCGGACGGGCGATCCTGAAATGGTCGATGCGCGACCTTGCAGAGCACAGCGGAGTTGCCTGGACCACGATCAACCGATTGGAGGCCGGAGCCGGCGCGCGGGACGCGACAGCGGCGAAGATCCTCGCCGCCTTTGAGGCTCGCGGTGTCGAGCTGCTGCACACGGACCACCGGACCGGGGCAACCGTGTCGCTGCTCCCTGACCGGAGCTAAGACTTGTCCGCGACCGCGACCGCTCCCGGGCCGGCGGGGCCTATTCCCGGCTTCCGTCAGCCGGGCGGGGTGAAGCCGTGGGAAACGGAGCCGGTCGATGTCGGGCGGTGGCAAAGGCTCTACCCACCCGATGCGATGGCCAGTCCCTACCGTCCAAAGGGCGAGCACGGGACTGATCGGGTCCCGCAAGCCCCGCCGCCGTATCATCTGCTTGCCGGCGACGATCCGGCCCAGATGCTGCGCCAGAAGCCCGTTGGCCTGAAGCGTCTCGGCCGCCAGTTCGAGACTTGGAGGTTTAAGCCAGACCCATCCGAGGTGGCGCGGCTATTGCCCGCCCCGGACATCTATGGGCCGCCTGAACCTCACGATTGGACGGCCATCACGCCTTTCCGGTGGTCAGTAAAGCAGCTGCCTCGAGCCTATCTCCGGGCCTTGAAGATCGCACGATCAGTGGGCCTCGATTTCCACGCACCCATGCAGTGGGTGTTTCGCGATGCCGGCGGCACATGGTGGATGCTGCCCGACTACTTCGGTGATCTCTTGGGACCGGATGACGACGACAGCTCCAAATGCTGGCCTATCGGGCCGCTGGACACGTTCAGCCCCGCCGATGTTCCCTATCCCTTCTTTGAAGACCTGGGTGGGGTCGATGGGCCTCTTGAATGGGCGATGGAAGTGCTGGAGCACGTCTCCTACGCCCGTCGCATGAGAGGCGTTGTCGCGGACCGCCTGAGAGACCTTCAGCAGCTGACCGGGACTCCGGAGTGGGCGACACTCGCCGCCGCTGCTTCTCGCCGGGGAGATTTGGCCGTCAATAACGCCCTTCACAATCTGGGCTACTGGATCGATCAGGGGGGCATCCAGAGTGTGTTGGCGGACGCCTATCGCACCGGCTTCCGGGCCGGCGATGTCTTGGGATACCTGAGCGCCGCCGGTGCGGCCCGAGCGAGCGAGGCCGCCCGGAGTCCAGGGAAGGTCGGCCTGGATCAGCTTCTGTGGGAAATCATCGAAGCTGAGGGCGGCCCGTCCACCGTGAAGCCATATGTCCTCGCCCACCAGCTCGTTGCCGATCGCGACAGCCAGAATGAGCGCGGCGTGAAACTCGCGGCCCAAGGGCTTTCGGCCAGTTCTAAGAAGGTCGGCGAGCGCATTTCCAGCCTGATAAAGTCCGGCGGTCCCCGACCGTAACGATGGGGCACGTTGAACCCTCCCCGGCGGTTATCTCCGGGGATTACACGGCCAGCGGCTGAGGCTTTCTCTCCTGCATGGGTCCGAGGTGGACCCGCTAATGCAGGGAAAGCCAATGTCGTCTGAACTCTTCACCGTTTCGGAGGCCGCCCGGTGGGCCAAGGTCTCTGAGAGTTTCCTCAATAAGGCGCGGCTGACGGGCGGCGGTCCGAAATTCGTTCGCCTGGGCCGGTCCATTCGCTACCGCATTGAAGACCTGGAGTCGTGGGCGAAGGCCGGTGCCGCCGGATCGACCTCGGAATATGGAGCCCCGGCGTGACGGCCGGCGTCTCCAAGCCCCGGCGGATCGACTTCGACCGCGTCAACGCCGCCGCGCTTCGCAGCTCGGAAGCGGTGGTGCGCGGCCTCCTGCCCGACGGCCGCCGCGACGGTGCCGAGTGGGTGGCCCGGAATCCGCTCCGCGATGACCGCAAGCCCGGCAGCTTCAAGGTCAACCTGATGACGGGGAAGTGGGGGGATTTCGCCACATCCGACCGGGGTGGCGATCTGGTGAGCCTCGCCGCCTTCGTCGCCGCCCTGCCCCAGCGCGAGGCCGCTATCCGTCTGGCTGAAAGCCTCGGGGTCGATCCGTTCGACACCCGCTCCTGATCCGATCACGCCCGACGCACGGCGTGCGTCGGCTTCAAGGAAAACACCGATGTTGACCACCGTTGTCCGCAAGGTGGCCGACCTGGGCGAGCGCACGGCGCGCAGCGTCCAGGGCTGGGCCGACAATCTTCCCGATGCCCCGTTTGACGGCCATCTGCTGACCGCCGGCCTCGCCCTGGCCGACAAGTCCGAGGGCTTCCTGGCCGCTGAGATCGACGTGCCGATCGCGCGCATCCGCCAGTATGTTGAGGACTGGAGCGACGCCCTGAAGCCACATGAGCAGAAGGCACTCCGGCGCTTCTTCAACCGCCGGGGCATCTATGAGGTGCGCCTGTTCAGCTGGTTTGGGTGGCGCGGTCTGATCTACGCCCCGTGGACGGTGGGCCGTCACGACGCCGGTCGCATGGAAGACCAGGCGACCACCGCTCGCATTGTCGAGTTTCAGCGCGGGGTTGGGCGGCGCCTGTGACCGAATCCTCGAACCCCTTTGATCGGGTGAAGGCGGCGGCCGAGGCCGGCGGCGACACGAACGCCGTTCGCGGCAAAGCCGAAGGCGAGCTGGCTATGCCGGTTCCGGCCGATGCACCTGACCCGCCCGACCGCCACCCGAGCAAGGGGCGGTGGTCCGCGCGCTGGACCTACCGTGACGCCACCGGGGCCGTCCTCGGTCATGTGGTTCGGATCGACGGGGACGATGGAAAGCAGGTGCTGCCCCTGACCTGTTGGCGCGAAGCCGGGGGTTTGCGGTGGCGGTGGAAGGGCTTCGCTGATCCCCGTCCGCTCTATGGCCTCGATCAGCTGGCGAAAGCGCCGACCGCGCCTGTCCTGGTGGTGGAAGGCGAGAAAACCGCCGACGCCGCCCGCGAACGGTTCCCCGGCTTCGCGGTGGTGACCTGGCCCGGCGGCTCCAAGGCGACGGGGAAGGTCGATTGGACGCCCCTCGCCGGGCGTGAGGTCATCATCTTCCCGGACGCCGACGCGCCGGGCCGAAAGGCCGCCGACGACGTGGCCCGCCGCGCCAGCGCCATCGGGGCGGACTCGGTGGCCGTGGTGAACGTTCCGACCTTCCTCCCGGAGGGCTGGGACCTGGCCGATGACTGGACGGTGGGCTTTGGCCTGGCCGACGCCACCACCGCGATCGAGGAAGCGCGCTTCGAGGGCATCGCCGGTGGTGTCGAGCTGCCCTACGGCTTCAAACTGGACGCGGAGGGCCTGTGGTTCGAGGTGCCGGGCAAGAAGGGCGAGAAGTTCGCGGTGAAGGTCTCAGCGCCGTTTGAGCCGCTGGGCGAAGCCCGCGACCCTGACGGCAGCGGCTGGGCGGTGGTGATCCGCTTCCGCGATCCAGACGGCCGCGTGAAGACGGAGGTGGTCTCCCGTGCCGCCCTGGTGTCCGAGGGCGCCGGCGTGCGCGCACGGCTCGCCAGCGAGGGGCTGATGATCGTCCCCGGCCGAGGCCAGTATGACCGCTTCACCGCCTGTCTGGCGGAGCTGCGGTGCACGCGCCGGATAACGCTCGTGAACGCCACCGGCTGGGCTCCGGGTGACCGCTTCGTGCTGCCGGCGCGCGTCGTCGGACCGCCGGGCGCGGAACAGGTTCTGTTCACCGGCGACGCCGGGGCGCTGCACTATCGGGCGGCCGGAACGCTGGACGGGTGGCGGCAGGACGTCGCCGCCAAGGCGTCAGGCAACCCGCTCCTGCTGCTGGCCCTGTCGATCGGCTTCGCCGGGCCGCTGCTGCGTCCGCTGGGGATGGAGGGCGGCGGCTTTCACTTCCGGGGAGGATCTTCAAGCGGGAAGACGACGCTCGGCCTGGCCGCCGGCTCGATCTGGGGCGGCGGTGGCCCGCTCGGCTCGGCCCATTCCTGGCGCGCCACAGCGAACGCGCTGGAGATGATCGCCTATGGCCACTCCGAAACCCTGTTGGTGCTGGACGAACTGGCGCTGGTCGCCCCGGAGGAAGCCGGACAGGCGGCCTATGCCCTGGCGACGGGTCAAGGGAAGGCGCGCTCGAAAACGGACGGCCAGCTGCGCAAGCGGTCGGAATGGCGGGCGATCATGCTGTCGACGGGGGAGATCGGCCTCGCCGACCACATTCGGTCCAGCCGCCGGGGTGATCGTGCAATGGCGGGGCAAGAGCTGCGGCTCCTGGACATCGCCGCCGACGCCGGCAAGAGCATGGGCGTGTGGGAGACCTTGCACGCCTTCACCGGGCCAGCTGAGCTGTCCGACGCCCTGAAGGCGGCAACGCGGGACCACTACGGCCACGCGGGGCCGGCGTTCCTGGAGCACTTCGTCAGGGACATCGAAGACGCGAAGCGGATCGCTGGGGAAGTCATGGCGGGCTTCATGGCCACGGCGAAGCGGGCTGACGATCACGGCCAGGTGCACCGCGCCGCCCTCCGCTTCGCGTTGGTGGCGGCGGCGGGCGAGCTGGCCTCCGCCTTCGGTGTCGCGCCGTGGGAGGGCGGAGAGGCGTCGGCGGCGGGTTTGATGCTGTTCAACCGTTGGGCCGACGCCTTCGGCCGGTCCGCGCCTCGGGAAGAGCGTGACGTGCTGCGGACGCTGAAAGGGGCCATCGAGCAAGACCTGAGCCGGTTCGCCAACCTGGGCGAGGATCGCGGCGCGGAATGGGAAGAGCCCGCCAGCGATCGGGCTGGGGAGGCCCGCTCGCTGAAGACCTTGGGCTTCCGCCACGTCTTCGGGCCCGACACCTACTATCTCTTCCACGATGCCGGCTGGGCCGAGGTCTTCAAGGGCTTCGATCTGCGCTTCGCCGCTCAAACTCTCCTGGAGGTCGGATACCTGGAGAAGGGCGACGGCAAGCACATGAAGAAGCAAAAGAAGGTCCAGTCCCAAAATCGCCGGTTCTATTGGGTCAAGGCCTCGATCCTGGAGCTGGACACTGACTGACCCGCTGGCCGCCGCGATCGAGCGCGCCCGGTCTCGGTGGCGTCCCGGCCGGGGTCTGCCGGGGACCGGGCGAATGCCCGGTCCGCAAGAGGCGGAGCCCGGAAAAGGGGGCTTCGGGCAAGTTGAGGATCGGGCACGAACGGCGTTCGTCTACCCCGGCGACGCGTCCCCACCACCGCCGCGGTGGGGACCGGTCTCGCGCGAGGTGGGGACCGAAAAAGGGGTTTCCGGCCAACGGGATAAGGCCTCAGTCCCCACCGCACCCACCGTCCCCACCCAAAATGAGAAGGGTCCGCGTTCAGACGTGCTCGACGCCCACGTTTCAGCCTGGCTGGAATGGGCGGAACGGGCCGCGATCCTTGAATATCAGTGCGGTCGGTCCCGCCCTGAAGCCGAACGGCAGGCGACCCAAGAGGCCTTGCGCTAGGCGCGCCGGGGCAAGGCGATGACCTCGCCGCCGTCCTCGACCACCGTGGGGAACAGGTGCTTGCCGATCAGCGCCACGGCGTCTTGCATGGGGTCGTCGGCCAGGTGCGCATATCGCTCGGTGGTCCGGGTGCTGGCGTGGCCCAGCAGCTTCCCGACCATGAATAGGCTCTGCTTGTCCGCCATGGCGAACGACGCGAACGAGTGACGGAGATCGTGAATCCGAACGTCCGTCAGCTTCGCCGCCTCCATCGCCAGCTTGAACGGCCGGCGCAGGCCGATGACATGACCCTCACCCCGGCTGGACGGGAAGACATAGGGCGACAGTCGGGGGGCGTCGCCGGCGGCCGTGGCCTTCGCGGCAGCGGCATCCCGGTCTTCCATCCGACGGGCGAGGATGGTCAGCGCCGCCGGGGACAGGACCACTCGCCGTTCGCCCGACGTGCCCCCGGCCTTCGTGCGTTCGGGCGGGAGCCTAAGGGATCGTCGCTGGGTATCGACCTCCGACCACCGGAGGCCGAGGATTTCCGTCTTCCTCGCGCCAGTGAGCAACAGCAGCCGGGTGGCGTCGGCGAAGGCGCTGGCGACGACACCTGACGCCTCCAGCTCCGTCAGCTTGCCGAGGAAGGTCGCGGCCTCGAGGCGGGACAGGAACCGCTCGCGCGTCGGCGCTGCCGTCAACTTCACCGTGGCGAACGGGTTCGTTTTCACCAGGCCGTGGGCGATGCCCCAAGCGAACATGGCGGCGGCGGTGGTCCTGGTGCGGCGGGCTACGCCCTCGCCGCCGGTGATGATCGCCCGGCCCCGGAGGCCCGTCTTCACGTCGGCCGCCGTCTTGCCGTTGGCGATGTCACGATAGGCGCGGGCGGCATCGCCGTTCGTGACGGAGTCGGCCAGCTTGCGGCCCAAGAGCGGGGCCACATGGCGTCTCAGGTTCGATGCGTCATTCGTCCAGGTGCTGGCACGCTTGTTCGGCTTCGTTGCCGGGCCGTCCGCGATATAGGCCTCGATCAGTTGGAGGACGGTCACCACCTCGCGGGCGGCCCGCTTCTCGGTGGTCGGATCTTCACCATTGCGCACGCGATCGAGCGCCCAAAGCGCCTTCTCCCGCGCCGTGTCAGGCGTCCAGGGCGAACCGTGCGTGCCGATCGTATAGGTCGCCTGACGGGTGCCGAGGCGGTAGCGGACGGCATAGACCTTCCGGCCGCTGGGGCGGACCCGGAGGATGAAGCCCTTGATCTCGGTGTCCCACACCCACGTCTCGCCCTCGGCAGGGGCCGTGACCGCATCCACCGTCCGCTTCGTCAGCTTCGCCTTGTGCCTGGCCATCGCGCCGCCTCCTGGTATCTGACCCCTCGCCAGATACCAGACAGATACCACATTAGAGGCAAGCGAGGGAATCAGAATGCAACGCAGTCCTCCGATTATTCCCGCCAGCTCTGACTTTGCGACGATAGGTCAATCGGCAGGAAACAGCGTGACACGGTGCACCTCCTCATTTACACCGAGAGGGTCGGCGGTTCGAACCCGTCGCCGCCTACCAGACCGCATCACCCCACGAACAAGGCCGCCGGAGCGATCCGGCGGCCTTTCGTGTTTCGGGTTTGCGTCCGGCCTAGAAGCGGAAGCTGGCGCGCAGCAGAAGCATGTAACGTACGTAGTCCTCGATCATTTCCGCATCGGCGCTGATCGAGAGCATGCCCAGTTCGTTGCCGACGTTGAGGCGGAAGCCGACGATCGGACCACCGCCCTCGATGGTGTCGGGCGTCAGGCGGAAGTCGGGGCCGCCGCTGGAGAAGCGACCGATGGTTTCGCCCGGATCAACCGAGATGTTCTGGCGCCAGCCGACCCGGACCTCGGGGCGCAACCAGCTGTTCTCGCCCATGCCCATGCCGATGTTGACGGCGGCCACGGTGGAGAACATGTGGCCGTCACGCGCGTCGATGTCGAGGTCGAAGCCGGCCCCGCCACCGGTTTCGCTGCGGGCGTCCTCGCTGAGCGAGAAATACTCGGCATAGACTTCGGGACGGATGCTGAAGCGGCCGAAGCTGCGCTCGTAGGAGGCCCCGCCGGCCGCCGCCAGGGTGAAGCCGTTCCAGCTCGACTCGTTTCTGAGGTTCAGGCCGCCGCCGACGAACTGACGGGTGGCGTCGAAGGTGGCGTAGCCGGCCGCCGCGCGGGCCCAGGTGGTCCAGTTCTGGCCCTGGGCGCGCCAGTAGAGGCCCAGCTCCAGCAGGCTGGCGGACAGGATCTCCTCGGCCTCGGCCTCGGGATCCTCGAGGTCCGATGAGGTGAAGGCCACCGAGACGCCGATCGCGCCCAGGTCGCTGCCGCGCTCGACACCGCCGGCGATGCCGAAACCTTCCGAGCGGAAGCCGTAGGTGTCGGTGCGGTCCTTGTCGGCGTAGAAATTGATCTCCTGCACCCAGGCGCTGACCTCGCCGGGCGCGGCTGACGAGTTGCGTCCGGTCAGGGCCCGGGTCACGGCATCAACGCCGCTGGCCAGCGAGAGCAGGGGGCCGCCCGAATGGTCGGGCAGGAGCTGCTCGTACATATCGATGAAGCCGGGGCGTGCCGTTTGCGACAGGAAGACGTCACGCAGCGTCTGGTCGGTGCCCAGGGCACCGTAGAAGGCATCGAACATCGCGCCCTCGACCGTCTCCAGACCGGCCTCGGCGGCGGTCCGCCGACGCGCGTCGACATAGACCTCACCGGCCGGGACGTTCGCCCCGGCGTCGATGATGTAGAGGTAGGGCGAATTGTCGGTCACCGACGACAGGTCGATGGCTCCGTAGTTCAGCGTCGCCGCCTGGATGATGGTGAAACGTTCGGGGGCACCGATCAGGGAGTTGAACTGAACGCCCACGCCCGCGCCGTCGGCCAGGGTGGCGGTGCCCGAGACCACGAATCCCGAGTTGGTCCCGTTCGCCGGGTCCAGTGTCACGATCAGGTTACCGTCGGTGCCGACGTTAAGGTTGCTGATGTTCAACGGGGTCAGCTGGCGCGCCTGGAGCGTGCCGTCGCTAACGGTGATGTCGAGGTTTCCAGCCGAATCGGACAGGGCTCCACTTACCACTGCCCCACCGGAAATGAGCAGTTGGTCGAGGCCGCTACCGAACGAAATTCCGCCCCGGACCTCACCGTTGCGGATGTCGACGATATTGTTGCCGTTGCCGAGGAGAATATTGCCGGTGATCACTGGCTCGAAGACGTCGGGCACGCCGTCATTGTCGCTGTCCAGACCACTCGCGCTGACCACACCTGTCTGCAGAAGGGTCACGCCGGTTGTGTTGGCGCGGGCGTCGATGGCGGTCGCGGTGCCGGTGATCGGATCCCCGGCGGCGTTGGCGGTCAGGTTCGCCTGGATCATCCGGGTGTTGTTGATCGTGTTCAACGTACCACTGAGGTCGCGGATCGCCGTGACGTTCACCGTTGACCCGATGGCGGTGGCCAGGATCACGGCGTTGTTGGTCAGGGTGGGGACCGAGGCCCCGGCATCGATCTGAACGGCGGTGGTCTGGGTGGCCAAGTCGGACGAGCCCCCCGCTGAAATACTGCCGGAGTTGACGATTTGCGGTGTAATCGCCCCCGCCGCCAGGCGCAGGGCGGTCGCATTGGCCTCGAAGGACAGACCCGAGATCGTGCCTTCGTTGCGGATGCCGCCGTCCACGGTGACGGTGTTGCCGCCGGCAACGCCGAACACGAGGCCGTTGCCCTGGACACCGTCGTAGATACCCTGGCCGGTGATGGTGCCGCGGTTGATGAAGCCGTAGGCCGAATCGCCGGTACCGGCGACGCCGAGCGCGATGGACCGGGTGGCTGAGCCGACCGTGACGGCCGGGGCCGCGCCGAAGCTGGTGACGAAGCCCGTCGTCTCGGTCGCATCCGGCACGCCGTCGCCGTCTTCATCGGGATTGGCGGTGTCGGCATCGAGCGGAGGCTTGTCCAACACCACGCCGCCGCTGACGTTGCCAGCGATGATCACCGTCGAGCGGTTCTGCAGCAGGTCGTCGGCGTCGAGATGGGCGATGAAGGCCGCGGGCGGACGCGTGGTATAGCGATAGCCGGTCGACATCAGGTTGCCCTGGATGGCGACCTGGCCGTCCACATCGCCCTCGAGCACGACGGCCGAGGTGTTGGCCCCGAAGTTGGCCATGGTGCCGCTGAGCATCACATTGCCGGTGATCGGCGCGGTTGACCGCACGCCGATGGCATTGTCGCCGACGACCCGCATCCCGCCGAGGGTGGTCAGATTGCCGGTCAGGCCGGATTCGATCGAGATACCGACGGCGTTGGTTCCGTCGACCAGCAATGAACTGCCGCCGTTCAGGAGGATATTGCCGATCAGGGGCGATGCGCCGACGACACGGATGCCATAGCGATCACTGCCGGTCGCCCAGGGGCCATCGGTATCGCCGTCGGAATCACTGTCAGGATAGGCGTCAATATCGTCGCCGACGGTGATGCCGCCGCTGACGGTGATCGAACCGGTATTGCCGCCGTTGGCAAGGATGCCCGTCGTGCCGCTGGCCGTATTCGCGCCACCGATAGAGCCACCGGAGTCGACGGTGATGCTGTGGCTGGAGTCGAGCGTGACGAGATTGCCCGTCAGAACGCTGATTGCGCCACCGCTGGCGATGCGGATGGAATCCGCGCCGGAGCCGGTGGCGTTGGACGTCTGGATCGGCGTCGTCCGGGTCGTCGAGATCACAATCTCGGCGTGGGCACCGGAGGCGATCATCAGGGGGGCGATCGCCACTGCGGTCGCGAGCAGTCTACGCATTCGAAAAAAACCCCTGGTGGACAGACGCGCAAGGACGCAGGTCACCTCTAACAGGGACTGCGCGAGCATGCCTCAAGTTTCGCGAATTTGAGGCGAATGCAAGGCCTAAGGACGTTTCGGTGGGGAAATCCTCCCCGCCAGCCTTGCCAAACCAGCTATCAAAGTGATATCACTTTTGACGAAACAGGAGGGTTTGATGGGCAACGAACATTTCAAAACAGCCGAGCGGCCGGCACGGGTTATGGGCGGGATCGGCATGCTGCTGGTCGGTCTGGCGATCATCGTCGCCGGGCCGGTGATCATCGGGATGAATCTCGGCGACAAGCCGGTCATTCTGAGCGGGCTGGCGGTGTCGGGCGTGGGGGTTCTGTTCCTGACCGGCCTTTATTCGCTGCAGCCCAATGAGGCGGTGGCGATCATGCTGTTCGGGGCCTATCGCGGCACTGACCGGACCAACGGACTGCGCTGGGTCCTGCCCTGGTACAGCCGCAAGAAGGTGTCGGTGCGGGTCCGCAACCTGACCAGTGACAAGCTGAAGGTGAACGACAAGCGCGGCAATCCGATCGAGATCGCCGCCAATGTGGTGTGGCGGGTCGAGGACTCGGCCCAGGCCCTGTTCGACGTCGATGACTACCAGGCCTTCGTCAACATCCAGGTTGATACGGCGCTGCGCGATATCGCCTCCCACTATGCCTATGACCATGGCGCGGACGAGGACGTGCCGGAGATGACCCTGCGGGCCGACGCCGAGGACGTGGCGACCCGGCTGCGGGACGAACTGGTCGGTCGTGTCCGGGTCGCGGGTGTGGCTATCGACGAGGCGCGTCTGGCCCATCTGGCCTATGCGCCGGAAATTGCCGGAGCCATGTTGCGTCGCCAGCAGGCCGAAGCGGTTCTGGCGGCGCGGCGTCTGATCGTCCGTGGCGCGGTCGGCATGGTCGAGAACGCCCTGCAGGATCTGGGCGAACGTGGCGTGGTCGAGCTGGACGAGGACCGCAAGGCGGCGATGGTCTCGAATCTACTGGTCGTGCTGTGCGCCGACCGCGACGCCCAGCCGATCGTCAATACAGGCACCCTGTACAGCTGACATGGCGCGACCCCGGAAGCCTTTTCTGATGCGGGCCACGCCGGGCGTGATGGCGGCGGTCGAGCGATTGGCCGCCGCCGAGCTGCGTTCGGTCAATGCCCAGGTCGAGACCCTGCTGCGTGAAGCCCTGTCCCGGCGGGGCATCCGGGTGACGGATACGCCTCCGCCGACTGAGGACACTTGAGCTGAGCCGGTTCCGGGGCTAGGGCGGCGATATGGTGAAGTCCAGACTGGCTACCGTCCGCCGCGTTCGTCGCATCCAGAAGCGTTCTATTCGCACGGGAAGCCGTCCCCCGACCGAGAGCGAACTGCTGAGTATGGTCGGGGTCAAGGTCGAGGAAAGCGAACTCCGCCTGATTCCCGGTCTGGACGAGGAGGTCTCGGAAACGCTGCGCTGCCTGCGGGCGTCGACGGCGGACGCCCGGCCCCGGCTTGTCGACACCACCATGCTGTACGCGCCGCGTTCGGGCGGGGTGAAACGCTATCTGCTGTCAAAGAAGGCGTGGCTGGAGAGCAATCGACCGGGCGTGGCCCACAGTCTGGTCGTGCCGGGGCCCCGGCACGAGGCCGGGGACGACGGCGTGATCAAGCTGCATGCGACCAAGATGCCGTTCGGTGACGGCTATCGCTGGCCGTCGTCGGTGCGGCGCTGGGGGGCGTGGGTTGCGGCGCTGGAGCCCTCGGTGATCGAGGCCGGTGACCCCTATACCCCGGGGCAGGGGGCGCTGGAGGCGGGCCAGAGGGCGGGTTGTCCGGTCGTCGGCTTCTGTCACTCGGATCCTGCGGGTCTGGCGGCCCTGCATTTCGGCGAATGGGCCAAGAAGCCGGTCGAGAAGCGCTGGGCCCAGCTGTTCTCGCAGTTCGACCGGGTGGTCTCGCCCAGTCGCTTTATCGCCCGGCGGCTGGAAGAGGCCGGGGTGCGTGACATCGTGATTCGGCCGCTGGGAGTCGAGATCGACACCTTCCACCCGGACCGGCGCGATCGCGCCTGGCTGCTGAAGAAGCTGGACCTGCCCGATTCGGCGCGACTGCTGTGTTTCGCCGGGCGACCGGCGCGGGAGAAGAACATCGACGTGTTGATCGAGGCGGTGCAGAAGCTGGGCGCGCCCTATCATCTGGTGCTGGTCGGGGCCGGATCCGGCATGCCGGCCGAGGAGCGGGTCATCTCTCTGCCGTATGAGGCCAATCCCAAGATCGTGGCGAAGATCATCGCCAGCTGCGACGCCTTCGTGCACGCCAATGACAAGGAGCCGTTCGGCCTGATCGTGCTGGAGGCCATGGCCTGCGGCCGGCCGGTGGTCGGGGTCAACGCCGGCGGTGTGGCCGAAACGGTGGACGAGACCGTCGGCCAGCTGGCCCGCAGCGCCGACCCCGGTCACTATGCCGAGGCGATTGAGGCCCTGTTCAGACGGGACATCGAGGCGATCGGCCAGGCGGCCCGGGCCCGGACCGTCGAACGCTTCGCCTGGAACCGGGTGTTCGAGGACCTGTGTACCGTGTACGCCGACGTCAGCGGTGAGGCAGCGTTCGCCGCCCCGGCCGAGGCCCGGATCCTTCCCTAGACCGCGCGCTGGACAGCGACCCCGTCGGCGGGTCAGGGTCGGGGCAGCGAGAGGGAATCCTGATGAAGAGACTGCTCCTGGCCGCGGCCATGATCGTGATGCTGGCCGCACCGGCGGCGGCCCAGACCGTGATTGTCGTTCGTCACGCCGAGAAGGCCGAACAGAGCGCCGACCCGGTGCTGTCCGACCTGGGCGAGGCCCGGGCTGCAGCTCTGGCGGAGACGCTGGCCGGGGCCGGGGTGACGCATGTCTTTGTGACCCCGCTGCAGCGCACCGGCCTGACCGCCGGCCCCAGTGCCGTGGCGGCGGAGTCCGAACCGGTCGCGGTGTCGCTGGACGGCGGGGCTGCCGCCCATGTGGCGCGGCTGGTGGGCGAGGTTCGCCGGCTGTCGCCCGAGGCGGTGGTGCTGGTGGTCGGGCACAGTAATACGGTGCCCGATATCGCCCGGGCCCTGGGCGCGACCGGGGCGGCGGCGATGGACGAATGTGAATATGACCGGCTGACGGTGCTGACGCTGACGCCGACCGGGGCCCATGCGGTGACCGGGCGCTATGGGGCAATCAATCCGCCCTGTTGAGGATCGACCGGACCTCCAGTCGATATAGCGCCTTCCCCCGGGATCACCCGGAGGAAGGCGGTCGTCACGGGCGACGTAGGCCCGTCTAGAGGTCTGACCCGGCCGCACCGCGTTGCCGCAGCTGTCGGGCACGGGCGGCAGTCGTTTCGGCCACGATCGCGAAGCGCGAGATGCCGGCCTCCAGTTCGCTGTCGGTCACGGTCCGACCCTCGGCCCGGGCCTCAGCGATGAGTTGGGCGCGATATGCCGGGTTCTGCAGTCTTACTGACGTCTCACGCATGGTTGCGGCTGCGCTTTCCAGTGCGTCGGCACTGGCACGCTGGGCGTCAGCCCGGATAGCCTGGGCGTCCACGACGGCAGCGCGGGCTTCGGCACGGGCCTGTTCCCGGTCCTGGAGGGCGGCGGCCCGATCGGCCTCGGCCCGGGCCCGGTCCTGGGCGACATCGGCCTGTTTATGCGCAACCCGGGTCGACGTCGCGCCATCGACCGGGGCGCGAAGGCTCACCAGCCGGGGCGGCGGCGGCGGGGCCGGAGGCGCAGGTGGCGCGGGCGGAGCCGGAGCCGAGAATGCGGGCGGTGCCGGTGGTGCCGGAGGTGCCGGCGGCGGGGGCGGCAACGGGGCCAGCGGTGGCGGGCCGTCGCCGGAATAGCTGTAGGTGTAGGTGCCGTGGGATGAGCGTTTGTCGGCGTGTGGTGCCGATGGTGCCGTCTGGTCGCTGCTGGAATAGCTGAAGGTGTAATGGCCCGAACGCTCTCCGGTCTGTGCGACCGGGGCAACGGACGGGGCCGGGGCGACAGGCGCGACGGACGCAGACGGGGCCACGGTCGCCGTCGCGGCGACGCCGGCCACCGCCGAAGCCTTGACCGGGTTGCCGTCCGCGGCACGGGCCGACAGTTCCACGGCGGCCAGGGGGGTGGCGACGGCGACCAGGGCCCCGACCGCAACGGTCATGGCGATGGAACGGGCATGCGGCTTGCGTGAGGATGTCATGATGGCATCGATCCTTTGGTTGAGGGTGCGGGCGGGACCGGCCATGCCGGTCGCGGCGACGGGGGTGGTGCGGGCGGCCAGACTGACCAGGGTGTGGGCGTATTGGCGGGGGTCGACCCGGGCGATGGCCAGGGCGTCGGCGGCCTCTTCGGACCGGTCGATCAGGGCCCTGTGCAGCCGCCACATCAGCGGGTTGAACCAGAACAGGGCCAGGGCCAGTCGCGACAGCGCCAGGAAAGGCCAGTCGAGGCGGCGGATATGGGCGATCTCATGGGCCAGCACCGCGTCGGCATCGGCCGGACGGGTCAGGCTGTCGGGATGAATCAGCACTGTGCCCGGGGGCAGACCCCAGCTGAGCGGCCCGTCGACCCGGGATGCGGCCAGCAGGCGCGGGCGGCGGCTACGTCCGTCGCTCTGGCGCTCCAGCGCCTCGGTCCAGACCGGATCCTGCACGGGGTGACCGCTGCGGCTCCAGCGCGACAGGGTCCAGACGCCGCCGACGAAGCGACCCAGCACCAGCACGCCCCCCAGGGCCCAGGCCGAGATGATCAGAACCCAGGCCGGCGGCGGCCCAATGGTGCCGCTGACCGAAAGCCCTGCGACCGGCCCCAGTTCGCCGGCCCAGGCCACGCTGTTCGGGACGACGGGAACCGGCGCGGCGGCGGCAGGCAGAACCGCGAGGGCCAGGTCGGGTCCGGCCAGGGCGATGACGGGCAGGGCCAGCATCAGGCCGACCGTGGCGCGCAGCAGATCGGCGCGCTCGGCCGCGGGGCGTTTCGCGAACAGTTCGGCCAGTAACAGGCCGCCGGCGGCGACGAGGCCGGACTTAAGGGCGAGGCTGACCAGCAGGGCGATCACGCGCCCCGCTCCCCGGCGTCGTCGATGGCCCGACGCAGGGTTGCCTGCTCTTCCGGATCCAGCTGCGAGGCCAGACCCAGCAGGGCAGTGGCGGCGCTGGCGGGGGAGCCGTTGAAGAAGGTGTTGACCAGACGGCGCAGCGCCCCGTCAGCCACGGCCTCTGGGCGCGGCACCGGCGCATAGACATAGGCCTGGTTCTCGGTGCGGTGGGCGATCAGCCCCTTGGCCTTCAGCCGCGACAGCAGGGTACGGACGGCGGAATCGCTGGGTGACCCGGACATCGCATTGCGCACGGCCCCGGCGGTGCCCTCCTCGAGCCGGCACAGAATCTCGAATACCTCGCGTTCTCGTCTGGGCAGGGATTCGATCATCGGGGCCTCCGCTACATTTGTAGCCTGTTACATTTGTAGCAGAATAAGGCGCGATTGGGGCGGGCAGATGAAATCGGTGACAGGTTCAGGGGAAGGGGGAGGGGTGTGGACCGGGTCAGGGGCGGGGCGCGCCATTCCCTCGAACGATCGAGAGGGAATGGCGCGAGTGACGGGACTCGAACCCGCGACCTCCGGCGTGACAGGCCGGCACTCTAACCAACTGAGCTACACCCGCGTATTCCCGGCGCGGCGCTGGATGCGTCGCGGCGAGGGGCGTCGTTTAGGCGGGTGGCACTCGCACTGTCAAGCGCGCTGTCGGTGATTTCTCCAGGCTCTCGGGGGCGAACATCCGGGGCGGGACGGCCTGCGAACCATTCTCAATAAAATCCTTTATCAGCATGGGTTTGAACCCCGGCGGGGTTGGGGCTAGAAAGCGCCGAATCCGCTACCTCCCTGGCGGCCGAGGTCTTCTCGAATGAACGCATTTCTTCTGGAATATCTGCCGATCGTTATCTTTCTCGGGATAGCGACGGCGCTGGGCCTCGGCTTCATGCTGGCGGCCTGGGTGCTCGCGCCCAAGAATCCCGACTCTGAAAAGCTGTCGGCCTATGAGTGCGGCTTCAACGCCTTCGATGACGCACGGATGAAATTCGATGTCCGCTTCTATCTGGTGTCGATCCTGTTCATCATCTTCGACCTCGAGATCGCCTTCCTGTTTCCCTGGGCCGTGTCGATGTTCGACCTGTCCAAGGGCGGCATGGTGTTCGCCTTCTGGTCGATGATGGTGTTCCTCGGTGTGCTGACGGTCGGCTTCATCTACGAATGGAAGAAGGGGGCGCTGGAATGGGAATAGTCACCAACACCACGCCGCTGATCGGGGCCGGCAACCAGGGATCGTCGCCCGTGAGCTTCGGCCAGGGTGCGCGCGCCACGGTCGAGGGCTATGATCCGAAGCTGCACGACAAATTCTTCGAGCAGGTCAACACCGAACTGGGTGAGCAGGGTTTCCTGACCACCTCGCTGGACGACGTCATCACCTGGGCCCGGACCGGCAGCCTGATGTGGATGACCTTCGGCCTGGCCTGCTGTGCCGTGGAGATGATGCAGGCATCGATGCCGCGTTTCGACATGGAGCGGTTCGGCATGGCCCCGCGCGCCAGCCCGCGTCAGTCCGACCTGATGATCGTGGCCGGTACCCTGACCAACAAGATGGCCCCCGCGCTGCGTAAAGTATACGACCAGATGCCAGACCCGCGTTACGTGCTGTCGATGGGTAGTTGCGCCAACGGCGGCGGGTATTATCATTATAGTTACAGTGTAGTTCGCGGTTGTGACCGAATTGTACCTGTAGACGTCTACGTGCCCGGCTGTCCGCCGACGGCTGAGGCGTTGCTGTACGGGCTGCTGCAGCTGCAGAAGAAGATCCGCCGCACCGGGACCATCAACCGATGACCACCGAAGCCCGTATCGCGGTCCGCGAGGCCGTGCTGACCCCACTGGGGGCCGAGATGGTCGGCGAACTGGGCGTCGACGCCCAGGTGGCGTTCGGCGAGCTGAATCTGGTCGCCCACCGCGATCGCATCGTCGAGGTGCTGACCGCCCTGCGCGACCGCTTCGGTTTCCAGCAGCTGCTGGACGTCTGCGGGGCCGACTATCCTGACCGGGTCGAGCGGTTCGAGATCGTCTATCATCTGCTGTCGATGACCCGGAACGTGCGCGTACGGGTCAAGGTGGCAACCGACGAACAGGCCCCGGTGCCCAGCGTCATCGCCGTCTATCCCTCGGCCGGCTGGTTCGAGCGTGAGGCGTTCGACATGTATGGCGTGCTGTTCTCGGGCCATCCGGACATGCGCCGGCTGCTGACCGACTATGGCTTCCAGGGGTATCCGCTCCGCAAGGACTTCCCGATGACCGGGTATGTCGAAGTGCGTTACGATGAGGAGCAGAAGCGGGTTGTGTATGAACCTGTCAAACTGACTCAAGAGTTCCGGAACTTTGATTTCCTGTCGCCGTGGGAGGGAGCCGAGTATCCGCTTCCCGTCCTGCCCGGTGACGAGAAGGCGGGATGATCGACAATGAACAAGGCAGCTGTACGCTCGGCCTCTTCCTTCTTCCTGGTGACCTTCTCGACGGCGTTCCTGTTCACGCTGGGCGCGCGGATGACCGGCTGGTTCACGCGCGCGCCGGTGATCCCGGCCGAGCAGACCCAGTCGCTGGGTATCGCCATCATGATCGCCGTCGTCTGTCTGGCGGTTGGAGCCGGCATCCGGCGGCTGTCGGCCGGCGAGCTGCAGAGCGCGCTGCTGGGGGCTTCGGCCATCCTGCTGTCGACGCCGCTGGCCATCGCCGTACTGACCGGCGACTGGCAGCTGTCGACCGCCGCCGTGTCGAGCATGGGTCTGCTGACGCTGGTGCTGGGCTGGGTCGTCGCTCTGGCCCGGCACCCCAAAGGTCTGGACGAGGAACTGACTGATGGCTGACGGCCACACCACTCCGAAAAAGCCGCCGCTGGGCGCCGAACTGGCGACTGACGTGTTCGACGGCCCGTACGACGTGCGGACGGCCGAGGCGAAGGCGCTGGACGACCGTAAATTCACGATCAATTTCGGCCCGCAGCATCCGGCCGCGCACGGTGTGCTGCGTCTGGTGCTGGAGCTGGACGGCGAGGTCGTGACCCGTGTCGATCCGCATATCGGCCTGCTGCATCGCGGCACCGAAAAGCTGATGGAGGCGCGCACCTATCTGCAGAACGTGCCCTATCTGGACCGACTGGATTACGTCGCGCCGATGAACCAGGAGCATGCCTTCTGTCTGGCCATCGAGCGCCTGCTGGGCATCGAGGTGCCGTACCGGGCCCAGCTGATCCGCGTGCTGTATTCGGAAATCGGCCGCATCCTGTCGCACCTGCTGAACGTGACCACCCAGGCCATGGACGTCGGGGCCCTGACCCCGCCGCTATGGGGCTTCGAGGAACGCGAGAAGCTGATGGTGTTCTATGAGCGCGCCTCGGGTGCCCGTCTGCACGCCAACTATTTCCGGCCCGGCGGCGTCCATCAGGATTTGCCCAGCGCCCTGATCGACGACATCGGCCGCTGGTGCCATGAATTCCCGGCGGCGCTGGCTGACATCGAGTCCCTGGTCACCGAGAACCGCATCTTCAAGCAGCGCAACGTCGACATCGGCGTGGTGTCGAAGCAGCAGGCGCTGGACTGGGGTTTCACCGGCGTGATGCTGCGCGGCTCGGACATCGCCTGGGACCTGCGCAAGTCGCAGCCCTATGAATGCTATGCCGATCTGGATTTCGACATCGTCGTCGGCAAGAACGGCGACTGCTGGGACCGCTACCTGTGCCGCATCGAGGAGATGAAGCAGTCGGTGCGGATCATGGAGCAGTGCATCCACGAACTGCGCAATCGTCCCGGCGACCCGGTGATGGTTGAGGACAACAAGATCGTCCCGCCCAAGCGCGGTGAGATGAAGCGGTCGATGGAAGCGCTGATCCACCACTTCAAACTCTACACCGAGGGTTTCCACACGCCCGAGGGAGAGGTCTATGCCTCGGTCGAGGCCCCCAAGGGCGAGTTCGGCATCTATCTGGTCAGCGACGGCACCAACAAGCCGTACCGGGTCAAGATCTCGGCCCCGGGCTTCCGCCACCTGCAGGCCATGGACTGGATGAACCGCGGCCACATGCTGGCTGACGTGTCCGCCATCCTCGGTTCGCTGGATATCGTGTTCGGGGAGGTCGACCGATGAGTGTCGAATCCGTCGTACAGGGCCAGCTGGACGCCTATAATGCCCAGGATATCGCTGCCTTCGTCACCCATTTCGCGGATGACCTGACCGTCGCCGACCTGAACGACGAGCCGAACCTGCGCGGGCTGGACACCTTTCGCGAGCGCCACCTGGGCCTGTTTGCCCAGCATCCGCAGAACCGCGCCGAATTGGTGTCGCGTACCGTGATCGGATCGACCGTGATCGACCATGAGCGGGTGTTCCGCACACCGGACGCCACGCCATTCGAGGTCGCGGCCATCTACACCGTCGCCGGCGACAAGATCGCCCGCATCGATTTCGTGAAAGCCTGACCGATGAGCGTACGTCGTCTCGCCAAAGTTCAGCCCGCCAGCTTCGCCTTCTCCAAGGCGACCAAGGCCAAGGCCGACTGGTGGATCGCCAAATATCCGGCCGACCGCAAGGCGTCGGCGGTGATCCCGATCCTGTGGCTGGTGCAGAAGCAGGAGGGCTGGTGCCCGGAGCCGGCGCTGCGCGCCATCGCCGCGCTGCTGGACATGCCCTATATCCGGGTGCTGGAGGTCGTCACCTTCTACACCATGTTCATGCTGGAGCCGGTCGGGTCCGTGGCCTTGATCCAGGTGTGCGGCACCACGCCGTGCGCCCTGCGCGGGGCCAATGACCTGATGAAGGTCTGCAAGGACAAGATCGGTCCGAAACAGGTGCTGAGCGCCGACGGCCGTTTCACCTGGGAAGAGGTCGAGTGCCTGGGGGCCTGCGCCAATGCGCCGATGGCCATGATCAACGACTATTATTTCGAAGACCTGACGCCCGAGACGATGGCGCAGATCATCGACGACTTCGCTGCCGGCAAGACACCCAAGCCCGGCTCGCGCGTTGGTCGCCACAGCTCGGAGCCCGAGGGCGTGGCGCTGACCCTGACCGACAAGAAATTGTACGACGGCTCGGCCGCCAAGCCGATCAAGAAACTGCCCAACAGCGATCCGGTGCCGGCATGAGCCGCCCCGATCTGAGCTCCGATCCGGCCATCGCCGCCTACAAGGCCGAGATGCGGGCCGTGGGTCGCAAGCAGCGCTTTGCGGGCCTGATCTGCGTGGTGCTGGGGGCCATCCTGGTCTGGTCGGTCGGTCCGGCCGGGGCCGCCGGTCCCATGGTCCAGTGGGCGGGCTACGGCCTGCTGGCCATCGGCTGGGTGCTGATGCTCGCGGCCATCTTCATGCGCACTCGTTATCATCGCCGCCGTATGGCGGAACTGGACTGAACCATGGTCGGAATCCTCGAAGACAAGGACCGCATCTTCACCAATCTGTACGGCTTCCATGACTGGACGCTGGACGGGGCGAAGACCCGCGGCTGCTGGAATGCGACCAGGGACATGCTCGATCTCGGGCGCGACTGGGTCATCACCAACGTCAAGAATTCGGGCCTGCGCGGACGCGGCGGGGCCGGATTCCCGACCGGTCTGAAGTGGTCCTTCATGCCCAAGGAGGTGAAGGACCGTCCCCACTATTTGGTGGTCAACGCCGACGAGTCCGAGCCGGGCACCTGCAAGGACCGGGAGATCATGCGCCATGATCCCCACCTGCTGATCGAAGGCTGTCTGATCGCCAGCTTCGCGATGCAGGCCCACGCCTGTTACATCTATCTGCGCGGCGAATATGTGCTGGAACGCGAGCGGATGGAGGCGGCGGTCAAGCAGGCCTATGACGCGAAGCTGATCGGCAAGAACAACATCCACGGCTGGGATTTCGACGTCTATATTCACCACGGGGCCGGGGCCTACATCTGCGGTGAAGAGACGGCGCTGCTGGAGAGCCTGGAGGGCAAGAAGGGCCAGCCGCGCCTGAAGCCGCCGTTCCCGGCCGGGGCCGGCCTGTACGGCTGCCCGACCACGGTCAACAACGTCGAATCGATCGCGGTGATCGGCACCATCCTGCGTCGCGGGGCCGAATGGTTCGCGGGCTTCGGTCGCGCCAACAACACCGGCACCAAGATCATGTCGATCAGCGGCCATGTGAACCGGCCGTGCAATGTCGAGGAGGCGATGTCGATCCCGCTGCGTCAGCTGCTGGAAGAGCATTGCGGCGGCGTGCGCGGTGGCTGGGGCAATCTGAAAGCGGTGATCCCGGGTGGATCGTCGGTGCCGCTGATCACCCGCGACATGGCCGAGACGGCGCTGATGGATTTCGACTCCCTGCGCGAGATGCAGTCGGGGTTGGGCACCGCCGCAGTCATCGTCATGGACGAGTCGACCGATCTGGTGAAGGCGATCGCCCGCATCAGCTATTTCTACAAGCATGAGAGCTGCGGCCAGTGCACCCCGTGCCGCGAGGGCACCGGCTGGATGTGGCGCGTGCTGGAGCGGATGTCGGTCGGCGAGGCCGATCCGACCGAGATCGACCTGCTGCTGGACGTCAGCAAACAGGTCGAGGGTCACACCATCTGCGCCCTGGGCGACGCGGCCGCCTGGCCGGTCCAGGGACTGATCCGCCATTTCCGTCACGAGATCGAGGACCGCATCTCCCAGTACCGCAGCCGCCGTGCGAATTTCGCCGGTCATGCGATCGCGGCGGAGTAGGCGAACAGTGAACACCTCCGGCATGCCATCATTCGCCGCTGTGCAGCTCCTGATACTGGGCGGCATTCTGCTGAGCTGGGCCTATCTCGGCGGTCTGGTGTTCGCGGGGATCATGTTCGCGCGCGCTCGCGATGGCTTGCGCCGGATGGCGGCATGGTCAATTGCGGCCCAGCTCATGCCCGCTGTCATGGGCGTGCTGTTGGTACCCGTAATCTTCCTTGAACTCGCTATCGACCGTTCCATCGTTCCCGCCATTGTCCTGAACGCGCTGGCGGCGATCGCCCTGCTGGCTGGCCCCGCCATGAGCCTGCTGCTCATCGTCAAGACGATCCGCAGGCGCCGCGCCAATAGCGGCGGTGCGGAAGCCCGATCTGTGTTTGCTGTGAAAGAGACCCGCTGATGCCCGTCGCCAAGGTCAACGGTGTAGAGGTCGAGTTTGAAGCCGGCATGACCGTGCTTCAGGTCGCCGAGCGCGCGGGCGAGGAGATTCCGCGCTTCTGCTATCACGAGCGGCTGTCGATCGCCGGCAACTGCCGCATGTGTCTGGTCGAGGTGAAGCCCGGCCCGCCGAAGCCGCAGGCCAGCTGCGCCCTGCCGGCCGCCGAGGGCCAGGAGATCTTCACCGACACGCCGATGGTCAAGAAGGCGCGCGAAGGGGTGATGGAGTTCCTGCTCATCAACCACCCGCTGGACTGCCCGATCTGCGACCAGGGTGGCGAGTGCGACCTGCAGGACCAGGCCATGGGCTATGGCCGCGACGGGTCGCGCTATGCCGAGAACAAGCGCGCGGTCGAAGAGAAGGCGATGGGCCCGACCATCAAGACCTTCATGACCCGCTGCATCCACTGCACCCGTTGCGTCCGCTTCATCACCGAGGTGGCCGGCGTGCCGGACATCGGCATGATCAGCCGCGGCGAGGATGCCGAGATCACCACCTATCTCGAGAAGTCGGTGGCCTCGGAGCTGTCGGGCAACGTCAATGACCTGTGCCCGGTCGGGGCCCTGACCCACCGCCCGTGGCAGTTCCACTACCGCCCGTGGGAACTGAAGAAGACCGAGACCATCGACGTGATGGACGCGCTGGGTTCGAACATCCGTGCCGACTCGCGCGGGGCCGAGGTCATGCGCGTGCTGCCGCGCGTGCATGAGGGCATCAACGAGGAGTGGCTGTCGGACAAGAGCCGCTATGCCGTCGACGGCCTGACGCGCCAGCGTCTGGACAAGCCGTATGTGCGTGAGAACGGCAAGCTGCGCGCCGCGACCTGGGACGAGGCCCTGGGGGCCGTCGCCACCCGGCTGAAGGTGGCCAAGCCGGGCAAGATCGGCGTCATCGCCGGTGACTTGCAGGACGCGGAATCGATGAAGGCGGCGCTGGACCTGTTCCGCGCCCTCGGCTCGGCCAACACCGACTGTCGCCAGGACGGTTCGGCGCTGGGCATCGGACCGCGCGGGGGCTGGCTGTTCAACTCCAGCCTGGCCGGAATCGAGAACGCCGATGCCGTGCTGCTGGTCGGGGTCAATCCTCGCACTGAGGCCCCGTTGCTGAACACCCGGCTGCGCAAGACATGGTTGGCCGGCCAGTCCGAAATCATGCTGATCGGCGAACAGGCCGACCTGACCTATGATTACAACTGGTTGGGCGCAGGATCGAAGACCCTGTCGAAACTACCCAAGGCGGCGCTGGACCTGCTCAACAAGGCCGAGCGGCCGGCGATCATCGTCGGCGGCGGGGCCCTGGGCGGCGAGGGCGGGGCGGCTGTGCTCAATGCCCTGGGCGCATTGGCCAAGAAGACCGGCGTCGTCACCGACGGCTGGAACGGCTTCAACGTCCTGCATCACGCGGCGGCGCGGGTCGGTGGCCTCGACATGGGCTTCGTGCCCGGCGAGGGCGGCCTGACGGCGACGCAGATGGCGGGCAAGAGCGGGCTGGACCTGCTGTTCCTGCTGGGGGCCGACGAGATCGACACCTCGAAGTCCAAGGCCTTTAAGGTCTATCTCGGCAGCCACGGCGACGCGGGCGCGCATAGCGCCGACGTCATCCTGCCGGGCGCGGCCTATACGGAAAAGGGCGGCCTGTACGTCAATACCGAGGGCCGGGTGCAGATGGCCGAACGGGTCGTCTTCCCCAAGGGCCAGGCCAAGGAAGACTGGGCCGTGCTGCGCGCCCTGTCCGAACGGGTCGGCAAGACCCTGCCGTACGACACCCTGGACCAGCTGCGCACCGTGCTGATGCGTGACCACCCGAGCTTCGGCCGGATCGACTATCTGGCCCCGTCGGCGTCGTTCGATGTCGCGTCTCTCGGCAAGAAGGGCGACCTGGGCGACGTGGCCTTCGGTTCGAGCGTCACCGACCCCTATCTCAACAATCCGATCGTGCGGGCCAGCGCGACCATGGCCGAACTGTCCGCCCTGCGGATCGCCCCGGTCGCGATGGCGGCGGAGTAACCGATGGAAGCCGCAAACACCTTCTGGACCACGCCGCTGGGCTGGACCCTGATCACCGCGGGCGGCATCCTGCTGGTCACCGTCGGGATCCTGATCAGCCTCGCCTTCCTGCTGCTGGCCGATCGCAAGATCTGGGCGAGCGTTCAGATGCGCAAGGGACCGAACGTGGTGGGGCCGTTCGGCCTGCTGCAGTCGTTCGCCGACTTCTTCAAATTCGTGCTGAAGGAAATCGTCGTCCCGGCCGGGTCGGACAAGATCGTCTTTCTGCTGGCCCCGCTGATCAGCTTCGTGCTGGCCTTCATCGTCTGGGCGGTGATCCCGTTCGCGCCGGGCTGGGTCATTTCCGACCTCAACGTCGGCATCCTGTACGTCCTCGCGATCAGTTCGCTGGGCGTCTACGGCATCATCATGGGGGGCTGGGCCTCCAACTCGAAATACCCGTTCCTGGGCGCGATGCGTTCGGCGGCGCAGATGGTGTCGTACGAGGTCTCGATCGGCCTGGTGATCATCAACGTCATCCTGCTGGCCGGGACGATGAACCTGTCCGACATCGTCATTCAGCAGGAGGGCTGGATCTGGAACTGGTTCGCCTTCGGCGGCGGTCTGGCCACCTGGCCGACCGTCATCGTCATGTTCCCGATGGCCATCATCTTCTTCGTCTCGGCCCTGGCCGAGACCAACCGCCCGCCGTTCGACCTGCCCGAGGCCGAGTCCGAACTGGTGGCCGGCTATCAGGTTGAATACTCCTCGACGCCGTACCTGCTGTTCATGATCGGCGAATACGCCAACATCGTCTTCATGTGCGCGATGATCAGCCTGCTGTTCTTCGGCGGCTGGAACCCGGGCTTCCCGATCGACTTCACCGCCGGCTGGCCGCCGTTCCTGGTCAACTTCCTGCTGTTCCTGGTGTTCTTCGCCAAGATCGTCTTCTGGTTCTTCATGATCGCCCTGGTGAAGGCCTTCGTGCCCCGCTACCGCTACGATCAGCTGATGCGCCTGGGCTGGAAGGTGTTCCTGCCGACGTCGGTCGTGGCCGTGGTCGTGGTCGCCGCCTGGCGGGTGTTCGGAGTCGGCTCATGATCCGCACCGTGATTTTGCTGTCGCTGGTACTCGGCACCGCGGCCTGTGCTGTGCCGGTCTATGAGCCCGAACCGGTCACGCCGCAGCAGTGGCAGGAACGCCAGGACCGTATCGCCCGCCAGCAGGCCGAACGCGACCGACTGTGCGCCATCACCAAGCCCGAAGATCCCCGTCACGATCAGCTGTGCAACAGTATCCCCCGGGACAGACCCTGATGTTCAAACGCATTGTCCAGGCCACCAAGGGTGCCCTGCTGCTCGACCTCGTCGGCGCGATCGGCCTGTCGCTGAAATACATGGCGCGGCCCAAGGCCACGGTGAACTATCCGTTCGAGCGCAATCCGCAGTCGCCGCGGTTTCGCGGCGAACATGTGCTGCGCCGCTACGCCAACGGCGAGGAACGCTGCATCGCCTGCAAGCTGTGCGAGGCCATCTGCCCGGCCCAGGCCATCACCATCGAGTCCGAGCCGCGCTCGGACGGCAGCCGCCGCACGACCCGCTATGACATCGACATGGTCAAATGCATCTATTGCGGCCTGTGTCAGGAAGCCTGCCCGGTCGACGCCATCGTCGAGGGGCCGAACTCCGAATTCACCACCGAGACCCGCGAGGAGCTGCTCTACGACAAGGCGCGTCTGCTCGCGAACGGCGACCGCTGGGAACGGCAGATCGCGAAGAATCTGGAACTCGACGCACCATACCGATAAACGGAGCGCGCGATTCCGAACGGGATCGCGGCTCAAGACTGTGAAGGGGGCTCGGTCCCACCCATGCTGCAAGGCATAGCGTTCTACATTCTGGCGGCCGTGGCCGTGGTTTCGGCCCTGCTGGTCGTCACCGCGCGCAACCCTGTGCACTCCGTGCTGTGGCTGATCCTGGCCTTCTTCTCGTCGGCGGGCCTGTTCGTGCTGCTGGGGGCCGAGTTCCTGGCGATGCTGCTGGTCGTCGTCTACGTCGGCGCGGTGGCGGTGCTGTTCCTGTTCGTCGTGATGATGCTGGACGTCGATTTCGTCCGCCTGCGCGAGGGCTATGCGCGCTATCTGCCGCTGGCCGCGATTGTGGCCGGGGTGCTGCTGGCCGAGATGATCATGATCGCCCTGGTGACGGTGAACGGCGGGGCTGCCGCGGGTGCGACCGCGCCGGCTGCGGCCACCCCCGAAATGTCCAACATCGAGGCCATCGGCCGGGTGCTCTACACCGACTACGTCTACATCTTCCAGGCCGCCGGGATCGTGCTGCTGATCGCCATGATCGGGGCCATTGTCCTGACCCTGCGCCACAAGCCGGGCGTCCGTCGCCAGGACATCCACACCCAGGTCGGGCGTGATCGCAAGACCGCCATGGAGGTCAAGAGCGTCGAGACCGGCGCGGGCGTGACCCCCGAGGAGCTTCTCTGATGGACGTGACCCTGCAGCACTATCTGGCGGTCGGTGCCATGCTGTTCACCATCGGTGTGTTCGGCATCTTCGTGAACCGCAAGAACGTCATCATCATCCTGATGTCGATCGAGCTGATCCTGCTGGCCGTGAACATCAATTTCGTCGCCTTCTCGGCCTATCTGAACGACATCTCCGGGCAGATCATGGCCATGTTCGTGCTGACCGTCGCCGCGGCCGAGGCCGCCGTCGGTCTGGCCATTCTGGTGACCTTCTTCCGTAACCGCGGCGACATCGCCGTGGACGACGCCTCCGTGATGAAGGGTTGAGCCGACCGTGACCCTTCCGCTTCTCGTCACCCTCGGCGTTTTCGCCCCCCTGCTGGGCGCGGCCATCGTCGGATTCTTCGGCCGCCGTCTCGGCGACGTCGTGTCCCAGACCGTGACCACGGGCCTGTTGTTCTTCTCCTGCGCCGTGGCCTGGACCGTGTTCTACGCCCACACCTGGGGCGGGCTGGAAGCCTTCACGCTGGAGCTGTTCCCGTTCATCAACGTCGGCGACTTCCAGTCGGCCTGGTCGATCCGCATCGACGCCCTGTCGGCGGTGATGCTGGTGGTGGTGACCTCGGTGTCGTCGCTCGTGCACCTGTATTCCTGGGGCTATATGGCCGAGGATCCCGACAAGCCGCGGTTCTTCGCCTATCTGTCGCTGTTCACCTTCGCCATGCTGGCGCTGGTCACCGCCGCCGACTTCATGCAGCTGTTCTTCGGCTGGGAAGGGGTGGGGCTGGCGTCCTATCTGCTGATCGGCTTCTGGTTCAAGAAGGCCACGGCCAGCGCCGCCGCGATCAAGGCCTTTGTGGTCAACCGCGTCGGCGACTTCGGCTTCGTCCTCGGCATCATGACGGTATTCTGGATGTTCGGCACAATCCAGTTCGCCGAACTGTTCCCGATGATCGCCGGCAAGGCCGGTACCGGCTGGGAATTCCTGGGCTATGAATGGTCGGCGCTCGACCTCGCCGGGATCCTGCTGTTCATCGGTGCGATGGGCAAGTCGGCCCAGTTCTTCCTGCATACCTGGCTGCCGGACGCGATGGAGGGCCCGACCCCGGTCTCGGCCCTGATCCACGCGGCGACCATGGTCACGGCCGGCGTCTACATGGTCTGCCTGCTGTCGCCGATCTACGAATATGCGCCGATCGCGGCCGGGGTCATCGCCGTCACCGGGGCGATCACGGCTCTGTTCGCCGCCACGGTCGGCCTGGCCCAGAACGACATCAAACGGGTCATCGCCTATTCGACCTGTTCGCAGCTCGGCTACATGTTCTTCGCCGCCGGCGTCGGGGCCTATCAGGCCGCGATGTTCCACCTGTTCACCCACGCCTTCTTCAAGGCGCTGCTGTTCCTCGGGGCCGGCTCGGTGATCAACGGCATGCACCACGAACAGGACATGCGGAAGATGGGCGGGCTGTGGAAGCTGCTGCCGGTCACCTATGCCGTGATGATGATCGGCACCATTTCCATCACCGGTCTGGGCATCCCAGGCATCGGTGGCTTTGCCGGCTTCTACTCCAAGGATTCGATCATCGAGAGCGCGTTCGCATCGTTCACGACCGGCCATTCGGCCATGGGACTGTTCGCCTTCTTCGTTGGCATCCTCGCCGCCGGTCTGACGGCCTACTATTCTTGGCGTCTGGTGTTCATGACCTTCCACAACAAGCCTGTGTGGATGGACGCGCATCACGACGATCACGCGCATGATGACCCTGCCTCGCACGCCCAGCTGGAAACCCATTCCGAACCGCTGGACGACGACGCCCACGCCCATGATGACCATGGCCACCACGGACCGCTGCAGCCGCACGAGAGCCCCTGGGTCATGCTGGTGCCGCTGTTGCTGCTCGCGGTCGGCGCAATCGCCGCCGGCTTTGTCTTCGCCCCCTATTTCATCGGCGATCACGCGGCCACGTTCTGGAACGGCGCGGTGTTCACCAGCCCGGCCAACCATGTGCTGCACGACAGCCACAGCGTCCCGACCTGGGTGAAATGGTCGCCGCTGGTGCTGACGTTGATCGGGACCTTCGCCGCTTACTGGATCTATGTCGTCAACGAAGGCATGGGCCGGCGCATGGCCGACCGGGGCGGGGCGGTGCACGCCTTCCTCTACAACAAATGGTATTTCGACGAGCTGTACGACTTCGTCTTCGTCAAGGGCGCGCGCGCCCTGGGTGACCTGTTCTGGAAGGTCGGCGACGTGAAGATCATCGACGGCGGCGGACCGAACGGCATGGCCTGGCTGTCCAGCAAATTCGCCGGCGGCCTGTCGCGGTTCCAGAGCGGCTACGTCTATTTCTATGCGTTCGTGATGCTGCTCGGCCTCGCCGGCTTCCTCGCCTTCGCCATCTATACGTGGGGAGCCTGAGCCCAAGTGCCCGCTGAAATTCCTCACATCCTGAGCCTCGTCACCTTCCTGCCCCTGATCGGGGCCGGACTGATCCTGCTGGCCCGTTTTGCCATGAAGAGCGGTGCGGACTCCGCCGCACGCTGGATCGCCCTGGGCACGACCCTGGCGACGCTGGCCGTCGCGGTCATGCTGGTGCTGGTCTTTGATCCGGCCAATGCCGGTTACCAGTTCATCGAGCGCTATGTCTGGTTCGCCGGGGCCCAGTATCATCTGGGTGTCGACGGTATTTCGATCCTGTTTGTGCTGCTGACCGCCTTCCTGATGCCGATCTGCATCATTGCCAGCTGGAAGACCATCAACGACCGGGTGGTCGACTATATGGTCGCCTTCCTGGTGCTGCAGACCCTGGTCACCGGGGTGTTCACGGCGCTGGACCTGTTCCTGTTCTACATCTTCTTCGAAGGCACCCTGGTGCCGATGTTCATCATCATCGGGGTGTGGGGCGGGGCCAACCGCATCTATGCGGCCTACAAATTCTTCCTCTACACCCTGCTGGGATCCGTCCTGATGCTGCTTGCCATGCTGTGGATGGCCTATACGGCCGGCACCACCAGCATTCCCGAGCTCAAGACCTTCGCCTTCAGCCCGGCGGCCCAGCCGATCTTGTGGCTGGCCTTCTTTGCCAGCTTCGCGGTCAAGATGCCGATGTGGCCGGTCCACACCTGGTTGCCGGACGCCCACGTCCAGGCCCCGACGGCGGGCTCGGTCATCCTGGCCGGCATCCTGCTGAAGCTGGGCGGGTACGGCTTCATCCTGTTCAACGTGCCGATGTTCCCGCTGGCGTCACAGATGTTCGCGCCGCTGGTGTTCGCCCTGTCGGCTATCGCCATCGTCTACACCTCGCTGGTCGCCTTCCGGCAGACCGACATGAAGAAGCTGATCGCCTATTCGTCGGTGGCCCACATGGGCTTCGTCACCATGGGCATCTTCGCCGGCAACGCTATCGGCATGCAGGGCGCGGTGTTCCAGATGCTGAGCCACGGCCTGATCTCGAGCGCGCTCTTCCTGTGCGTCGGTGTCATTTACGACCGAATGCACACCCGCGAGATCGCCTTCTACGGCGGCCTGACCAGCAAGATGCCGTGGTTCGCCGCCATCTTCCTGATGTTCACCATGGCCAATGTCGGTCTGCCGGGCACCTCGGGCTTCATCGGCGAGATCCTGAGCCTGACCGGGGTCTACCAGGCCTCGACCTGGGTGGCCTTTATCGCCGCCTCGGGTGTGATCCTGTCGGCGGTCTATGCCCTGACCCTGTATCGCAACGTCATGTTCGGCGAGATCATCAATCCGGCGCTGAAGGCCATCACCGACATCGACCGCCGCGAGCTGATGATCTTCGTGCCGCTGATCGTCGGCACGATCTGGCTCGGCGTCCATCCGGGCCTCGTGCTCGACTACACCGCCGCCTCGGTCGAGGCCCTGACGACCACCTATCACGCCGCGATCGGCGGGTGAGACCCTGATGCCTGATCTGATCCCTGCACTTCATCTGTCCGCTCCGGAGCTGACGCTCGCCATCGGCGGCCTCGTGCTGCTGATGCTCGGGGCCTTCGCCGGCGAGAAATCGACGCGGTTGGTCTCCATGCTCTCCGTGGCCCTGCTGGTCGCGGCTTCGGCCGTGGCCGCGACGGGTCCGCTGGGCGCGGCCTTCAATGGTGCCTATGTCGCCGACCCGCTGGCGGTCTACGGCAAGATCGTCATCTATCTGTCCAGCGCCGTGGCCATTGTCCTCGGCACCGGCTGGATGGAGCGGACGCGGATCACCCGTTTCGAGTATCCGGTCCTGATCGTGCTGGCCTCTGTCGGCATGAGCATGATGGCGTCCTCGGGCGACCTGATCTCCCTCTACGTCGGGGTCGAGTTGCACTCGCTGGCCCTCTATGTGCTGGCCGCCTTTCATCGTGACGACCTGAAGGCGTCGGAAGCGGGCCTGAAATATTTCGTCCTCGGAGCCCTGTCCTCGGGTCTGCTGCTTTACGGGGCCAGCCTGATCTACGGCTTTACCGGCTCGATGCGGTTTGAGGACATCGCCGTGGTCGCCGCGTCGGGCGACGCCGGCACCGGCCTGATTTTCGGTCTGGTCTTCCTGATCTGCGGTCTGGCCTTCAAGGTCTCGGCCGCGCCGTTCCACATGTGGACGCCCGACGTCTATGAGGGCGCGCCGACCCCGGTCGTGGCCCTGTTCGCCACTGCCCCCAAGATGGCCGCCATGGTGCTGATCGCCCGGGCCCTGTCGGAAGGCTTCGGCGGCGCTCACGACCAGTGGGCCCAGGTGATCATTTTGATCTCGCTGATCAGCTTCGCGGTCGGGGCCTTCGGCGGTCTGGCCCAGAGGGATTTCCAGCGCCTGCTGGCCTATTCCTCGATCGCCAACATCGGCTACGCCCTGCTGGCCATCGCGGCCGGCACCGAGGCGGGGTTGCAGGCGATGCTGATGTTCATGACGCTTTATGTCATCGACCAGATGGGTTTCTTTGCCATCCTGATGAGCCTGTCACGGGGCGGCAAGCCGATCCGACGCATCGCCGACCTGGCCGGGCTCAAGCGCGACCGGCCGCTGACGGCCATTGCCCTGACGATCCTGTCGTTGTCGGTGCTGGGCATGCCGCCGTTCTCGGGCTTCTGGGCCAAATACTATGTGTTCGGCGCTGCTGCCGGGGCCGGCTACTGGATGGTCGCCGCCGTCGGTCTGGTCGCCTCGGTCGTGGCCGCCTTCTACTATCTGCGCATCATCAAGCTGATGTGGTTCGATGCCCCGCTGGACGAGACCCCGACCGACAAGGCTCCGGTCGAGGCCCAGTGGATCGGCTGGGCCTGCGCGGCCTTCTCCTTCCCGCTGGTGATCGTCGGCCTGATCTGGCTGGAGCCGCTGACCCGCGCCGCCGCCTCGGGCTTCGGAGCCGGGTAGGGCGGTGACGCCCGCTCCCGTCCGGCTGCTCGAGGAAACCGACTCCACCAATGCGGAAGCCCGCCGTCTGGCCGAGGCCGGCGAGAGCGGGCCGCTGTGGATCGTGGCCCGCCGCCAGACCGCCGGGCGCGGCCGCCGCGGGCGGGAATGGATCGATCCGTCGGGCAATCTGTCCGCCACCCTGCTGACCACCCTGCATCGGTCTCCGGCCGAGGCGGCGCAACTGACCTTCGTCGCCGCCCTGGCCGTGGCGGATCTGGTTGACGCCTTCGTGCCGCCGTCGCTGGTCAGCATCAAATGGCCCAATGACATCCTGCTGGCCGGAGACAAGGTCTCGGGAATCCTGATCGAGTCGGGGGGGCATGCCAACGGCAGCCTGTGGCTGGCGGTCGGCATCGGCGTCAATCTGGCCCGAGCCCCGTCCGGTACCGATCGGCCGGCGACCGCCCTGGCCGATCATCTGCGTGGCGATGTGACTGCCGTGCCCACCCCCGAAATCGCCGCGGCGACTCTGGCCAAGACCTTCGCCGTCTGGATGGCGCGCTGGGAAAGCCTCGGTTTCCAGCCGGTCCTCGACGCCTGGGCCGCCCGCGCCCCGGGGCTGGACGGTCCCGCCGTCGCCCAACTGGGTCATGAGACCGTCAGCGGTCGGGCCGAAGGCGTTGACCCCGACGGGGCCTTGCGTTTGCGTCTTGCCGACGGAACCCTACGTCTGATCTCGGCCGGCGATGTGTTCTTTGGAGAGGCTGTCTGATGCTGCTCGCGATCGAACAGGGCAATACCAACACATTGTTCGCCGTGCATGACGGCACCGACTGGATCGCCCAGTGGCGGACCGCGACCGAGGCCAGCCGCACGGCGGACGAATACGCCGTCTGGCTGACCCAGTTGCTGAACATGCGCGGGTTGACGCTGGCGGTTCTGAACGGCTGCATCATTTCCAGCGTCGTGCCGCAGTCGATTTTCAACCTGCGCAACCTGGCGCGCCGCTATCTGTCGGTCGAGCCGCTGGTGGTTGGCGAGAATGTCGCGCCGGGCATTCCTGTGCGCATCACCAAGCCGAGCGAGGCGGGGTCCGACCGGCTGGTCAACGCGCTGGGAGCCCATCTGGCCTATCCGGGCGACCTGATCGTCATCGACAGCGGGACCGCGACCACCTTTGACGTGGTCGCCGCCGACGGGGCCTTCGAGGGTGGTCTGATCGCCCCGGGTATCAACCTTTCGCTCCAGGCCCTGCACGAGGCCGCGGCCATGTTGCCGCGGATCGCCATCCAGCGCCCGGAACGTGTTATCGGCAAGGATACGGTCTCCAATATGCAGTCCGGCGTCTTCTGGGGCTATGTCGCCCTGATCGAAGGCCTGGTCACGCGCATCAAGGCGGAGTGGGGAAAACCCATGACCGTCGTCGGCACCGGCGGGGTCGCCTCGCTGTTCGAGGGGGCCACAGACAGCATCGACCGGTTCGATCAGGACCTGACCATACGCGGCCTACTCGAAATCTGGCGCCGCAATACCCATTTGACGGACACATGAAAAAACAAACCAACGACGAACTCGTTTTCCTGCCGCTCGGCGGCTCGAACGAGATCGGTATGAATCTCAATCTGTACGGCTACGGGCCGGAGTCCAATCGCCAGTGGATGGTGGTCGACGTGGGCGTGACCTTCGGCGACCTGTCGACGCCCGGCGTCGATGTGATCGTGCCCGATCCCGCCTTCCTCGAGGGCGAGAAGATCCTCGGCATCGTGCTGACCCACGCTCACGAGGACCACATCGGGGCCCTCGGCTGGCTGTGGGCCCGGATGAAGGCTCCGCTGTATGCGACGCCGTTCACCGCCTATCTGATCCGCGACAAGCTGCGCGAGGCGGGCATTCTGGATCAGGTCAAGCTGATCGAGGTGCCGCTGGGCGGCACCGTCGACCTGGGCCCGTTCCAAGTGACCATGGTCACCATGACCCATTCGATCGCCGAGCCGAACGGCCTGGCCATCAAGACCCCCCTGGGCACGGTGTTCCACACCGGCGACTGGAAGATCGATGACGAACCGGTCGTCGGCGAAGTCACCGACGGCGGGGCCATCTCGGCGCTCGGCGACGAGGGCGTTCTGGCCATGGTCTGTGACTCGACCAATGTGTTCGTCGACGGCGTGGCCGGGTCCGAGGGCGGTGTCGCCCGGGCCATGACCAAGCTGATCAGCGGCCTCAAGGGCCGGATCGCGGTCGGCTGTTTCGCCTCCAACGTCGCCCGCATGGACAGCGTCATCCGCGCCGCCGAAGCGTCGGGTCGCCGCGTCTCGTTGGCGGGCCGGTCGATGCACCGCATCACTGCCGCCGCCAAACACGTCGGCATGCTCAGCGACATCAAGCCGTTCCTGACCGACGAGGAAGCCCGCGTCTGGCCCGAGGACGAGATCCTGTATCTGTGCACCGGCAGCCAGGGCGAGAGCCGTGCGGCCCTGTCGCGCGTGGCCGAGGGCACCCATCCGGTGATCCGTCTGGGTCGTGGCGATCACTGCATCTTCTCGTCGCGCGTCATCCCCGGCAACGAACTGTCGATCGGCCGCCTGCAGGACAAGCTCGCCGACAAGGGCGTGCGCCTCTACACCGAGAAGGACCATCCCGGCATCCACGTCTCGGGTCATCCGTGCCGCGACGAGCTGAAGCAGATGTACGCCTGGGCCCGGCCGCAGATTTCGGTGCCGACCCACGGCATGCGCCGCCACCTGATGGAACACGCCAACCTGGCCCGCGATCTGGGCATCAAGGAACAGGTGACCCCGCGCAACGGCGACATGGTGCGACTGGCCCCCGGGCCTGCGTCAATCATTGACGAGGTGCCGTCCGGCCGCCTCTATGTCGACGGCGGGATGCTGGTGACCGAACAGGGCGAGGCCCTGCGCGAGCGCCGCCACGCCTCGACCAACGGCATTCTGGTAGTGTCCTTCGCGCTCGATGCCGGCGGCAAGATCGTCAGCGATATCGACATGCGGGCCATAGGCCTGCCCAGCGGTGACGAACGTCCGCTGGGCGACGCCCTCGATGGCCTGGCCGAACGGGTCGAACAGGTGGTCAACGGGCTCAAGCCCCAGGCCCGCGACGATGACGACGCTGTCGAACAGGCTGTGGCCCGCGTACTGAAAAAGGCCAGCCAGCAGATCTGGGATCGCCGACCGATCGTCGAGACCATCGTGCTGCGCCTGTAGGAGACGATAGCGTGAGCGAACTGAAGAGTGCTCTGAACGCTCCCCTGTTCATCTTCTTCCAGGGAACATTCAATCTTTGGATTAGCGGCGCCGTCGCTCTGGGAGTGGTGGCGATTGTTGTCTGGATCATTCAGCGTGGTCCGTCGCGGCAGTCTATGGTCTGGATGGCGGCCATGCCGCTGCCTTGGCTGTTGCTTGGCGTTTGGGCAGGCTGGCACTGGGCAGAACCGGGCTCTTCCTACAGTCACGGTATGGATGGCCTTTTGAACGGATTGGTTCTCGGCGAGCTCGTCGCTACCTTGGTGTTGAGTTCAATGGCGGTCGTAAAAGCAGCTCCAGCGAGGCTGGCGACCGCCATACTGGCGCTCATCAACGGATGGTTCGCCCTTCTTGCGGCCCTGCTCTCGGGTATGATGGTAACCGGTGCTTGGCTATGAGAATGGATTTGGAATCTGCATGACCGACCGGCTGTTCCTGATCAATCCGGGCTGGCACGACGACCAGGGCGGGCCGTGGTTCTGCCCGGCCGGTTCGGTCGTCGAGGGGGTGCTGGGCTTCTATCCGGCCCTGCGCGAACAGTTAGATATCCGATATCTGGATCATCCGCGTCCGCGCCCGCCGGTCATCGATCTGGTGGGCGAGGCGCACCAGAGCTGTCCGCTGCTGGTGCTGGACGGTGAGCTCGACTGGCCGGACGCCGAAACCAGCGCGGCGACCGGACAGCGCTTTCTGCAGGACGAGGCCATCCTGCCCTATCTGGCGGCCCGCTACGGCGTGGGTCTGCCCCATCCCTGAGGACGGTCATGATCGGCAAGCTGAATCACGTCGGGGTCGCGACCCCGTCCATTCCCGACAGTATCGCCCTGTACCGCGACATGCTGGGCGTGACGGCCATCGGCACTCCCTTTGATCTGCCGTCCCAGGGGGTGAGGGTCTGTTTCGTCGACCTGCCCAATGCCCAGATCGAGCTGATCGAACCGCTGGGTGAGGACTCGCCGATCCATGGCTTCCTGGCCAAGAACCCGCGCGGCGGCCAGCATCACATCTGTTTCGAGGTCGAGGACATCATCGCCGCCCGTGACGCCCTGCGCGCCAAAGGGGCGACCATCCTCGGTACCGGCGAGCCGCGCATCGGCGCACATGGCACACCGATCATCTTCGTTCACCCCCGCGACATGGGTGGTATGCTCGTCGAACTGATGGAAACGCCGAAGGAGGCGCACTGATCATGCCGATTGGTCCGATGACAATGTTCGCCGTCTATGTGGTGATCTGGTGGGTGGTTCTGTTCGCCGTCCTGCCGCTGGGCACCTCGAAGGAAAGGCATGCCCCGCCGACCGACGGGGCCCAGTGGGGCGCGCCCGACAATCCGAATCTGAAGCGCAAATTCCTGACGACGACGTGGGTTTCGCTGATCGTTTGGGCCGCCGTCATGCTGCTGGTCTGGATCGGCTGGATGCCGTTGCCGGACCTGGCACCACCGACAGTCTGAGGCACGCCTAGCTTTTGCCCTGCTGACCCGGCTAAAGCACAGGTCAACTGACCCATTGCCGGATATTTGCCCATGCGCCTTTCGCGCTATTTCCTGCCCACGCTGAAAGACACGCCGTCCGAGGCGCAGATCATCTCGCACCAGCTGATGCTGCGGGCGGGACTGGTGCGACAGGAAGCGGCCGGGATCTACGCCTGGCTGCCGCTGGGCCTACGGGTGCTGAAGAAGATCGAGCAGATCGTGCGCGAGGAACAGGAGCGGGCCGGGGCGGTCGAGCTGCTGATGCCGACCTTGCAACTGGCCGACCTTTGGCGCGAGTCGGGGCGCTATGACGCCTATGGGCCGGAGATGCTGCGCATCACCGATCGCCACGAGCGGGAGCTGCTGTACGGCCCCACCAATGAGGAGATGGTCACCGACATCTTCCGGGCCTACGTCAAATCCTACAAGTCGCTGCCGCTGAACCTGTTTCACATCCAGTGGAAATTCCGCGATGAGCGCCGCCCCCGGTTCGGGGTGATGCGCGGTCGCGAATTCCTGATGAAGGACGCCTATTCCTTCGACATCGACGAGGCCGCGTCGCGCAAATCCTACAACCGCATGTTCGTGGCCTATCTGAACACCTTCGCCCGGCTGGGTCTGAAGGCGGTGCCGATGCGCGCGGATACCGGTCCGATCGGCGGCGATCTGAGCCACGAGTTCATCGTGCTGGCCGAGACCGGCGAAAGCCAGGTCTTCTGTGACCGCAAACTGGTCGAGATGCCGGTCCCCGGACCCGACGTCGACTGGAACGACCTGCAGGCCACCGTCGACCAGCGCACGGCCCTGTATGCGGCGACCGAGGAAATGCACGACGCCGCCCGGTTCGAGAGCGAGACGCCCGAGGCGGACCGCCTGACCGCGCGCGGCATCGAGGTCGGCCACATCTTCTATTTCGGCACCAAATATTCCGCCCCGATGAAGGCCTCGGTCCAGGGTCCGGACGGCGTCGATCGGCCGGTGCACATGGGCAGCTACGGCGTCGGTGTGTCGCGTCTGATGGGGGCCATCATCGAGGCCAGCCACGACGCCGGCGGCATCATCTGGCCCGACGCCGTGGCGCCGTTCGACGTGGTCGTGATCAATCTGCGCGCCAGCGACGCGGCGGTGTCCGCTGCCTGCGAAGAGGCCGTGGCCCAGCTGGAAGCCTTCGGCAAGGACGTGCTGTACGACGACACCGACGAACGCCCGGGCGGCAAATTCGCCACCGCTGACCTAATCGGTATTCCGTGGCAGTTGACCATCGGACCCAAGGGCGTGGCCGAGGGCGTGGTCGAACTGAAGCGCCGGGCCACCGGCGAGAAACAGTCCCTGCCGCTGGCCGATGCGATGGAGCTGATCGCCCGATGACGGACACGATCCCGGCGGCGAAGTCGCCCAAGCCTGCCGGGCCTTTCTCCTCGTGGGAGATCGGTCTGGCCCTTCGCTATCTGCGGGCCCGTCGCAAGGACGGCGGCATCGCCCTGATCGCCATCATCAGCTACGTCGCCATCACCCTGGCGGTGCTGGCCTTGATTACGGTGATGAGCATCATGGCCGGCTTCCGCAGCGAGCTGCTGAGCCGCATGCTGTCGTTCAACGGCCATATGTACGTCCAGGGGCAGGTGCTGGTGTCGCCCGAGCGCGACGCCGCCGTGGCGCGGCTGAAAGACCTTCCGGGCGTGGTCAGTGTGACCCCGCTGACCGAGTCCCAGAGCCTGCTGCGCGCGGCCGGTCAGACCACGGGGGCCATGGTGCGGGGCGTGCGCGCCGAAGACCTGGATTCCATGGCCTATGTGTTCAAGAGCCTGACGCCGGAAGCGCGTGCCGGCTTCGGTCAGGGGGAATGGGGCGGCGACCGGGTGCTGATCGGCAAGGCGCTGGCCGACTCGCTGGGTATCAGGGTCGGCGATCCGGTCACCCTGTATTCGCCGGACGGGGCCAGTTCGGCCTTCGGCAATCTGGGCGGACTGGAGAAGACCTATACCGTTGGCGGGGTGTTCAGTTCCGGCACCGCCGATTTCGACCGGCTGTTCGTGTTCATGCCGCTGGAACAGGCCCAGCTCTTCTTCGGCAAGGAGGGGCTCTGGGATGTGATCGAGATGAAGGTCGCCGATCCCGACAATGTCGCCAACTATCTGGAGCCGGTGCGGCAGGCGGCGGGGCCGGGGTCGCTCGTCAGCGACTGGCGTGATCGACTGGCCGCCTTCTGGGGCGCGCTGAAGGTCGAGCGGGTGGCCATGAGCATCATCCTGGGTCTGGTGGTGGCCATCGCTGCCCTCAACATCATTTCCGGCATCGTCATGCTGGTGAAGAACAAGACGCGCGACATCGCCATTCTGCGCACGGTCGGGGCCAGTCAGGCCTCGATGATGCGGGTCTTCTTCCTGGCCGGGGCCGCCATCGGCATCGCCGGCACCGTAAGCGGTCTGGTGCTGGGCCTGCTGTTCTGTCTGAACATCGGTTCGATCCAGCATTTCCTGGAGGGCCTGCTGGGTGTCTCCCTGTTCAACCAGGAGGTCTATATGCTGGACGCCATCCCCGCCCTGGTCGATCCGGTCGACGTGTTCTGGGTCGCGATCTGGTCGCTGTCCATGTCCTGTGTCGCCTCGCTGCTTCCGTCCTGGCAGGCGGCCAAGCTGGATCCGGTGGAGGCCCTGCGTTTTGAATAGTCCACAGATCGCTCCACAGCTCCATCCACAGGCGGACGCCACACCCGTGCTGTCGATTCGCGACGTGACCCGCACCTATGACACCGCCGGTGGCGGGCTGACGGTGCTGAAGGGGGTCAATCTGGACGTCATGCCCGGCGAGATCGTCGGCCTGATCGGGCCGTCGGGCTCGGGCAAGTCGTCGCTGCTGCATGCCGCCGGCCTGCTGGAGCGGCCGACGGGCGGCCATATTCTGATCGATGGCGAGGACGTCGGTGATTTGGCCGAGGGGGCCCGGACCCGTCTGCGCCTGTCGCGGATCGGCTTCGTCTATCAGTTCCACCATCTGCTGGCCGAGTTCGACGCCCGCGACAACGTCGCCCTGCCGATGCGCATCGCCGGCTATTCACTGACCGAGGCGCGTAACCGGGCCGAGGTGGCGCTGACAGCCCTGGGGCTGGCCGAGCGGATTACCCATCAGCCGGGGCAGCTGTCCGGCGGGGAACGCCAGCGCGTGGCCCTGGCCCGGGCCCTGGCCAACCGGCCGCGCCTGCTGCTGGCCGATGAGCCGACCGGCAACCTTGATCCGGCTACCAGCCAGGCGGTGTTCGAGGCGCTGCGGGTGATGGTGCGTGAGACCGGGGTCGCGGCCCTGATCGCCACCCACAATATGGAGCTGGCCGGCCATATGGACCGGGTCTTCGCCCTGAAGGACGGCCATCTGGAAGAGCGCCCGGCCGAGAGCCACGCCTATTAAGCCGCCACGGGCCGGGGTGCCCCGGCCGCAGGACCTGACATGACCGAGGCGATCGAGAGCCAGTTGGCGGCGGGGCGACAGGCCCGGGCCGATGGCCGGATGGTCGAGGCCCGCAATGCCTATGCCCGGGCCACGGCTCTCAGCCGGGAAGCGGGGGCGCACGCGCTGCAGGCGCTGGGCCTGCGCCATCTGGCCGAGATCGATCTGGGCGCGCGCCGGCCCGAGGCCGCCCTGGCCCATGCCGACCAGGCCGCCGCCCTGTATCGGGCCCACGACGACAGTGACCCGCTGGACCTGGCCGTGGTGCTGAAACTGGCCGCTCTGGCGCTGGATGAGCTGCGCCGCAGCCCCGAGGCCGCCGAGCGCTGGAACGCAGCCTGCGACCTGTATCAGGCAGCCGGGGACACCGAGGCGGCGGCCGCCTGTGCGGGCCGGACGACGGGCTGACCGCCGCTCCGGCCGCAGGTCAGGACCCTATTTCTTGCCGGGCGGGGTGGTGAAGGGCGAGGTCCCGGCGGCCACCGCCGGCTTGGGCTTCTCCGCCTTGGGTTTGCGGGTTTCCTTGTTGCTGCGCACTTGACCCTTGGCCATGACCGCTCTCCGGACGCCGCCCGCCGGAAGGGCGGGGAGGGACGTCAGTCGTCAGGATACAGCATTCGCGGTGTCGGGGGCGGACATTTTGCCCGGAGTTGACGTGAACACAAAGAGAACATAGAACATACCGGGAACACATCATTCAGGGGATAAGACCATGGCGCGTTGGGTTCGGGATATGCTGTCGCTTGCATCATGCGGCGGCTTTGTCTGGATGGTCTGGCATGCGGCCCTGCTGGTCGCCTGAGCCCCGGATGGCCGGTTCCCGCACAGGCGGGGGCCGGAATTCATCACTCGGGCGCGGGTGACGGCCAGAATCCCTGCATAGTCGCTTCGGTCGCATCGGCGACCACGGCAAGGTGTCTCCGTCGTCGCGGGGATGAGCGGAGTGTGATTTGGCCGATCCGGTAGTCCCTGACGCCCCCTTGGGCACCGACGGCTTTGTCCATCTGCGCGTGCGGTCGGCCTATTCGCTGCTGGAAGGCGCGATCAAGGCCAACAAGGTCGGGCCGATGGCGGCCGATCACGGCATGCCGGCGGTGGCCGTGGCCGACCGGGCCAATCTGTTCGGGGCGCTGGAATTCAGCCAGGCGGCGCGTGACGCCGGAGTGCAACCGCTGATCGCCTGTGCCCTGCCGGTACTGGGCATCGGCGGCAAGATCAGCGACCGCTGGGCCAAATGCCCGACCGTGGTGTTGATCTGCCAGAACGAACAGGGCTGGCTGAACCTGTGCGCCCTGTCGTCGGCGGCCTTCCTCGAGTCGGCGGAACTGCCCGAGCCGGGTGTGTCGTGGGCGATGGTGGCGGACAGGGCCGAGGGGCTGATCCTGCTGTCGGGCGGGCCGGACGGACCGGTCGATCCGCTGTTCGTGCAGGGCAAGGGAGCCGAGGCCGAGGCTGCCCTGGCCGAGATGCAGGCGGCGTTCGGCGACCGCTTCTATGTCGAGCTGCAACGCCACGGCCTGCCCAGCGAGGGCGCGGCCGAGCGCGGACTGGTCGACTGGGCCTACAAGGCGGAAGTGCCGCTGGTCGCCACCAATGACGTTCATTACGCCAAGGCCGAACAGGCCAAGTCGCACGACGCCCTGATGTGTATCGCCGACGGGGCCTTCACCGGTCAGGACGACCGGCGGCGTGTCACGGGTCAGCACTGGTTCAAGGGCGCGGCCGACATGCGCACCCTGTTCGCGGACCTGCCCGAGGCCTGCGACAACACCATCGATATTGCCCGTCGCTGCGCCTTCATGGTGCAGACCCGGGCCCCGATCCTGCCCAGTTTCGACACCGGCGACGGTCGGACCGAGGCCGATGAGCTGGCGTACCAGGCGCGCGAGGGGCTGAAGGCACGGCTGAAGACCGTGACCCCGGCCTTCCCGGAAGAGGACTACTGGACCCGGCTGGAGTGGGAGGTGTCCATCATCCAGCAGATGGGCTTCCCCGGCTATTTCCTGATCGTGTCGGACTTCATCAAATGGGCCAAGTCGCACGGGATCCCAGTGGGGCCGGGGCGGGGCTCCGGGGCCGGGTCGCTCGTCGCCTGGGTGCTGACCATCACCGATCTGGATCCGCTGCGGTTCGGCCTGCTGTTCGAGCGTTTCCTCAATCCCGAGCGGGTCTCCATGCCCGACTTCGACATCGACTTCTGCCAGGAGCGGCGGGAAGAGGTGATCGAATACGTCCAGCAGCGTTATGGCCGCGACCGGGTGGCCCAGATCATCACCTTCGGCACCCTGCAGGCGCGCGCGGTGCTGCGCGACGTCGGCCGGGTGCTGCAGATGCCGCTCGGCCAGGTCGACCGTCTGGCCAAGATGATCCCGGCCAATCCCGCCAATCCGGTGACTCTGGCTCAGGCTATCGCGCTGGAGCCGCGCCTGCGCGAGGCGCGCGACGACGACAAGGCCGTGGCCACATTGCTGGAGACGGCGCTGGAGCTGGAGGGGCTGTACCGCAACGCCTCGACCCACGCCGCCGGCATCGTCATCGGCGACCGGCCGCTGGTCGAGCTGACGCCGCTGTACCAGGACCCGCGCTCGGACATTCCGGCGACCCAGTTCAACATGAAATGGGTCGAGCCCGCCGGTCTGGTGAAGTTCGACTTCCTCGGGCTGAAGACCCTGACTGTGCTGGACCGGGCCTCGGGCTATCTGAAGCGGCGCGGGGCCGACCGCGACTTCAACCTGCTGCCGCTGGACGACGTGCGCACCTATGAGCTGATGGCCTCGGGCCAGACGGTCGGGGTGTTCCAGCTGGAATCCCAGGGCATGCGCGACACCCTGCGCAAGATGCGCTGTGGCGCGATCGAGGAGATCACCGCCCTGATCTCGCTCTACCGGCCCGGGCCGATGGAGAACATCGACGTCTATATCGACCGGAAATTCGGTCGGGCCGAGGTCGATACCCTGCACCCGTCGCTGGCCGGCATCCTGCAGGAGACCTACGGGGTCATCATCTACCAGGAACAGGTGATGCAGATCGCCCAGATCCTGGCCGGCTACAGCCTGGGCGAGGCCGACCTGCTGCGCCGGGCCATGGGCAAGAAGAAGAAGGAGGAGATGGACTTCCAGAAGGCCCGCTTCCTCAAGGGGGCGGCCGAGAAGGACGTGCCCGAGGCCCAGGCCGACTTCATCTTCGAACTGGTGGCCAAATTCGCCGGCTACGGCTTCAACAAGTCACACGCCGCCGCCTATGCGATGATCAGCTATCAAACCGGCTGGTTGAAGGCCAACCACCCGGTCGAGTTCTTCGCCGCCTCGATGAGCCTGGACCTGTCGAACACCGACAAGCTGGCGGTCTTCTATCAGGACGCGCGCAAATTCGAGGTGCCGGTTCTGGCCCCCGATGTGAACCGCTCCTCGGCCGATTTCGACGTGGCCTATGAGGAGGAAACCGGGGCGGTCCTCTATGCGCTGGGGGCCATCCGCAACGTCGGGCTGGAGGCCATGAAACATGTGGTCGAGGTGCGGGAGACCGGCGGTCCGTTCACCGACATCTTTGACTTTCTGGAGCGGGTCGATCCGCGTGCGGTCAACAAGCGGGCGCTGGAGGGGCTGGCCAAGGCCGGGGCCTTCGACAGCATCCACCCCAACCGTGGTCAGCTGTTCGACCAGGCCGATGTGCTAATGGCCTATTGCCAGAGCGTGGCGGCCGAACGGGCCTCGGCCCAGGTCAATCTGTTCGGCGGCGATCAGGTCGGTGCCGGTCGGCCGCGACTGAAGACGCGCGAACCCTGGGTCGGACCCGAAAAGCTGGATCAGGAACTGGCGGCGGTCGGCTTCTACCTGTCCGGCCACCCGCTGGAAGACATGACCCCGGCGCTGAAGCGCAAGCGCGTCACCTTCGTGGCCGAGGCGGCGCAGTTGGCCGAGAGTGGCCATGAGGCCTTCATGATGGCCGGGGTGGTGCGCCGCCGTCAGGAACGCGCCAGCCAGCGGTCGGGCGAGAAATTCGCCTTCGTCACCTTCTCGGATCCGACCGGGGAGTTCGAGTGCCTGTTCCCACCGGAACAGCTGCGCAAATGCCGTGAGGTGCTGGAGGTCGGGGCCTCGGTGCTGGTGCGGGTGCGGGCCAAATGCGCTGATGGCGAGGTGCGCTACTTCGGCGACGACGCCACGCGGCTCGACACCCTGCTGGACGACAATACGATTGGCCTGCGCATCCATGTCTCGTCGCGCGGCACCGACCCGGCGGCGCTGAAGGCGCGACTGGACCGGGCCAGTTCACCGGGCAAGGGGGGCGAGGTCTCGCTGGTCGCCTCGCTGGACGGCCGGCGCGAGGTCGAGGTCAAACTGCCCGGCCGCTACCGGCTGGACGGAGCCCTGCGCGGGGCGCTGAAATCGGCCCCCGGCGTGCTGATGCTGGAAGACGCCTGAGGCGATCCTTCAGGCGGAGTCATTGAGCAGCCGGCCATAGCTGTCGACCAGGCTGGAATAGGTCGGGACGAAGGTCACCGTGGTCGGTCCGCCTTCGGTGACCGGGGCCTTGATCTCGAAATGCATATGAATGGTCGTGGCCGAGCCGCCGAAATCGTTCGAGACCCGGCCCAGATGCTGGCCGCGGGTGACCGTGCGTGAGGCGAGGGTGGGGAATAGGGCGTGGACCCCGGCCATGTCCATATGCAGATAGCGGTAGATGCGGCCGGACTCACCCAGCACCGTGACCGTATAGCTGCCGATCGAGGTGATCTGGCCGGCCTCGGCCGCCACGACCCAGTGGACCTTCTTCTCACAGGTCGCGGGGCGGATGTCCTGACCCTGATGGCCCTTGCCCGTCGGGCAGAAGCCGTTGGTCCATGAGCGGGTTTCGCAGAAATTATCGCGCCATGGATAGCTGTAGTTGCGGGTGTCGCACTGGCCGCCGGGACCGGGCGCGGCGAAGCCGCCGTAGCCATAGACCTGTGAGTTGGCATAGGCCGGGGCTGCCTCGATCGGAAAGCGGATCCCCGGGGCCCACAGGGTCGGGTCGGCGGCACCGGACCCCGATCCCGGGACCAGGCCACCGCCCGCCTCATGCGGCCAGCTGACCGGCTCGGGCAGGGGTGGTTCAGGCTCGGGTTCCGGCTCCGGTGTGACTTCGGGGTCCGGGGCGACCGTGTCACCGACGGCGGTGCCTCCGGTCTGGGGCGTGGTGTCGGTGCCGCTGCAGCCGTTGGGCGAACAGGCGGTCAGAAGCAGCAGCAGCCCCACCGGGATCAACCGCCTCATTGTGGGCCTCCGCCGATCAGTCGCAGGTCGGCGGCAAAGGCGATGGCCTCGGCCTCGGCGCAGCCCGTCGCGCCCTGGTTCTCACAGATGAAGCTGACGTTATAAGCCGCGCCGAAGCGGTTGAAGGTGACGTCGATACCGTACTCGGTTCGCTCGGTGCCGATGTTGGTCAGGCCCTGGGCGCGGGCGCGGGTCATGGCGGCTGCACCGGGAACGACGCGGGCGGCGGTGATGGCGGGGGCCGGAGCCGGGCGCCGGGGCCGGACGACGGGCGACTGGAACGCCTTGGTCGTCCCGTAGATCTCGATGATCTGATCCTCACGCAGAACTACCATCATATAGTGGCGGTCGCCGGTGAAGAGCCGGGCGGTCTGCAGCAGGGCCGGGTCCGAGGGGGCCAGCACCGGCACGGGCGAGGCGGCCGCGCGGGCCATCAGGGTGCGGGTCGCGGGGTCCTTGTCCAGCCCCTCGCGCAGGCGGGCGGCCAGGGGATCGCGTCGCGCTACGGTCAGGGCCGCGGCATCGGTCCGTGACGGCGTCACGGTAACCTCGGACGGTATCGGGGCGGGATCCGACCGGATCTGGGTCCAGGCCACGGCCCCGAGGACCAGGGCCAGGCCTGCGCCCGCACCGATGGCCGCCATTCTGCGTCGGTTCATATCGCCCTCCGTTCAGGGACGATCAATATACCGTCGATATGTCAGTTTCGCTACGGAGCCTGTGCGGGCATGGCATGCCGGTCCTTGCCTTTGCGGTCGTATACGCCTAGAAGCCGCGGCACTTCTCACGCAGGCGTGGTGAGGTTCGGGGAAACATCCCGATCCCTGCCGTTCCGAGGAGCCTCCCAATTCCGGGCGGCTCTTTCACCGTCTGCGCAAGGTTGATCGGAAAAAGGACTTACCAGATCATGGCTCTGCCTGAATTCTCCATGCGTACCCTGCTCGAAGCCGGCGCGCACTTCGGCCACCAGACGCACCGGTGGAACCCGAAGATGGAGCGCTACATCTTCGGATCGCGCTCGAACATCCACATCATCGATCTGTCGCAGTCGATGCCGCTGATGCACCAGGCGCTGGTCGCCGTGCGTGAAGTCGCGGCCAAGGGCGGTCGCGTCCTGTTCGTCGGCACCAAGCGCCAGGCCGCCGGCCCGGTCGCCGAGGCTGCGACCCGCTGCGCCCAGTACTACATGAACAACCGCTGGCTCGGCGGCACGCTGACCAACTGGCGCACCGTGTCGGGCTCGATCGCCCGCCTGCGCGAGCTGGACACCCTGCTGGAGTCGGGTGGCGACGGCCGCGTCAAGAAGGAGCTGCTGAACCTCGAGCGCGAGCGCGACAAGCTCGAGCTGAGCCTCGGCGGCATCAAGGACATGGGCTCCGTGCCGGACATCATGTTCGTGATCGACACCAACAAGGAGGCCATCGCCATCCTTGAGGCGCGCAAGCTGAATATTCCGATCATCGCCATCCTCGACACCAACTCCGATCCGGACGGCATCACCTATCCGATCCCGGGCAACGATGACGCCGCCCGCGCCATCCAGACCTATTGCGACCTGATCGCCGACGCCGTCCTCGACGGCCTGGCCGCCGGTGCCTCGCAGGCAGGTGTGGATCTGGGTGCGTCGGAAGCGCCGGTCGAGCCGATGCTGGCCGAGGCTGCCGCCCCGGTTAAGGCCGACGCCGCTCCGGCCGGTACCGAAGCCGTCGCTGAGGAAATGATCGCCGCCGCTGAAGCCCCGGCTGCTGCTGCTGAAGCCAAGGCCCCTGCCAAGGCCGCCGCCGAAGCTCCGGCCGCTGCTGAGGCCCCGGCCGCTGCCGAGACGACTGAAGAGCCTGCCAAGGCCGAGGACGCGAAGGCCTAAACAGCCCCGTATTCTACTGCCGGCACCAGACTATGCGGCCGGACCTCAACGGGTCCGGCCGTTCCCGCATACAAATACTCAGGAGCCCATAATGGCCGAGATCACCGCCGCCCTCGTCATGGAACTTCGCGCCAAGTCCGGCGTCGGCATGATGGATTGCAAGAGAGCCCTGATCGAGAATGACGGCGACATCGCCGCCTCGATCGACTGGCTGCGCGCCAAGGGCCTGTCCAAGGCCGCCAAGAAGGCCGACCGCGTCGCCGCCGAAGGCCTCGTGGCCGTGGCCTCGAAAGAAGTCGGAGCCGGTGAAGTCGGCGCCGCCATCGAGTTCAACTCGGAAACCGATTTCGTCGCCCGCAACGACCTGTTCCAGAACGCCGCCAAGGCCTTCGCCCAACTGGGTCTGGATCACGCCACGCTCGAAGGCCTGCACGGTGCCGAGCTTGAAGTCGGCAAGACGGTCCAGGATGAAGTGACCAGCATGATCGCCACCATCGGCGAGAACATGCAGCTGCGCCGCGCCGCCCGCCTGTCGGTCGATGAAGGCGTTGTCGCCTCCTACGTCCACAATGCCGTGGCACCGGGTCTGGGCCGCATCGGCGTGCTGGTCGCCCTGCACGGCGGTGGCGACAAGGACAAGCTGCGTGAACTGGGTCGCAAGATTGCCATGCACGTCGCCGCCACCGCGCCGCTGTCGCTGAACACCGACGACCTCGACCCGGCCGCCATCGCCAAGGAACGCGCTGTCCTGACCGAAAAGGCCAAGGAAGAGGGCAAGCCGGAAGCCATGATCGACAAGATCGTCGAAGGCCAGATCAACAAGTTCCAGAAGGACGTGGTGCTGTCCAAGCAGCCGTTCGTGATGAACCCGGACGTGACCATCGAGCAGCTGGTCGCTGACGCCGGCAAGGAACTGGGCGCGCCCGGCCTGCACCTGGCCGGATTCGTCCGTCTGGCGCTGGGTGAAGGCGTCGAGAAGGTCGAAGGCCCGGACTTCGCCTCTGAAGTGGCGTCGATGACCGGCGGTCAGTAGGCCGCATTCGTCCACCACAACTGATCAAGGGGCCGGTGAGAAATCGCCGGCCCCCTTTTCGATTCACCTTTGCGCGGACGGCAGTCTCGGCTCAAATGGCTCCGCTTGATTCAAAGGGGTCTGTTCATGAAGCGTCTGCTCGTCGCTGTTTCCGCCATCGCCATCCTCGCTGCCGGGCCGGTGACCGCCCAGGAGGTGGACCGCGTCGCTATCAACGGCATCATCGACCAGGGGCTGAACCACAGCGAGGTCATGCAGACCGCTGCCCATCTCACCGACCGGATCGGCGGACGGATGACCAACTCGCCCCAGATGCGCGAGGCCGAGGCCTGGACCCAGCAGCGGTTCCGCGACTGGGGCCTGTCCAACGTCCGGGCCGAAGGTTTCGAGTTCGGCCGTGGCTGGTCAATCGTGCGTTCCAGCGCCCGCATGACCGCACCGCGCCCGATCGACCTGCGCGCCATTCCGATCGCCTGGACGCCGTCGACCAACGGCGTGATCAGCGGCGGCGTGGTCGTCGCACCGATCACCAGCGCCGGTCAGTTCGATCAGTGGCGCGGCAAGCTGCGTGGCAAGATCGTCATGATCACCCGGCCGGATACCGCGTCCGAGCCGACGGAGCCGGCGTTCCGTCGCTGGACCGATGAGGAACTGCAGGACCGGGCCGGCTATGCGCTGCCCCGGCATGATCCCGAGGCCGTCGAGCGCGGGCTGCAGTCCGGCCGTGCGGACTTCGCCCTGCGGCTTGACGCCTTCCTTGCGGAAGAGGGGGCGCTGGCCTGGGTCAAGATGTCCGCTCGCGACGGCGGCCTGCTGCACGGCACCGGCTACACCTATCAGGTCGGTGCCACCCCGAGCGTTCCGGGTATGGAACTGGCCGCCGAGGACTATCGCCGCCTTGCCCGTCTGGCCTTGACCGATACGCCGCCGACCCTTGAGCTGATGAGCGAGGTCCGGTTCCACGACGACGACGTCAATGCCTACAATATTCTGGCCGACATCCCAGGGACCAGTCGGTCCGGGGAATATGTCATGGCCGGTGCCCACCTCGACAGCTGGGTGGCGTCGGACGGAGCCGTGGACAATGCGGCCGGCAGCGCCGTGATCATGGAGGCGGCGCGCATCCTCAAGGTGCTGGGGGTCCGGCCCAAACGCACCATCCGCTTTGCCCTGTGGAGCGGGGAGGAGCAGGGCATCCTCGGCTCGCTGGCCTATGTCGACCGTCATCTGGCGACACGTGCGGCCCTGAGCGATCCGGCCCTCGCCGCCCTGCCGAACAATCGCACCTGGCGCGCCCGCTGGCCGGTCGAGCCGCGCCCCGGCTACCGCGACCTGGTGGCCTATTTCAACCTCGACAACGGTTCGGGCAAGATCCGCGGCATCAACGCCGAGGGCAATGTCGCCGCCGTGCCGGTGTTCGAGCAGTGGCTCGAGCCCTTTGGCAGCATGGGAGCCTCGACCGTGTCCCTGCGCAATTCGGGCGGCACCGATCACGTCTACATGCAGACCGTGGGCGTGCCCGGGTATCAGTTCATCCAGGACCCGCTCGATTATGGCAGTCGCCTGCACCACACCTCGATCGACAGCTATGACCACCTGAGGCCCGACGACCTGCGTCAGGCGGCGGTGATCCTGGCCAGCTTCCTGCTCAACGCGGCCAACAGCGACGAGCCCCTGCCGCGCATGCCCCTGCCGACCCGACCAACGGCCAGCGACCCGTTCGCCTATCCGGGCGGTGATTGACCAACGGACGCGCCGCCCGGATCAGTGATCCGGAACGTCATTTCCGGTGCCCGTCGGACCGAAGATGACGGTCGACAAGGGTTGACCCTATGTCCGCTGCCGAACGGTAGCGGTTGCCTATCGGCGCGCGTTGGGCTTTGAAGCCCGGCGCGCCCTTCGTCTATGATACCTTGCCCGATTCCCGCCTGCACACGGATCCTGCCCATGCCCGACGTCCCGTCCGAGTTTCGCTACAAGCGCGTGCTGGTGAAGGTATCGGGTGAGGTGCTGATGGGCGATCAGGCCTACGGCATCGATATGAAGACCGTCGACCGGGTGGCCCAGGCTGTGGCCCAGGTCGCGCGTGAGGGTGTCGAGATCTGTCTGGTCATCGGTGGCGGCAACATCTTCCGCGGCCTGTCCAAGGCCGCCGGGGACATGGAACGGGCCACCGCCGACTATATGGGCATGCTGGCGACGGTGATGAACGCCCTGGCCATGCAGGCCGCGCTCGAGAAGATCGGCGTGCAGACCCGGGTGCAGAGCGCCCTGACCATGAACGCCGTGGCCGAGCCCTACGTTCGCCGCCGCGCCCTGCGGCACCTCGAAAAGGGCAGGGTGGTGATCTTCGCCGCCGGTGTCGGTGCCCCCTTCTTCACCACGGACTCCGGCGCTGCCCTGCGCGCGGCGGAAATGGGTTGTGACGCCCTGCTGAAAGGCACCAGCGTCGATGGGGTCTATACCGCCGACCCCAAGAAGGATCCGGCCGCAACCCGTTACGATACCCTGACCTACCATGATGTGCTGTCGAAGGACCTGAAGGTGATGGACGCCTCGGCCATCGCCCTGATGCGGGACTCAGGCATTCCGATCGTGGTCTTCTCGATCCGCGAGCCCGGCTCGCTGCGCAAGACCCTGACCGGTCAGGGTACGTTCACTGTTATCACGTCCGGCGAAAAGTCCGCCTGACATCTGTCTGACCTCCTAGGGAAACTCTGATGGCCCAACCCGATCTCAAGACCTACCGCGACCGCATGGACAAGGCTGTCGTGGCCCTGAAGGAAGAGTTCGCCGGCCTGCGGACCGGCCGGGCCAACGTCGGCCTGCTGGATCCGGTCCAGGTCCAGGCCTACGGCTCGACCTCGCCACTGAATTCGGTCGCCGCCATCAGCGTGCCCGAGCCGCGGATGATCTCGGTCAATGTCTGGGACAAGACCATGGTCGGCCCGGTCGAGAAGGCCATCCGCGCCGCCGGCCTGGGGCTGAACCCGATCGTTGACGGTCAGACCCTGCGCATTCCGGTGCCGCCGCTGACCGAGGAACGTCGCAAGGAATTGGCCAAGCTGGCCGGCAAATATGCCGAACAGCAGAAGATTTCGGTGCGTAACGTCCGCCGCGACGCCAATGACGATCTGAAGAAGGCCGAGAAGGCCAGCGAGATCAGTCAGGATGACCAGAAGCGGATGGAGACCGAGGTCCAGAAGGACACCGATGCCGTTATCAAGCGCATCGATGAGGCCTTGAAGGCCAAGGAAGTTGAGATCATGCAGGTCTGACGGCGCACATCAGCTTGGAACATTCATCCGCCATGACGGTCGAAGCGACGACCATGCCGCGTGTTGCCGACGGGTCGATTCCCGACGGGCCGAAGCATGTCGCCTTGATCATGGACGGCAACGGTCGCTGGGCCCAGGCGCGTGGCCTGCCGCGTACAATGGGCCATCGCGAAGGGGTCAAGGCGCTGAAGCGGACCATCGAGGCGGCCCCGGACTTCGGTATTGAATGCCTGACCGTGTTCGGCTTCTCGACCGAGAACTGGAATCGCCCGGCTGAAGAGGTTTCGGACCTGATGGGGCTGGTCCGGGCCTATGTGAGCAGCGACCTGAAGCGACTGGCCAAGGCCGGGGTTCGGCTGCGGGTTCTGGGTCGACGTACGGGTCTGCCGGACGACATCGCCGAAATCGTGGACCGGGCCGAGCGGACCACGGCGCACAACAGCCGTTTCCTGCTGCAGGTGGCCTTCAACTACGGCGGTCGCGCCGATGTGGTCGACGCCGCCCAGCGCCATCTGGACCGCGTGCTGGCCGGTGAAGCCAGCGGCCCGCTGACCGAGGATATTCTGGGGGCCGGGCTGTCGACGGCAGGGGCACCGCCGGTCGATGTCATCGTCCGCACCTCGGGCGAGCGGCGGCTGTCGAACTTCCTGCTGTGGGAAGCCGCCTATGCCGAGCTGGTCTATCAGCAGGTGCTGTGGCCGGACTATGGGCCCGAGGCGCTGGCGGATGTCGTCGAGCAATATCGTCACCGGGACCGGCGCTTCGGCGGGATCGAGGGCGTCGCGGCTCTCGCGGCAGGCTGATGGCGGTCAAGGTCGGCGATATCGGCGTGCGCGCCGCCTCGGCCTTTGTGCTGGGTCCGGCCGCCGTCCTGGCGACCTGGGCCGGTGGGATCTGGTTCCTGGGGCTGATGCTTCTGGCGTCCGGACTGCTGGCGGTCGAATGGGCGGCGATGAGCGCCGCGCGCACCTGGCGGGTGATGGCCGGGGCCGTCGCCTTTGGGCTGGTGGCTGCTGCCGTGACCGCCCATGCCGGACAGCTGTCGCTGGCCCTGATCATGCTGGTGTTCGGCTCCTTCGCGGCCGCCATGTTTGCGCGCAGCCGCGGCGAGGAGGCGCTGGATGCCGCTTATGGAGTCCTCTACCTCGGTTGGCCGATCGTCCTGCTGATCTGGCTGCGGGATCTGGATTCGACCGTCGGCCTGCACTGGACCGTGCTGGTGTTCGCCGTGGCCTGGTCGTCCGACATCATGGCCTATTTCGTCGGCAGCACGGTCGGAGGCCCGAAGCTGTGGCCGCGCTTTTCGCCGAACAAGACATGGTCAGGCTTCTTCGGCGGCTTGGCGGCCGGGGCGACGGCGGGGGTCATCATGGCGGCCTGGCTGGACATGGGGGCGCTGACAGCATTTTGGGGTGGAGTGCTGGGCCTGGCCGCGGCGCTTGCGACCATGGCCGGTGATCTGTGGGAATCGGCGCTGAAGCGGCGCTTCGGGGTCAAGGATGCGGGCACGCTGATCCCCGGTCACGGCGGTCTGCTGGACCGCGTCGACGGCCTGATGTTCGCGGTGGTGGTGGTGGCGTGCGGGCGTCTGATCGTCATCCTGCTGGAGCGGGGCGCATGATCCGGCGGCGCGTCAGCATCCTCGGCTCGACGGGTTCGGTCGGTTGCTCGACCCTGGATCTGATGGATGCGGCCGAGACGGCGGGCACCGGGGCCTTTGAGGTCGAGGTTCTGACCGGCGGGGCCAATATTGCCCGACTGGCCGAACAGGCCCGTCGCTGGCGTCCGGCTCTCGTGGTCACCGCCTGGCCGGCCCAGCTGGAGGCGCTGACCGCTGCCCTGGCCGGCACGGGGATCGCCACCGCCGCCGGAGAGGCCGCCATCGTCGAGGCCGCGACCCGCCCGGTGGACTGGGTCATGGCGGCCATCGTCGGAGCCGCCGGCCTTCGCTCGGCCTGGGCCGCCGCGGGCACGGGGGCGACCCTGGCCCTGGCCAACAAGGAAAGTCTGGTCTGCTGCGGGACGGCCCTGATCGACCGGGTCCGGCGCTCGGGTGGTCAACTGATTCCCGTCGATTCCGAGCATTCAGCCATTTTCCAGGTGTTTCCGGCCGACGCACCCGAGCGGGTGGCCCGGCTGGTGCTGACGGCGTCCGGTGGGCCGTTCCGGACCCTGTCCCGGGCCGAAATGGCCGGAATCACGCCCGAGCGGGCCGTCGCCCATCCCAATTGGAGCATGGGGGCCAAGATTTCGGTCGACAGTGCCACCATGGCCAACAAGGGGCTGGAGACCATCGAGGCGGCCTATCTGTTCGATATGCCGGCCGAGCGGATCGATGTCGTGGTCCATCCGGAATCGATCATTCACAGTCTGGTCGAGTTCATCGACGGCTCGACCCTGGCCCAGATGGGGCCGCCCGAAATGAAGACGCCGATCGCCTGTGCCCTGGCGTGGCCTGACCGGCTGGCCTGGCCGGCACCGCGTCTGGACCTGCCGGCGCTGGGTCGTCTGACCTTTGAGGCCCCCGACGAGACCCGTTTTCCGGCCCTGGCGCTGGCGCGGCAGGCGTTGCAGGCCGGAGGCGGGGCCCCGACGATTTTCAACGCGGCCAATGAGGTCGCAGCCATGGCTTTCCTTGACCGCCGACTGGCCTTTCTCAATATTGCCGCAGTCATCGCCGACACCTTGGGACGCGTGACGAACTCGGGGGTGAGTTCCGGTTCCGACGACGCCTGCAACGCGGCCCTGGCCGTGGATGCCGAGGCGCGACGGGTGGCGGAGTCCATCATCGGCAGACTCGCCAGGGCGGCCTGACCATCAGGACGCCACATCGGCAACGGGAGAGACGATCGTAATGCTGAACCTGCTCGGACAGGTCTTCGTCTATGTGGTCCCGTTTCTGGTGGTGCTGACGGTCGTCGTCACCATTCACGAGCTGGGTCATTTCCTCGTCGCGCGTGCCTTCAAGGTGAAGGTCGACCGCTTCTCGATCGGCTTTGGCCGCACCCTGTTCAGTCGGACCGACCGGAACGGAATCGAGTGGCGACTGGCCTTGCTGCCCCTGGGTGGCTATGTGAAATTTTCCGGCGACCTCGATAGTTCCTCCGTGCCTGACCAGGCCGGGATCGAAGCGCTGCGTCAGGAAATCGTGGCCGAGCACGGACCCGGGGCCGAGCGCGACTATTTCTATTTCAAACCGATCTGGCAGCGGGCGTTGATCGTCGTGGCCGGGCCGGTGGCGAATTTTGTCCTGGCCATCACCATCTTCACCCTGCTGTTCGCCGGCCTCGGCGTCAGCGTGGTGCCGGCGCGGATCGCCGAGGTTCAGCCGGGCACCGCCGCCGCCGCGGCCGGCTTCCAGGTTCAGGACCGGGTCATCGAGGTCGACGGCCGAACCATCGCCGACTTTCGCGATGTCGGTCAGGTCGTGGCCCTCAGGGCCGGTACGCCGGTTGATTTCGTCGTTCTGCGCGACGGGCAGCGCGTCAAGCTGACGGCGACGCCGGTGCGTCAGTTGCGCGAGGATCCCATTTCGGGTCCGGTCCGGGTCGGCTTCCTCGGTGTCGGCTGGGATCCGCGTCCCGGCGAGGTCACCTATATCCGCTATCCCCCTCATGAGGCGCTCGGCCAGGCGGTCAAGCAGACCGGCGACATTCTGGGCACGACCATGACCTATCTGGGGCGGATCGCCACCGGCAAGGAGTCGGGCGATCTGCTCAGTGGACCGCTGGGCATTGCCAAGGCGGCCAGCGGTGTGACCAAACAGGCTGCGGCCGCCACCACGGACGTCGGATTGCAGGCCGCCAACGTCGCTCTGATGCTGGTTCAGTTCGCCGCCATAGTTTCGATTGGAATTGGCTTTCTAAATCTCTTGCCGATTCCTGTTCTCGACGGGGGCCACCTGCTATTTTACGGCTATGAAGCTGTTGCTCGCAGGCCAGTCCCCGCCAAGGTTCAGGAGGTCGGCTATCGCGTCGGCCTTGCTTTGCTCGTAGGTTTGATGTTGTTCGCGACGTGGAACGACCTGCAAAAGCTGAGCCTGTTCAAATTCCTCGGCGGGCTCGCCTCATGAGCCGACGCCAGCCCCCGATGGTTTCCCGTATGATCCAAAATGATGCGTCCGCTGTTCTTCGTCCCGATGTCCGTGCCCTGAGGCCGATGTCGCTGGTTCCCAGCCTGCTGGCCCTGGCGGTCGCGGCCGGTCTGGGTGCGCCCGCACTGGCACAGACGGACCCGGCGTCCGCCGCCCCGACTCAGGCACCGGCCGAGGCTTCGCCGGCCCCGCGTCAGGAAGAAGCCGCCGTCGTCAACCGCATCGTGGTGCGCGGTAACCAGCGTATCGATCAGACCACGATCCTGTCCTATCTGCCGATCCAGCCGGGCGACATGGTGAGTCCGGTCGTGCTGGACGTCGCCGTCCGCACCCTGAACCGTACGGGTCTGTTCGCCGACGTTCAGCTCGGCGTGGCGCAGAACGGCGACCTGATCGTCGATATCGTCGAGAACCCGATCATCAACCAGGTGGTGTTCGAGGGAAACAGCGCGATCACCGAGAGCAAGCTGCGCGAGGAGGTCACGATCCGTCCGCGCGGCATCTATACCCGCGCCCGCATCCAGGAGGATGTCGGCAAGCTGGTTGAACTGTACCGCCTGTCGGGCCGGATCTCGGCCACGGTCACGCCCAAGCTGGTCCAGCTGGAGCAGAATCGCGTCGACGTCGTGTTCGAGATCGATGAGGGCCCCCAGACGGGCATCCGCGCCATCACCTTCCTCGGCAACACGGCCTTCTCGGACAATGACCTGCGCGAGGTCATGGTGACCAAGCAGTCGGTCTGGTGGAATTTCTTCACCTCTAACGACAATTACGACCCGAACCGGCTCGACTATGACCGCGAGCAGTTGCGGAAATTCTACTCCAATCGGGGCTATTACGATTTCCGCGTCCTGTCCTCCGTGGCCGAACTGAGCCCGGACGACAGCGCCTTCGGCGTGACCATCACCCTTGATGAAGGTCGCAAATACAATTTCGGTGAGATCAAGGTCGTTACGGAAAGCGACCGACTGAACGGTGATTTCCTCAAACGGTTGCTGCCGATCACCTCCGGCGACCTGTACGAGAGCGACAAGATCGAACGGGCTGTCGATGCCCTGACCTTCGCCGCCGGCTCGGCCGGCTATGCCTTCGTCGAGATCAACCCGACCTATACCGCCAACCCGGAGACTGGGCTGGTGGACGTGACCTTCAATGTCACCGAGGGCCAGCGGGTCTATGTCGAGCGGATCAACATTGTCGGCAATACCCGCACGATCGACCCGGTCATTCGCCGCGAAATGGCGCTGACCGAGGGTGACGCCTTCAACCGCACCCTGTTGGAGCGGTCGCGTAACAATCTGCGCAGTCTCGGCTTCTTCAAGGACGTCACCGTCGAGGAGGTGCGCGGTGCCGCCCCCGACCGGTCCGTCGTCAATGTTACCGTCGAGGAGCAGCCGACCGGCGAGCTTTCGGTCGGTGCGGGCTTCAGTTCGGTCGACTCCTTCGTCGTCAACCTGGGCATCACCGAGCGCAATTTCCGTGGTCGCGGCCAGAATGTCGTAGCCCGGGTCGAATGGGGCTCGCTGCGTCAGCAGGTTGATTTCCGCTTCACCGAGCCCCGCTTCCTGGGTCGGGATTTGCGGGCCGGCTTTGACGCCTTCCACTCGCGCTACGACCTCAGCAAATATTCGTCGTATGACTACCGGTCGACCGGGGCGGGCCTGCGCCTGTCCTATCCGCTGAACGCCTTCACCCTGTTCAGCACCCGCTATTTCATCAAGGCGGACGAGATCATCGTGCCGACCGGCTTCTGCAACGGCACAGGTTCCTCGGCGCTGTGTGATCAGGTCGGGTCCTTTATCAACTCGTCGGCGGGCTACACGCTGCAGGTCAACCGGACCAATGATCCGGTCCGCCCGACGCGCGGCTGGGCCGGCTCGCTCCGGCAGGACTTTGCCGGCATCGGCGGCGACGTGAATTATGTAAAGACCGAGGCGGACGTCTCGGCCTATTACGGCATCGCTCCGCAATGGGTCGTCTCGACTCAGGCCTCGACCGGTTATGTGGCCGGTTGGGCCGGTGATGCGATCCGCATCAACGACCGCTTCTTCAAGGGCGGCAACAGCTTCCGCGGCTTCGAGACGGCCGGCATGGGGCCGCGTGACCTGAGCACGCGCGATGCCCTGGGCGGCAATTTCTATTTGATCGGCACCATCGAGCTGACCGTTCCGAACTATTTGCCTGAGCAGTACGGGATCAAGACGTCCCTGTTCGCCGATGTCGGCACGCTGGGCATGCTGGACGACCGCTATACGACCGATGAACTCGGCAATCCGTCGACGCGCATCGTCGACGACCTGCAGTTCCGGGCCTCGGCCGGTCTCAGCGTCCACTGGAAGTCGCCGATGGGACCGATCCGTTTCGACCTCAGTCATATTCTGGGCAAGGAAGACTACGACAAGACAGAGACCTTCCGCTTCTCGACCTCCACCCAGTTCTAACCGCGGCACCGTCCGTTCGTTCTAAAGGCCAAAGATGAAACTGTTCGCTATCGGCGCTTTCGCGCTCGCTTCGCTCGTCGCTTCAACCGCTGTGGCCCAGACGGCCGGTCCGGCCAACCCGGGCCCGGTCATTCCCGGTGTTTGCGTCTATTTCAACCAGCGCCTGCTGGCCCAGTCGACCGCCGGTCAGGCCGTCCAGGCCCGGATGGAGCAGCTCTCGCAGGAAGTGCAGGGTGAACTGACCCCGTACGCCACCACGATCCAGTCCGAGATCCAGACCCTGCAGACCAGCGGTGCGGCTTTGCCGGAAGCCGAGCGTAACTCGCGCAGCCAAGCCCTGCAGCAGCGTATCCAGGAAGCCCAGCAGCTGGAACAGACCCGCGACAACGAGCTGCGCTATACGCTCAGTGAACAGCGCCGTTTGATCTCGGTCGCCGTCGAGCCCATCCTGGTCGCCATCTATCAGGAGCGCGGTTGCGGCATCCTGTTGAGCCGCGAGAGCGTCTTCATGATGAACCCGGCCATGGACGTCACCGATCTGGCCATCCAGCGCCTGAACACGGCCCTGCCGACGCTGAGCTTCAACCGCATGGCGGTGCCGGTCCAGCAACCGGGCCAATAGGTCCGGGATCGGGCGGAGCATGATGCCCGACCCCCGCTTCTTCGACAGCCTGTCCGCCGTGACGGTCACCCAGCTGGGTGACCGGATCGGCGGGACGGTTGTGCGGGGTGGTGAACGGTCGATTTCCGCCGTTGCCCCGCTGGCTGTGGCCGACGCCAACGCCGTCGCCTTTCTGGCCGATCGCAAATTCAACGAGGCCCTGAAGACCACCGCCGCCGGCTGCGTGATCGTGCCGGCCGCCGCGGTGGACCATGTGCCGGCGGACACCGCCGTGATCGTCTCGCCCGAGCCGCAGGCGGCCTGGGCGCGCGCCTCTCTTATCCTTCACACTGTGATCGGCATCGGGGCCGGGCCGCGGGCCCTGCTGGAGGATGACGACGTCACCATCGAGCCCGGTGTGGTGCTGGGCCAGGGCGTCAGCATCGGCCGTGGCACTCGCATCGGGGCCAATACGGTCGTCGGCCCGGGCGTCCAGATCGGCCGCAACTGCCAGATCGGATCCAATGCCTCGATCGGTTTTGCCCTGATCGGTGATCGGGTTCGGATCCTGTCCGGGGCCCGGATCGGCGAGCCGGGCTTTGGGGCCGCCGGGTCCAGCATCGGACCGATCGACGTGCCCCAGCTGGGCCGGGTCATCCTGCAGGACGGAGTCAGCGTCGGGGCCAATAGCTGTATCGACCGTGGAGCCTATGACGACACGGTCATTGGCGAGAATACCAAGATCGATAATCTGGTGATGATCGGCCATAATTGCGTGATCGGCCGCAACTGCCTGATGGCGGCCCATACCGGCATTTCCGGCTCGGTCACCGTCGGTGACAATGTCATGTTCGGCGGCAAGGCGGGGATCGGTGACCACATCCGTATCGGCGACGGCGCGCGCGTGGCGGGCGGTGCCGGTGTGCTGGCCGACATCCCGGCGGGCGAGACCTGGTCCGGTTATCCCGCCAAACCGATCCGCCAGTCCTTGCGTGAGGCGGTCTGGCTCGCCAGACAGGTGTCGCGGAAGGCGAGTCCCGCGACAAAGGACAAGGCGGAATGACCGAAGAAACCAGCGTCTCTATCGATTATGCCGAGGTCATGCGGCGTCTGCCGCACCGTTATCCCTTCCTGCTGATCGACAAGGCCGAGGATTTCGTCGCCAACACCTCGATCACCGGCATCAAGAACGTCACCCACAACGAGCCCTATTTTCCAGGTCATTTTCCGATCGATCCGGTCATGCCCGGGGTGATGATCGTCGAATCCATGGCCCAGACCGGGGCCCTGCTGATGTCCAAGACGCTGGATGTGGCAGTCGAGGGCAAGGTCATCATGTTTATGTCGATCGACGGCGTGCGCTTCCGCAAGCCGGTGCGACCGGGCGACCAGATGCGGATGAAGGTGGTGGTCACCCGCCAGCGGGGCGACATCTTCAAATTCCGGGGTGAGACCTTCGTCGACGGCAAGTTGACGGCCGAGGCGGATTTCGCCGCCATGGTCGTCACCGTGGCGCAGCCGTGACCATCCACCCGACCGCGCTGGTTCATCCGTCGGCGGTTCTGGCTGACGGCGTCGGCATCGGGCCCTGGTGCCAGGTCGGACCCGGGGTGACCCTGGCAGAGGATGTGCACCTGGCCAGCCATGTGGTGATCCAGCAGGACACGGCGGTGGGCGCGCGCGGCGTGATCCATCCTTTCGCCCTGATCGGCGGCGATCCGCAGCATGGCGGTTACAAGGGCGAGCCCGTGCGGCTGGAGATCGGGGCCGATGCCGTGATCCGCGAACATTGCAGCTTCAATCGCGGCACGCCCCAGGGCGGCAGCCTGACCCGGATCGGGTCGAACGGCCTGTTTATGACCGGGGCCCATGTCGGTCACGACGCAGTCGTCGGCGACCATGTGACCATGGCCAACAACGCCACCCTTGGCGGTCACACGACCATCGGAGACAGGGTCTTCCTCGGCGGTCTGTGCGCCATCCACCAGTTCGGCCGGGTCGGGCAGGGTGCCATCATCGGCGGTCTGGCCGCCGTGACCCGCGATGTCATCCCTTATGGCTCGGCCTGGGGCAATCATGCGCGGCTGCACGGGCTCAACCTCGTGGGGCTGAAGCGCAAGGGCTATGGCAAGGACCAGATCCGCCGCCTGCTGGCCGCCTTTCGTGAGCTGTTCGAGGCGGACGGTGTGTTTGCCGAACGCCTGGACCGGGTGGCAACGGCCTATGCTGACTTGCCCGAGATCATGGAGATCGTCGCCTTCATCCGCGCCGATGCGCGGCGGCCGCTGTGCCTGCCGGGCGAATGAGTGCCGATCGCCCGACGGGCGCGCGTCTCGGCCTGATCGCCGGCGGCGGGGCCCTGCCGCAGGCGATCGCCGCCCGGTGCGAGGCCGAGGGCCGCCCCCTGTTCGTGATCCGGCTGAACGGGTTCGCCGATCCGCATCTGGCCCGCTATCCGGGAATTGCGGCGGGCATGGCCGAGATCGGTCGCATCCTGGGGGCGCTGAAGGCCGCCGAGTGTGGGTCGGTCTGTTTTGCGGGCATGGTCAACCGGCCAGATTTCAAGACATTGAAGCCGGATCTGAAGGGCGCGACCCTGCTGCCCGGGATCATCGCCGCCGCGACGCGGGGCGACGACGCCCTGTTGCGCAAGATCCTGTCGGTGTTCGAGGCCGAGGGCTATGCCATCGAGGGGGCCGATGACATCCTCGGCGGCGAGACCCTGCCGGCCGGGGCGTTGGGATCCGTCATCCCGACCGCCGATCAGATTGCTGATCTGAAAAAAGCGCTTCATGTCGCGGAAAAGGCCGGGGAACTGGACATTGGTCAGGGGGCGGTCGTCTGCGACGGCCTGGTGCTGGCGGTCGAGGCCCAGGAGGGCACGGACGCGATGCTGATGCGGGTCGCCGGCCTGCCCGCCGACCTGCGCGGACGCCCCGGTGCACCGCGCGGCGCCCTGGGCAAGGCCCCCAAGCCGATCCAGGACCTGCGCGTCGACATGCCGGTCATTGGTACCCGGACGCTGGAGCTGGCCGCCCTGGCCGGTCTGGCCGGAGTTGGCGGTCAGGCCGGGCGCCTGATGTTGATCAACCGCCCGGCGTTGATCGAGACCGCCGACCGGCTGGGTCTGTTCATCTGGGGCGAGGACCGGGGATGACCCGTCCGCTGAAGATCATGCTGGTGGCGGCCGAGGCTTCGGGCGATGCCCTGGGGGCCGGTCTGGCCTCGGCGCTGAAGGCGCAGGCCGATGGACCGGTCGAGTTCGTCGGGGTCGGTGGACCCCGGATGGCGGCCCTGGGCATCGACAGCCCGTTCAACATCGCCGAACTGTCGATTCTGGGCTGGCTGGAGGGGTTGAAGGCCTATGGGACGGTCAAGCGCCGGGTCACGGACACAGTGGCCCTGGCGGTGGCTGAAAAGCCCGACGCGGTGGTGCTGATCGACAGCTGGGGCTTCACCATCCGCGTGGCCAAGGCGCTGAAGGCCGTGCTGCCGGGTGTGCCCCTGGTCAAATATGTCGGTCCGCAGGTCTGGGCCTCGCGTCCGGGCCGGGCGAAGACGCTGGCGGCGACGGTCGATCATCTGCTGGCCCTGTACAGTTTTGATGCGCCCTGGTTCGAGCGCGAAGGCCTGCCGACCACGGTGGTCGGGTCCCAGGCGGTGCATGTCGACATGGACAAGGCCGACGGCGCGCGCTTCCGGGCCAGCCGGAACATGGCCGCCGACGCCCCCCTGTTGCTGGTCCTGCCGGGCAGCCGACCGGGCGAGATCAGCCGCATGACCCCGGTGTTCGAACAGGCGGTGTCGCAGCTGAAGGCCGACCGCCCCGATCTGCAGGTCGCGGTGGTCGCGGCCGGGACCGTGGCCACCGAGGTCGCCGCTCGCATCGCCGCCTGGCCGTTCCGGGTCCAGCTGGTGCAGGAGGCCGAGAAATACGACGCCATGCGCGCCTGTGACGTGGCCCTGGCGACCAGCGGCACCGTTTCGACCGAACTGGCTCTGGCCGGGGCCCCGATGGTCATCGCCTACCGGTTCGACGGCCTGAGCTATGCGATCATGCGGCCCTTCTTCACCGGCAAATACGCGACCTTGTTCAACATCGCCGCCGACGAGGAGATCGCACCCGAGCTGATCCAGACCGAGGCCACGCCCGAACGAATGGCAGCCGAGGTCGGGCGGTTGCTGAACGATCCGGCCGCCCGGGCGGATCAGGCGGCGCGGCAGACGGCGGCGCTGGATCTGATGGGGCGCGGGGCCCCGGACCCGTCGGAGCTGGCGGCCGAGGCGGTGCTGAAGGTGATCGTAAAGAAAAACGCCGGAGCCTGAGGGCCCCGGCGTCTCTGTCTTTCAGCCTATTGCGCGGCGCGAACCCTAGCCGCGCGACTGGATCGGCACGAAATCGCGTTCGGTCGGGCCGGTGTAGAGCTGACGCGGACGGCCGATTTTCTGGGTCGGGTCGCCGATCATTTCCTGCCACTGGGCGATCCAGCCGACGGTGCGGGCCAGCGAGAACAGCACGGTGAACATCGAGGTCGGGAAGCCCATCGCCGACAGGGTGATGCCCGAATAGAAGTCGACGTTCGGGAACAGCTTGCGCTCGATGAAATATTCGTCGTTCAGCGCGATCCGCTCCAGCTCCTTGGCCACCAGGAACAGGGGGTCGTTGGGGTCGCCGACGGCGGCCAGCACTTCGTCTGCGGATTCCTTCATGACCTTGGCGCGCGGGTCATAGTTTTTGTACACGCGATGTCCGAAGCCCATCAGCTTGTATTTCTTGGCCTTCACGCCCTCAATGAACTCCGGGATCTTGTCCGGAGTGCCGATCTCTTTCAGCATGTTCAGCGCCTCTTCATTGGCCCCGCCGTGCGACGGGCCCCACAGGCAGGCGATGCCGGCGGCGATACAGGCGAACGGGTTGGCACCCGACGACCCGGCCAGACGCACGGTCGAGGTCGAGGCGTTCTGCTCGTGGTCGGCGTGGAGCATGAAGATGCGGTCCATGGCCTTGGCCAGTACCGGATTGACGACATAGTCCTCGGCCGGAACGGCGAAGCACATGCGCAGGAAATTCTCGGCGTAGTTCAGGTCGTTGCGCGGTGACACGAAGGGCTGGCCGACGTGATATTTATAGGCGCGCGCGGCGATGGTCGGCATCTTGGCGATCAGGCGGATGGCCGAGATGTTGCGCTGGACCGGGTCCTGGATGTCGAGGCTGTCGTGATAGAAGGCCGACAGGGCACCGACCGTGCCGACCATGATCGACATCGGATGGGCGTCGCGACGGAAACCCTCGAAGAAGCGGTCGAACTGCGAATGCAGCATCGTGTGCATCGTGATGCTGCGTTCGAAGGCTTCGTATTCCGCGGCCGTCGGCAGTTCGCCGCGCAGCAGCAGGTGGCAGACCTCGACGAAATTGGACTGAGAGGCCAGCTGGTCGATCGGATAGCCACGGTGCAGCAGCGTGCCCTTGTCGCCGTCGATGAAGGTCAGGGCGCTTTCGCAAGCGGCGGTCGAGGTGAAGCCCGGGTCGTAGGTGAAGGCTTCGGTTGCGCCATACAGCTTGCGGATGTCGATCACGTTCGGACCGGTCGTCCCGGCCAGAACCGGCAGGTCGACGCTCTTGCCGTCATAGGCGAGCGTGGCCGTTCCGGCGGGTTTGGCTTGTTCAGTCATTGCAGCCCCTTTGTGCAGTCCAGCCAGCGAGGGGAGTCGCGAACCGGATCCAAGTGTTAGTGTCAGATAGTCGGTTGCAGCGCATCATCCAAGCGCCCGAGACTTTCCTCGCGCCCGAGCGCCGCCAGGATCTTGGCGATATCCGGCGCGGAATGGCCGCCGGTCAGCGCGGCGCGGGCCGGCGGGCCGATCTTGCCGAAGCCGACCGCCTCTTCATCGGCGAAGACCTTGAGCTCGGTCTCCAGGGCAAAAACGTCCCAGCTTTCGAACAGGGCAAGGCGCGCGCGCAGTCGACCGATACGCTCGCCGGCCTCACCGGCGAGCTGGGTCCGGCCCCGCTCGTCGATCACCAGCGGCCGTACCTTCAGCACGAAGGCCGTCTGGTCGGCCAGCTCGAGCGTAGTCTTGGCGCGGTCCTTGATGAAGGGCAGGGCCTGGGCCAGGCGGGCCTCGTCATGCTCGGACAGGCTGTGGCCGCGCGCCAGATGGATATCCAGCGTCAGCTTGGCCAGCCGCTCATCGTCGGCGAGGCGGATCCAGTGGGCGTTGACGTGGGCCAGCTTGTCGAAGTCCAGCCGGGCCGGGGCCTTGCCGACGCCGTCCAGATCGAACCACTCCAGGGCCTGGGCGTCGCTGAACAGTTCGTCGTCGCCATGGGCCCAGCCCAGACGGGTCAGATAGTTGCGCATGGCCTCGGGCAGATAGCCCATCTCGGCATATTCATGGACGGCCTGGGCCCCGTGCCGCTTGGACAGCTTGGCCCCGTCGGGTCCGTGGATCAGCGGTATATGGGCGAAGGTCGGCAGGGCCCAGGCCATGGCATCATAGATCAGAGACTGGCGTGCCGAATTGTTCAGGTGGTCGTCACCGCGGATGACGTGCGTCACGCCCATGTCGTGGTCATCGACCACCACGGCCAGATTGTAGGTCGGCGCGCCGTCCGAACGCAGCAGCACGAGATCGTCGAGATCGGCATTGGCCCAGGTCACCGTGCCCTGGACTGCATCCTCGACCGTGACCGAGCCGGGCAGGGGGCGGCGGAAACGCACGACGTGAGGCTGGGCCGGATCACCTTCGGACGCCTCGCGGTCACGCCACGGGGATTCGAAGGTCTTACGCTCGGCCTTGGCGGCGTCACGCAGGGCTCCGGTCTCTTCGGCCGAGGTCCAGTCGCGATAGGCGTGACCGGCCGCGACCAGCTGGGCCACGACCTCGCGGTGCCGGTCGGCACGGGCGAACTGGAACACCGGCTCCTCGTCCGCGAACAGACCCAGCCAGCTGAGACCGTCGAAAATCGCCTTCACGGCCCCGTCGGTCGAGCGTTCGCGGTCGGTGTCTTCCACACGGACAAGAAATTTCCCGCCGCGACCTTTCGCGTATAGGTAGTTGAACAGCGCCGTTCTCGCGCCACCTATATGCAGGTAGCCGGTTGGAGAGGGGGCGAAGCGGGTGACGACGGGAGCGGAGGAGGTCATTCAGGCATGTCCATGAGTGCCGTTCTTATACCGTTCGGTTCCGCAATTCACAGGGCCGCGGCCCGGATTCGCGATGGACTTCGGTCAGAGGTCGCGGCGCAGAGTCCGCGCTGGCGGCTGTGGGCCCCGGTCGCCTTCGGCGGCGGTTGCGGCGTCTATTTCGTGCTCAAGGTCGAGCCACCGCTGTGGCCGCTGGTGGTGCTGGCAGCCCTGACCGCTGGCCTGTGGCTGGGGGCGCGTCGGATGGGGCGGTCGCGGCGCTGGACACTGCCGCTGCTGCTGCTGGCCTGTCTGGCGATGGGGCTGGCGACGGCCAGGGTTCGTAGCGAACGGATCGCCGCCCCGATCGCCCCGGCCCTGTCGGAGCCGACCGTGATTGAGGCCTGGGTCGTCGATGTCGACAGTCCCGGCGAGCGCGGGGCCCGCGTGGTGATCGCGCCGGTACGAGTGCGGGGGCTGGACCCGGCCGCGACGCCGCATCGGCTGCGGGCCACACTGCGCGGTGAGCCACCGCCGCCCGGCGCGTCGGTGCGGCTGTTCGCCATTCTCAACCCGCCGCCGGCTCCGGCCGCGCCGGGGGCCTATGACTTTGGCCGCAACGCCTGGTTCCAGGGCATGGGCGGGGTGGCCTTCGCCCTGGGGGAGACGCGGCCGGCGGTGCTGGACGACGCCCCGTGGCGGCTGCGGCTGGCCATGCGGGTGAACCGGGTCCGCTACGGTCTGGCGCAGCGGATCGTGGCGCGGCTGGGCGAGCGCAACGGGGGCATCGCCGCAGCCATGACCACCGGCCATGAGGCGTGGCTTCGCCGCGCCGATGTGGATGTGATGCGGGATTCCGGTCTGGCCCACATCCTGTCGATCTCGGGCCTGCATATGGCCATCGTCGGCGGCTTTGCCTTTTTCCTGGTGCGGCTGGTCGTCGCCGCCTGGCCATGGCTGGCCCTGCGGGTGCCGGGCAAGAAGGTGGCGGCGGTGGCGGGCCTGATCGCTGTATTCAGCTATCTGATCCTGTCGGGAGCCCCGCCGCCGGCCGAGCGGGCGGCCATTACTGCCTCGATCGCCTTTGCCGCCATCCTGCTGGACCGGCAGGCGATCACCATGAACGCCCTGGCGACGGCTGCCTTCGTGGTCCTGCTGCTGCAGCCGGAGGCCATCGTCACCCCGGGCTTCCAGATGTCATTTGCGGCGACGGCCGCCCTGGTGGCCCTGTCGGAGGTCTGGCCACGCCGGATCCGCGAGCTGTCGGCTCCCTGGCCGATAGTCACTGTGCAACGCATCGGCAGCTGGATCCTGGCCGCCTGTGCCGCCAGTCTGGTGGCCGGGCTGGCGACCGGACCGTTCGCCATGCAGCATTTCAACCGCACGGCGGTCTATGGGCTGCTGGCCAATATGGGCACCTCGCCGGTCGCGGACTTTGTGATGATGCCCGCCCTGGCCCTCGGGGCGATGCTGGAGCCGCTGGGGCTGGGCGCGCCATTCCTGTGGGTCGCGGCGCGGGCGATCGAGGTGATGATGACCATCGGTACCACCGTCGCCGGCCTGCCCGGAGCGGTGAAGACCGTGTCGAGCGCGCCGGTCGCCGCCCTGCCAGTGGCCTTCATCGGGGTGCTGTTTCTGTGCCTGTGGCGCGGGCGAATGCGCTGGCTGGGCCTGCCGTTCGCTGCAGCCGTGATGATCTGGCCGCGCGGGCCGGTGCCGGATATCTGGATCGGCGACGGCGGGACCAATGCGGCCGTTGTCGTCGGGGATCAGGCCGTGATCGTGCGGCCGGGCGTGCGCACCTTTGCTACCGACCTGTGGTCGCGGCGACGCGGCCTGCAGGGTGTCGACCGTCCAGATGCAGGCTGGGTCTGCGACCGGTTCAGTTGCCGCCCGAAAGCCGACGGGGTGCTGGCGATGAACTGGGGCCGCAAGGCACCCGATACGGAGATGCTGGAGGCGCTGTGCGGTTCGGCGCAGGTGATCAGTCTGCGCGCGAGCGTGCCGGTGTTGCCAGCGACCTGTGACGGGCGGCTGGTGCTGGACGGGGCAGACCATGCCCGGGGCGGAGCGGTCGAACTGTGGCGCGAGGGCTCAGGCTGGAAGGCGGTATGGTCGGCGCAGGTGCGGGGTCAGCGGCCGTGGAGCGCGCGGCCCGATCCGGACGTCAGTGATAGCGGCGGATGAGTCCGACCAGCTTGCCCTGGACCTCGACCTGATCGGGACCGAAGATGCGGGTCTCATAGGCGCGGTTGGCGGGTTCCAGAGCGATAGACTGGCCCTTTTTCCTCAAGCGCTTGAGGGTGGCTTCTTCACCTTCAACCAGAGCCACCACGATCTCGCCGGAGTTGGCGGTGTCGACCGATTTGATGATCACCAGATCGCCGTCGAGGATGCCGGCCTCGATCATCGAATCGCCCTCGATCTCGAGCAGATAGTGTTCACCGGCCCCCAGCATGGATTCCGGCACCGGATAGCGGGCGGTCTCGTGTTCGATGGCGGCGATGGGGGTGCCGGCGGCGATCTTGCCCATCAGCGACAGTTCGCGGACGTCGTTGGCGGCCTCGATCTCCTGCGGACGGCCGCCGCCCTCGATGACGTCGGGGCGGAAGGGGGCGCGGCCCCGGACCGGGGCCCCGGTCGTAGCCTGTTCCGGCATCTTGACCACTTCGAGCGCCCGGGCGCGATGGGCCAGACGGCGGATGAAGCCGCGTTCCTCCAGCGCCGTGATCAGCCGGTGAATGCCGGATTTGGACGCCAGATCAAGCGCTTCCTTCATCTCGTCGAAGGAGGGCGAGACGCCGGTTTCCTTGATGCGTTCGTGGATGAACATCAGGAGTTCGTGCTGTTTGCGCGTAAGCATGGAGGCGAATCGTCCAGAACAAGGCGTGAACCGTTGTCGATGTTCTGTAAGTGTTCTATCCTAATGTCAACTTAACGGAAGATCAGCCCAGCAGGGTCCGCGTCGCCGCCGCGACATCAGCCTGACGCATCAGGCTTTCACCGACCAGGATGGCGCGGGCACCGTCGGCAGTGACCCGGGCGACGTCGCCGGGTGTGAACAGGCCGCTTTCGGCCACCAGCAGGGCCTGCGGCGGGGCCAGGGCGGCCAGACGGGCGGTGGTGGCCAGATCGACGTCGAAGGTGCGCAGCGAGCGGTTGTTGATGCCGACCAGATCCCCGTCCAGCTTGCAGGCCCGGACCATCTCGGCCTCGTCGTGGGTTTCAATCAGGGCGTCCATGCCGAACCGGCGGGCCTCGGCCAGAAGCTCGGCGGCCAGGACATCCTCTACCATGGCCAGGATAATCAGGACGCAATCGGCCCCCAGGGCGCGACTTTCGGCCACCTGCCACGGATCGACGAGGAAGTCCTTGCGCAGACAGGGCAGGGTGACGGCGGCGCGGGCGGCGACCAGATAGGCGTCATCGCCCTGGAAGCTGGGGCCGTCAGTCAGGACGGATAGGCAGGTGGCACCCCCGACCTGATAGGCGCGGGCCAGTTCGGGGGGATCGAAATCGGCGCGGATCAACCCTTTCGACGGACTGGCCTTCTTGATCTCGGCGATCAGGGCCGGACGGCCGGGCATGGCGGTGCGGGTCAGGGCGGCGCGGAAGCCACGCGGCGGCGAGGCGGCAGCGGCGCGGGCCTCGATCTCGGCTTGGGGCGTCGCAATTTTCCGGGTAGCCACGTCGTCGCGTTTGTAGGCGGCGATCCGGTCCAGCACGTCGGTCATACGGTCTCTTCAGGCTCGATCGGGGTGCTGGTGATGCGCGCCAGGGCCTCAAGAGCGGCGGCGGCGCGCCCGTCGTCAATGACGGCGGCGGCCTGGACCACGCCTTCGGCCAGATCGGCGGCGCGGTCGGCCACGACCAGGGCGGCGGCGGCGTTCAGCAGCACGATATCGCGATAGGCTCCGGCCTGTCCGGCCAGCAGGGCGCGCAGGGCGGTCGCATTCTCTTCGGCGTCGCCACCACGCAGGGCTTCGATCGATGCGCGGGGCAGACCGGCGTCCTCAGGCGTGACGGCGAAGCGGCGCACCGCCCCGTCCTTCCACTCGGCCACCTCGGTCGGGCCGGTGGTGGTCAACTCGTCCAGACCCTGACCGTGCACGGTCCAGGCGCGGGTGGCCCCCAGACGCCCCAGCACCTCGGCCAGCGGCTCCAGCAGGCGGGGGTCGTAAACGCCCATCACCTGACGGCGGGCCCCGGCCGGATTGGACAGCGGACCGAGCAGGTTGAACACGGTGCGGAAGCCGATCTCGGCCCTGACCGGTCCGACGTGGCGCATGGCCCCGTGGTAGGCGGGGGCGAACAGGAAGGCGATATTGGCTTCGTCCAGCGACAGGCGCTGCTGGGCCGGGGTGGCGGCGAGGTTGACGCCCAGCACCGACAGCACATCCGACGAGCCCGATTTCGAACTGAGGGCCCGGTTGCCGTGCTTGGCGACCTTGAGGCCCGCGCCGGCCAGCACCAGGGCGGCGGCGGTGGAGATGTTGAAGGTGTGCTGGCCGTCGCCGCCGGTGCCGCAGGTGTCGATCACCTCATAGGGATGATCAAGGGTCAGGGCGGCGTCGCGCATGGCTCCGGCGAAGGCGGCGATCTCGCCCACGGTCTCGCCGCGCATGCGCAGGGCGGTGACGGCGGCGGCGACCTGGGCCGGACTGGGCTCGCCCCTCAGGCAGGCGGCGAAGAAGGCATGCGCCTCCGTGTCGGACAGGACGTTCCCGTCGACCAGTTTCGCCAGCAGGGGCTTGAAACCGTCAGCCACGGCGTCAGACCACGGCCAGACGTTTGACCCCGGCGAGGTCGAGGAAATTGGCCAGCAGGTCGTGGCCGTGGTCGGTGGCGATCGATTCGGGATGGAACTGGACCCCGTGGATCGGCCGGGTCTTGTGGGCCAGACCCATGATTTCGCCATCGGCTGTCCAGGCGGTGACCTCGAGCGTGTCGGGCAGGGTGTCCCGGCGCACGGCGAGGCTGTGATAGCGGGTGGCGGTGAACGGCGAGGGAAGGCCCTTGAACACGCTCTGTCCTGTGTGTTCGATCGGCGAGGTCTTGCCGTGCATCAGGCTCTTGGCGCGGATGACCTCACCGCCGAAGGCCTGACCCATGGCCTGATGGCCGAGACAGACGCCGAAGATCGGCATATCGGCGGGAGCCGAGGTCAACAGCGACAGGCAGATGCCGGCCTGATCGGGGGCGCAGGGGCCGGGCGACAGCAGCACGGCCTCCGGCTTCAGGGCCCAGGCCTGTTCTACGGTCAGGTCGTCGTTGCGCACCACGCGCGTCTCCGCGCCCAGTTCCGCAAGGTAGTGGACGAGGTTGTAGGTAAAGCTGTCGTAGTTATCGACGACGAGGATCATCCCGCGCTTCTAGACCATTTTTGTTTCAGGTCGAATCGACCTGAATCCAAAAAATGGTCCAGATTCAAACTGGAGCGAAATCTGAGCCGAGTTGGACCTTCGTCCACCTCAACCGATTTCGCTCACGGGCTACAGGGCCCGTCCGCCAAGCGTTCGCGGAACGGTAAGGCTTCGTTAACCGTGTCAGGCTGCAATCAGGCTGTAGCGACGGGAAAGCCGATGACTGATTCCACAATCCCCGAGGCGCGCCGACTGCTGCAGTCGCCGACGCCGGTTCACAGCCCCTGGTCCACCCTGGTCGCCAGCGCCCTGGCGGCGACGGCGGCGGTGTTGATGGCCGGTGTGATGGTTCTGGGACCGGGTGTGCGCTTCAACGACAACGGCATCCCGGTCGATCCGGCGACGATTCCGGCCCAGCCGGGCTGACCCCTCAGCGGTTGCCGCTGGTGTAGCGCCAGGCGTCGATCGCGGCGTTCATCGGGGCACGAGCCTTGGCCCGGGTCTCGGCATATTCCGCCGCCGGATCACTGTCGACCACGACGCCGGCTCCGGCCTGGACGAAGATCCGGTCATCGGTGAACATCGCGGTGCGCAGCACGATGCAGATGTCGGCCTCGCCCCCCGCCGAAATATAGCCGACCCCGCCGCCGTAGCCGACGCCGCGCTTTTCCGACTCCAGCTCGTCGATGATGGCCATGGCCCGCACCTTGGGCGCGCCGGACAGGGTACCGGCGGGCAGGGCGGCCAACAGGGTGTCGACGGCGTCCAGTTTGGGATCGGCGCGGCCGCGTACGTCCGAGACGATGTGCATGACCTGGCTGTAGCGTTCGACGGTGAAACTCTCGGTCACCTCGACCGACCCGGGCACCGAGACCCGGCCGACGTCGTTGCGGCCCAGATCCAGCAGCATCAGATGCTCGGCCCGTTCCTTGGGATCGGCCAGCAGTTCGGCCTCCAGCGCGCGGTCGGCTTCGGGTGTGGCTCCACGCGGGCGGGTCCCGGCCAGCGGACGGATGGTGACCGCCCCGTCCTTGAGCCGCACGAGGATTTCCGGGCTCGAGCCGGCCAGCTGGAAGTCGATGAAGTCGAGATAGAACAGATAGGGCGACGGGTTCTGGCGGCGCAGCGAGCGGTAGAAGGCGAACGGATCCTCGCTCCACGGGGCCGAGAAGCGGTGGCTGAGCACGACCTGGAAGATGTCGCCGGCCTCGATATAGGCCTTGGCTGCGGTCACCATGTCGGTGAAGGCGGCCTGGTCAACGGGCGAGTGGAAGTCGGGAGCCGGGACCTCGACCGGGGTCGCTCGCGCGCTCAGCGGGGCCCGCAGCTCGGCCTCGAAAGCGTCCAGCCGGGCCACGGCGGCGTCATGGGCCACTCGGTCGTCGTGACCGCTGTCGGGATAGGCGGCGGAGATCAGAACGATCTCATGGCGCACCGAATCGAAGATGGCCACCAGCGAGGGCCGGGCCAAGACGGCATCGGGCAGGTCCAGCGGATCGGGGTTGGGCGCACCCAGCGGTTCCAGCAGACGCACCATGTCGTAGCCGAACACGCCGAACAGGCCCGCGGCCATCGGCGGCAGGTCATCGGGCAGGTCAAACCGGGTGGCGGCGATCAGGGTGCGCAGGGACTCGAGCGCCGGTGCCGGATCAGGCGTGAATCGGCCGGCGGCGACAGCCGGGCCGCGGGCCTGTTCGGCGCGGCCGTCGCGGCAGCGCCACACCACATCGGGATCACGGGTCAGGATCGAATAGCGACCGTTGACCGCGCCGCCCTCGACGGACTCCAGCAGGAAGGCATAGGGCCGGCCGTGGCCGACCTTCAGAAAGGCCGAAACCGGGGTCTCGAGATCGTCGACCAGACGGCGGACGACGACCTGCGGCCGTCCCGCAGCCCAGCCTCCGGCAAAGGCGTCGAAGCCCGCCGCACCCGGTCCGGTGGTCATTGGGCCGGGGCGGGTGCCGGGGTCGGCGCAGCTGCGGCCGTAGGCGCGGCCTCGGGTTCGGCGCTCAGGCCAAGGGCGACCCGGGCGCGAGCGACATCATAGGTCGCCTTGATCCGGGCGGACGCCGCGGTCATCGACTGCTGGATCATGGCCTGGACCTGCTCTTGCGTCATGCGCGGGCGAACCTGTTCAGCGATCGGCGCGGCCAGGGCCGGAACGGCGGCGTGGATCTGGTCGACCCGGCCGATCACATAGCTGGACGCCGATTGCGGCAGGGTGAACACCTGACCACGGCCCTGGCCGAACAGCCCCTGGAGAGCGCCTTCGCCCAGGGCTTCCTGGCTCTGGCGGTCCTGCTTGACGCCCGTGTGGATCTGGACCGGGGCCCCCACCGATCCGGCGACGGCGGCGACATCCTCGCCGGCGCGGATGCGACCGGCCAGTTCCTCGGCCTTGGTCACCAGCAGACGATTGTTTTCCCGCAGGATCCACTGCTGTTCCAGCGGGCCACGGATGTCGGCCAGTGCCGGCAGGCTGGACGGGCGAATGTCATCCAGACGCAGCACGAAATACTGACCCTGACCGGCGTCGATCACTTCGCTCTCGCCACCCTTGGTCAGGCTCCAGGCCGTGCTGAAGATCTGGGGCGGCGCGTTCATCGGCTGGCCGTCCGGCGTCTTGCCGTCCTCGGTAAAGGGCGGCAGCTGGATGATGCGGGCGCCGACTTCCTCAGCCGCGGCTTCCAGCGTCTTGCCATCCGTCCGGGCCTTCTCATAGCGGTCGACGCGGTCATAGACGGCCCCGCGAACGTCTTCCTGACGCAGTTCGGCGACGATGGCGTCGCGCACGCCGTCCAGGGTGACGGCCCGGCCCGCGTTGATCGCGGTGACCTTGGCGACGGTGAAGCCGACCCGCCCCTGAACCGGGGCAGACACTTCATTGGCGGCCAGGCCGAACACGGCGGCGGCGACGGCGGGGTCACCGAGGGCCGTGCGCGCGGTGTCGGTATAGGGGGCGACCTGGGCTCCGTTGGCGGCGGCGGCCTCGGACGGGGTCTGACCCGCGCGCAGGGCGGCGGCAACCTTGTCGGCGGCAGCCCGGGTCGGGGCGGTCAGGGTGACAAAGGTCCGTGTCTCGGCGTCGGACAGGGCGTCCTTGCGGAATTCGAAACGCTCCTGGATACGCGATTCCGCGATCGGGGCGGTGGCGGCGGGGCCGCCGTTGAACAGGATCAGGGCGGCCATCCGGTATTCAGGCTGGCGCAGGCGATCGGCGTTCTCGGTCATGAAGGCCGTCAGTTGGGCTTCGGTAGGCTTGGGCGAAGTCCCGGCCATGGCCTGGGTCACCGTGAAGAAGCGGCCGTCGCGGGTTTCGAGCGCCTGACCGGCGATCAGCGCCCCGTAGATGCGGGGCAGGCGGGTCCCGGCGAAGATCGCAGCGCTGAAATGGTTGCTGGCGTACTCATCCCGGAATTCCTGTTCCAGCTGGGCCGGGGTGACGTTCTGGGCCGCCAGGGCCGTCCGGTAGGCATCGTCGTCGAACTCGCCGGTGACCTGGTTGAAAAACACCGGGGCCCGACGAATCTGCTTCAGCACCAACGCCTTGCCGGGGCGAATGCCGGCCTTCCAGGCCCAGTCGAGGAAACCGAGACGCTGGGCCTGGCCGTCGAGATAGCGCAGGTGGATGCTTTCGTTGATCAGGTCATCGATCGACACGGGTCGACCGGCCTGTTCCTGCAGATTGTTGCGGACCCGTTCGAAATCGGTGCGGAACTGCTGCTGGTCGACGCTGCGGTCACCTGCGGTGATCACATGTCTGGGACCGATGTTGGCCAGCACATCCATCTGTGAGCCGCCCGTCACCAGCAGGCCGAGCGCCAGCAGGACGATCAGGCCCATGGCCCATTTGGATTTGGCGAAATCGCGGAGCAGGGAGATCATCGAGAGAACCTGACGGGCCGGCGGCAAGGGGAATGTCTGTGGCGTATAGGGCTCGTCAGGGTGGCACGGCAAGCGGCCGGTGCCCCAGACGGCTTGGCTTGGGTCGACAGGATGCCTAAACAGGGCGAATGAAACAATCCGTGAAGCTGATCGCCGGCAATTGGAAGATGAACGGCCTGGGCCGCGATCTGACCGAGGCCGAGGCCCTCAAACAGGCTCTCGAGGCCGATCCCGCAGCCTGCCGGGTCGTGTTGTGCCCACCGGCCACGCTGATCGAGCGCATGGCGCGGCTGCTGGGCGGCGGGGCTGTTGAGCTGGGCGGACAGGATTGTCACGCCGCGGCCGCGGGAGCCTTCACCGGCTCGGTCTCAGCGGAGATGCTGACCGATGCCGGTGCGCGTCTGGTCATCGTCGGCCATTCGGAGCGTCGTGCGGGCTTCGGGGAAACTGACGCGGACGTGGCCGCCAAGGCCGAGGCTGCGCTCGCCGCGGGCCTGGAGCCGATTATCTGTGTCGGCGAGACCCTGGAACAGCGTGAGGCCGGCGAGGCCATTGACGTCGTCAGCCGCCAGGTCGCCGGATCGGTGCCGATGAGCGTGGCCGGCCGACCCTTCGCCCTGGCCTATGAGCCGGTCTGGGCCATCGGCACCGGGCTGACGCCGACGCTGGAAGAAATCGAGGCGGTTCACCGGGCCGTTCGGCTGGCCATTCAGGCCCGGCTGGGGACCGCCGGCGACGTCGCCCCGATTCTCTACGGTGGTTCGGTCAAGCCCGCCAATGCCGCAGCAATCCTCGCCGTGCCCGAGGTCGGCGGCGCGCTGGTCGGCGGGGCGTCGCTGAAGGCGAGCGATTTCCTCGACATCATCCGCGCCGTCTGACCTGAACCGACGGCATCGATGATTGCTCCCCGGGCACATCAATGTTAGACGCCCCCGCTTGATCGGCGCAGCTTCGCGCCCACATGATTGACACCATGCTCCAGACCATTTTGCTCGTCGCCATGATCCTGATTTCGGTCGCCCTCACCGGGGTGATCCTGTTGCAGCGCTCCGAAGGCGGCGCGCTGGGCATGGGCGGGGGTCCGTCGGGCTTCATGACCGCCCGCGGTGCCGGCAATCTGCTGACCAATGCGACCTCTATTCTCGCGGTCCTGTTCTTCGCCTGTGCGATCAGCCTGACCATCGCCGGCAACATGTCGCGGGCCAATGAGTCGGTGATCAATGCCGATGACGTGGGTGCGATCGCGGTCGGTGGTGATGCGCAGGCTCCGGCCACGACCGCTCCGGCTCCGGCCCCGACCACGCCGCTTCAGCCCGCGGCTCCGTCGCTGGACGATCTGGAAGCCAGCCTGCCGTCCGGCGCGCCGGCCCCGGCGCAATAGGGAATGTGGCCGGCGGTCGTTTCCGCCTCCGGCCTTCGCCCTAGAAGTCTCAAATCCCGGGCGCGCGCAGGCGCGCCCGTTTCGTTTTCAACAGATGGATCGCGCAAGCGCCATCACAGGCCGCGCGAATCGGCGGTAAGGTAAGCTCCCATGGCCCGTTATGTGTTCATCACTGGCGGCGTGGTTTCCTCATTGGGAAAAGGCCTCGCCTCCGCCGCTCTCGGTGCGCTGCTCCAGGCGCGCGGCTACAAGGTGCGCCTGCGCAAGCTGGACCCCTATCTGAACGTCGATCCGGGCACGATGAGCCCCTATCAGCACGGTGAGGTGTTCGTCACCGATGACGGGGCCGAGACCGACCTCGACCTGGGCCACTACGAGCGTTTCACCGGCGTGTCGGCGGCCCGGTCAGACAACGTCACCACCGGCCGCATCTATTCGACCATCCTCGAGAAGGAGCGGCGAGGCGACTATCTGGGCGCGACCGTCCAGGTCATTCCGCACGTCACCGACGAGATCAAGACCTTCGCCCTGTCCCCGGCCTTGACCGACGCGGGTGAGGAGGTCGACTTCGTGCTGATCGAGATCGGCGGCACGGTCGGCGACATCGAGGGCCTGCCGTTCTTCGAGGCCATTCGTCAGCTGGGCCAGGATCTGCCGCGCGGTCAGTCGTGTTTCGTGCATCTGACCCTGCTGCCCTTCATCAAGACCGCCGGCGAGATGAAGACCAAGCCGACCCAGCATTCGGTCAAGGAGCTGCGCTCGATCGGCATCCAGCCCGACATCCTGCTGTGTCGCTGCGAACAGCCGATCCCGGCCGAGGAGAAGCGCAAGATCGGCCTGTTCTGCAACGTGCGTCAGGAGGCGGTGATCCAGGCGATGGATTCTGCCGACATCTACGCGGTGCCGCTGGACTATCACCGCGAGGGTCTGGATTCACAGGTGTTGGCCCATTTCGGCCTGACCGACGCCCCCGAGCCGGATCTGACGATGTGGGACGAGATCGTCCGTCGCCGCCTGCACCCGGACGGCGAGGTCACTGTGGCCATCGTCGGCAAGTACACGGTGCTCAAGGACGCCTACAAATCCCTGATCGAGGCGCTGCACCACGGCGGCGTGGCCAACAACGTCAAGGTCAACATCGACTGGGTCGAGGCCGAGACCTTCGAGGGCGATCGCGAGGCGTGCGATGCCCGCCTGCAGGGGGCCCATGCCATTCTCGTCCCCGGCGGCTTCGGCGCACGCGGGGCCGAGGGCAAGATCGAGGCGGCCCGCTTCGCCCGCGAGCGCAAGATCCCCTATTTCGGCATCTGTTTCGGCATGCAGATGGCGGTGATCGAGGCGGCCCGGAACCTGGCCGGCTGTCCCGAGGCCTCGTCGACCGAGTTCGGTCCGACCGAGGAGCCCGTCGTCGGATTGATGACCGAATGGACCCAGGGCAACCAGCGGGTTCAACGCCGGAAGGACGGCGATCTGGGCGGTACCATGCGGCTGGGGGCCTATGACTCGGTGCTGGTGCCGGGATCGAAGCTCGCTGAGATCTACGGCACCACGACTATCAGCGAACGGCACCGTCATCGCTATGAGGTCAACATCAACTATCGCGAGGCGATCGAGACGCGGGGCGGTCTGGTCTTTTCTGGCCTGTCGCCGGACGGGGTCCTGCCGGAGACCGTCGAGCGCCAGGACCATCCCTGGTTCGTCGGCGTTCAGTATCATCCGGAACTGAAGAGCCGCCCCTTCGCCCCGCACCCGTTGTTCGCCGGCTTTATCGAGGCTGCCGTGGTGCAGAGCCGGCTGGTCTGACGAGCCGGTCGTTCTGGAGGCCGGCTCAGGCCTGTTTGCGGTGCCGGCAACGGACGCAGGTCATCATTCCGGGGACGCTGTGGCTGTCGACCCAGCGATGGCCGCGAAACAGGCAGCGCAGATAACACAACCAAGCTTTCACGGGCATCTCCACTGGAAGCATGGCGCTCCCGTCGGCCCTTGTAAAATATCGCCGTTTCTTGATTTCTCGTCGGGTATGGTCCCTTGCGCACCGTCGAAGGTGACGATGCTGCCGCTGACGACCGCCGGGCGGGTCGAACGGGCTGGTTGGCGCTGCTGTGGCGAGGCCCTCTGCATTGACCGGCAACGCGAAAGGCGCGCTACGGTTCCGCTTGAATTCGCACGGACAGGCGCGCCGGATGATGGGGCCCGGCCATCGGGGTGCGACTGTTCTCTGGCGGACGGTCAGAACAGGCACTGCCATGAGATATTTGGCAGGGGTGGTATCAGTAACGACGGACCTCAATGACTAGACTACAAATATAGTTGCAGCATTTATTCTAAAAACAACATTATATCGCAATATTATTTCTGTTTGCATTGTAATTTGGCATAATATGTGGAATACTGATGCCAATGGCCGATAAGATAGACTTTTTCGATGAAATGTACGGTTCTGGCGATGCTTCGCGAGCGCCCTATAGTGATTACGCAGGGTGGTTTGATCGGCAGGATGCCGGAAGACTTCGGCAGAAGTCGAAGGAGGCCGAGGTCTTCTTCCGCCGCACCGGCATCACCTTCAATGTGTACGGGCAACAGGAGGCCAATGAGCGTCTGCTGCCGTTCGACATCGTTCCGCGCATTATCGCGGCGCGGGAATGGAGCCGCCTGACCCGGGGGATCGAGCAGCGGGTGCGGGCCATCAATGCCTTTCTGCACGACATCTATCATCGCCAGGAAATCCTGCGGGCCGGCCGCATACCGACCGAGCTGATCGCCAGAAACGAAGCCTTTCTGCCGCAAATGATCGGGGTTTCGCCGCCCGGCGGGATCTATACCCACATCGTCGGGACCGACATCGTCCGGACCGGCGAGGATGACTTCTTCGTCCTTGAGGACAATGCCCGGACCCCGTCGGGTGTCTCCTACATGCTCGAAAACCGGGAAACGATGCTTCAGATGTTTCCGGAGCTGTTCTCCAAGGTGTCAGTCCGGGAGGTGGGGGACTATCCCAAGCTGCTGAGACGCTCGCTGACGGCCTGCGCGCCCGAGGGGTGTGAGGGGACGCCGGTCGTGGCAGTGCTGACGCCGGGCATACACAATTCAGCCTATTTCGAGCACTCGTTCCTGGCCGACCAGATGGGGGTTGAGCTGGTCGAGGGGCATGACCTGCGACTGGTCGACGGTCGGATCGCGATGCGGACCACCCAGGGATACAAGCCGATCGATGTCCTGTACCGGCGGGTCGATGACGACTTTCTCGACCCGCTGAATTTCAATCCGGGGTCCCAGCTCGGGGTGCCGGGGATCATGGACGTCTACCGCGCCGGCAAGATCACCATCGCCAATGCGCCGGGCACCGGGATCGCCGACGACAAGGCGATTTACAGCTACATGCCCGAGATCGTGGAATTCTATACCGGCGAGAAAGCCATTCTGAAAAATGTGCCGACGTGGCGCTGTGCCGAACCGGATGCGCTGGCCTATGTGCTGGAGCACCTGTCCGAACTGGTGGTGAAGGAGGTGCACGGGTCCGGTGGCTACGGCATGCTGGTCGGCCCCGCGGCGAGCAAGCGCGAAATCACCGCTTTTGCGGCCAAGCTGAAGTCGCGCCCGGGCAACTATATCGCCCAGCCCACCCTGGCCCTGTCGACGGTTCCCGTGCTGACGAAGGCCGGATTGGCCCCGCGGCACGTCGACCTGCGCCCGTTCGTGCTGGTTTCGCCCAACAAGATCGACATCACGCCCGGCGGCCTGACCCGGGTGGCGATGAAGCCCGGTTCGCTGGTGGTCAACTCGAGCCAGGGCGGTGGCACCAAGGACACCTGGGTGCTGGAGGAATGAGCGCCGTTCAGGGAGACAGCCCATGCTAGGCAAGACCGCAGGCGGCCTGTTCTGGATGTTCCGCTTTCTGGAGCGCAGCGAGAATACCGCGCGCCTGGTCGATGCGGGATTCCGCATCGCCCTGACCCGGTCGGCCGCGGCCGAGGCGGAGTGGGCGTCGGTCATCGGCACGGCGGGGGTCCGCAAGGCCTATCTGGCCCGTTACGACGATTTCCGGGCTACCAGTGTCATCGACTTCCTGCTGCGGGACCCGACCAACCCGTCCAGCGTTATGTCGGCGATCGACAGCGCCCGCACCAATGCGCGGCTGGTGCGGACCGCCCTGACGCGCGAGGTCTGGGAGGCCACCAATGAGTGCTGGATGACCATCAAGGCCGTGCTGAAGCGGCCGGTGTCGGAAAGCGACCTGCCTGACGTGCTGGCCACCATCCGCCGCCAGAACGCCCTCGTGCGCGGGGCCCTGACCGGCACGATGATGCGCAACGACGTCTATAATTTCGCCCATATGGGGACGTTCATCGAGCGGGCGGACAACACGGCGCGCATCCTCGACGTCAAATATTATGTGCTGCTGCCGTCGGTGTCGTTCGTCGGTTCGTCGCTCGACAATGTGCAGTGGGAGACGATCCTGCGCTCGGTTTCGGCGCAGCGGGCCTATCGCTGGCTGAGCGACGGCACGGCCAATCCCAAGCAGATCGCCAATCTGATCATCCTGGATCACCGCATGCCACGGTCGCTGGCCTACAGCGTCGGCCAGATCTGCGAGCAGCTGGATCTTCTGGCCGAAGCCTATGGCGAGTCCCCCGCCTGTCACGACCTTTCTCGCGCCGCGGTCAGCCGTCTGGCCAGCCATTCGATCGACTCGATCTTTGAAACCGGCCTGCACCAGTTCCTGGCCGACTTCATCGCCTGCAATACCGCGCTCGGTCTCCAGATCGAGCAGGACTACCGATTCTACGGATGACCCCATGCGCGTGAAGATCCGGCACAGCACCGAATACACCTACGACCAGCCGCCCACCCATGGCCTGCAACAGTTGCGGATGATCCCCAAGGCCTCGGCGGGGCAGACCATCGTGTCGTGGCGCACGGAGGTGCAGGGCGGGCGCAAGGCGGTGGCCTTCACCGACCAGCACAACAACCAGGTCGAGCTGCTGACCATCGATCCGGGGGCCCGGTCGGTGACCATCGTCTGTGGGGGCGAGGTCGACACGGCCGACACGGTCGGGATCATCGGCCAGCACGGGGGCTTTGCCCCGCTGTGGTATTTCCAGCGGACGACGTCGCACACCCGGCCCGGTCCTCGAGTGCGACAGCTGGTGCGGGACCTCGGCAAGGACTTCGACAACGACACGGCGCGTCTGCACGCGCTGTCGGCCCTGATCCTGGGCGCGGTACCCTATGCGACGGGGGCGACCGACCTGTCGACGACGGCTGAGCTGGCGCTGGAGGCGGGGCAGGGGGTCTGTCAGGATCACGCCCATATCTTCATCACCGCCGCTCGGTTGATGGGCTATCCGGCCCGCTACGTCAGCGGCTATCTGGTGATGGACGATCGCGTCGAGCAGGAGGCTGGCCACGCCTGGGCCGAGGCCCATGTCGAGGGGCTGGGCTGGGTCGGGTTCGATGTGTCCAACGGGGTGTCGCCCGATCCGCGCTATGTCCGGGTCGCCACCGGTCTCGACTATGGCGAAGCCGCCCCGATTTCGGGTATCGTGTTCGGCGGACACAACGAATCCATGATCGTGCAGCTGCAGGTTCAGCAGTAGCGATGTCTGCCCGACTGAACCGTGTGAGACTTCCATGACCTATTGCGTCGGCCTGCGCCTGAACAAGGGGCTGGTGTTCATGACCGACACCCGGACCAATGCCGGGGTCGACAACATCGCCAAGGTCCGGAAGATGTTCACCTGGCACAAGCCGGGCGAGCGGATGATCACGATCATGACCGCCGGCAACCTGGCCACCACCCAGTCGGTGGTCAGCACGCTGGACGAGCGCAGCAAGATTCCGGCCGAACGCAATCCGTCCCTGCTGGAAGTGCCGACCATGTTCCAGGCGGCGCGACTGGTCGGCGAGACCCTGCGCGAAACCATCAAGTCGAACTCGCACAGCGGCCAGACCGCCGAGGCCAAATTCGGGGCCACGATCATTGTCGGCGGCCAGATCAAGGGCATGCCGCCGCGGCTGTTCCTGATCTATCCGGAGGGCAATTTCATCGAGGCGACCGGGGACAATCCCTTCTTCCAGATCGGCGAGACCAAATACGGTCGACCCATCCTGGTGCGCGGTTTCGATCCCGACATGAGCTTTGAACAGGCGGTCAAGCTGCTGATGGTCTCGTTCGATTCAACGCTGAAGGCCAATCTGTCGGTTGGCCTGCCGCTGGATTATCAGATCTATCGTTCCGACGACTATGCGCCGGCCCATGAGCGGCGGGTCGAACACGATGACCCCTATTTCCAGACGATCGCTTCCGAATGGGCGGGCGCGCTGAAGGGGGCGTTCAACTCGCTGCCGGACCCCGAGTTTTAGCCTCGAGCGGACGCTTCGCGCTCAGGGATTGAGCGTGTAGCCCTGCTGCTGCAGCAGGGCCAGGGCGGTCATGGCCGACAGGGACAGGCCGACGCCGGGCAACAGGTCGGCCTTGGTGATCTGTTGGGCAGCGGCCGTCTGACCGCACAGCCAGATGTCGACCCCGTGGGCCGTCAGTTCCGCAATCGCCGCCGCACTGCCGTTGGTCGCGCCGTCATTGCGGGCGGCGTAGACGGATGGGGTCAGCAGATCGGCGGCCGCGCCGCCGTGGACGACGATGGCGACGTGAATGTCGGCGACCGGGACGCCGGCCTCGACATGCATGTTGATGAAGCGGGCGGCCGAGTCGATCGTCCGGTTCAACTGGCCCGGCGTGGCCTTGTCGGTCACGTCGAACACCACCCGGAACACCGTGCCTTCGGGAATCGGCAGGTCGCTCTGGACCGATGCGATGTGGCCGAAGGTCGTGAATACAGGCCCGGTGTGGAAGCCGGCACGCGGTTCGGCGGCCGCCTGCAGCGGCAGCAGGAGCAGGGCGGCGACGATGGGCAGCAACTTCAGCATGAGAGTCTCGCTTTCACCCCCTTGCTAGCAGGCGGATCACCCGGCGACGAGGTCCGGACTACCTTTGGCAGGGTTTGGCGAAAACGGGGTGCCAACCGTGCCAACCTGCCATCCGGTCAGAACCCTGCGCCTCGAACGCCGTAACCCGAGGAGTCTGCCACAGCCGCGGACCCCGGCGGGTTTTTGACCGCAATTTTTCTGGAAGATGAATAATGTCAGTGGCTTGGCGGTGCGGGAAGGGCGGAAAGAGGGCGTCGGCCTCAGTGATCATGGCTCGCCTGAGGGGCCAGCCAGCGTGACAGGTACATCCGTTCAAAGGCGAAGACCGCTGCGATGGCCATCCCTGCAATGAGGACAATGACCGGATCGCTTTCCAGCTTCATTGCTGTGAAGGCCGCAAGAACCACGGCGTCGAACGCCAATGCAGCCAAAACAACAGCCCCTGCGGCACCGACCTCTTTCCGGCGGAAACGAAACACGCCCCAGTGCACGATCATGTCCATGATGAGATAGAAAAAGGCACCCAGCGAGGCGATCCGGCCGAGATCAAAAAAGATCGCCAGCGTCGAGGCGAGGACCACTGTGTAGACCAGCATGTGACGTTGAATGTCCCCGGACATGCCGAAATGACGGTGCGGGATCATCTTCATCTCGGTCAGCATCGCCAACATGCGTGACACCGCGAAGACGCTGGCGAGAACGCCGGAGGCCGTCGCAACCGCGGCCAGAACGACCGTCAGATAAAAGCCCGTCTGGCCGAGGGCCGGCCGGGCAGCCTCGGCCAGGGAATAATCTCGCGCGGCGACGATCTGGTCTATGGTCAGGCTCGATCCCACACCGAAGGCTACGAGCAGATAGACAAGGACGCAGAGCGCAATCGAGATCACGATCGCCCGGCCCACGTTGCGATGGGGGTCAGTGACCTCAGCTCCGCTGTTGGTGATCGTTGTGAAGCCCTTGAAGGCAAGGATCGCCAGGGCGACCGAGGCGATGAAGCCCGTCACGCTCGCGGCCTCTGCCGAGGTTGATGCCGCCGCGAACTGGAAGCCGCTCGACCAGAGCGCGGCGATACCAAACAGCGCGATACCGCCGATCTTGACCGCAGCCATGACCAGGGAGAACCGCCCGACCGACTGGTTGCCGGCAATATTGACGAGGAAGGCAAACACGATCACGGCGACCGCGAGAATCGGCACCAGCGGCCCGCCCACGATATCAAAGGGCCGCAGGATATAGGTGGCGAAGGTTCGGGCTACGAGGCTCTCGGCGATGATCATGCTGAGCGCCATCAGCAGGGCGGCCCCAGCGGCGACGGCACCCGGGCCGTAGCATTTCTGCAGGATCATCCCGATCCCGCCTGCCGAGGGCCAGGCGTTCGACATCTTGATGTAGCTGTAGGCGCTGAAACTCGTGACCATCGCGCCCGCGACGAAGGCGAGCGGAAAGAGCGGCCCGGCCAGCTGCGCGATCTGGCCCGTCAGAGCAAAGATGCCGGCCCCGATCATCACGCCGGTGCCCATGGCCACCGCCCCGCCGAGCGAGATCGAGCCTTTTTTGTAGCTATTGCCTTCGGGGCCTTGCTGCATGTCGGGTCGCCTTCAGTCGATACTGTTCTGTCACTGCGCGGGTGGGCGGGATGTCTCCTGTCAGCCGGTCCTGTCGCGTCGGCGCGCCCGCCACACTGTGATGTCGCGTCCCACCCGGATCCACAGCAGGATGAATCCCGTAATCACGATGGTGAAGGTCAGGAACGTCAGCCCGATGAGCAGGGGATGATTGAAATCCTTGCCCTCCTTGAGGTCCAGGATGTGGAGCCGCCAGAAGAAGTCGTAGAAACGCCAGACGTTCGAGCGCCGGGTGACGACCTCGCCGGTTTGCGGTGACAGGTAGAAGCTGGTGCGTTCGGTGTCGTTGAAATCCACGCGCCAGATCGGGCCCTCCTTGCCGGTTTCCTGCGGGGCGACGGGCAGCAGGACGGTGGAGGTCGGTGTGCCGTCTCCGCGATAGGCGTTGGCGGCCATCTGCGTCGCGGTTGCCGTGTCGAGTGCCGGAAATGCCTGGCCTGTCGCGGCGGACACCGTGACGGGGTCACCCTCGACCGGGGTCAGGACCCAGGCCGTACCGCGGGGTGTCGACTTCAGTTCGGCGCGCGCGACCGCGAGGTTCTGTGCCGCGGCGATGGCACCCGGAGCCTGAACGCCGTCAAAGACCAGCGGCGTCGGGGTTTGCTCGCGCACATGGTGCTCGCTGCGTACCGTCTCGATCGGAATCGCGGTCATCACCAGACCGCCCGCAACCCAGAACAGGACCTGGATGCCGACGGCCAGGGCGATCCATTTATGCAGCTGGGTCGACAGTCGAAGGACTTTCATCGGGGAGCCTCAGGCGTTGTGACGGGCGAAGACGCGGGTTCTACCGTCTTTCAGCACCAACAGGGTGTTGTAGGTCTCCCGGCGGCCGTCGGCTGTCTCCATGCCGGGCGACCCCAGTGGCATGCCCGGGACACTGAGACCCACTGCATCCGGACGCTCGATCAGCAGACGGCGAACATCCTCGGCCGGCACATGACCCTCAATGACATAGTCGCCGATCAGGGCGGTATGGCAGGAGGCCAGGGCGTCGGGCATGCCGTGGCGGCTGCGCAGCGTCGCCAGATCCGTGGTGACGGTGACGCTGACATCGAAACGGGCGTCGCGCAAATGGCGCACCCAGCCGTCGCAGCAGGCGCAGGTCGGGGTCTTGTAGACCGCGATTTCACTCCGGCCGGGCGTTTGGGCACAGGCGGCAATCGGGACGGCGAGTATAATAGCGACGCCGCCGAGAAAGGCGCGACGGGGTAGAGGGGTCATGGTCGGATCTCGATGAGCGGTTGTGACGGGTGGGCAGGCGTTTGAAAGCGCCTGCCTAGGCGGCGGGTCGCGGTGCCCGGGCGGAGGAATGGTAGCTGACGATCCGCCAGATGCCACCCCGACGTTCCAGCACGCTCGTTGCGACGCCGCGGCGTTCGACGGCGGGGCGAGCTGCGTCCTTGAAGACGATCCGGTAGACATAGGTCTCAGTCGCATAGGCGACGTCACCGGCCACCGTGACCTCACTGGTGTAGTCGTTGAAGTTGAAGGCCGAGAACACCTTGAGTTCCGGGCCGAGATGGTGCGCCAGATACTCGCCGTAGATGCCCTCGACGCCGCCCTGTTCGTAGACCCGGCCATCCGGCCAGAAGAAGGCCGACCCGGCGTCGCCGTCCAGGGCTTCAATAGCCTCGCGGTAGCCGCGGAGCACCTGGGTTACTTCGGCTTGCGGAGCGGGAGCGACCGCCTGAGGGGGGTCATTGAAGGCCGAGGCGGTGCCGGCGGGAAGGCCGAGGGCGAATACGGCCATCATCAGGGTTCGGGTCATCATGGAGACTCTCCTTGAATGTTGTGGGCGGTGTGGGGCGGTAAGGGGGACAGGCCCTTAGAAGCGAAGATGGTTGGCACCATGGGTGAGCGCGCCGCCGAGGTAGGCGTTGACCAGCACGGCGGCGACGATCGTGGTCAGCAGCCCGGCGTACAGACGTCGCCGCCCCGGGCCGGCGTCCGGCCGCATCGCGCGTTCCTTGGCCCACCAGGCGGCCAGACCGATCAGGGCGATGGCCGTGCCGATCCAGCGATGCAGGGTGTGGGTCAGGTCTTCGGCCGGACCCGGCAGACCCATCGCCAGCCAGCCCAGACCCGCGGCGACCAGCGCTGACAAGGCCGCCAGGCCAATGAGTACCCGCGTTCCGTCCGTCAGCCAGGCGCGACGGCCGAGCAGGGCGGCGACCTCAAGGACGCCGGTGATCAGAAACAGGGCGATGGGAAAATGCACGACGGCGGGGTGCCAGCGCCCGAGCCAGCTATACAGGCGTTGCGGCATGGGTTTGGGCGGGCCCATCTCCATGCCGCCGTGGTCGGTATCGCCGTGATCCATAGCCACCGGCATGCCGGCCATCGTACCGGTCATGCCCGGTTGAGCGGCGGCCGCTGCGGGTGGGGCCGCGACCTGATTATGACCTTCGTGCGCCCATGCCGGAACCGCCGTCACGAGGACGCCGAATGCCAACAAGATCGCGATCCAACGTTCTATCACGGTAAACACCTCCCGAGGCATGCCTGCTCTTCAAGGGTACGCGCGGGCCGGACGGTCCCCTCGTTTGGCGGGCTGCGAAGCCGTCGTTTGAGCGCAACGAAGGCGCGCGGTCAGTCGAGCCTCCGTCAATTCAGTCGATATCGATGCCGGCAGCTGAAGGTTGGGCGGAGCGTCCGGGTGGTCCCTTTATCGGGCAAACCGATCGTATTTATCTATTACGGGGAAGGGTTACTTCGAACAGGCTGGCGTCGTAGATCAGTACCGATCAGGTCGTTCCATTGATTTATTGTAACTTGACGGAAGATTTGAACTGCAAAAAGGTGCTGTAATACTATTCAAAATTCTCTGGAAGATGAACTGTGCAAAAAATACATGCTGTCCAAAGAGGTTTGCTGATTTCACTCCTTCTGGCTGCGGCTTCCTGCGCGCCGAAGGACATGGTGTCGGCGTCCCTGATCTCACCTCTAACGGTCGTAACTGGCCCGGCGACGGTCCTGTCACCGCTGACGGCTATGAGCGGGAGCGATCTTGCGACTGCAATCCGAAACGGCGACGTTACGTCTGAGGCGGTTGTTGAAGCTTACCTTGCGCGAATTGACGCTTACGACGACGCGGGTCCGATGATTCAGAGCGTCATTTCGCTCAATCCCGATTCGCTCTCCGAGGCGCGGATGCTGGATATCGAAGCCGGCGAAGGACGATTTCGCGGGCGGCTGCACGGTGTTCCGGTGCTCGTTAAGGACAACATCGAAACCCGGGAGTTGCCGACCACTGCCGGTTCGCTGGCGCTGGCTGAAAACCGGACCGGTCGCGACGCGCCGATAATTGCGAGGCTGCGTGCCGAAGGTGCCATCATTCTTGGAAAGACGAACCTTTCAGAATGGGCCAACTACCGTTCGAGCCGGTCTATCAGCGGATGGAGCGGCGTGGGGGGGCTGACGCGCAACCCCCACAGTCTTGATCGCAGCCCTTGTGGGTCGTCGGCCGGATCGGCCGCTGCCGTGGCGGCCCGTTTTGCGCCATTGGCGCTGGGCACCGAAACGAACGGGTCGATCACCTGTCCGGCCGCAATGAATGGAATTGTCGGTTTCAAACCCACCGTCGGGCTCATGTCCCGGACAAACATTGTGCCGCTCTCTCCAAGACAGGACAGCGCCGGACCGATGACGCAAACCGTTCGCGACGCCGCGCTGATGTTGACGGTCATGGCGGGCACGGATCTCAACGACCCGGCCACTGTGAACCCAAACAATCAGTACCGCGACTATGTTGAAGGATTGGACGCCGGTATTGACGGGATGAGGATCGGTGTTTTTCGCTGGGCCGAGGGTGACAACGCGGCCGTTTCCGCGGCCTTTAATGAAGCCCTGAAAGTTCTCACCGACCAGGGGGCCGTCCTGGTCGACATTCGCGAGTTCGAGCCGGACCCGGTCATGTTCGTCAGCGGCGATACCGTTTTGAGGGTTGAGTTCAAGCAGGCCCTGAACGCCTACCTGGCTGACTCCGCATCCGGGGTTGAGGTGCGGTCGCTGCCGGAGCTGATCGCCTATAACGACGCTCATGCAGACAGGGAACTTGCCCTCTTTGACCAGTCAATCCTCATTCAAGCCGAACAATCTGCCGGTCTTGATGATCCGGAGTATATCGCCAACGCGTCAGCGATTACCGAGGCCGCACGTGCCAAGGGAATCGACCTGCTGCTGCGCGAGCATAATGTGCAGGTGCTGGTCATGCCGACCACGCGAGCCGCGTCACCCGTCGATATTGCGTTCACCTCCCGACCCGTGGGAGGTCCGGTCGGGGCGGGCTGGCTGGCCGCGATGGCCGGATACCCCACGCTGACCGTGCCGATGGGAGATTATATGACCCTGCCGCTTGGATTGATGATTGTCGGGACCGCGTGGGACGATGCCCGGGTGCTGACGGTCGGGCATGCCTATCAAATACACAGCAACAAGACCCTTGCACCCGGCTATGCCAATGGCCCGCTCGCGACGCCCGGCAACGCCGCGGCGATTCTCCCTGACGTTGCGAGGTAAGGTTCCGGTTCCTGTTTTTGGCTCGTGCGGCTGCGACTGTTCCCGACAGCTCGGCTGTCGAGACCGGTTCAGGCTTTCGGTCGCGGCAGGGCGAATCTCAGCATCAGCCGAAGCAGGCGGTTGAGGGCCAGCCAGCCGCCGATCACCAGGCTGGTGCCGATCGGCACGATCCACCAGCCCAGCACCTCGCGGGCACCGGGCATGGCCGCGAACGACAGCGACCAGCTCCCGGTGTCATGCAGCCACAGTCCGGACGCCGGGACGAACAGCTTGCCCACGGTGGCGATGGCGATGATCGTGAGCGCCAGATAGCCGAAGGCAAACACCAGGCCGAGCACGGTCATGCCCACGCCGCCGCCCAGGGCGGTGACCAGCCCCATGGCGGTCAGGCCCGGTCGCAGGCCGTGACTGGCGCGCTCAAGCAGGGATTCGCTGACGTAGGCCTGTCCCACGACCCGGGCGGAGCCGAGCTTGCGGATGGCACCGGCCATGCGTTGCGCGTCGTCGCCGGTCTCGGCCGCGGCGCTGTCGGCCAGATGGGCGCGGATCTCCTGGAGGATCTCGTGGCGTTCGCTGTCGCCCAGCGGCGCAAGCACCCGGTCCAGCTGCGTCAGATAGGCCGCCAGGGCGGGCAGGGTGACGTCGCTCATCGGGAACTCTCCATCAGCAGCCGGCGAACGGACTCGTCCTGTTTCAGCCATCGGTCCGACATGTCCTTCAGCACCGCGACTCCGTCAGCGGTCAGACGATAGTATTTACGCGGTTGCGCCGTATCGTCGGTCGACCATCGGTGGGTGATCAGGCCGTCCCGGGCCAGTCGGGTCAGGATGGGATAGACCGTGCCCTCGATAATGGCCGACCCAAGGGCGTCGCGGGTGGCGCGGACCAGCTCATAGCCGTACCGCTCGCCCCGCTGCAGCAAGGTCAGCAGGACCAGTTCCAGCAGGCCCTTGCGGACCTGGGATTCCCAGTTGCCAATATCGAAGGGCATGCGCGGATTACCGGGGGGGCTGGCGCACGGCGCGCTGGCCCGAAGCGAAGGTCAGCCCCCCGTCGCTGTCGACCGCGGCGGCCACGTCCGGGCCGACATGGGCGTAGCCATCGATCCAGAGGCCGCCGTCGGCGGTGGCCCAGGCGCGCACGCGCGTCGCCGGCATATCGGTCTCCTGTCCCACGGGCTGCAGTCCGTTGATACGACCCTCGGCGTCGTAAACAATGCCAATGTCCATGGAGCCGCGCGCAAAGTCGATGCGAACCTCGGCGAAGTCGCTGGTGACGGCATAGACGTGGTGGCTGCGATAGGCCCCGAACTGGTCGATGAACTGGCTCCAGGCCCCATCCAGCGCGCCATCCGGCAGGTTGGCGACCATGTCCGGACTGAAGTGCGGTGCCATCCCTGACTGGCCGCTGGTCGCCCAGCCGGTGATGGCCGCCCGGGCGTCCGCTGCGAGCGGGCCTTCGGCGCGGATCAGTTTGGGCAGTTGCAGGGCCGACCAGCCGCCATCGGTCTCCAGCCAGAGCTGGTCCTGCGCGTCGACCGCGAGCGTGAAGGTACGATCTTCCGGCAGGCGGTAGCTGCCCGCCAGCGCCCGGGCTGCCCCGGGCGAGGCGAGCGCCGGAACGGTTGCGGGCATCTGGCCTGCGACCACGGAGGACACCACCCGGCGCAGATAGGTCTCGCTGTCCGACAGGTTATCGAGGTCGAGGGTGCGGTTGAGCTCCCCGAACGTCGCGCGGTGGTGGGCCGGGGTCAGGACCAGATAGCTGACCGCGCCGGGCAGGGCCCCGTCGTGGGCGACCTGACGCACGCCGTCGACGTCCCGGACCAGCCAGCCGAGGGCGAAGGATTCTCCCGGCTTGCGGGTCGGGACCACCGGGGTCCACATCTGTTGCAGGGTTTCCGGCCGGAGGATGCGTCCGGACATCAGGGCCTCGCTCCATTTCAGCAATCCGTCCGGCGTCGCCCGGATGCCGCCGGCGCTGAACATCTGGCTCGGATCGATCACGGGGGCGGGAGTGACGGTGTCGCCGTGCCGTTCGAACGCCGTCGCATCGGGGTAGCCCGGCAGGTCACGGCACAGGCAGAAGGCGTCCGAGACCCCGGCCGGGGCCAGCACCAGACCGTCCAGGGCGGCAGAGTAGGGCTGGCCGGTCACGACCTCGATGATGCGGCCCAGCAGGATGTAGCCGGAGTTCGAATAGCTGTAGCGTGCACCGGGTTCGAACAGCAGGGGCGCGGCTGAAAACTGATCGATCAGGGCGCTTGTGCCGGTCGGCTGTGACAGGGCGTCGAAGTCCGGCGGGCCGTCGCCCAGTCCCTGGTCGTCCTTGAGCAGGCTGGGCACGCCGCCTATGTGACTGAGCAGCTGGGCGATGGTGACGTCGGCGAAGGGGCGGGCCGCGTATTCCGGGAGGTAGGTCTGGACGGTGGCCGCCAGATCGATGCGACCATCCTCGACCAGCCGCATGATCGCGGTGGCGGTCAGTACCTTGGTCACCGAGGCCAGCGGATAGGCGACCCGGGAGCCGTTGACGGTGCTGCCGTCGGCCACCGCGGAACCGCGGGCGTCGACGATGCGGATCGCCCCTTGCTCGGCGGCGGCCACAATGCCCGAGAAACGGCCGACCCTTGCGTCGTCGGCCAGATCGGCGACGGGGCCTGCAGAGGCCTGTCCGGTCGTGACGGCGGCCATCAGAATGGCGCTGCCGATAAGGGGGATCGCCCGGCGGAGGGTGTTCATGTTGGGGCTCCATGACCTGCTGATAGGTTATACCTAGTAGTAGGTACTGAGTTGGCCATGGTTATGTCGAGTTAAATTGCGGACAGGTTCACCGGGCGGGCGGATGGGGCGGGGCAGCCGGTCCCGATGCCGATACGGTGGCGGTTCAGCGCCGCGTCGACTCCCGCGCGGTTCCGGGGAGGTGGCCGGGCAGCGCCTGGGCCCGGCCCTCTATTCGATCGGGCGTTCTGTCGAAAGGAGATCCTCCTCAGACGCGCCGCGCCGCTCCGCCTCGATCGTTTCATCGATATGCACGTCGGGACGCACCGACATTTCTTCGGCCGGAGCCGCAGCGGTCCGCGTCGGCCGTGGGGTCGCAGGCGGGGCCGGCTGCCGTCTGGCCGGGGCGGGGGTCGCTTTCGCCAGGTTGGGAAACTGATCGACCCGCAGGCGATAGATCGGTTCGGGCAGGGTGAAGCCCGCCGCCTCGATCGCCATCTTCGCCGCGCGGATCGAACGGCTTCGCGCCTTGAGGAAGTCCGCCTCGCCCTGATCGATCCAGGCCATGAATTTCAGCACGATATTGCTGTCGCCGACCGCAACGATCAGGCCGCTCGGCGCGGGCTCGGTCAGGATGAAGTCCAGCGCCGCCAGCGCTTCCACCCCGGTGCAGATGGCCGATTCCGGATCGTCCTCGGCGTCGACGCCCAGTTCGAACTCCAGCCGCCGTTCGGGATTGCGCGTGTAGTTGAGGATCACAGCCTTGAACACGATGGTATTGGGGATGCGCAGATGGTTGCCGTCCAGCGTCATCAGCACGGTGGCGCGCGAGGTCAGGCGCACCACCTTGCCCTCCTGACCGTCGATGACGACGTGGTCGTTGGCGCGGAACGGCTGGCGCAGGCTGAGCATGATGCTGGAAATGTAGTTCTCGAGCGCGTCGCGCACCGCGAAGCCGATCGCCAGGCCGATGACCCCGGCCCCGCCCAGCACCGTGCCCATCAGGGCCGTGGCCCCGACGAGATTGAGCGCCATCACGATACCCACCACCACGCTGACCACCCGAATGGCCTGGGCCAGCAGGTCGCCGACAAACGGGTTGGGCGTCAGCCGCCGCCAGAACCGGTTGAACGACGCCAGCCACCAGCCGAGGATCACAAAGCCCGCCAGCACCAGACCGCCGAGTAGCAGCAACGGGGCGGCGTTGAAGGCCGACCGCAACAGGCCGGTCAGCTTCTGCAGGAAGGGCGAGACCCGTTCACCGACATCGACGCTGGTCTCGATGTCGTTGCGGACCGCGACGACGCCTTCGACCCGGCCGGCGATGTTTTCGGCGCGATCCAGGTCGTCCCGGTCTGCCAGCGCCCCGCCCAGTGTGACCACGCCCTCGGCCACGCGCACCTGCACAGCGGAAAGCGTGTCCAGTTCGCCGAAGATGCGGCGCAGGCGCTCGGCGATGGCGGCGTCTGATTGCGCATCGCTCCGGGTGCTGATGACCGGCGCGTCCTGGACGGGCTCGACCGTCTGGGCGTGGGCGCGATCAGGCGTCGAGATCAGGCAGCCGGCCAGGGTCAGACAGGCGACCAGATATCCGAAACTGATCTTCTCCTTCATGTGGTCATCCCGAAATTCACGTACCGAAACACCGGGGCGTGGTGCGGGTATTGTTCAGTAAACCGGTGCAACACGCAAAGGGGTTCGCGGCCCGGTCCGGGCGACAGTCCCGGTCGAGCTGGGGCCTAGCCCACCACCGCGGTGGTCTCGATCTCGATGCGGGCGGCGTCCTCGATCAGGCCCTTGACCTCGACCACGGCCATGGTTGGGTAGTGGGCCCCGATGCGCTCGCGCCAGACGGCCCCGATGTCGCGCTGGGCGGCGAGGTATTCGGCCTTGTCGACGATGTACCAGGTCATGCGGACGATGTGTTCGGGCCCGGCACCGGCCTCGGCCAGGATGGCCAGGGTGTTGTCGATGGTCTGGCGGAACTGGGCCGCGAAGCCGTCAGGGAACTGCCCCACCGTGTCCCAGCCGATCTGGCCGGAGACGAAGACCAGCTGGCCGGTGGCGGCGATGCCATTGGAATAGCCCCTCGGTCGGGGCCAGCCTTCGGGCAGCAGGACGCGGTTCATGGCTGGCTCTCCAGGAAGGGGGCGATGCGGGTGCGAAGGGGTTCGGGCCAGGGCTCGGGCTTCATGGACTGACCGACGTAGACGATGGTCTGGCTGGCTTCGAAACGCAGCTGGTCGCCGGAGGTTATGCGGTGGCGCAGGCCACAGGAGGCCCCGCCCAGTTTGGTCACCGTCAAGGCGAAGGTCAGCGCGTCCTCGAGCCGCGACGGGGCGATGAAGCGGGCCTCGACGGCGGCGGTGGGCACGCTGACGTGGCGGTTGAGATGCAGCTCGCGGAACGAGACCTGCAGCGGACCGGCGAACCAGTCCTCGACCACGCCGTTGAGCATTTCGAAATAGCGCGGGAAGAAGACGATGCCGGCGGCGTCGCAGTCGGCGAAGCGCACGCGACGTTCAGCGGTGAAGATCTGGCCGGTCATGCGTCCGCCTTGAGCCGGAAACGCTGCAGCTTGCCGGTCTGGGTCTTGGGCAGGGCGTCCACGAAGGCCAGCGCCCGGGGGTATTTGTAGGGGGCGATGACGCTCTTCACGTGGGTCTGAAGCTCGCACGTCAGGGCGTCGGACGGTGTGTGGTCCGGGTTCAGCACCACGAAGGCCTTGACGATCTGGCCGCGTTCCTCGTCGGGAACGCCGATCACAGCGGCCTCGGCCACGGCGGGGTGGCGCAGCAGGGCGTTTTCCACCTCGGGCGCGCCGATATTGTAGCCGGACGATACGATCATGTCGTCGGCCCGGGCCACGAACCAGAAATAGCCGTCCTCATCCAGCCGGTAGACGTCGCCGGTCAGGTTCCAGCCGTCCTGAACATAGGCGGCCTGCCGCGCGTCATCGAGATAGCGGCAGCCGGTCGGGCCGCGCACGGCGAGGCGGCCGGTTTCCCCGGCGGGGAGGGGCCTGCCGTCCGCGTCGATGATGCGGGCCTCATAGCCGGGGACGGGCTTGCCCGTGGCACCGGGCCGGATGTCGTCGCCGCCGGCCGAGATGAAGATATGGATCATCTCGGTCGAGCCGATCCCGTCGATGATGCGGACGCCGGTCGCGTCGTGCCAGGCGTCGGAGGTGGCGGCGGGCAGGGCCTCGCCGGCCGAGACACAGGTGCGCAGGCTCGACAGGTCGTGCGCGTCCGTCAGCTTCAGCAGGGCGCGATAGCCGGTCGGGGCCGTGAAAATGGCGGTGGCCCGGTGGCGGGCGATGGTCTCTGCCAGGGTATCAAAGCCGGGGCAGGGGGCGAAGGCGGTCGCGGCACCCACCGCGGCGGGGAACACCACCAGCCCGCCGAGGCCGAAGGTGAAGGCGATCGGCGGGGTGCCGACCACGATGTCGTCGCTGGTCAGGCCGACGATATGGCGGCCGAAGGTGTCGGCCATGGCCAGGATGTCGCGGTGACCGTGGACGCAGCCCTTGGGCTGGCCGGTGGTGCCCGAGGTGAAGGCGATCAGGGCCGGGTCGTCGGCGGCGGTGTCGACCGCGTCGAAACCGATACCGGGCGGCTGCGCTTGGGCGGCCTTCTGCAGCGTGGCGGAGTCCATGACCTGGGTGAGCGACGGGGCGGTCGCCTGCGCCTCGGTCACAGCCTCGACGAGCGTCTCATGGACCAGGGCATGGCTGATGCGGGCCTTGTCGATGACGATGGCCAGTTCGGCGGCGCGCAGCATCGGCATGGTGGCGACCACGACGCCGCCGGCTTTCAGGATGGCGAACCAGGCCAGCACCGTCCACGCCGCGTTGGGGCCGTGCAAGAGGACGCGGTTGCCGGGGACCAGACCCATGTCCTCGACCAGCACCCGCGCCATCCGGTTGGAGATGGCGTCAACTCGGCCCCATGAAAACTCGAGATCGTGGTCGATCAGCGCGCGGGCCTCGGGACCGGCGGCGGCGAGGGCGCGGCGCAGCAGTTCAGCGGCGGCGTTGACCCGCTCGGGATGGGCCAGTTCCGGCAGGCTGAAGATCAGATCGGGCTGCTGCTCAGCAGGTGGCAGATGGTCCAGCACGAACCGGTCGAGATGCGCGCTGCGGGCCATCAGGTCCCTCCCGCCATGGCGGCCAGCGCCTGTCGGGCGATGACGATCTTCTGCACCTCCGAGGCCCCCTCATAGATGCGCAGGGCCCGGATTTCGCGATACAGCCGCTCGACCGGGTTACCGGACACGACGCCGAGCCCGCCGAACAGCTGGACTGCCGCATCGATTACGGCCTGGGCCTCATCAGTAGCGTAGAGCTTGGCCATGGCCGCCTCGCGGGTGATGCGCGGTGCGCCCTGATCCTTGAGCCAGGCGGCGCGGTAGATCAGCAGGGCCGAGGCGTCGATCTTCAACGCCATGTCGGCCAGCGAGGCCTGGACCAGCTGCAGGTCGCTCATCGGGGCCCCGAACAGGGTGCGGGCGGTGGTGCGGGCGGCGGCCTCGTCGAAGGCGCGGCGCGAGAAGCCGAGGGCGGCGGCGGCGACGGTCGAGCGGAACACGTCCAGCGTGGCCATGGCGATGCGGAAGCCTTCGCCGGGCTGACCCAACAGGCGGTCGCCGTCGATGCGACAGGCGTTGAAACGGATCGTGGCCAGCGGATGCGGGGCCATCAGCGGGATGCGTTCGACGATCTCGAAACCGGGCGTGTCGGCATCGACGACGAAGGCACTCAGGCCCCTTGCCCCGGGGGCCTCGCCGGTGCGGGCGAAGACGGTGTAGCGGTCGGCGAGGCCGCCGTTGGAAATGAAGGTCTTGGTCCCGTCCAGCACCCAGCCGTCACCGTCGCGACGGGCGGTGGTCGACAGGGCGGCGACGTCGGACCCCGCCTCGGGCTCGGACAGGGCGAAGGCGGCGATGGTCTGACCCGACGCCACGCCGGGCAGCCAGCGGTCCTTCTGGTCATCGGTACCGAACAGGCTGATCGGGCCGGTGCCCAGCCCCTGCATGGCGAAGACAAAGTCGGCCAGGCCCGAACGCCGCGCCAGGGTCTCGCGCGTCAGGCACAGGGTACGCACGTCCAGCCTGCCGTCGACGTCGGGCACAGCGTTGTTCAGCCAGCCGCCGTCGGCGAGGGCCTTGAGGATGCGGCGGCAGTCGCCGTCCAGATCATGGTCGCCGTGCAGATTGACCGTCGTGGCATTGGCCTCGGCCCAGCGTTCCAAATCAGCGGCGAAGGCGCGGTGGCGGTCGTCGAAGAAGGGCCAGTCGAGGAAGGTGCGATCGCTCATGGCTCAGTTCCCCTCGAACACCGGATCACGCTTGGCCGCGAAGGCCTCGAAGGCGCGGCGGAAATCCTTCGTCTGCATGCAGATGGCCTGGGCCTGGGCCTCGGACTCGATGGCGGCGTCGAGGCTCATGTCCCATTCGAGGTTGAGCTGGGTCTTGGTGATCCCGTGCGCGAACGTGGGCCCCTTGGCGAGCGACTGGGCCAGTTCGCGTGCGGCTCCCATCAGGGCGTCCGGCTCGACCAGCCGGTTGTGGAAGCCCCAGCGCTCGCCCTCGTCGGCGGTCATGATACGGCCGGTGAACAGCAGTTCCGAAGCCCGGCCCTGACCGATCTGGCGGGGCAGGATGGCGCAGGCCCCCATGTCGCAGCCGGCCAGGCCGACGCGGGTGAACAGGAAGGCGGTCTTCGTTTTCGGGGTGGCGATCCGCATGTCGGAGGCCATGGCCATGATCGCGCCGGCCCCGACGCATATGCCGTCCAGCGCGGCGATGATCGGCTGCGGACAACCGCGCATGGCCTTGACCAGATCGCCGGTCATGCGGGTGAAGTCGAGCAGGGCCGGCATGGCCATCTCGGTCAGCGGACCGATGATCTCATGCACGTCGCCGCCGGACGAGAAATTCCCCCCGGCCCCGGTGATGATCACCACCTTGCAGTCGCGGGCATGGACGAGGGCGCGGAACAGGTCGCGCATCTCGGCATAGGAGTCGAAGGTCAGCGGATTTTTCCGCTCTGGCCGGTTCAGGGTCAGGGTGGCGATCCCGTCGTCATCGACCGACCAGAGAAAATGTTCGGCCTTGTAGTCGCGCGCCTTCATGGGGTCGGCTCCGTGTGCGGTTGCAGCGAGCGTTTGGTGCGCTCCAGCAGATGGGTCAGGTCTTCGGCCTCGGTGTCGCTGAGACCGGCGAACAGGGTTTCGATCCAGTGTTCGTGGGCGGCGGCCATGGCGGCGAAGCGGGTGCGACCCGTCAGCGTCAGCCGGATCCGCTGCACACGCCGATCCGGACCCGGCAGGGATTCGATCAGGCCGTCGGCTTTCAGGCGCGCCGCCAGACCGGTGACGTTGCCGTTCGACACCATCAGCATGCCGGCGGCCTCGCCCATGGTCAGGCCGGGGTCGCCGGCGCGGTCGAGCGCCGCCAGCATGTCAAAGCGGGGCAGGGTGGTGTCGAAGGTGTCGCGCAGGCGCTGGGAAATGGTCTGTTCGATCGTGGTGGTGCAGGTCAGCAGACGCAGCCAGAGGCGCAGCGCCCGCTTGCCGTCCGGGGCACCGCCGAGCCTGTCGGGGAGCAGGGCGGCGGTCGGGCTCACAGCTCGCCTCCGGCCACCGACAAGGCCACGCCGTTGACGCCCGAGGCCCCGTCGCCGCACAGCCAGACGATGGTCTGGGCCACTTCGTCGGGGGTGATCAGCCGGCCCTGGGGATTGGAGGCGGCGAGGGCGGCGCGGGCCTCGTCCTCGGTGCGGCCGGTCTTGCCGGTGATAGCTGCGACCGAACGGGCGACGAGGTCGGTGTCGGTGAATCCGGGGCAGACCGCGTTGACGGTGACGCCCTTGCTGGCGACCTCCAGCGCCACGGCGCGGGTCAGGCCGACCAGCCCGTGCTTGGCCGCCACATAGGCCGATACATAGGGGTAGCCTTTCAGCCCCGCGGTCGAGGCGACATTGACGATCCGGCCCCAGCGACGCGTCAGCATGCCCGGCAGCACCAGTCGCGCGGCCTCGGCCGGGGCCTCGAGATTGAGGGCCAGCATGGCGCGCAGGTCGTCAGCTGAGGTCTTCAGGAACGGTGCGGACGAGGCGGTGCCGGCGTTATTGACCAGGATGTCGATCGGGCCGAAGCGGTCGCGGCCGACCTCGATGGCGGCGGCGAGGGCGTCGGGGTCGGTCACGTCGGCCGGGGCGACGAAGGCTGCGTCGCCGATGCGGTCGGCGGACTCGGTCAGGCGACCCAGGTGACGACCGATCAGCGTGACCTGGCACCCCGCCTCGGCCAGCCGTTCGGCCGTGGCGCGGCCGATGCCGGAGCCGGCACCGGTGATCACCGCATGGCGTCCCTGCAGACTCATACCGCCTCCGCCTGTTGTTGTTTCTCGAGGTTGCGGGCCAGCTGGGCGAAGCCGGCGCGGTACTGGACCGGCGGCTGGAGGCCGCGCCAGCCGAGCTCGGCGGCGGCGCGCAGGCTCCAGTTCGGATCGGCCAGATGCGGCCGGGCCAAGGCGCACAGGTCGGCGCGCCCGGCGGCGAGGATGCTGTTGACGTGGTCGGTCTCGTAGATGTTACCGACGGCCATGGTGGCGACGCCCGCTTCGTTGCGGATGCGATCGCTGAACGGAGTCTGGAACATGCGGCCGTAGACGGGCTCGCCTTCCGGCGTGGTCGATCCGGCGGAGACGTCGATCAGGTCGCAACCGGCGTCGGCGAAGGCGCGGGCGATGATCACCGTCTCCTCGGGTGTGATGCCGTCGTCGACCCAGTCGGTGGCCGACAGGCGCACCGACATGGGGCGGTCGTCGGGCCAGGCCGCGCGCATGGCGGCGAAGACCTCCAACGGGAAACGCAGCCGGTTTTGGACGGAGCCGCCGTAGTCGTCGGTGCGATGGTTCGACACCGGGGTCAGGAAGGACGACAGAAGATAGCCGTGGGCGCAGTGCAGTTCGACCATATCAAAACCGGCCTCGACGGCCCAGCCGACGGAGCGGACGAAGTCGTCGCGGACGCGGTCCATGTCGGCGCGGGTCATTTCGCGCGGGACCTGATCCCCCTCTGACCAGGCGATGGGTGAGGGCGCGATGAGCTCCCATCCGTCGGTAATCAATGGTTGATCGGCTCGTGGCCCCCACGGCCGTTCGACCGAGCCCTTGCGGCCGGCGTGGGCCAGCTGGATGGCGATGCGCGCGCCCTGACCGTGGACGAAATCGACGATCCGTTTCCAGGCGTCGCGGTGTTCGGGCCGGTACATCCCCGCGCAGCCGGGGGTGATGCGGGCGTCGGCCGAGACGTCGGTCATCTCGGTGAAGACCAGCCCGGCTCCGCCGAGAGCGCGACCGCCGAGGTGGACCAGATGGAAGTCGTTGATCAGCCCGTCCTCGGCCGAATACATGCACATGGGCGAGACCACGACGCGGTTGGCCAGGGTCAGGCCGCGCAGTTGCAGCGGGGCGAACATGGGGGCGGGCGGGCTGGCCGAGGGCGGGGCACCGGCGCTGTCCGCGAACCAGCGCTCGACTCCGGTCAGGAACGTCTCGTCCCGCAGGCGCAGGTTCTCGTGGCTGACGCGCTGGCTGCGGGTCAGCAGGCTGTAGGTGAACTGCAGCGGATCGAGGTCGACGTAGCGGTCGACCGTCTCGAACCATTCGGTCGAGTTGCGGGCGGCGCTCTGCAGCTTCAGCACCTCGATCCGGCGTTCGGCCTCATAGATGGCGAGGGCGGCGTCGAGGTCATCGCCATCGGTCAGGGCCCCGGCCAGATGGATAGCGTCCTCGAACGCCAGCTTGGTGCCCGAGCCGATCGAGAAATGCGCGGTGTGGGCCGCGTCGCCCAGCAGCACTACTTTACCGTCGCGCCAGTTCGAGCAGGCGACGCGCGGGAAGTTGAGCCAGGCCGAGCCGCGGATATGCCGCGCATTGCTCATCAGGGCGTGGCCATCCAGCCAGTCGGCGAACAGGGCCTCGGCCGCGCGGCAGGTCTGGTCCTGATCCAGCTCGTCGAAGCCGAGACCGCGCCAGGTTGCCTCGGTGCATTCGACGATGAAGGTCGAGGCCCCCGGTTCGAACTGGTAGGCGTGGGCCCAGATCCAGCCGTGCGGGGTCTCGACGAAGGCGAAGGTGAAGGCGTCGAACGCCTGATGCGTGCCCAGCCAGATGTATTTGTTGGTGCGCACATCGACGTCGACCCCGAAGGTCTCAGGCCGGGCATTGCGGGTCAGGCTGTTCAGGCCGTCGGCGGCGACCACAATGTCGGCGTCCTGCGCCCAGGCGTCCGCGACCTCGGACTCGAACCGTAGCTCGACGCCGAGGGCGCGGGCGCGGTCGTGCAGGATGGTCAGCAGCCGCTGGCGCCCGATACCGGCAAAGCCGTGGCCGCCCGAGCGTATGGTCCGGCCGTGGATATGGACGTCGATGTCATCCCAGTGGACGAAGGCCGCCTCGATCAGGGCCGCGGTTTCGGGATCATTGGCCTTGAGGTTGGCCAGGGTCTGGTCGGAGAAGACCACCCCCCAGCCGAAGGTGTCATCCGGGCGGTTACGCTCATACACGACTACCGTCAGCGACGGATCGCGCAGCTTCAGGGAGATGGCGACGTAAAGCCCGCCCGGACCGGCACCCACGACGGCGATGCTTCTGACGGCGCGACTCGACGACATGTTTTAAGCCTAAAATAGTTGAACCGCGACGTCCAGCGGCGGATGGCGGGCGCGTTCCGGCATGCCCTGAGACTGCACGGCGGTGCGCCTCAAATTCCAGGCCCGGGTACAGCGCCTTCCGTCAACGGTGCGACGCTCGTCGGAGCTGTCGTCTGAATAGCGACAGGTTTCAGGATTTCGCCGCCGCGGACAGGGTGGGATTCGAACCCACGGTAGGCTCACACCTACGGCGGTTTTCAAGACCGCTGCCTTAAACCACTCGGCCACCTGTCCTGCGGACCGGATTCGCAAATCCGGTGCGGGCGAGGGGGCATAGCAAACAAACGGCGGATTAACCAAAGCGGAAATGTCTTGGGTCATGCTTGAGTCATCATGAAACCTGCGCCGACCGCCATGACCACGAGAATGCTGAAGGGGGCCCTGATCCTGGGCCTGATGTCGCTGCTGGCCGCCTGCGCCAGTGGCGGGGTGCGGGACGGGGGCTATGCGGCCGCGGCGCGGATGCCGGTGGTGACCGATCCGGCGCCGATCGTGTCGGGCACAATGCGGCCCTATCAGATCCGCGGCCAGTGGTACCGACCGGTCGAGGATCCCAACTATGACGTGACCGGCCTGGCCTCCTGGTACGGCGACCAGTTCAACGGCCGCCCGACTGCGACCGGCGAGATTTTCGACATGCATGCCCTGACCGCAGCCCACAAGACCCTGCCGCTGCCGGGTCTGGTCGAGGTCACCAACCTAGCCAACGGGCGCAGCGTGGTGCTGCGGGTCAATGACCGGGGGCCGTTCGTCGACAATCGCGTCATCGACCTGTCGCGCGGCGCGGCCGAGGAACTGGACCTGCTGTCGCGCGGCGTCGGTCAGGTGCGGGTGCGTTATCTGGGCCGGGCTCCGCGCCAGGGCGGCGGCATGCGCCTGCAGACAGCCTCGGCCGCCGCGCCGGTCCGGGCGGAAGCCCCGGCCCCCGCGCCGGTCTACGGCGGCACGGCCTACTGGATTCAGGCCGGGGCCTATGCGAATCGGCGCACGGCGCAGCGGATCGCCCGACGCCTGGGCGACACGGCGGCCGTCGACGAGGTCCGGACGAGTCAGGGCACGCTGTACCGGGTGCTGGTCGGGCCCTGGAATGACGCCAACGCCGCCGAACGGGCCCGTCAGGCCATTCTGGCGCGCGGGATCGACGACGCCCTGTTGATATCCGCCTCCTGATATCCGGCGAAGGCTTTGCACGGCGGCCCGGGGTCGCCATGGTGCGCCGGTGTCCCGTGGAATCTTCATCACCCTGGAAGGCGGCGAGGGAACCGGCAAGTCGACCCAGACCCGCCGGCTCGTCGACCGCCTGCGCGCCCTCGGGCACGGCGTCGTGCAGACGCGCGAGCCCGGCGGCTCGACCGGGGCCGAGGCGATCCGCAACCTGGTGGTGGCCGGCGACGCCGAGCGCTGGTCGCCGCGCACCGAGACCCTGCTGATGTATGCGGCCCGCTCCGACCATCTGGAGCGGACCATCCGCCCGGCGCTTGAGAGCGGGACCTGGGTCGTCTGTGACCGGTTCGCCGATTCCAGCCGCGCCTATCAGGGGGCCGGGGGCGGGGTGCCGCCGGCCTTCATCGAGGCACTGGACGCCGGCATCGTCGCCGGTGACCAGCCGGACCTGACCCTGGTGTTCGACCTGCCGGTCGAGGTCGGGCTGGAGCGGGCGTTCGGGCGTGGCCTGTTCGAGACCCGGTTCGAGTCCAAGGGTCTGGCCTTCCATACCCGGCTGCGCGAGGGCTTTCTGGCCATCGTCCGCGACCATCCCGACCGCTGCGTGCTGATCGACGCCGACGGCGACGAGGACACGGTCGAGGCCCGGGTCTGGGCCGCTGTTCAGGCGCGCACGGCATGAGCGAGCATCCGCGCGACCGTTTTGACCTGATGCCGGATCTGGCGGCCGAGACCGCCTTTGTCGAGGCCTGGGATCGCGGGCGACTGCATCACGCCTGGCTGTTGTGCGGGGTCGAGGGTACCGGCAAGGCCAGCTTCGCCTATCGCGCCGCGCGGCGGCTGCTGGGGGCAGAACCAGACCCGACGCGGGGTCCGCTGGGGGCGCGGCCGGGCGATCCGGTCAGCCAGCTGGTCTCGGCCCAGTCGCACCCGGACCTGATGGTGCTGGAACGGCTGGTCGAGGGCGGCAAGACCAAGAAGTCCATCTCGGTCGACCAGGCCCGCGATTTGCCGGAATTCTTTTCCAAGAGTCCGTCCCGAGCCCGGTACCGGGTCGCGATTGTCGATGCTGCGGACGACCTGAATCCCAATGCTGCCAATGCCTTGTTAAAAGTTCTTGAGGAGCCGCCTGCGCGCGGTGTGCTGCTGCTGGTGACGCATGCGGCGGGGCGGCTGCTGCCGACGATCCGCTCGCGCTGTCGCCGGCTGGCCTTTCCGGTCTGGTCCCCGGCGGCGCTGGAGCAGTTGCTGGGCGACCGGGCCGGGCTGGAGGCGGAGGAGGCAGGTCGTATCGCCGGACTGGCCAATGGCTCGCCGGGCGCGGCCCTGGCGCTGGCTTCGGGCTCGACTCTGGAGGCGGATCGGCTGGCGCGCAGCTGGGTCGAGGCGGCCACGGTCGACCGGGCCGAGGCCCTGAAGATCGCGGACGGCTTCCGCGGGGCCGAGGGCCAGGCCCGGTTCGAGACGCTAATGGACCGGCTGATCGCGGCGGTGAAGGTTCGGGCCCTCGGGGAAAGCGAGGGTGAGAGCCGGGGGCAGGGGGGGCGCTGGGCCGAGCTGTGGACCCGGCTGTCGGAGTTGCCTGACCGCACCGCCGGGCTGAACCTTGATCGCGGTGACGTGCTGGCCGGGGCGCTGGCCGATCTGGCGCGGACCAAGGCGGCCGGCTGATGCTGATCGACAGCCACGTAAACCTGCACGCACCGCAGTTCGACGAGGATCGCGACGCTGTCATCGCCCAGGCCCGCGCCGCCGGAGTCGGCCTGATGGTCGAGATTTCGGACCGGCTGACGACGTTCGAGGCGACCCATGCGCTGGCCATGGCGCATGACGACATCTGGTGCACGGTCGGGGTGCATCCACATGAGGCCAAGGACGCACCGGACTTGACGGCGCAAACCCTGATTGATCTGGCCGCGCGTCCCAGGGTGATCGGCATCGGTGAATGCGGCCTGGACTTCCACTATGACCTGAGCCCGCGCGATATCCAGGCGACCGTGTTCCGCCAGCATATCGCCGCCGCACGCGAGACCGGCCTGCCGCTGGTCGTGCATACGCGTGAGGCCGACGATGTGATGGGCGCGATCCTGGCCGAAGAACACGCTGCCGGGCCGTTCAAGCTCCTCATGCATTGCTATACCAGTGGTCAGGAACTGGCTGATCTGGCAGTTGAACTGGGGGCGTGGTTCTCGGTGTCGGGGATCGCCACCTTCAAGGCGGCCGAGGATGTCCGGGCGGTGATCCGCACCCTGCCGTCCGACCGGCTGATCATCGAAACCGACTGCCCCTATCTGGCCCCGATGCCGCATCGGGGTCGGCGCAACGAACCGGCCTATGTCGGCCATGTGCTGGAGAAGCTGGCCGAAATCCGCGGCTGGAGCGCCGAAGAGGCCGACCGTCAAACGACCGAGGCCTTCTTCGCCCTGTTCGACCGCATTCCGCGTCCGGCGGGGGCCTGACGGCCATGGCGGGCGAGCTGGAGGTCGTGATCCTGGGCTGCGGATCGTCTGGCGGGGTGCCGCGCGGCGACGGTGACTGGGGCCGCTGTGATCCGGCCGAGCCCCGGAACCGCCGCAGTCGCTGTTCACTGCTGCTGCGCCGCCACGGGCCTGACGGCATCACCAGCGTTTTGATCGACACCTCGCCCGACATCCGGAGCCAGGCGCTGGCCGCCGGGATCCGCCACGTCGACGCCGTACTCTACACCCACGACCATGCCGACCAGACGCACGGTATCGACGACCTGCGGGTGTTCGCCATGCGGGCGCGCGGGCGGATTCCGGCCTGGATGGATGCGGCGACGCGCGCGGCCCTGACCGGACGATTTCCCTACATCTTCGACAGTGTCGAGGGCTATCCGGCCATTCTGGAGGCGCAGGCCATCCCGCCGCACGGCCAAGCCTGGAGTGTTAACGGCGCGGGTGGCCCCGTGCCCGTTAACACCTTCGATCAGGCGCACGGACCGATCCGCTCGGTCGGCTACCGGATCGGTCCGGTGGTCTATTCCAGCGACGTCTCGGGGCTGGATGAACGCGCGATGGAGGCCGTGCGTGGCGCGGAGCTCTGGATCGTCGATGCCTTGCGCTGGACGCCGCATCCGACGCACGCCCATCTGGATCGCACGCTGGAGTGGGTCGCGCGGTCCGGAGTGCCGAGAGCCGTGCTGACAAACTTGCATCTTGATCTGGATTACAACGCCTTGTCGGCCATCGTGCCGGACGGTGTTGAGGTAGCGTTCGACGGCTGGAACGGTCGGTTTTCGCTGTGACGGACCAGTCCAGCGGCGTTTTATCATCTTCAAATTTCGCATAATATATCTTAGGCGATAAATGGATCGCGAAATCGAGGCATGGATTCGCCCCCCTCTACGTTACGCTTCCGAACAGCTTGCCAATGCCGGCGGTGGCGGCCAGGGCCACGGCCCCCCAGAACACGACGCGGGCCACCGGCCGCAACAGACCGGCCCCACCCGCCCGGGCACCAGCGGCCCCCAAGGCCGCGAGAAAGATCAGTGAGGTCGCGCTGACCAGCGGAATAGTCAGGCTGGACGGTGTCAGGCTGACGACGATCAATGGGGCCGCCGCGCCAACCGCGAAGGTCAGGGCCGATGTCCAGGCGGCCTGAATGGGGCGTGCCGTGCTTATTGCGGAAATGCCCAGTTCGTCGCGGGCGTGGGCGCCGAGGGCATCCTTGGCCATCAGCTGGGTGGCGACCTGAACCGCCAGGTCCGGGCTCAGGCCCCGCATGATGTAGATTCCGGCCAGTTCGTGGTGTTCGGCTTCGGGATTGGTGGCCAGTTCCTCGGCCTCGCGTGCCAGATCGGCCTTTTCGGTGTCTGACTGGGAGCTGACCGAGACGTATTCCCCCGCTGCCATCGACAGGGCCCCGGCGACCAGCCCGGCTCCGCCGGCGATCAGGATGGCGCTCTTGGAGGATCCAGCGGCGGCGACGCCGACGATCAGGCTGGCGGTCGAGACGATGCCGTCATTGGCTCCCAGAACGGCGGCGCGCATCCAGCCGATGCGGGACACGAGGTGGGACTCACCATGGGCATGAAGACGGCTCATCCGGCTATTCGACGCTGTCCCGCCGCCTGAGGCAAGGCCCGGCGGCGGCCTACAGGTGGATCATGCGGCCGTAGGCGTCCAGCGCGGACTCATGCATCGCTTCCGACATGGTCGGGTGCGGATAGACGGTGCCGTGCAGGTCTTCCTCGGTCGCTTCGAGGGTGATGGCGGTGACAAACCCCTGGATCATCTCGGTGACCTCGGCCCCGATCATATGGGCGCCGATCAGCGCACCCGTCTTCGCGTCGAAGATGGTCTTGACGAATCCGTCGGTGTCACCGGCTGCGATGGCCTTGCCGTTCACCTTGAAGGGGAAGCGGCCGACCTTGACCTCACGCTTGGCCTCGCGGGCCCCCTGCTCCGTCAGCCCGACCGAGGCGATCTGCGGCTGCGAATAGGTGCAGCCGGCGATCGGCGAATGCACGTTGGGCGTCTTCCACGCCGCGATGTGCTCTGCGGCGTGGATGCCCTCGTGCGAGGCCTTGTGTGCCAGCCATGGGGCTCCGGCGCAGTCGCCTATGGCGTACAGGCCTTTGACGTTGGTCTGGCAATGGCCGTCGATGGTGATGTGGCCGCGGTCCATCTTGACGCCCAGGGCGTCCAGTCCGATGCCGTCGGTGTTGGCGGTAATGCCGACGGCCGAGATGCAGACCTCGGCCTCGAGGGTTTCGGACTTGCCGCCGGCCTCGATCGCGACCTTGACGCCCTTGCCGCTCTTGGTGACCTTGGTGACCTTGGCGTCGACACGGAATTTGAAGCCACGTTTCTCGAATGATTTCTGTGCGGCCTTGGACACTTCCTCATCTTCGACGGGAAGGATGCGCGGCAGCGCTTCCACCACGGTGACGTCGACGCCGAGGGCGCGATAGAAGCTGCCGAACTCGATGCCGATGGCACCCGAGCCGATGACGATGATCGATTTGGGCAGGCTCTTGGGGGCCATGGCCTCGCGATAGGCCCAGATGCGCTCGCCATCGGCTTCCAGGCCGATCTGCGGCAGGGCCCGGGCCCGGGCACCGACGGCCAGAATGACGGCTTTCGCTTCGACCGTGCGGTTGCCACCGGCCTTGAGGGCAATGACCACCTTCGGGGCGGCGCTGCCCTTTTCAAGCTTCGCGGTCCCCTCGATGACCTCGATCTTGTTCTTCTTCATCAGATAGCCGACGCCGGCGTTCAGCTGTTTGGCCACGCCGCGCGAACGGGCGATGATGGCGTCGAAATCGAAGCCGACCTTTTCGGCTGACAGGCCGAAATCCTTGAGGTGCGACAGGCTTTCGTACTTCTCGCCCGACTTGAGCAGGGCCTTGGTCGGGATACAGCCCCAGTTCAGGCAGATGCCGCCCAGCAGGTCGCGCTCGACGATGGCCACCTTCTGGCCCAGCTGGGTGGCGCGGATGGCGGCCACATAGCCGCCCGGTCCCGAGCCGATGACGATGAGATCGAATTCAGCCACGGTGTCTTCCCTACGCCAGCATCGTCACAGGATCTTCGATCATCGGCTTGAACGCCTGCAGGAAGCGCGCGCCGATGGCGCCGTCGACGACGCGGTGATCGCAGGTCAGGGTGACCGTCATCACAGTGGCGATCGCCAGCTGGCCGTTCTTCACGACCGGGCGTTGCTCCCCTGCCCCGACGCTCATGATCGCGCCCTGCGGCTCGTTGATGATCGAGGAGAAGGCCTTGATGCCGAACATGCCCAGGTTCGAGACCGAGAAGGTGCCGCCCTGGAACTCTTCGGGCTTCAGCTTGCGCTCGCGAGCGCGCTTGGCCAGGTCTTTGGCCTCAACGGCGATCTGCGACAGGGATTTGGTCTCGGCCTTGCGGATGATCGGGGTGATCAGGCCGCCGTCGATCGCCACCGCCATCGCCACATCGGCGTTGTGGTGCATAGCGATGCCTTCCGGCGAATAGCTGGCATTGGCTTCCGGCACGGCCTTGAGGGCCATGGCCGCGGCCTTGATCACGAAGTCATTGACCGAGACCTTGACGCCGTCCTTTTCGAGCAGGGCGTTGACCCTGGCGCGGGCGGCCAGCAGGGCGTCGATCTCGACGTCGATGAACAGTGGGAAATGCGGCACCTGCTGGATCGCATCGACCATGCGGCGGGCGATGGCCTTCTTCATCCCGTCCAGCGGGATCAGGTCGTAGCTGCCGTCCGGGATACCCATCTGGGCCAGGGACTGGACCTTGCGCGGCTCGGCACTCGCGGTGGCATTGGCGGCAGGTCGGGCTTCACCCTTGCCGGCGGCCTCAATGTCGCGCTTGACGATCCGGCCGTGCGGGCCGGAGCCGGTCAGGGAACCCAGATCCAGACCGGCCTGTTCGGCCAGGCGACGGGCCAGGGGCGAGGCAAAGATGCGCGCGCCGTCAGCCCGTTTGGCGGCCGGTGCCGCCTTGGCCGTTTCGCCCTTCGTCTCGGCCACTTCGGTTTTTTTAGTCTTGGTGGTGTCGGCCTTGGGAGCGGTGTCCGTCTCCGGCTTCGCCTCGGCTTTTTCCGCCTTATCGGTCCCGGCCTTGGGGGCCTCGGCCTTCGGGGCGGGCGCGGCGGTCTCACCGTCCTGCCTGAGCCGGGCGATCGGCGAGTTGACCTTCACGCCCTCGGTGCCTTCGGCCACGAGGATCTCGGTGATCTCGCCCTCGTCGACGGCCTCGACCTCCATGGTTGCCTTGTCGGTCTCGATCTCGGCCATGACGTCACCGGCCTTGACCGTGTCGCCGACCTTGACGAGCCATTTGGACAGAACGCCCTCCTCCATGGTCGGAGACAGAGCGGGCATCAGGATGTCGGTCATGCCATCACCGCCTTCACAGCCTTGATGATCTTGTCCACGCCCGGCAGGGACAGCACTTCCAGATTGGCGGCATAGGGCAGCGGCACGTCTTCCTGATGCACCCGAAGCGGCGGAGCGTCGAGATAGTCGAACGCGTGTTCGATGACCCGGGCCACGACCTCGGCCCCGACGCCCATCGGGCCCCAGCCTTCCTCGGCGCTGACCAGACGGCTGGTCTTCTTGACGCTCTCGACGATGGTCTCGTGGTCCAGCGGCCGCAGCGTACGCAGGTCGATGACCTCGCAGCTGATGCCGTCCTCGGCCAGTGTCTCGGCGGCCTTGAGGGCAAACCCGACCATGCGGCTGTGCGCGGTGATGGTCACGTCGGTACCCTCGCGGCGCACCCGGGCCTTGCCGATCGGCAGGACCCAGTCCTCGATCTCCGGCACGTCGAATTCGGTGCCGTACATCATCTCATGCTCGAGGAAGACGACGGGGTTCGGATCGCGGATCGCCGCCTTGAGCAGGCCCTTGGCATCGGCCGCATCGTAGGGAGCGACGACCTTCAGGCCGGGAACGTTGGCGTACCAGGAGGAATAGTCATGACTATGCTGGGCCCCGACCCGGCTGGCCGCGCCGTTCGGACCGCGGAAGACGATGCCGGCGCGGATCTGGCCGCCGGACATGTACAGGGTCTTGGCCGCCGAGTTGATGATGTGATCGATGGCCTGCATGGCGAAGTTGAAGGTCATGAATTCGACGATCGGCTTCAGACCGGCGAAGGCTGCCCCGACGCCGAGACCGGCGAAGCCGTGTTCGGTAATCGGGGTGTCGACGACGCGCTTGTCGCCAAACTCCTGCAGCAGATCGCGGCTGACCTTGTAGGCCCCCTGGTACTGGGCGACTTCCTCACCCATCAGGAAAACGGACTCGTCGCGGCGCATCTCCTCGGCCATGGCGTCGCGCAGAGCGTCGCGAACCGTGGTGCGCACCATCTTCGTGCCTTCGGGAATATCGGGATCGCGCAGTTCGGTCTTGGTGACGGCGGGCGTCGGTTCCGTTTCGGACTCAGCCGGGGCCTCCGTCTCTGCCTCTTTGGCTTTCGGCTCAGCGTCGGCCTTGGGTGCAGGCGCAGCGGCCCCATCCTCACCGGCCAGACGGGCGATCGGCGTGTTGACCTTCACGTTCTCGGACCCCTCGGCCACCAGAATTTCCAGCACCTCGCCCTCGTCGACGGCCTCGACCTCCATCGTCGCCTTGTCGGTCTCGATCTCGGCGATGACATCACCGGCGGAGACGGTGTCTCCGGCCTTGATATGCCATTTGGTCAGCGTGCCCTCTTCCATCGTGGGGGACAGCGCCGGCATCAGAATGTCGGTCAACGCTCAGGCCTCCACATAGACGTCGGTGTAGAGCTCGGACGGATCCGGCTCCGGGCTTTCCTGGGCGAAGCGGACGGCTTCGGCGACGATGGCCTTGATCTCGGCGTCGATGGCCTTGAGCTCGTCCTCGGTGGCCTTGGCGTCCGCCAGCAGCAGTTTGATGTGATCGATCGGGTCGCGGGTCTTCTTGACCTCGTCGACCTCTTCCTTGGACCGGTATTTGGCCGGATCACTCATGGAATGACCGCGGTAGCGATAGGTCTTCACCTCGAGGATGTAGGGGCCTTCCCCTTCCCTCGCGCGTTTGACAGCCTTGGCCACGGCGTCGCGCACGGCCAGCACGTCCATGCCGTCGACCTGTTCGCCGGGGATGCCGAAGCTGGCCCCGCGCTGGCTCAAGTCAGTTGTGGAGGACGAGCGCTCGATGCTCGTGCCCATGGCGTACTGGTTGTTCTCAATGATGTAGATGGCCGGCAGCTTCCACAGCTGCGCCATGTTGAAGCTCTCATAGACCTGGCCCTGGTTGGCCGCACCGTCCCCGAAATAGATGAAGGCGACGCTGTCGTCTTCCCGGTAGCGACCGCTGAAGGCCAGGCCGGTGCCCAGCGCCACCTGGGCCCCGACGATACCGTGGCCGCCATAGAAGCCGGTGGCGGTGTCGAACATGTGCATCGAGCCGCCCTTGCCCTTGGACGAGCCGCCCGAGCGTCCGGTCAGTTCGGCCATTACCTCATTCGGGTCCATGCCGGCGGCCAGCATATGGCCGTGGTCACGGTAGCCGGTAATGATCTTGTCGTGGCCCTGACGCACGCTCTCCTGCACGCCCACAGCCACGGCTTCCTGGCCGATATACAGATGGCAGAAGCCGCCGATCAGGCCCATCCCGTAGAGCTGACCCGCGCGTTCCTCGAAACGGCGGATCAGTACCATCTCGCGGTAGAAGCGCAGCAGGTCCTCCTTGGAGGCTGTCGGCGTATTGGGCAGTTTTGTCGCCTTGCTGGAATCAGCTTTGGCGGCGGGGGCCTTCGCCATCCGTCATCTCCCGGCTGGACCCCCGTATGAAGGGCCTCTTGTCGTTACGGAAAGGGGCTTTAGCAGCCTTCGTTCCCCAAAGGCAAAGCGCCCCGTCGGCCCTGTAACGAAAGTTCAGGACTTCCGGGCGGTTGCCCTGCCCGGGACCATGGCCGGGGCGGTGTTGGAGATCGGGATCACATAGTCGCGAGGGTCGGCGAAACCGATGACGGCCCGGGCGCGCTCTTCCAGCAGATCGCGCGACAGACTGTCGCTGCGCAGATAGCGCACGCGGACCTCGAGGTCGCTGCGCTCGGCCACGAGCTGGTGCAACTGGGTTTCGCGGGCGTCCAGCAGCGCGTCGCGCTGGCCGCCGCTCAGCAGGCCGCGCTGACCGGTCAGGGCCTGAACGCCGAGGTAGACGATCATCAGCAGAAGGCAGGCAGACAGGGTGTAGGACTTCATCCGTTCAGGCACCACTTACGCTCGTTCTGAGCGCGAACTTGTAATGACTGAAACCTGACCGGAAATGCCTAACAAACCGTAGCTTGGCCGTAAGCCTTTGCGATCTATTTGAGCAGCATGCCGTCGCCGAAATAGACGCCCTGGTCGCCCAGCATCTCTTCGATGCGCAGCAACTGGTTGTATTTGGCGGTGCGGTCCGACCGCGCCAGCGACCCGGTCTTGATCTGTCCGCAGTTGGTGGCCACGGCCAGGTCGGCGATGGTCGAGTCCTCGGTCTCGCCCGAACGGTGGCTCATGACCGCTGTATAGCCGGCGCGCTGGGCCATATCGACGGCGTCCAGCGTTTCGGACAGGGTGCCGATCTGGTTGACCTTGATCAGGATGGAATTGGCCAAACCCTCGCCGATACCGGCGGCCAGACGGATCGGATTGGTCACGAACAGGTCGTCGCCGACGATCTGGACCCGGTCGCCGAGACGGTCGGTCAGCTGTTTCCAGCCGTCGAAATCATCCTCGGCGCAGCCGTCCTCAATCGAGATGATCGGGAAGCGTTCGCACAGGTCGGCCAGATAGTTGACCATGCCGTCCTGATCGAGGGTCTTGCCCTCCCCCGCCAGCACGTATTTGCCGTCCTTGAAGAATTCGGTGGCGGCGACGTCGAGACCCAGGTGGAAGTCCTCGCCCGCCAGATAGCCCGCCGCCTGTCCGGCGCGGGTGATGAAGGCAAGGGCCTCTTCGGCTGAGCCCAGGTTGGGGGCAAAGCCGCCCTCGTCGCCGACATTGGTGTTGTGACCGGCGTCCTTGAGTTGGGCCTTGAGGGCGTGGAAGATCTCGGCCCCCATGCGCAGGGCCTCCGAGAAGCTGTCGGCCCCGGTCGGCAGGATCATGAACTCCTGGATGTCGATCGGATTGTCGGCATGGGCGCCGCCGTTGATGATGTTCATCATCGGCGTCGGCAGCACCCGGGCCGTGACCCCGCCCAGATAGCGATACAGCGGCAGGTTGGAGGAGATGGCGCTGGCCTTGGCGCAGGCCAGCGACACGCCGAGGATGGCGTTGGCACCCAGTCGACCCTTGTTCTCGGTGCCGTCCAGCGAGATCAGCGCCTCGTCGATACGGCGTTGGTCCTCGGCATCCATGCCGGACAGGGCGTCGAAGATCTCGCCGTTGACGGCGTCGACGGCCTTGCCGACGCCCTTGCCGCCCCACAAGTCCTTGTCGCCGTCGCGCAGTTCCACCGCCTCGTGAGCCCCGGTCGACGCGCCCGAGGGAACGGCGGCGCGGCCGAAACTGCCGTCATCCAGGATCACATCGACCTCGACCGTCGGATTGCCGCGGCTGTCGAGGATCTGGCGGGCGACAATGTCGGCGATGTCGGTCATGGAGCGGCTCTATGCAGGGAGGGAGGACGCTCGCGGTGTAGCCCAGCCGTCCGGATACGCCAATGGTCAGGCGCAGCCTTCGACATACAGGATGGACGGGCCGCCGACGGCGACCCCCTGAACCCGCCCGTCCGCGCCGATGTTGTAGCGCACGCCCCTGGCCGCCGGACTGTCGTGGTCGGTCGTGGTCCAGGTGGTGACGTATTCCGCCGGGGCATCGGCATATTTGTGCGGGCTGACCCGGGCGTCGGGGCCGTAGGCCTGTTTCACCGCTGCGGCTGTGTCGCCGATACCCAGGCCCCGGTCGGTCTTGAGGACGCTGGTGCTGCCGAGTTGAACGCTGGTCAGCACGCCATTTTCCACCATCACGTACAGGCCCTCGGGAGCCCGCGCCGGGTGGAACATGTCACAGGATTCGGGATCGGGACCGCCGACGGTGTTCGGGTTGTCGTTTGCGCCCATGGCGGCAATGACCTCAGCCCGGGTCATGCCGATCCGCAGCGGCCCGTAGCCTTCAGCCGTGAGCGCGTTTGCGGGTGCGGGGGGCGTGGGTGTCTGCGGCACCGACGGCGCGGAGGCTGGCGGGGCCGGTTCGGGGGAATTGCAGGCGGACAGGCCCAGAAGGGCGACGGATCCTAGGGTGGCTATACGGATCATGGCGGGTCTCCAGATGGGTTTCCGGAGCTACAACGCACGAAAACGGCGCGCGATGACATCGCGCGCCGTCAATTCGTTCAAACCGGTGGAAAGACCTAGTCTTCCTTGGGCGTCATCACCTGGCGACCGCGATAGGTGCCGGTCTTCAGGTCGATGTGGTGCGAGCGGCGCAGCTCGCCCGTGTCCTTGTCCTCGACGTAGGGGTTGGCCCCCAGGGAGTCGTGGGCGCGGCGCATATTGCGACGCGAGGGCGATACTTTGCGCTTGGGAACAGCCATGACCGTCTCGATCTCAGGGTCGGTGCGCCGGTAAAGGCGCGAAAACAGATGCGGCGGCCCTCGGAAGAGCCGCCACGTGAGCGGGGGCTTATGCATGAACATGCCCGGGAGTTCAAGCCTTGCGACGCGACTCCCAAACATGGCGCTGCAGGCCGTAGTAGACGCTGTCGACCCAGGTGTCGCCGACCTGCATCGTCCGCTCGGCCTGGCCGGTTTTTGTGAAGCCGAGACGGTTGAGCAACCGAATCGATGCGACGTTGTCTGGATCGACGTCCGCCGTCAGCATATCGAACGGCTGGTCGATGAAAATGTGGTCGATCGCGGCTTCCAGCGCCTCGGTCGCCAGGCCCTTGCCCCAATAGTTCGGGTGCAGGATGTAGCCAACGTCCGGCGGGGACCAGAACCCCGCCTTGCCGATCACCTGTCCCTCGAATTCGATGACAAAGTCGGGATGGTCGGGCCCGTTGGCGATCATGCTGTCGAGCCAGACCCGGGTCTGATCCAGCGTCTCGTGCGGCGGGGTCGACCACCAGCGCATGGCGTCGGGCCGGATCATGATGGCATGAATGGCTGCCAGATCGCCCGGCTGTGCCGTTCTCAGTTTCAGCCGGGGTGTGGAAATTTCCATGTTCGGCCAATGCGCGTCGGTTTCCGGCCGGTCAAGGCAGTGATCTGGCTAGAACGGTGAACGCCAGATCGTCACGGCGCGGCAGGCCGAAACGCGGGTCCGTGGCCGGAAACGGCCGGGTTTCGCCGGTGCGGACATAGCCGAGCCGCTGGTACCAGGCGATCAGTTCGGTGCGCTGGACGATGACGGTCATCTCCATGCGGGCAGCACCGAATTGGTCGCGCGCCGCGACCTCGGCTGCCGCAACCAGCCGACGCCCGAGTCCGGCGGCCTGCCGGGCGGGATCGACCGACAACATGCCCAGATAGGCCAGGCCGTCGCCGCGGTCGCTGATCTGGACGCAGCCGGTCAGAACGCCGGTCTGCCGTGTCAGCAGGATCAGCTGGGTCGGATCAACCAGCGCCGCCTCGAGCGAGGGCCGGTCGATGCGCTGGCCGTCCAGCAGGTCCGCCTCATGGGTCCAGCCGCGCCGGGCGCTGTCGCCGCGATAGGCTCCGTGCACCAGGGTATGCAGTTCCGGCAGGTCGTCGACTGTCGCCTCGGCGAACGTGAGGGTCTCAGTCATCAAGCAGCCGAGCCGCCACGGCCTCGCCGATGGCCAGCGAACTCGTCAGGCCGGGGCTCTCGATGCCGAACAGGGCCATCAGCCCGTCCAGCCCGTGTACCTCAGACCCGTACAGCTGGAAATCGGGCTGGGTCGCCCCCGCGCCATGCAGTTTGGGCCGGATGCCGGCGTAGTCGGCGCTGAGCGCCCCGTCCGGCAGGCCGGGCCAGAAGCGACGGATATAGTGGGCGAAGACATCTGCCTTGGCCGGGTCGACCGAATAGTCTTCGGTCTCCACGAACTCGAGGTCTGGCCCAAACACAGCCTGCCCGCCCAGGTCCTTGCGATAGTGGGTGCCCAGGGCCCCGGCGATCGGCGGCGGATAGATCAGCCGCTCGAACGGGGCCTTGCCGGTCAGGCGGAAATACACGCCCTTGCCGAAATGGCCGGTCGGAATGTGCTCGGCCGGATAGCCGTCGATGCGCGCAGCTACGGCCTGGGCCTGCAGCCCGGCCGCCGTAACCAGCAGACGGGTGGTCAGGGTCGCCCCGCCCTCCCCGCCCGCCGTGATGGTGAAGCCGCCGCCCGGTAGGGGTTCGGCCCGTTCGAACGGGGTCGCGACCACGACCGAACCGCCCGCGTCCCCGATCTCGCCCTCCAGCGCCGACATATAGCCGTGGCTGTCGAACACGCCGCTCTCTGGCGACAAAATGGCGGCGTGGGCGTTCAGCCCGGGTTCCAGCGCCCTGGCCTCGGCCCCGCTCAGATGAGCCAGGCCCTCGACCCCATTGATCGTGGCCTGCTGGAAGATGGCCTCGATCCGCGCGACCTCCCCCTCCTCCGTTGCCACGACCAGCTTTCCGCATTTTCGGTAGTCGACCTTGCGGCTTTCGAGGAAATCATAAAGGGCGCGGCGGCCCTCGACGCAGAACCGGGCCTTCAGTGACCCGGTCGGATAGTAGAGGCCGCCGTGGATGACCTCGGAATTGCGCGAGGACACGCCCTGACCGATGTGCGGGGCCTGTTCGAGCACCAGCACGGTCAGACCCCGTCGCGCCAGAGCCCGGCCGCAAGCGAGGCCGACGGCCCCGGCCCCGATCACGGTGGCGTCGAAATCGAAACTCATGGTTTCGCTCCATAGCGCAGTTTGGCCTCGGCCTCGAAGCTGCCGATCAGGGCGGAGACCGCGCGGTCGAAATTGGCGTTAAGCATGGCGTTCAGGATTGGAGACTTGAAGGCGAAGTCGATGGTGAACTCCAGCCGTGTGCCCTTGGGGTCGGGATGGAAGATCCAGCGGTTCTTAAGGTGCCGGAACGGACCGCGGATCAGGCCGACCTCGACCGACGGGACCGTCCGGTCATGCCGGACCCAGGTCGAGAACCGCTCGGTCAGAAAGGAAAACCCGACCTGGGCCTCGGCGTCCAGGACGGTGACGCCGGGGGCTTCATCGCGTCGGTTCCAGACGCGCATGGCGGTGACCCATTTGACGAAGTCGGGATAGGCCGGGACGTCGGCGACCAGCTCGGCCAGCTGGTCGGGCGCATAGGGCAGGATGCGGGTGACGCGATGGACGGCCAAGTCCGGTTCAGCGTCCGGCCAATGACGGAGATTGGGCCATGCGGGCGCTACGCAGTCGGGCGAAATCGTCGCCGGCGTGGTGCGAACTGCGCGTCAGCGGGCTGGACGATACCATCAGGAAGCCCTTGGCCCGGGCAATCGCCTCATAGGCCTTGAACTCGTCCGGGGTCACGAACCGGTCGATGGCGGCATGCTTGCGCGTGGGCTGCAGGTACTGGCCGATGGTGATGAAGTCGACGCCGGCCGAACGCATGTCGTCCATCACCTGCATGACCTCTTCCTTGGTCTCGCCCAGGCCGACCATGATGCCCGACTTGGTGAACTGGTTGGGGTCGCGTTCCTTGACCATCTGCAGCAGGCGCAGGCTGTTGAAGTAGCGGGCCCCCGGCCGAATCTTCAGATACAGCCGCGGCACGGTCTCGAGGTTGTGGTTGAACACGTCCGGGGTGGCGTCGATCATCACCTCAGGCGCGCCGTCCTTGCGCAGGAAGTCGGGCGTCAGGATTTCGATCGTGGTGTTCGGGGCCTGCAGCCGGATCTGGCGCACGACCTCGGCGAAATGAGTCGCCCCGCCGTCGGCCAGATCATCGCGGTCGACGCTGGTGATCACCACATGGTTCAGACCCAGTTGGGCCACGGCCAGACCGACCTTGCCCGGTTCTTCCGGGTCAAGTGGCTGCGGCAGGCCCGTCTTGACGTTGCAGAAGGCACAGGCCCGCGTGCAGGTGTCGCCCATGATCATCAGGGTGGCGTGCTTCTGGCTCCAGCACTCGCCGATATTGGGGCAGGCCGCCTCTTCGCAGACGGTGACCAGACCCTTGTCTTTCACGATAGCCTTGGTGGCATTGTACTGACCCGAACCCGGGGCCTTGACCCGCAGCCAGTCGGGCTTGCGCAGCACCGCGCTCTCCGGCCGATTCTGCTTCTCCGGATGGCGAAGCTCGGCGGGGGTCTTGGTCAGGGTGTCGATGAGAGTGACCATCGAGGGCGTCGCAGGCTCCTGTGGGTGAAGCCGCTATGTCGTCTTTCCGGCCCCGGATGGCAAGGTGTCGGTCGGTTCGACCTTGCCGGGTCACGCATCGTAACACACCTTTTCAATCCCCTGCGTCGGTTCTAGGCTCCGGCGCAATGAACACGAGGGGGCCTCCTGCCCTCTGAAGGAGGAAGTGCTTGCGGGCTGCCCTGACCCCCGAGGCGAGCGAAGAACCCATCTTCGACGCCCTTATCGCGGCGCGAGAGCGGTTCGGCGACAAGGAGATCCTGGAGGACCAGGATCGTAATCCCCTCACCTATACCGGCCTGATCCGGGCCGCCTTCGTACTGGGCCGCAAGATCGCGGCCTTCACCGAGTCGGGCGAGCGGGTCGGTATCCTGTTGCCGTCCAGCGCCGGGGTGGTCGTGACCTTCTTTGGTCTGCACGCCTATGGCCGGGTGCCGGTCATGCTCAATTTCACTTCGGGTGAGCGCAATCTGAAGGCCGCCATCAAGGCGTCTGGGGTCAAGCGTGTCCTGTCGGCGCGGCGTTTCGTCACCCAGGCCAAGCTCGAGCCGCTGATCGATGATCTGGCGACCGTGACCGAGATTGTCTGGCTGGATGATCTGCGCAAAACCGTCGGTCTGCAGGACAAGCTGTTCGGCCTGATGGCGGGGATTTTTCCGAACCATTTCCGGACCGAAACCGCGCCTTCGGAGCCCGGCGTGGTTCTGTTCACCTCCGGCAGCTTCGGTGCGCCAAAGGGGGTGGTCCTGAGCCAGTCCAATCTGGTGTCGAACGTGCGTCAGGTCGCTGGTCATATCGCGCTGAACCCCGACTGGGTGGTGTTCAACCCGCTGCCGACCTTCCACTGTTTCGGCCTGACGGGCGGCGTGCTGCTGCCGGTGCTGACGGGAATGAAGGCGTTCCAGTATCCGTCACCGCTGCACGCCAAACAGATCGTCGAGCTGCTGCCCCAGGTGAAGGCGTCGATCCTGTTCGCGACCGACACCTTCCTGAACCAGTATGCCCGCGTCGCCGGGCCGGACGATTTCGCGACCCTGCAGTTCGTCGTTGCCGGTGCCGAACGGGTGCGGGACGAGACCCATCATCTCTTCAACACCAAGTTCGGCGGCGTGAAGCTGCTGGAGGGCTATGGCGCGACCGAAGCGGCACCGGTTGTGGCGGTCAACCATCCAGACCGCAATCGTCCCGGCAGTGTCGGCCAGATGCTGCCCGGACTGGAATGGCGCACCGAGCCGGTCGAGGGCATCACCGGCGGCGGCCGTCTGTTCGTGCGCGGACCCAATGTCATGCGGGGCTATATGTCCCCCGACGATCCCCGCGTGATCGAACCGCTGAGCGGTGGATGGCACGATACGGGCGATATCGTCGACATCGACGCCGACGGCTATGTCTGCATTCTCGGGCGGGTCAAACGCTTCGCCAAGATTGGGGGCGAGATGGTTTCACTGGCGGCGGTCGAGGGCCTGGCGGCGGCGGTGTGGCCGGAATCGCGCCATGCCGTGATCTCCATTCCTGACAGTCGCAAGGGCGAAAAACTGGTGCTGGTGACCGACCGGATGGACGCCGAGAGCGCCCGGCTCAGTCAATGGGCGCGCGAACATGGGGCCCCGGACCTGGCGGTGCCGAAGAAGATCCTGCGCCTGGCCGAGGTTCCGGTGTTGGGCACGGGCAAGACGGACTATGTCGGCATTCAGAAGCTCGTCGAGGCCGAGGCCCAGGCTGCCTGATCGTCGAACGGTTGACGGCTACAGCTCAGGTTGCAGTATGGCGGCCAGCTGGCCAACCGGCCGCATTTCCAAGGACACGACGCCATGAGCCTGTTCTCCCGATTTGACGGTCACGCGCCCAAGGTGCTGTCCGGTCTGCGCATCGTTGCCGGCCTGATGTTCATGCAGCACGGGGCCCAGAAGATATTCGGCTTCCCGGCCGAGGCCATGGGCCCGTTCAATATCGCCAGCCAGATGGGCATCGGCGGCGTGCTGGAGCTGGTCGGCGGGGCCTTGATCGTGCTGGGCCTGTTCACCCGTCCGGTCGCCTTCATCCTGTCCGGCATGATGGCCGTGGCCTTCGTCCAGTTCCACTGGCAGTTCGGCGGAGCCTCCTTCTTCCCGCTGGTCAACCAGGGGGAGCTTGCGGCCCTGTACTGCTGGGTCTTCCTGTATCTGGTCTTCGCCGGACCCGGCGCATGGGCGCTGGACCACCACCTGCCGTCGCAGCGCCGCCGCTTCTGATCAGCCGATTCCGATCCCACCCCGGACGGCCGCGGTCGTCCGGGCGTCCGGGAAAGGGCCCGGACGCCGCCGGCGGACGGATTCAGATTTCCATGCGGTGGGCCAGCGGACAGATACGGTCGTAGAAGGCGCGCTCGGCCGGAACGCTGCCACCGCGCGACAGACGGAAGCGATGTTCAATGATCATCGCCTGCTGTTCGATGTTGAGGGCGTCCCAATCGCAGCCCGCATCCATCGGGTATTCGTAAGCCGCCGGACGATCCCCTGCCCGCAGCTTGCCGGTCAGCAGGTTTACCCCTCTGGCGACTTGCCAGACGTGGGCCAGTTCATGCACCAGCGTCGCCTGGCGAAACAGCGGGCCAAGGGCCAGGTCATCGGGCAGGGTCCGGCGCGGCCAGATGATCCAGTCGCGGCCGAACCAGCGCCCGGCCACGAAGGCGCGGACAAAGGGCCAGGGTGCCGCCAGGATGCGAACCCGGGCAGGATCAAGGGCGTCGCCGAACACCTCCAGCGCCAGGGCGGCTTCACCGGGGGTCAGGCCGCGGATCACGGATGGGCTCCGGCGGTCGGGCGACCGGTCCACTCCCAGTGCCAAGGCTCATAGACATAGGGCACGAAGCCGAAGCGGCCGGCATTGCGGACCAGCCAGCGATAGGTGGCCCCGCGGGTCATGTGCAGGCGGCTGGCGGGTATGGTGGAATCGACACCGAGACCGATGATCTGGCCGACATAGAGGTCGACCGCCGTGCCGGTGCGGTGGGGCGAACAGGCGGCGCGGCGGACGCCGTCGCAATTGTTGTCGACGGCACAGCGGGCGGCGTCAGCCTCGGGATCGCGAAAGCCGGAGAAGATCTGCAGCAGTTCGGGGTCGTCGGCCATGTCGGGCACTTCGGCCCGGGCCGCGGCGACCATGGCGCGATAGGCGGCCAGGGTGTCGCGGCGCAGCAGCCGGGTCAGGCGGTCGGCGTGTTCCTCTTCGGTCACCAGATAGCCCAGCTGGTTCAGCGGCGGCGGCTCGGGGCAGGCTCCGCCGCCGGTAAAGCGGGCCATGACGAAGGGACGACGCTCCTGCCACACCCCCTTGAACACCTGGAAGGTAGCCAGGTCGAACAGGCCGGTGGCGGGCAGGTTGTAGCGGCTCTGGAAGTCCGCCAGGGCGACGGCGAAGGCCGGGGTCCCCGCCCCGCAGCCGGTCGCCAGCTCCTGCTGGATCAGCGGTAGATAGGTTTCCCAGCCCCATTCCGTCTGACCGAACGGGGCCCATTCCAGCGAATAGTAGGAGATCGCATTGGCTGCGGCTGGCTCGTACCAGCTCGTGGGCGTGTCGCAGATGGTCGCGCCTTCGGACCCTGTGTCCCGGGCGTGGGCCGGCGCTGCGGCCACTATTCCTGTGACGGTCAGCAGAACGATCAGGATCAGACGCAGGGACATGGTGACAGCAAGCCCCAGCCACGCGCCGGGGGCAAGTCACCGGTCCGATTCCTTGCCCGGCCGCCAGACGGTTCCGCGCAATTTCCCGGGGTCATGTCGGACTGAAAAACTGGCATGGTGAGGGCACGGCCGACTCGGGCCGGATCGCCCCTGGCCCCGTATGACCGACGCCGTTTCGTCCGCACCCGCAGCGCCCCGCCGTTCCAATGCGGTGCTGGCGGCCTTCTCCGGCCCCTGTCTGCCGCTGGCGGCCTTCGGCGTGGCCCTGCCGGTGACCCTGCCGGAGTTCTACGCCACCCATGTCGGGCTGGAGTTGGGTGTGGTCGCGGGCGTGTTCATGGCCGTGCGGTTGATCGACATCCTGTTCGATCCCTTCATCGGCTGGGGCATGGACCGGACCCGGACGCGGTTCGGCCGCTACCGGCCGTGGATGGTGCTGTCGACGCCGATCCTGATGCTGTCGGCCCTGATGATGTTTGTGGTGGTCCAGCCGGGAGCCGGCCCGGTCTATCTGTTCGGCTGGCTGCTGGTGCTCTACCTCGGCTTCTCGATCGGCACCCTGGGTCAGCTGGGCTGGGCTTCGGTGCTGGCCCCGCAATATGACCAGCGCAGCCGGGTCTATGGCTGGTGGCAGGTATTCAACATCATCGGGGTGATCCTGATTCTGGTGCTGCCGACCATCGTGGTGAGGACCGGCATCGGCGACTACGCCGACGGTGTCCGCATCATGGGCTGGGCCATCATGATCGCCCTGCCCGTCACCATCGGTCTGGCCATGTTCGTGGTGCCAGAACCGGTCAATGCCGGGGCCGCCCCGCATGGCGGACCGCGCGCCTATCTGGCGCTGTTCACCAAGAAGACGGTGCGCAAGCTGCTGTTCGCCGACCTGCTGCTGGGCGTGGCACCGGGCATCACCGGCTCGCTGCTGTTCTTCTTCTTCGGCCAGGTGAAGGGCTATGACCACACCGAGGCCTCGCTGTTCATGCTGTTCTATTTCATGGCCGGACTGGTCGGGGCGCCGTTCTGGGCCTGGCTGGCGACCAAGATCGGCAAGGACAAGGCGCTGGCCGTGGCCAGCCTGATCTTCGCCGTCTTCTACATCGGCGCGACGCTGGTTCCGGGCGGCAATTTCGCCCTGACCGCCGTCGCCATGTTCATCGCCGGCCTGCCCTATGCGGCGGGCCTGTTCCTGCTGCGGGCGATGATGGCGGACGCCGGCGACGAGATCCGGCTGGACACGGGCGTAGACCGGACCGGCCTGATGTTCTCGATCCTGTCGGCCACCACCAAGATTGGCCATGTCGTGGCCCTGATCCCCTATCTGATCCTGCAGTGGGTCGGGTTCCGCGCCCTGCCCGGGATCGCCGGCAACAGCGAGTCTTCGCTGCTGACGCTGCAGGTGCTGTTCATCCTGGTGCCCGGCCTGCTGCTGGCGGCGGCGGCGCTGGTGCTGAAAGGGTATCCGCTGACGCCAGCGCGGCATGACGAGATCCGCAAGGCGCTGGAAGCCCGCGACGGAGCGGCGACATGAGCCCGATCGACCGGCTGAATGGCATCATGCGCACCCTGCGCAATCCCGACGGCGGCTGTCCGTGGGACGTGGAGCAGACCTTCGCCACCATCGCCCCCTGCACGGTCGAGGAGGCCTATGAGGTGGCCGACGCCATCGAGCGCGGGGACTGGGATGATCTGAAGTCCGAACTGGGTGACCTGCTGTTCCAGGTCGTGTTTCATGCCCGCATGGCCGAGGAAGCCGGGCTGTTCGTGTTCGACGACGTGGTCGAGGCCATCGCCGACAAGCTGACCCGCCGCCATCCGCATGTGTTCGGCGACGAGGATCCGAAGATGAGCGGGGCGGCCCAGAAGATGCGCTGGGAAGACATCAAGGCCGGGGAGCGCAAGGCGAAGGCCCAGCACGGGGTGCTGGATGACGTGCCCGTCGGCCTGCCGGCCCTGACCCGGGCGGTGAAGCTGACCAAGCGGGCCGCCCGCGTCGGCCTCGACTGGCCCTCGACCGATCAGGTGTTCGACAAGCTGCATGAGGAGGTGGCCGAACTGCGCGCCGAGATCGCCGCCGGTGACCTCGACAAGGCCCGGGCCGAGATGGGCGACCTGCTGTTCGTCGTCGCCAACCTGGCGCGCAAGCTGGGCGTCGAACCCGAGGACGCCCTGCGCGGCACCAACGCCAAATTCATCCGCCGCTTCGGCTTTATCGAGGCCGAACTGGCCAAGGACGGGCGGTCGCCGGAGCAGTCGGACCTGGCCGAGATGGACCGGCTATGGAACGCGGCGAAGGTGGCGGAGCGGGGGTGAGCCGATACGACCTGATCGTCTTCGACTACGACGGGGTCGTCGCTGACAGCGAACTGCTCAACAATCAGGTGCTGGCCGACCTGCTGACCGAGACCGGTCTCACCACCAGTCTGGATGACGCCCTGGCGACCTATATGGGCAAGCGATGGCTCGACTGTCTGCCCTTGGTCGAGGAACGACTGGGCGGGCCCTGTCCCGACCACGTGCATGGCGAATGGACCCGGCGCTGCCACGACCGTGCCGCGGCCGAACTGCAGCCCGTCCCGGGTTCACTGATTTTCTCGCGTCGCGTCGGGAACGGCGCTGCATCGCCTCGTCGAGCCCGGTCGGCTGGATCGAAATGGGCCTGGCCCGGTTCGGTGTGGCGACGTCCTTCAACGGTCCCATCTTCAGCGCCGCGGTGCACGTTAAGCGGGGCAAACCCCACCCGGACCTGTTCCTGCATGCCGCTGCGGTTATGGCGGTTGATCCGTCCCGTGCCCTGGTGATCGAGGATACGCCGACCGGCGTCAGAGCCGGCGTTGCCGCGGGGATGACGGTCGTCGGACTGTGCGCCGGCGGTCATATCCGTGACGGTCATGCCGATCGTCTGCACGCGGCGGGGGCACATCATGTGGTCGATGACTATGCGGGCGTTACGGCGCTGCTGGATGGTCCGTAGGTCGGGGTGAGGGTCGGCTGTGTCCGACGTCCCTGCGACGGCTTCGCCGACGGTCAGGGCCGACCCTCATCCGTCCGCTGCGCGGCCACCTTCTCCCACCGGGAGAAGGGATTCGGAGGGCGAATTGGACTCCGGAAAAACCGGGTGCAAGGCGTCCAACTCCTGGGGTTCGATGTCAGGATGTTCGGGCACGACATTCAAATCATTGACGGTCGTGTCTTCGGTTGCGACCAGTCTCAGCGGTTCGTGACGGGACTCGAGCCGGGGCGGTGCCACGTCGGGCAGGTCGGCCATGACCTGGGCGCGGGCGCGGTCGGCGAGCCGGTCGTAGACGCGCATCCAGGTCGAGGCCTCCGACGCGCGGCCCATGCCCAGGGCGCGGCGGATGTTGAGGAAGGCCTCGTCGGCGAGGTCGGCGAAACTGACATCGTCATCCGGGTGGTATTCGCCGGCTTCGGGCGGGACGTCGCAGGCGGCCTGGTCCATGCGCCGCCAGCCCCCGGCCCGCGCATGCAGCCGGAACGAGCTGAGCGACATGCCGTAGCGCTGGCACACGGTCGTCGCCTTCACCCCCGAGAGATATTCCCGCCGGGCGTGGTCCCACATGTTGCCGCCAAGACCGTCGAGGTCGGCGGGGTTGATCTGGGTGTCGGAGGTCATGCGGGCAGTCTGGCATGCGGCGACGTCAGAAGCGGTCGGGGGCCATTCCGCATCGCTAGCTTTCTCGCGAAAATCCACCGAATATTAGTTGCCGATAAGAGAAAGACCAAGGCGAATGATAAACGAGGGTTATCATCGAAACCACTATGTCCCTGAGTGGTATCAGCGAAACTTTATGAGAACTGGACAGTCGAAGTTCCACTATTTGGACTTGGCACCAGAAGAACGAACCCAAAACGGACACAGATGGACGCGCAAAGCCCTGCTCCATTGGGGGCCGGAAAGGTGTTTTGTTCAGGATGACCTCTATACGACCCGATGGGGTGGAATTGAGAATGTTGACATCGAACGCTTCTTTTTCGGCGGTCTAGACTCAGCCGGAAAAGAGGCTGTTTCAGTATTTGCGGACTATAGCATTAGGGACGAGACACATACATCATTTCAGGACTTTATCCGATATTTGAGCGTTCAGAAACTCCGAACGCCAAAAGGATTGGCCTGGCTCGAATCGATGACTGGCAGCGTCCATCGAAACATTACGATGCGCGTATTGCAGGACTATCAGAATCTATTCGGCGCAATATGGACGGATTGCGTTTGGCAAGTTGCAGATGCAAGTCAATCCCCGACCAAATTCATCGTCTCGGACAACCCGGTCACGATCTACAATCGAGATTGCTTCCCAAATTCGTCAGCTTGCAGATTTCCAAATGATCCAGACGTCCGCCTAGTCGGAACGCACACCATATTTCCGTTGACGATTGAGAAAATACTCATTCTGACCAACATGGCGTGGGTCAGAAACCCATATCAATCGGCAACCAGGATGGGGCCCAACGAGAGGCTCATGCGGAACACCATATTCAACATGATGGATGTTCAAACTGGTCGCATGCTCACGGAAGAAGAAGTCTTAGAGATAAACTATATCATCAAGCGGCGAGCGCATCGCTACATCGCAGCGGCAGAACAGGATTGGCTATATCCTGAACTGTCTCTGACTTGCGACCACTGGCGAAAACTTGGGAATGGCTATCTTCTGATGCCTGATCCGAGGCATCTTCACATGGGCGGAAGCGTTGTGGCGGGGTGGGATAATGGCCGCTCGGAGGCTTGGGGGCCCTATCGTCATCGTCCGTGGGAAGCGGCTTACGAAGACGCAAAAAGGGAAGAAACCGAGACGAAGGCTTTGTACCGCTTCCAAGCAGAATGGTCCGCGATGTTTGGTCGATCCTACAGGTGTCGGACGCATCGATTTGGGCGAGCTGAACAGCTAACAGAGGAATGGCCGGAAAGTTTTGAGCGAGCATTGCGGCTAGACGCAGAGTATCTGAAGCGGCCGGGTGAAAGGCAGCGTCGACGCCAACTCATGAAAAACTCCAAGAGCAACGCAGTGTAGGCAGCCCGCTTCTCGCTAGCGTCCCGGTTTCCCGAACGCTGCTCGAACGGTCCGATGGCGTGCGGGTCAGGCCGCCGCGTCCCCTCTCCCGCCGGGAGAGGGTTTCTGGAGTCTACCCGAACTGCCGCTCAAACCGCCCCAGCGCCGCCGGGTGTAACCGCACCACGACATGCGTCCGCCCCTCGGCGTCGGTCTCGCGGCCGGTGACGCGGCCGTTTTCGTAGAGCCAGGCGAGGGCCTCGCCCTGGGCGGGGAGCAGGATCAGTTCGGTCTCGGGGTCGTCGTCGATCAGGTCGGCGATGGTCTGGCGCAGGGGTTCGATCCCCTCCCCGGTCCAGGCCGAGACGGCGACGGCCTTGCCCTGGGCGCGCAGGCGGTCGGCCTGGCCGAGGACGGCCTCGCGGGTCTCGGGGTCGAGCAGGTCGGTCTTGTTCCAGACCTCCAGCATGCGCCGGGTCTTACCCTCGGGCGTCGGGATCTGTTTCAGCACGGCCTCGACGTCCTTCGCCTGGGCCTCGCTGTCGGGGGACGCGATATCGCGCACGTGCAGGATCAGATCGGCCTCGCCGACCTCTTCCAGCGTGGCGCGGAAACTCTCGACCAGTTCGTGCGGCAGGTCGGAGATGAAGCCGACCGTGTCGGCGACGATGGCCGGGCGGCCCTGCGGCAGGCGGATGGTGCGCTGGGTGGTGTCGAGGGTGGCGAACAGCAGGTCCTTGGCCACCACGTCCGAGCCGGTCAGGCGATTGAACAGGGTCGACTTGCCGGCATTGGTATAGCCGACCAGGGCCACGGTCGGGAACGGCACCTTCTTGCGGGCCTTGCGGTGCAGGCCGCGGGTGCGGCGCACCTCGTCCAGCTCGACCTTGAGCTTGACGATACCGTCGGCGATCAGGCGGCGGTCCAGTTCGATCTGGGTCTCGCCGGGGCCGCCGGTCGAGCCGGTGCCGCCGCGCTGGCGTTCCAGGTGCGTCCAGGTGCGGACCAGCCGCGACTTCTCATAGTCCAGCCGCGCCAGTTCGACCTGCAGCCGGCCTTCCTTGGTGCGGGCGCGGCGGCCGAAGATCTCGAGGATCAGGCCGGTGCGGTCGATGACCTTGGCGTCCAGCGCGTTTTCCAGATTGCGCTGCTGCACCGGGGTCAGGTCGTCGTCGATGACCACGGCCTCGGCCTCGGCGGCGCGGACCAGGGCGGCCAGTTCCTCGACCTTGCCCGAGCCGAACAGGGTGGCGGGCGTGATGCGGCGCAGGTTGACGATCTCCTCGGCGCGCACGTCGAGGTCCAGCGCCCGGGCCAGGCCTGCCGCTTCTTCCAGCCGTTCGCTGGCCAGACGCGGACTGTCGTCCGCGCCGGCACCGGTGCGTTCGGGGTGAATGACGACCGCCCGGATCAGCGGGACGGTGTGATCAATGAATTTCTGGGTCAATCAGTCTTCGTCGGCCTCGGGCTCGTACATGGTGACGGGCGCAGCGGGCATGATGGTGGAAATGGCGTGCTTGTAGACCAGTTGCGACTGGCCATCGCGGCGCAGCAGGACGCAGAAATTGTCGAACCAGGTCACGATGCCCTGAAGTTTGACGCCATTGACCAGGAAGATGGTCAGCGGGGTCTTGGTCTTGCGCACGGTGTTGAGGAAGGTGTCCTGCAGGTTCTGGCGCTTTTCTTGAGGCATGTCAGGTTGTTCCTGTTCTTGATTGTTGGCCGGTCGGGGGAGCGACACGGGTCGGATCGACGTCGACCGCCTACCCTAGACGGCGCCTTCGCCGCCGGGCAACCGTCCCCTGGTCTCTAGATGGCCTCGCGCTTCGCCTGTTCAAGATACAGGGCCCGCAGTTTGCGCGTGACCGGCCCCGGGGTGCCGTCGCCGATGGTGATGCCGTCGATCGAGATGGCGGGCATGACGAAGGCTCCGGCGGCGGTGAGGAAGGCCTCACGCGCCCGTTTGGCCTCGTCGACGCTGAACGGGCGTTCGTCGAGTTCGATCTTCTCCTGTTCAACCAGATCCAGGATCGCCGCACGGGTAATGCCGCGCAGGATATTGGCCTGGGTGTCGCGGGTGCGCAGCTTGCCGTGCTCGTCGACGATCCAGGCATTGGTCGATGAGCCCTCGGTGACCAGACCCATGTCGTCGACGAACCAGGCCTCATAGGCCCCGCGGTCGCGGGCGGCCTGTTTGGCCAGGATGTTGGGCAGCAGGCCCACGGTCTTGATGTCGCAACGGCCCCAGCGGATGTCGGGCTGGGTGATGACGGCGACGCCCTTGTCGGCCTGGGCCTCGGCCTTGACGGCACTCATCGACCGCGCGGTGACGATGACGCTGGGCGGCGTGCCCTCGGGCGGAAACGGATGGTCGCGCCGGGCGGTGCCACGGGTGACCTGCAGATAGACGATGCCGTTGCGGACGCGATTGCGGCGCACCGTCTCCTTCAGCACCCGGGTCAGGGCGTCGCGGGTCATCGGCACGTCGATGCGCAGCTCGGTCAGGCTGCGCCCCAGACGGGTCATGTGACCGTCGAAATCGGCCAGCCGACCGTCGAACACGGACCAGACCTCATAGACGCCGTCGGCGAACTGGAAGCCGCGGTCCTCGACGTGGACCACGGCCTGGCCGTGCGGCACATAGGCGCCGTTGACATAGGCGACGCGGCTCATGGTTCGGTCGGTCCTTCAACCTCGTCGTCCCCGCCCCGTGACGGCGACACGCCCAGCGATTTCAGTTTCCGGTGCAGCGCCGACCGTTCCATGCCGATGAAGCCGGCCGTGCGCGAGATATTGCCGCCAAAGCGCATGATCTGGGCGGCCAGATATTCACGCTCGAACACCTCACGCGCCTCGCGCAGCGGCAGGGCGATGATCCGCTCTGCCCCCATGGTCGCGCCCGCGGCGTTGTTGCTTTCCTCGGGCGGCAGCATGTCGGCGGTGATCGGTTCGCTGACGTCGCCGGTGGCCAGGATCAGCAGCCGCTCGATGTTGTTGCGCAGCTGACGGACGTTGCCCGGCCACGGATGGACCTGCAGCACGGCGATGGCGTCGTCACCCAGGCGGCGGCGCGGCAGGCCCTGGGAACTGCACAGGGTGTCGATGAAATAGTCGATCAGCTCGCTGATATCCTCGCGCCGTTCCGACAGTGGCGGCACCCGGATCGGCACGACATTGAGCCGGTGGAACAGGTCTTCGCGGAAGCGCCCGGCATCGATCTCCAGCTTCAGGTCGCGCGAGGTCGAGGTGACGACGCGGACATCGACCTGGACGTCCTGTTCGCCGCCGACCCGGCGGAAGCGCTGCTCGACCAGGACCCGCAAGATGCGGCTCTGGCTTTCGCGCGGCATGTCGCCGACGTCATCCAGATACAGGGTGCCGTTATGGGCCCGTTCGAACACGCCGATCTTGCGGGGACGGCCGTCGACCCCCTCTTCTCCGAACAGTTCAAGGTCCAGCCGTTCCGGGGTCATGCCGGCGGCCGAGATGGCCACGAACTCGGCCCGGGCCCGGGCGCTGGCCTCGTGGATCTGGCGCGCGACCAGCTCCTTGCCCGCGCCGGGCGGGCCTGAGATCAACACCCGGCTGTTGGCCGGGGCGACCTTGGTGATGGTGGTGCGCAGGGTCTGGGCCGCGGCCGACCGACCGATCAGTCCCGCCGGGGTCATCACCTGGGCGCGCAGCCGCTTGTTCTCGCGCTTCAGCGTCGCCGCTTCCAGCGCCCGTTCGATCACCACCACCAGACGGTCGGACTTGAATGGCTTCTCGATGAAGTCATAGGCCCCGCGCTTCAGCGCGCTGACCGCGGTCTCGATATTGCCGTGGCCGGAGATCATCACCACCGGCAGGTCCGGATCCAGCTCCTTGATGATGTCGAGCAGCTCCAGCCCGTCCAGCCCACCGCCCTGCATCCAGATGTCGAGCAGGGCCAGCGACGGCTTTCGGGCCCGGATCGCGGCCAGGGCCTCGTCGGAGTTGGCGGCAATGCGGACCGCATGGCCCTCGTCTTCCAGCAGGCCGGACACCAGTTCCCGGATGTCAGCCTCGTCGTCGACGACAAGAATGTCGGCTCCCGTGGATCTCATGACGCCTCGCTATTCGGCCGCAGGGGCGGTGGACGGGCGTGAGCCCGCCTTCCGGTCCCCGGCGGCGCCGGTCGGTTTCAGGGGAAAGGTCAGGCAGACACGCGCGCCGCCCAGTTGGTCGGCGTCGGCCAATTTCAGCTCGCCGCCGTGGTCCTCACAGATGCGCTTGACGATGGCCAGGCCGAGGCCGGTGCCCTTCTCGCGCGTCGTTACATAGGGTTCGGTCAACCGGTCCCGGTCCTTGGCCGGCAGGCCGACGCCGTCGTCCTCGATGATGAAGCTGGCGATACCGTCCTCGATCTCGAGCCGGGCGATCACGCCGGGGGTCTTGTCATCGTCGGGGCGCGGGTCGCGCTCGCGTCGCGCCGCCACCGACTCGCCGGCGTTCTTGAGGATGTTGGTCAAGGCCTGGCCGATCATCCGGCCGTCGCCCTGAAGCGGCGCGCGCGGCAGCGGGTCGACGATGTCGACCTCGATGTCGGGGGCCGCGACACGCTGGGCGAACACCGCCTCGCGCAGCAGTTCGGCCGGGTTCTCGGTGGTGAAGCGCGGCGCGGGCATCCGGGCGAAGGATGAGAATTCGTCGACCATCCGGCCGATATCCCCGACCTGACGGATGATGGTCTCGGTACAGCGGTCGAAGACCTCGACATCGTCGACCACCTGCGAGCGGTATTTGCGTCGCAGCCGCTCTGCCGACAGCTGGATCGGGGTCAGGGGGTTCTTGATCTCATGGGCGATGCGACGGGCCACGTCGCGCCAGGCGGCGTTGCGCTGGGCCGTGACCAGCCGGGTGATGTCGTCGAAGGTCAGCACCATCTCGCCGCCCAGGCCGCCCTCGATACGCACGCGCAGGCGACGGGTCTCGCCGTCGCGGGTGACGTCGATGTCTTCCTCGATATGGGCCTCGGCGCGTTTGACCAGATCGCTAAGCTCCGGCGAGATCGAGGCCAGAGGCTTGCCGTGAACGGTCGGGGCGTCGATGCCCAGCAGCTGGACGGCGCTGTCGTTGACGGCCGAGATCCGCCCCCGGCGATCGAGGCCGATGACCCCGGCGGAGACGCCGGACAGCACGGTCTCGATGAAGCGGCTGCGCCCCTGGGCCTCCTCGCTGGCCGCCTTCAGCGCCGCCTGCTGGGCCTGCAGGTCCTCGGTCATGCGGTTGAAGGCTTGGGACAGGACGACGATTTCGCCGGGGTCGCCTTCGGAATTGACCCGGGCCGTCAGATCGCCGCCGGCGACCCGGTCCGCCGCCTTGACCAGCCGCCCGATCGGCGCCGAGATCGCGCCCGCCGCCGACATGCCCAGCCACACCGCCCCGACCAGCACCAGCAGGGCGGTCTCGAGATAGCTGAGGGCAAAGGCGGTCTGGATCCGGGCCCGGCTTTCCTCGGCCTCGCGATAGGCGATGATCGATTCCTCGCCGTTGCGCATCTGGGCGATCAAGCCGGGCTGCATCGGACGCACCAGATAGAGATAGGCGTCGCCGTATTCCGGTAGCGGATAGAGGGTGCGAATGGTGTCCGGGTTTTCCGTCACATTGATCGGGGCGGTCTCTCCCTGCGCCGCCTGTTCGAGGTCCTGTTGCGAGGGTGCGAGGTAGGGGGGCGCGCCCGACAGTTCGCCCTGCGCCAGTACCTGCCCCTGTCCGTCGAGGATGTAGAGCGCCGGATAGCCGAACAGATCGGCGATCTGGGCCAGGATCTCGGAAAACTCGATCCGGTAGGGAAAGCGGGAGCGTGCCTCGGGTGCCGACAGCTCGTTCGAGATGACCTCAAGGTCCGATTCCACCTGCAGGCTGACGTCGCGGACATAGGCGCGGCCGATGTTGGCCCCGTTCTCGACCGCCGCCTGGACGTTCTGGCTGAACCACTGGTCGACGCCGCGATTGACCAGAACCCCGAACACCAGGGCGATCAGAATGGCCGGAACCACGGCCACCAGGGAAAACAGGGTAACGAAGCGAAGATGCAGGCGCGCACCCGCATCGCGGCGATTGCGCACCACCAGCAGCACCCGACGGCCGACGACGGCGGCCAGCCCGGCGATCAGCAGGAAATTGCCGATCAGAATGTAGAGGACGGCATGGCCGGCGACGGCGCGCGCTCCGCCCTCTTCGGGGCTGCCGCTGCCGCCGGGGGCCACGGCCACCAGCCAGATGGCGGCGGCGGTGATCAGGAAGGCGATGATATAGGCCGCGGCAAACAGGGTGCGGCTGCGTTTCTGCGACAGCCAGCCGGTCAGCAGGGCTGGGCTCCGGAACGAGTTTCCGGTGTCCTTGTCCGACAGGATTTGCGGCGGGGTGCTCATAGCCCTCCAGCTTCGACCAACTGTGGCGCAGGATCAACAGCAGAGTTGCGGATATGAACCACTTCTGTGCGCCATAGCTCGGTCAGGGCCAGTTCGACCGCGGTCGGATCGTCCAGCCGGCACAGGCGGGCCTTGGCGGCGCGGCGCTCGAGCGGGTCCACCGGCCACGGGGCCTGTTCAATGTACCAGCCCAGATGTTTGCGGAACATCTTCAGCCCCAGCGGCAGGCCGTAGAAGGCGGCCGAGGCGCGTAGATGCTGGATGACGATCTTGAGCCGTGCCTCGCGACCCGGTTCATCCAGCACCGTGCCGTCGGCCAGGGCCCGTTCCAGATGGGCCGCCAGCCACGGACGACCATAGACGCCACGACCCAGCATCACCCCGTCAGCGCCCGACTGCGCCAGGGCGTCGCGCGCGTCCTGCACGGTCAGGATGTCGCCGTTGACGATGACCGGGATCGCTACCGCGGCCTTGACCTCGCCGACCGCCGTCCAGTCGGCCACGCCGGTATAGAACTGTTTGCGGGTGCGGCCATGGACGGTCACGGCCCTGACGCCGAGCCCCTCGGCCCGTCGGGCCAGTTCGGCGGCGTTGCGACTGGTGTCGTCCCAGCCCAGCCGCATCTTGACCGTGACCGGACGGCTGGTGGCCTGAACCGCAGCCTCCATCAACCGGCAGGCCAGGTCGGGCGTGCGCATCAGGGCCGAACCGCAGGCGGCACCGGTGACCTCCTTGGCCGGGCAGCCGAAATTCAGATCGATGATGTCGGCCCCGGCCGCCTCGGCCATGCGGGCACCCTCGGCCATGGCCGTCGGATCGCGGCCAACCAGCTGGATCACGGTCAGCGGCAACCCCTCGCCCACGGCGGCGCGACGCACGACATCGGGCCGGGCCCGGGCCAGTTCGGCGGCGGCCACCATCTCGGTCGCGACATAGGCCGCACCCAGCCGCGAGGCGAGCTGCCGGAAGGGCAGATCGGTGATTCCGGTCATGGGGGCCATCAGCACCCGCCCGGGTACCGAAACGTCGCCGATCTGAAGTCCTGTACGCATCCGCTCCCTGACACCGGTTGAGGCCCCTCTCGTCAAGGCCGAGTTGGGCGCTTAGAAGGCGGCCATGACATTTGCAGCGATCGTCGTGGCCGCCGGGACGGCTTCCCGGGCCGGGGGCAACAAGCAGTGGCGGTCGCTGGGCGGCAAGCCGGTGCTGCGCTGGTCGGTCGAGGCCCTGCTGGCGGCGGGGGCCGAGGACGTGGTCGTGGTGGTGGCTGCGGGGGCTGAGTCCGCCGCTGCGGATGCCCTGTCCGGCCTTGAAGGCTGGCGCACCGCGACCGGGGCCGACAGTCGTGCCGGGTCCGTGCGCAACGGGCTGGAGGCGCTGGGCGGCCCCGACGATCGCTCGGTGCTGGTGCATGATGCCGCCCGTCCCTTTCTTGACCGGGCCGTGATCGACCGGGTGCTGGCGGGTCTGGAGGGGGCTGACGGGGCCCTGCCCGCCCTGCCCGTGGCTGACAGTCTGCGTCGCGGCGACGACGGTTTCGTCAGCGGCGCGGTCGAACGTGACGGCCTGTGGCGGGCCCAGACTCCCCAGGCCTTCCGTTATCGCACCCTGGTCGACGCCTGCGCCGGCTGGACAGAAGCGCCCGGACCGGCCGACGAGGCCAGCGCCGTTGAGCGCGCCGGTGGGCGCGTGCGGCTGGTCGCCGGCGACGCGCGCTTGACGAAGCTGACCTATCCCGAGGATTTCGCCATGGCCGAGACGATGATCACCCGCCAGACCCGCGTCGGTCAGGGCTTCGACGCCCATCGCTGGGGCCCGGGCAGTTCGGTGTGGCTGTGTGGAGTCGAGATCGCGCATGACCAGACCCTGATCGGCCATTCCGACGCCGACGCCGGACTGCATGCCCTGACCGACGCCATTCTGGGGGCCATGGGTGACGGCGACATCGGCGACCATTTCCCGCCGACCGATCCGCAGTGGAAGGGTGCGTCCTCCGACCGGTTCCTGACCTACGCCGTTGAACGACTGACCGCGCGGGGCGGGCAGCTGGTCAATGTCGACGTGACCCTGATCTGCGAGCGACCCAAGGTGAAGCCGCACCGGCAGGCCATGCGCGAACGCCTTGTCGATCTGCTGTCGCTGCCGCTCGATGCGGTCAGCGTCAAGGCGACGACGACCGAAGCCATGGGCTTTACCGGCCGTGGCGAAGGTCTGGCTGCCCAGGCGCTGGCGACGATCACCCTCCCCGTCTAGCGCCCGCCGCCCATGCCCCGGACCATGGCCCCGAACAGATTGACGTAGTCGTCGGTCCACGGTCGCACCGGGGAATCCGCCAGGGTGCGCCAGCCGGTGTCGGGGCGGAATTCGGCCAGACCGGCAGCGGTCGGCGACAGCACCAGGGCTTCAGTCGAGGCTTCGGCCATGACCGGTGAGTCCCGGGGTTCGATATAGACCCGGTGGCGACTGGCGACACCGAGCGCCTGTGCCGCGGCGGCGGCCGGCAGGGTGATGTCGAGGTTGCGGTTCGACAGATGCAGCACCACCACCCCGTCCGGCTTCAGCAGGGACAGATAGCCGTCGATGGCCTCGACCGTCAGCAGATGGGTCGGCACGGCGTCGGACGAAAAGGCGTCGATGATCAGCAGATCATAGGTCCCGGCCGGTTCGTCCGCCATCGTCAGCCGGGCGTCGCCCAGCACCGTCCGTACCGGTCCGGCGGCACAGTGGGAAATGTAGGTGAACCAGTCGGGGTCGCGCGACAATCGGTCGACCATCGGATCGATCTCGAAGAAGGTCATCTGATCGCCGGCCCGCTTGTAGGCGGCCATGGCCCCCGAGCCCTGACCGACCACGCCGATATTGGCCCCCGGCCCGCGCGACTGGACCAGCTGGGTCGCCTGGCCGATCGGGGTCGTCGTCGCATAGTAGAGGGTCGGTCGGCATTCAAAGGCCGGGGCGCGGGCCTGGGCCCCGTGCAGGGTGGTGCCGTGCATCAGCACATGGACATCGCCGCCCAGTCGCGGGTCGGGCACATTGGCCACCCGCATTACGCCGAAGAAGCTGCGCTCGCTGTAACTCCAGTCATAGCCGCGGGCGATGTACTGGGCCGACAGGGTGATCAGGGCCAGCAGGATGACATAGGCCGGGGTCCGGTCGCGCAGCAGGAAGGCCCCGATCATCGCGACCATCAGGATGACCTGGGTCAACTGCTCCATGCGCCAGTCAAAATGGCGATTGAAGGCCCAGGCCAGGTCCCAGTCGGCCTGGAACATGGCCGACAGCAGCGGCGGTACGGCGCAGACCAGCACCGCGCCGACGAAGGTCAGGATCTCCCATTTCCGCACCTCATCGCGGTTCCACGGGCGGGCCAGGGCGACCAGCACCAGCACCAGCGGATATTCCCACACCATGTTGAAGATGACCGGGGCTAGCAGGGCGGTGAAGGCCCCGCCGACGACTCCGCCCAGCGACATCAGCAGATAGAATTCGGTCAGCCGGTCCGGCGGCGGACGACGTTCGGCCAGGCGCTGGTGACACATCAGGGCGAGGAAGAAGAAGGTCGTCAGATGCAGGACGAACATCAGCGGCCAGGCCCCGGTGCGGAAGGCGGTGAAGCTGACGCAGACCGCGCCCAGGGCCCCGGCGACAGTCAGGGTGATCGGCAGGGGGATCCACGGCCGGGTCTGGAAGGCGATGACGAAGGTCAGCAGATACAGGGCCAGTGGAATGACCCAGAGGAACGGCGCCGAGGCCACATCGGTCGACAGATGGGCGGTGACCCCCAGCATCAGGCTGGACGGGGCGGCGGCCAGCAGCACCCATTTGCCCCGCTCCAGCCAGGCGATCGGCGGGCTGCGCACCAGACGCGGCGGCTCGAGGCTGCGATCGGCGCGACGGAACCAGACGACACCGGCCAGGGTGGCGATCATCAGCACGAACAGCAGATAGCCTCCGCTCCAGCCCCAGCGCTGGCTCGACAGGGCGGCCAGCGGCTCCACCACCACCGGATAGGCCAGCAGGGCCAGGAAGCTGCCGAGATTGGAGGCGGCATACAGGGCGTAGGGGTTCTTGCCGTCGGGATGGCCGGCGCGCACGCGGGCATACCAGGCCTGCAGCAGCGGCGCGGTGGCCGACAGGACGGCGAAAGGCGCGCCGACCGACAGCGTCAGGGTCGCCAGCAGCCAGAGAATGGGGGCGGACGGATCCGGATCGCCGGTCACGCCACTGATCGACAACGGCAGGCTGATGGCCGCGGCCAGCAGCAGGGCCAGATGTACCCCGAGCTGGACGCGCATCGACCCGACCTTCTGCAGCAGATGGGCATAGCCGTAGCCGGCCAGCAGCGCGGTCTGGAAGAAGACCATGGCGGTGTTCCAGACGGCCGGCGACCCGCCCAGCATCGGCAGGACCAGCCGGGTCACCATCGGCTGGACCACGAACACCAGCGCAGCCGAGGTGAAGATGGCGACCACGAACAGCCACGGAGTCAGGCGGTCGGCGATCGGCAGGGCCGTGCTCCGGTCGATCACGGTGTCGCTCATCTGCCCCTCCCCACACGGGCCCCGTCGACAGATCGGCGGCCGGGGGCCACGTTAGACCGACTCGCGCCCGCTTCGGATAGACCCATGTTTCCAGACGACATCGATGTCCTTGCCGCGACGGTGATCCGGCTGGCAGTCGCGCGCGGCCTGCAGGTCGCCACGGTCGAAAGCTGCACCGGCGGGCTGGTGGCCGGGGCCCTGACCGGCGTGGCCGGGTCGTCGGCGGTGGTCGATCGCGGTTTCGTCACCTACAGCAATGCCGCCAAGACCGATCTGGTCGCGGTGCCGGCCGCCCTGATCGAGGCCCACGGGGCCGTGTCTGAGCCGGTCGCCCGGGCCATGGCCGACGGCGCGCTGGCGCGGTCGGCTGCCGCGGTCACTGTGGCCGTCACCGGCATCGCCGGGCCCGGCGGTGGTACGGCCGACAAGCCGGTCGGTCTGGTGCATTTCGCCGCGGCGGGGCCGGCCGGGGTGGTGCATGTCGAGCATCGATTCGGCGATCCGGGCCGTGAGGCGGTGCGCCTGGCCAGTGTCCGGGTGGCGCTGAACCTGCTGATTGACCGGTTGCAGGCCGGATGAGCGGAACCGATCCGATCGTCGTCGATGCGCGTGGTCACCGCTGCCCGGTGCCCAGTCTGAAACTGCGTCGGGCCATGGAGGGTCTGGACCCGGGGGTGCGGCTGACCCTGCTGGCCACCGACGCCATGGCGCGCATCGATGTGCCGTATCTGATGACCGAGATCGGCGGCAGGATGATCAGTATCGAGGAGGTGGACGGGGTGCTGTCGCTTACCGTCGAGACGCCCGCCGCTCCGACAGGTTGACGACCGAGTCCGGCAGCGGTTCGGGCGGATCGAGCGACGCGATCCGGTGGGCCCGCAGGGCGATCTCCAGCTCGGTAGCGAAGGCTCCGCCGTAGAAGATGGCGTTGACGTTCCACGACAGCCAGATCAGCAGCACCACGACGGCACCGACCGAGCCGTAGGTCGCGCCCAGCAGGGCAATCTGCTCGACATAGACGGCGCACAGCCACGACGACACCATCGACATCACCGTGGCCACCAGTCCGCCGGCGACCGACGGGCCCCAGGCGACCGGAACGCGGTGCGCCATCGCATAGCGATAGAGCAGGGTCAGGCCGACAGCGAGGCCTGCCGCTGGCAACAGGCCGTCATAGGGCAGGCCACTCTCGCTGATCCGGATATTGGTGCCGGCGTGCTGCAGCAGGCGCAGGGTCACCACGGCTCCGGAGACGGCCGTGAACAGGGTGAAGGCGACGACGGCGACGAAGAAGGCCAGCAGATTGAACCGGAAGAAGCCATGCGGCTCGCTTTCATCATGAATAAGGTTCAGTCCGGCCAACAAGGCCTTGAATCCACGATGGGCCGCATAGGCGCCGACGATCAGGGCGAAGGCACTCTGGGTCGAGACGGTGCGGGCCGAGGTATTGGCCAGTCGTTCGATCTCGGCGAGAAAGATGGCGCGGGCCGCCGACGGCAGCACGTCGGCCAAGGCCGCGGCCTGCTCGCCGACCTGCCCGATCGACATCACCACCTTGTAGAAGCCGATCAGGATGGCGATGGCCGGGAAGACCGCCAGCAGGGCGAAGAAGGACACCCCGCCCGTATAGAGCATGACGTCCCGACCCCAGCTGCGGGTAAAGGCGCGCACGGCCAGCCGGCCCCAGAGCGACGGTCGGCCCATGAATCGGGCTTCGGCAATGTCCGACTTAAGATTCAAACCGGTTCCCGCGACCGCCCAGTCGACAAGTCTAGCGCAATTCGGTCGTTGGGAAAGCAGATGGTTCATCCCCGGTCATTCGCGGTTGTGGCGTTGCGTGTTCGGCCTTCACGTCGCTATGGTTCCGCTGGGTTCGCGTCAGGGGCGTTTAGTGATGACGGACCGGGGCTATGGAGACAGTGATTGGGTTTCGATCCGCGTATTCTGGTTGTCGCACCTGACGACGATCTGATCGGGCCCCTGTGCCAGGGGCTCGATGCCTTGGGCTGGACCACGGTCACGGCAAGGTCCCTGCCTGCAGCTCTCGCCAGTCTGGACGACCTGCCGGTCGAGGCGGCCATCGTTGATGCCCGGGCTCCGGACGTCGCGGCCACGATCGCCGCCCTGCATGAGGCCGTCCTGCCGCGAAAACTGCCGGTGATGGCCGTGGGCATGGCCGCTGGCGGGGCCCCGCCCGCCGGGGCCGACATCGTCATGTCGACGCCGCCGCATGCTGTGCAGGCTGCCCTGCGGCTGGAGCATCTGGTGCGTACCGCCATCGCCGCGGAGGAAATGATCCAGCGCGACGCCACCTTCGCCGAGCGCGGGTCCCCCCTGCCCCCGGCCGTGGTGGACGCCTCACCCCTGCGGATTCTGGCCGCGGGCAAGCCCGATCACCGCTTTCTCGCCCTGTCCAACGCCCTGAGCGCGCGCGGTTGCGAGGTGGTGGCGGCCCCGACCCCCTATACGGCCTTCGACTATCTGCATGAGCGGCCGTTCGATGCCGCCATCCTGTGGGGGGCGGAGGATCATGCCCCGGCCCTGTCGATCGCCGCGGGTATGAAGCGCAATACCCGCCTCTATCATATCCCGGTGGTCCTCTATCTGAGGGGCAGCGGCGAGATCAATCTGGGTGAGCTGTACAATCGCGGCTTCGCCGACGTCGCCGCCGCCGATTCGGCCGAGGACGACACGGCCGAGCGGGTCGTGACCCTGGCTAGGGGCCACCGGCATCATCAAAGCATCCGCAAGTCGCTGGAGGCTGCGCGCGGCTCTGGCCTGACCGATCCGACCACCGGCCTGTTCACCCCGGAACTGTTCGCCGCCCATCTGGCGCGGATCTCCGGCGGGGCCAGGGCGCGGCGTCGGCCGCTGTCGGTGTGCGTGCTGCGGGTGGCCGAGACCGAGGCGGTGGTCCAGGCCCGCGCCGACGGCTGGCTGGACCGGGCCCTGCCCCAGATCGGGGCCATGGTGTCGCGTCTGATCCGCACCGAGGACACGGCGGCGCGCCTGTCGGCCGACGTCTTCGCCCTGGCCTTGCCGGCGACGCCGGCCGCCGCCGGTCGCATCGCCGCCGAGCGGATTGCGGCGGTGATCGGCTGCACGGCCTTCGATGCCGGGCCGGACCGGTCGCCGTTCGTGGTCGAATTCGAGGTCGGGGCCGCCGAGGCCGTCACCTCGGAATCCCCTGCCGCCGTACTGGAGCGCGCTTCACGCGACGTCGGCAGGAACCAGAGCAAGATCGTCCCGGACTGAAGTCGTCGATCGGGGCTCAGGCCGAAGCCACCCGTGCCAGGTCGGTGGTGATCCGTTCCGCCACCTTGAGCCGCTCTTCCGGCGTGTCCCAGTCGCCCTTGACCACGATCTTCTGGTCCGGCCGCAGCTTCCAGAAGGCATGGTTCTTCTGAATCAGCCCGACCAGCCCCATCGGATTGGGGAAGGTGTTGTTGCGCAGGGTCAGCACTGCCCCCTTGGGCCCGATGTCGATCCGTTCGATGCAGGCAATCTTGCAGTTGGCCTTGATGCCCACGATGCGCAGCAGCTGGCGCGCCTCGTCCGGCAGCGGGCCGAACCGGTCGATCAGCTCGGCCGCCAGGGCTTCGCGCTCCTCGCTCTGCTCAGCGTCCGACAGGCGGCGATACAGGCTCAGGCGGACATTCAGGTCCGGGACGTAAGCTTCTGGAATCAAGACGGCCGCGCCGACATTGATGGCCGGTGACCAGCCGCGGTCCGGGGCCTCGCCGTCGCCGTTCTCGCGCAGCTCGGCGACCGCGTCTTCCAGCATCTGCTGGTACAGTTCGACCCCGACCTCGCGGATATGGCCCGACTGTTCGTCGCCCAGCAGATTGCCGCCGCCGCGCTGGTCGAGATCGTGGCTGGCCAGCTGGAATCCGGCCCCCAGATTGTCCAGCGACTGCAGCACCTGTAGCCGCCGCTCGGCTGACAGGCTCATCGGCTTGTTGGTCGGTGTCGTCAGATAGGCGAAGGCGCGCGCCTTGGAGCGGCCGATGCGGCCACGGATCTGGTGCAACTGGGCCAGGCCGAACATGTCGGCGCGGTGGACGATCAGGGTGTTGGCCGTGGGGATGTCGAGGCCGCTCTCGACGATGGTGGTCGACAGCAGCACATCGTAGGTCCCGTCGTAGAAGGCGCTCATCACGTCTTCCAGCTGGGTCGGTGACATCTGGCCATGGCCGACGACGAATTTCACCTCGGGCACCTGTTCGCGCAGGAACTGTTCGATGTCCGGCAGGTCCTTCAGCCGCGGCGCGACATAATAGGCCTGACCGCCACGGTATTTCTCGCGCAGCAGGGCCTCGCGCACCAGCACCGGGTCCCACGGTGTCACATAGGTCCGCACGGCCAGCCGGTCGACCGGCGGGGTGGCGATGATCGACATCTCGCGGATGCCCGACAGCGCCATCTGCAGCGTGCGCGGGATCGGCGTGGCGGTCAGGGTCAGCAGATGCACGTCGGCGCGAAGCGACTTGAGCTTCTCCTTATGCTTGACCCCAAAGTGCTGCTCTTCATCAACGATAACAAGGCCAAGATCGCGGAACCCTACCTGATCTGATAGGACGGCATGCGTGCCGACGACGATCTCGAACTGGCCGGTCTTCAGGCCTTCGCGAGTCTCGGCTGCATCCCTGGCGGTGACCATGCGCGACAGGTGGCGCACCGTTACCGGCCAGCCGGCGAAGCGTTCGCTGAAGGTCTTGAAATGCTGGCGTGCCAGCAAGGTCGTGGGACAGACGATGGCCACCTGCTGGCCGGTCATGGCCACGACGAAGGCGGCCCGCAGGGCCACCTCGGTCTTGCCGAAGCCGACGTCGCCACAGATCAGCCGGTCCATCGGCGTGCCCTTGCCGAGGTCTTCCAGCACATCGCCGATGGCGTTCAGCTGGTCGTCCGTCTCCTCATAGGGGAAGCGGGCACAGAATTCGTCGAACAGGCCATGCGGCGGGGTGATCGATTCCGAGGTTCGCATCGCCCGCTTGGCCGCCAGGGCGATCAGCCCCTCGGCCATGTCGCGCAGCCGGGCCTTGGCTTTCGACTTGCGGGACTGCCACCCGGCCCCGCCCAGCCGGTCCAGCTGGACCCCGTCGCTGTCGGTGCCGTAGCGGGTCAGCAGGTCGATGTTCTCGACCGGCAGATAGAGTTTGCTGTCCCCGGCATACAGCAGCTCGAGACAGTCGTGCGGGGCCTCCTGGATCTCGAGCGTCTTCAGGCCTTCGTAGCGGCCGATGCCGTGGTCCAGATGGACGACCAGATCGCCGGTGGTCAGGGCCGAGGCCTCGGCCAGGAAGTTCGAGGCCCGGCGCTTGCGTCGCGGCCGCGCCAGTCGGTCGCCGAGGATGTCGGTTTCCGAGATCACCGCCACATCGTCGGTGATGAAGCCGTGCTCGACCGGCAGGACGCCGCGCAACATCATCTCGCGTGGGGCGGCCTGGACGTCGGCCCAGTTGCGCACGGCGATGACATGGTCGAGCCCGTGATCGGCCAGCATGGCCGCCAGCCGCTCGGACGAGCCCTCGCTCCACGAGGCGAACAGCACGCGCCGACCCTCGGCCTGCAGGGTTCGGGCATGGGCGGCGACGGCCTCGAACAGATTGACGCTGTCCTGGGCGCGTTCGGCAGCGAAGGTCCGGGCCAGCCGTCCGCCGACATTGTCGTCGGGCCCCTGCAGAGGGGTGAAGCGGCGTACGGCTCGTCCGGCCAGGGCGCTGTTCCAGTCGCCCTCATCCAGATACAGGGCCGACGGCTTCAGGGCCCGGTTGGCGGCCCCGGCCTTGGTCTTCGACGCCTCCTGTCGCGCGTCCCAGGCGTCGGCGGTCAGGGTCCAGCGTTCGGCCCGCGCCTGCTCAACCTGGTTGTCGAGAAAGACGGCGGCACTGTCCGGCAGATAGTCGAACAGGGTCTCCAGCTGCGGATAGAGCAGCGGCAGCCAGTGCTCCATCCCCTGCCGACGCGCGCCTTCGCTGACCGCGGCGTACAGCGGGTCGTCGCTGCCGCCGCCGAACAGGTTCAGATAGCCGGTGCGGAAGCGCGAGATGGTCTCGGCGTCCAGCAGGGCTTCGGACACCGGTGACAGGGATACGGATTTCAGCTTGCCGGTCGAGCGTTGGGTGGCCGGGTCGAAGGTGCGGATCGACTCCAGTTCCGATCCGAACATGTCCAGCCGGACCGGCTCCTCGAAACCGGGCGGGAACACATCGATGACGCCGCCGCGCACCGCGTATTCGCCGCGTTCCGACACGGTCGAGGCGCGCACATAGCCGTTGGTGGTGAAATAGGTTTCCAGCGCCGCCGTATCGAGATCGCGCCCGACCCGGGTCTCGAAACCGGCGCTGTTGGTCACGGTGCGCGGCGGGGTGCGCTGGATGGCCCCGGCCACCGTGGTCACGATCAGCAGCGGGGTGCGGTCGTCCGGCGCACGGTGCGACAGCCGGGTCAGCGTCGCCATGCGCGCGGCCGAGACCGAGGACGACGGGCTCAACCGGTCATAGGGCAGGCAGTCCCAGGCGGGATAGTCCAGCACCTCAAGGTCGCCGGCGAAGAATCCCAGGGCCTGGCTGAACTCATTGGCCCGGCTGTGGTCGCGGGCGATAAACAGGCTGACGCCGCCGCTGGCCGACAGCTGTTCGGCCACAGTCAGGGCGTCGAGTCCCTCGGGCGCGCCGCCCAGCTGGGTATCGATGCGTCGCGGAAGACTGCCGTCCATCAACCCGCGCCTTCGGCGACTACGGCGGCGACATGGTCGCGCATGAAGGTCTGAAGGCGTGCCATTACCGGGCCGTCGTGCTCGGGCGGGATGGGGGTCTTGCCGATGATCCAGGCGTAGAGGTCGTGATCCTCAGCCTCGAGCATCGCTTCAAAGGCATCCAGCTCGGCGGTGTCGAGCGTCGGCCCGATCTGCTCGGCAAACGGGCCCAATACCAGGTCGGCCTCGCGGAAGCCGCGTCGCCAGGCCCGGAAGATGATCCGGCCCAGTCGTTCTTTCAGACGTGCGTTGGTATCGGCCACAAGGATCCTTGCCCGGTCTATTCGTTTCACTGACGCGTTCAGATAGCGTTCCATGGACCGTTTCGCCAGCTATGCTGTCTCCATCATGCGGCCCCAGATTCTCTTTCCCCTGTTCGCGGAGGTTTCCAGCCTGAAGGGCGTGGGGCCCCGTATCCTGCCGCTGGTGCAGAAACTGGCCGGGCCGCTGGTGCGCGATGTGCTGTTTCTCGGCCCGTCCGGACTGATCCTGCGTCGCCGCACCACGGCCGCCGCTGCGGTCGAGGGCGAGGTCGGGGTGTTCGATGTGGTCATCGACCGGCTGATCCCGCCGCACAAGATCGGGGCCCCGCTGAAGATGCGGGCAAGCGACGACACCGGCTTTATTCACATGATCTGGTTCGCCGGTTCGCCCAGCCATATCGACCGGCTGGCCCCGGCGGGTGAGCGACGTCTGGTCTCGGGCAAGGTCGAACGCTTCAATGGCGAGGTCCAGATCGCTCATCCGGACTACATCCTGTCGCCCGACAAGGCCGACGAGATCCCGGTGGTCGAGGCCGTCTATCCGGCCACAGCCGGTTTGACGTCGCGGGTGATGCGCAAGCTGGTGTTGGGCGCGCTGGCCGTGGCTCCCGAGCTGCCGGAATGGCAGGACCCGGCCTGGTTGGCGGCGCGCGATTGGCCCCGCTGGCATGAGGCGATCGTGGCCCTGCACGCCCCTGCCGGTCTGGCCGACCTCGAACCCGATACCCCGGTGCGCCAGCGGCTGGCCTATGACGAACTGCTGGCCCACCAGCTGGCCCTGGCGCGACGGCGGCAGGCGCGGCGCGTCACCCCGGCCCCGCGGATCGTGTCGGGCGAGGCTTCCGCTGCCCTGCTGGCCGCCCTGCCCTTCACCCTGACCGGGGCCCAGGCCGGAGCCATCGCCGAGATCCGCGCCGATCTGGCCTCGGGCGAGCAGATGGGACGGCTGCTGCAGGGCGACGTTGGCTCCGGTAAGACGGCGGTCGCGGCCCTGGCCATGGCCGATGCCGCGTCGTCGGGGGTCCAGTCGGCCCTGATGGCCCCGACCGAAATTCTCGCCCGTCAGCACTGGCAGCGGCTGGCCCCGATGCTGGAGGCCGCCGGGGTGCGCAGCGTGCTGCTGACCGGGCGGGACACGACCGTTGAGCGACGCGCGCGGTTGGCGGCCCTGGCGTCCGGCGACGCCGCCGTGGCCATCGGCACCCATGCCCTGTTCCAGGAGGCGGTCGTGTTCGACCGGCTGGGTCTGGCGGTGATCGACGAACAGCACCGCTTTGGCGTCAGCGAACGCCAGCGGCTGCAGGCCAAGGGCGACCCGCGCACCGGCGGGGTGCATCTGCTGACCATGTCGGCGACGCCGATCCCGCGCACGCTGGAACTGACCCAGTATGGCGAGCTGGAGGTGTCGCGTCTGACCGAAAAGCCGCCCGGCCGCACGCCGGTGGCCACGGCGGTCCTGCCGCTGGCCCGCATCGGCGAGGTGGCCGCCCGGCTCAAGGCTGCTGTCGACAGCGGGGCCCAGGCCTACTGGATCTGCCCGCTGGTGGCGGAGTCCGAGGCCAGCGATCTGGCGGCGGCCGAGGCCCGGGCCGTCGATCTGGCGCGCGTGCTCGGGGTCGAGGTCGGTCTGGCCCACGGCCAGATGCCCGGAGCCCGACGCGAGGCGGTGATGGCCGAGTTTGCCGCCGGCCGCCTGCCGGTTCTGGTCGCCACCACGGTGGTCGAGGTCGGGGTCGACGTGCCCAATGCCTCGATCATGGTCATCGAACACGCCGACCGGTTCGGTCTGGCCCAGCTGCATCAGCTGCGCGGGCGGGTCGGGCGCGGGTCCAAGGCCAGCGCCTGTATTCTGCTGTACGGCAATCAGGACGGCGGCCTGGGCAATACGGCGCGTGAACGGCTCGAGACCCTGCGCCGCACCGAGGACGGCTTCGAGATCGCCGAGGAGGATTTCCGCCTGCGCGGCGGTGGCGATCCGCTGGGCCTGCGCCAAAGCGGCTTTCCGGCCTACCGGTTCGCCGATCCGGTACGCCACCGGGCCCTGATGCAGACCGCGGCGGACGATGCCCGTCTGGTACTCAACCGCGACCCCGACCTGACCTCGCCCCGGGGGCAGGCGGTGCAGATTCTCGAAGCCCTGTTCGACTGGCGCAACGACCGGGCCGGAACCGACTAGATCGGGGGTTGGTCGTGGATCCAGAGCGCCAGTCTAGCCTCAACATCTGCTTCAATATCACCGTAGAACAGATTGTAGGGACGCGCTTTTCGGCGATCACTCCAGCTCCCGCTCTCGCGGAAGGACTCCAGATCGGGCTGGGAGTAGCGCAACAGGCCGTCGCGGCATTGTGTGGCCACCTCGCGGGCGATCAGGGCCGGACGCGCACCCTGTTCCAGGCCGGTGGCATTGGTCGCCCCCCGGTGATGGCGGGCGTCGACCGGACCGGTATCGGTGGAGCCGGTCACCGGATTGACGCACAGGGCCGCCCGGTCGTTCAGATCGACCAACTGGCCCCGATCATTCCACACCAGGGCCCGCCGCAGCCGACCGCGTGCCGCCCCGTCATTGTCGAAGGCGACCGGAGACCAGGCGACGATACAGCCGGTCTGGTTGCGGGTGGCACAGGCCGGCACGGCCGGCGACAGGCCCGAGGCCGGCACCACCACGTCCATAAGATAGGCCGCGACCAGCCGTCGCCGTAGGGCTGGATCGTCGGCGATCCGTTCCCGAACCAGCCGCTCCAGCAGTTCCCCGCCCTGCTCGACCCCGGCCAGCACCAGCGGGCCGCTCGGGTGGCCGTCCAGCCAGACGTCGAAGGCGGCGGCGACGTCGCCATAGGCAAAGGCCCGGGCCTCGCGCGCGTCATCGCGCAGCGTCATCCGGGTGTAGAGACTGGCCTGACGATAGCGCGGCGCGCTGATCGCCCCGGCGCGGGCGAAGGGCCCGGCATAGTTGGGCAGGACGATCCGCTGCAGATAGGCGTCGGCCTTGCGGTCGCCGATCGGTCCGTTCCACTCCTGTCCGCCGTCATAGGTGGTCGAATGGACGAAGAAGACGGCGGCGGGCCCCGCCTCGGCCGTGCGTACGTCGCGCAAGGCCCAGGCCGCCGGGGTATCGTAATTCGGCGGCGGTGGCGGGTCATAGGTCTGGAAGGGCACCTGCGGGTTCAGGGCATCCTGCAGGATGTCGCCGCGCCAGACCATAATGGCGGCCACCAGCAGGAACACCAGCGCGAAGCCGGTCCAGCCGACCCATTGGCGCAAGGTCAGTGGCGGCCCCCTCATCGATACGGGTCCGGGGTGGCGAGATAGTCCTGCACATAGCGCCGGACCCCCTCTTCCAGCGGTGTCGACTGGCCTTCGAACCCGGCGGCGCGGATGCGGTCCATCCGGGCCTCGGTGAAATACTGGTATTTGTCGCGAATGACCTCGGGCGTATCGACATAGTCGATGCGGGGCTCTTTTCCGGCAGCGGCGAAGGTGGCTTTGGCCAGATCGGCGAACGAGCGGGCCTGACCGGAGCCGGCGTTGTAGATGCCCGAGACCGAAGGCGTTTCCAGCAGCCAGACGATGATGTCGACCACATCGTCGACAAAGACGAAGTCACGCATCTGGCCGCCGTCGGCATAGTCGGGCCGGTGCGAGCGGAACAGGGCGACCGGCTCATCCGCCGCCACCTTGGGCCAGATCTGGGCCACGACCGACTTCATCGTGCCCTTGTGACCCTCGTTCGGCCCATAGACGTTGAAGAATTTCAGCCCGGCCCACTGGGTCGGGGCCTGGCTGCGCTCGGCCTGACGCAGGGCGTACTGGTCAAACAGAAATTTCGAATAGCCGTAAGCGTTTAGCGGGCGAAGTGCTGACAACGATTCAACATCATCCTTGTCCTCGAAGCCCTGCTCCCCGTCGCCATAGGTCGCGGCTGACGAGGCATAGATCAGCCGGCAGTCGCGGATGGCGCACCAGTCCCACAGGTCGCGCGACAATGTGTAGTTGGTGCGCAGGATCAGGTCGGCGTCGGGCTCGGTCGTGGCGGAGATCGCGCCCATGTGCACGACGGCCAGAATGTCCTCGGCGTGGCGCTCCAGCTGTTCGAACAGCTCTTCCGGCTGCCAGAAGTCGGCGATCGGGTGTTTGGCGATATTCTTCCACTTGGCCAGATCGGCCGTCTCCAGCCGGTCGCACACGACGACGTCGTGGCGGTCCTCGGCGCACAGGCGGGCCACGACGTTGGAGCCGATGAAGCCGGCCCCGCCGGTCACCACGATCATCTGACGGCTCATGCCGGGTCCTTCATCTTCTCGATGGTGCGGGTGGTGGAATAGCCGTCGCTGAACGTGGCCAGACGGACCACCCCGCCCCAGCTCTCGACCAGATCACCGCCGACCACGCCTTCGCGGGTATAGTCGGCCCCCTTGATCAGCACATCGGGCCGCAACCGTTCGATCAGGGCGATCGGGGTCGGGTCGTCGAATGAGGTCACGCGGTCGACGCTGGTCAGGCCGCCCAGCACCACGGCGCGGCTGTCCAGATCATTGACCGGCCGCCCCTCGCCCTTGAGCCGCCGCACCGACGCATCGGTGTTCAGGGCGACCACCAGCCGGTCGCACCAGCCGCGCGCCTGGGCCAGATAGGCGACATGGCCGCGGTGCAAGATGTCGAAACAGCCGTTGGTGAAGCCGACCTTCAGGCCCTGACGTTTCCAGCCCTCAACCTCGGCCGCCAGTTCGTCCAGCGGCGTCACCTTGGCGTGGGCGGCATGGGCGTGCTGGCTCATCTCGGCGTCGATCAGCTCGGCCGGGGTGACCACGGCGGTGCCCGCCTTGCCGACCACCACGCCCGAGGCGAGGATGGCGAACTGGACGGCGGTCTCCAGCGTCGCGCCGGCCCCCAGCGCCAGCCCCAGAGCCGCCAGACCGGTGTCCCCGGCCCCGGAAACGTCGAACACCTCGCGTGCCCGGCCCGGGAAATGGCTGATCGCGCCGTCGCGGCGGGCCAGACTCATGCCCTTGCCGGCGCGGGTGACGACGATAGCCTTCGCGGTTGTGGCCGTCAGCAGGGCCGTCAGGGCCGCCTCGATCTCGGCGTCGGTTTCGACCGGCAGGCCGGTGGCCCCGGCCAGTTCGCTGGCATTGGGCTTGATCACATCGACGGCCCCGTAGCGGGCGAAGTCGCGGCCCTTGGGGTCGACCACCACGGGCGCGCCGCTGCTCCGGGCCGCCGTCAGGGCTGACGCGATCAGGTCGTCACCGACAACGCCCTTGGCGTAGTCAGACAGGAGAATGGAAGAAGCCGAGGAAAAAGCGTCGCTATCGTTGAGGGATTGACGTTGGCTGGACTCGTCGTCGAGGCGCAGCAACTGCTGGCCTGCGGCCACGAACCGGGTCTTGATCACGGTGCTGGCACCAGTCGGTCGAACCACGAAATCCTCGATCCGGGCCTCATCGGCGATCAGCTGTCCCAGATCCCGACCCGCCGCGTCATCTCCGGCCACCGCGCCCAGCCGCGCCAAGCCGCCCAGAGCGGCGACATTGCGCGCGACATTGCCGACCCCGCCGGGCATGGCCACCGTCTGTCCGGCCCGCAGCACCGGGATCGGGGCCTCGGGCGAGATGCGGCTGACCTCGCCATAGACATAGCGATCCAGCATCAGGTCGCCGACGCAGGCGACCTTGAGGTCGCGCACCCGCTCCAGCAGGGCTTGCAGGGACCCGAGGTCGAGGGGACGGATATCGGGAGCGCGCTCAGCCATGGAACCGGGCTACCGGATTCACCCGGCCTTGGCCATCACGGCCTTGGCCAGATCGTCGAAGGCGAGCAGCTCGGCGCACAGGGCCTCGAACTGGTGCAGCGGCACCATATTGGGGCCGTCCGACGGGGCATTGTCCGGGTCCTGGTGGGTTTCCATGAACACGGCGTCGACGCCCACGGCCACGGCGGCCCGTGCCAGCACCGGCACGAACTCGCGCTGACCGCCCGACGAGGTGCCCTGCCCACCCGGCTGCTGCACGCTGTGGGTCGCATCGAACACCACCGGACAGCCGATCTCGCGCATGACCGGCAGGCCCCGCATGTCGCTGACCAGGGTGTTGTAGCCGAAGCTGGTGCCCCGCTCGCAGGCCATGACATTGGGATTGCCGGCCCCGGCCACCTTGGCGATGACGTTCTTCATGTCCCACGGAGCCAGGAACTGACCCTTCTTGATGTTGATCACCTTGCCGGTGGCGGCGGCGGCCAGCAGCAGATCGGTCTGGCGACACAGGAAGGCCGGGATCTGCAGCACGTCGACGGCCTGGGCGGCCTCGATGGCCTGGCTTTCGGAATGGACGTCGGTCAGCACCGGCAGGCCGGTGACCTCGCGGATCTCGGCGAAGATCGGCAGGGAGTCCTTCAGCCCAAGACCACGCGCGGCACTGGCCGAGGTACGGTTGGCCTTGTCGAAACTGGTCTTGTAGATGATGCCGACATTCAGCCGCTCGCCGATCTCCTTCAGGGCATGGGCCATCTCCAGCGCGTGCTGGCGGCTCTCCAGCTGGCAGGGGCCGGCGATGAAGGCAATGCGGTTGCCGCCGCCGATGACGACCGGCCGCTTCAGGCCTTCGGACAGGGTGATGATGGCGTTGGGTCGGCTCACGGGCGGGACTTTCGAGCGAAGGGGCAACTGAATGGGGTTTGTGACGCTGGGTCGATGACGGGTCTATGCGGCCATCAGGTGGCGTCAGCCGTAACTGGGCGCAAGCTACCATGGAGATCGACCCTGTGACCACCGAGACGGCCCGCCGCGACACCCCCGTCATTGTCTGGTTTCGCCGCGACCTGCGACTGGCCGACAATCCGGCCCTGAACCACGCCATGGCGACCGGCCGTCCGGTCGTGCCGGTGTATATCCATGACGACGGCGGCCGGGTGCGTCGGACCGGGGCCGCGTCCCTGTGGTGGTTGGACGGGTCGTTGCGGGCCCTGGCCGCCGATCTCGCGGGTCGGGGCGCGCCCTTGATCCTGCGTTGCGGCGACTCCGAGGCCGAGCTGCGCCGCCTGATCGCCGAGACCGGGGCCGAAACGGTGTTCCTGAACCGGCTGTTCGAGCCCGAGGCGTGGACCCGGGATGCCGACATCGCCCACGGGCTGAAGGCCGAGGGCGTCGACTGTCGCGGCTTCAACGGATCGCTGCTGGCCCGGCCGGGGTCGGTGCTGACCGGCAGCGGCGGGCCCTACAAGGTGTTCACCCCCTTTCTGAAGACCCTGCTGGCCGGAGCCGAGCCGCCGCCGCCCACACCCTTGCCGGCGATCATTCCGGGCGTTCAGGGGCTGGCCTCCGACTCCCTGGACGACTGGGCGCTGAAACCGACACGCCCGGACTGGGCTGCAGGCTTCGCCGGGTTACCGGGTGAGGCCGGGGCCATTGCGGCGCTGGAAGCCTTTGTTGCCGGCGGACTCCGGACCTACAGCCGCGACCGCGACATTCCGGCGGCTTCGGGCACCAGTCGCCTGTCGCCACATCTGCATTTCGGCGAGCTGAGCCCGTGGCGCGCGGTGGCTGCGGCCCGCGCCGCGGCGGCCGACGGTCGGGTCCCCGGGGCGGAGGCGGGCAAATTCGTCGCCGAGTTGGGCTGGCGCGATTTCTCGGCCCATCTGCTCCATCAATTTCCGGCCATGGCCGATAGAGCCTTCCGACCGGATTACGACGCCATGCCCTGGCGCGATGACCCCGCGGGCCTTGCCGCCTGGCAGGCCGGTCGCACGGGATTTCCCATCGTCGACGCCGGTATGCGCCAGCTGTGGACGACCGGCTGGATGCATAATCGTGTGCGCATGATCGTCGCTTCCTTCCTGGTGAAGGACCTGCTGATCGACTGGCGCGCGGGCGAACGCTGGTTCTGGGAAACCCTTGTGGATGCCGATCCGGGCAACAATATTCAGAATTGGCAGTGGATCGCTGGATCCGGAGCCGATGCCGCCCCGTATTTCCGCGTGTTCAATCCGGTCACACAAGGCGAGAAATTTGATGCAGACGGTCGTTATGTCCGGACATGGGTCCCCGAGCTTCGGCAGATGCCCGACCGCTGGCTCCACGCGCCGTGGACCGCCCCGCCAGAAATTCTGCGCCACGCCGGGGTCCGGCTGGGCCACCACTACCCCCGGCCGATCGTCGATCATGCCGAGGCCCGGCTCCGGGCGCTGGAGGCCCTGCGTACCGTCAGCCGGGCGCGTGACGCCGATGACTGAGCGGACCGCTGCCGGGTGCCGCGCATGACCGCCGTTACGGCAGAGGTGTCGGCCGTGGCCGCCCGCACCCCGCGCGGCTTTGGTCTGCTGCTGCGGTTGCTGGCCGCCAACTGGACCTTCGGCCGGCTGTCGGTGCAGTTGCCGAACGGTGAGGTCCATCAACTCGAAGGCGGCCGTCCCGGTCCGTCGGCCATTCTCGATGTGCGCGACTATCGCTTTGCCCGTCGGGTGCTGGCCAGCGGCGATATCGGCTTTGCCGAGGGGCATATGGCCGGTGAGTGGGAAACCCCGCATCTGGCCGTGCTGCTGGAGTCGATCGCCGCCAACTATGACCACATCCGGCAGGTGGTCGACGGCAATCCGGTCATGCGCGTGATCAACCAGCTGTCGCACCGACGGCGGCGCAACAGCCGCAGCGGCTCACGCAAGAACATCCATGCCCACTATGACCTGGGCAATGCCTTCTATGCCGCGTGGCTGGACCCGACGATGACCTATTCCTCGGCCCGGTTCGCGGCGCCGGACCACGATCTGGCGGCGGCCCAGACCCGCAAATACGCGGCGCTCGCCCGGATGATGGACCTGCAGCCCGGCCAGACGGTGCTGGAAATCGGCTGCGGCTGGGGCGGGTTCGCCGAATATGCGGCGCGCGAGATCGGGGCCCATGTCACCGGCGTGACCATCTCGCAGGAACAGCATGATTTCGCGCGTCGTCGCCTGTTCGAGGCCGGTCTGGCCGACCGCACCGACATTCGCATGCTCGACTACCGGGATGTCGAGGGCCGGTTCGACCGGGTCGCGTCGATTGAAATGTTCGAGGCGGTCGGCAAGGAATACTGGCCCGCCTATTTCGACAAGATCCGCGAAATTCTGGTCCCCGGCGGTCGCGCCGGCCTGCAGATCATCACCATCCAGGACGCCCTGTTCGAGGACTACAACAGCCGCACGGACTTCATCCAGAAATACGTCTTCCCGGGTGGCATGCTGCCGTCGGAGGACCGGCTGCGGCCGGTGATCGCCCAGGCGGGTCTGGACTGGCAGGCGGTCGAACGCTTCGGCAGCGACTATGCCGACACTCTGGCCCTGTGGGACCGGCGTTTTCAGGCCGCCTGGCCCGACATCCGGCGCATGGGCGGCTTTGATGAGCGCTTCCGCCGTCTGTGGCGCTTCTACCTCGCCTATTGCGAGGCCGGCTTCCGTTCGGGGCGAACCGATGTGATCCAGCTGGCGCTGAACCGGACCTGAGGGTGTAGGATTCGGCCATGACCCAGTCCTCGCCCCTGATTGCCGCCGCCGAGCTCAAGTCCCTGCTGGGTCGCCCAGATCTTCGGGTCGTCGACGCCAGCTGGCATCTGGACGGGCGCGACGGACGGATCGATTTCGAGCGGGCACGGATTCCCGGGGCCGTCTTCTTTGATCTGGAGGCCGGGTCGGACGGCTCCGACCCCCTGCCCCACATGCTGCCGGCGGCCGCAGCCTTTGCCACGCATGTTTCGGCGCTGGGGATCGGCGATCAGGATGACATCGTCGTCTATGACGCCCTCGGCCTGGTGTCGGCCGCGCGCATCTGGTGGATGTTCCGGACGTTCGGCGCGGCGCGGGTGCGCGTGCTGGACGGTGGGCTGCCTGCCTGGCGCGCGGCCGGCGGGCCGTTGGAAGCCGGGCCACGCTCGCCGCCGACGCCCGGCCGATTCCGAGCCCGACTCGATGCCGATGCCGTGGCCGATCGGGGGGATGTGGCGGCAGCGGCAGACGCCGGGGTTCAGGTGCTGGACGCCCGCTCGGCCGGTCGCTTCGCCGGCACCGCCCCGGAGCCTCGCCCCGGCCTGCGCGGGGGTCATATGCCGGGGGCCTGCAACCTGCCCTTCGCCGACATCCTGACGCCGGACTCGACGATGAAGCGCGGCGCAGCGCTGGAAGCGGCCTTTCGTATGGCCGGGATCGATCTTGAACGCCCGGTGATCACCAGCTGCGGCAGTGGCGTCACCGCCGCTGTCCTGTCGTTGGGGCTGGCGGTCCTCGACCGCCCGTCCCGCCTCTATGACGGCAGCTGGGCCGAATGGGGCGGTCGCGCCGACACGGCGATCGAGACCACCCCTCCGGAGCATTAGGGCGGCGGGGCGACCGGCTCGGCCAGACCCTCGGGCACGATGTCGTCGCTCTCGCCGCGCGACACCACCGTGGCCAGCACCAGATCGCCGGTGACGTTCAGTGTGGTGCGGCACATGTCGAGGAAGCGGTCGACGCCCAGGATCAGACCGATGCCCTCGGCCGGCACGCCCACCATGACCAGGATCATGGCCACCACCGGCAGGGAGCCGGCGGGTACGCCGGCGGTGCCGATGCCACCGAGGATACAGACCAGCATGACCACCACCTGCTGGGTGATGGTCAGGTCGACGTTGAAGAACTGGGCCAGGAACAGCACCGTCACCCCCTCGAACAGGGCCGTGCCGTTCTGGTTGGCAGTGGCCCCGACGGTCAGGACGAAGCGGGCGATCTTGCGCGGCAACTTAAGCTCGAACTCGGCGGCGCGCAGCGCCACCGGCAGGCTGGCGTTGGATGAGGCGGTCGAAAAGGCCACGACCATCGGTTCGCGCACGGCGCTGAAGAATTTGACCGGCGACATGCCACCCAGGCCCCAGACGACGATCGGATAGACGACGAACATGTGGATCAGCATGGCCCCCACAGCCACGCCAACATAGGCGGCCAGCCGGACCAGCAGTTCCCAGCCGAACAGGGCTGCCAGGTTGAACATCAGGCAGGCGATGGCGATCGGGGCCAGTTTGATGACCAGGTTGATCAGCTTCATCGTCACTTCGAAGATGCCTTCGATCACCTCCTGCAGCCGGTCCGTCGAACGGCTCTTGGCCATCACCAGGCCGATGCCGAACAGCAGGGCGAACACCATCACCGGCAGGATCTGGTTCTGCGAGGCGGCGGTGAAGACGTTGGACGGAATCAGGTCGAGGAAGAACTGGCCCAGCTCGACGGACTTGGGCGCATTGCCGACGATATTGGCCGCCCCGGCCGCGCCCTCTTCGAGCAGTCTCTGGGCCAGCAGCGGATCGACGCCGTCGCCCGGCCGGAAGATGTTGACCATGGCGATGCCGATCAGCACGGCGATACTGGAGACGACGACGGTCAGCATCAGGGTCTTGGTGCCGGCCCGACCCAGCGCCTTGAGGTCGCCCATCTCGGCCACCCCGACCACCAGGGCCGAGAACAGCAGGGGGATGACCAGCATGAACAGCAGGCGCAGGAAGATCTGACCCGCCGGGCCGGTGATGTTCGAGGTCAGCCACTGGACCCAGCCGGTGTCGGCGCCGACGGTCAGGTTGACGAACAGCCCGCCCCCGAGCCCGACGACGAAGCCGATCAGCATCAGCCAGTGAAGCGGTAGCTTGCCGCGTTTGATCGTGTCCATTGGTAGTCCCCCGGGGCGCTCTTGAGTGGCGTCTATCGAATCGGCAGGGCGTAGATCAGCCCGCCGGGTCGCGCATTCCATTGTGCATTCAAGCCGCGCGCCAGGTCGAGTGCGGAATCGTCACCCAGATTGCGATTGAAGATTTCGCCGTAGTTGCCCACGGCGCTGATGGCATTGCGCGCCCAGACGTCGGACAGGCCCAGCATCGGGCCATATTCGCCTTCGACGCCCAGCAGGCGGCGCACACGGGGATCGGTCGAGTCGCGGGCCTGGGCGGCCACGGTGGCCTTGGTCACGCCAAGCTCTTCGGCCAGGATCACCGCGTCCAGGGTCCAGCGCACGATGGCGGTCCATTGTTCGTCGCCGCGCCGCACCACCGGGCCCAGGGCCTCCTTGGAGATGACATCCGGCAGGATGGCGTGTTGCTCCGGGTTCGACAGGGTGGTGCGCGTGGCCGCCAGGGCCGAGATGTCGGCGGTCAGGGCGTCGCAGTCCTCGCGCGCATAGGCCTGGCGTGCGGCCTCCTCACTGGGCAGGACCACCGGCTGGTAATCGATGCCGCGCGAGCGGAAATAGTCGGCGGCATTGAGCTCTGACGTCGAACCGGCCTGGACGCAGACACGGGCCCCCTTCAGCTCGACCGCGCTGTTCAGGGTCAGGGCCCGCCGCACCATGAAGCCCTGACCGTCGAAATAGTTGATCCCGGCGAAACTCAGACCCTCGCCGGCGTCACGGGTCATGGTCCAGGAACTGTTGCGCCACAGGACGTCAATCCGGCCGTCGTTGAGCGCCGCGAAACGCTGGCCGATGGCCAGGGGCACGAACCGCACCGCATTGGCGTCATTGAAGATGGCCGCCGCCATCGCCCGGCAGAAGTCGACGTCGAACCCGCGCCACTGGCCGCGGTTGTCGGTATAGGCGAACCCGACCAGTCCCTCATGAACGCCGCAGTTCAGACGGCCACGCCGCTTGATGGTCTGCAGGGTCGGGCTGACGATCGGTTCGACCGTGGTGGTTCGCGGCGCGGGATTCTGGTTGCCCTCGGGCAGCGTCTCGTCCGGCGTCCGGTCCCGACCGCAGGCGGCGACAGCCAGACAAAGGGACACCGTCGTTGCCGCTCGCCAGATCGCCTTCATGCTCATCCGCGCCTCGCCGTCCCGCACATGACCCTGGCCGTCAGGGTCTTGCACCATGTCGCACTTTAGAGGCTCTTGGCGAGGCAATCGCAACCCGTTCGGGCAATCTGACCGTCATGGCTTCGCAATCTGACCGTACCCGACTTATCGCCGGCGCGACCCGGCGCGGTGGCGGGCGTCGCCCCGTCAATCCGCCGATCGAGCGCGGCTCGACCCTGCTGAACGACAGCGCCGCCCTGATGCGGGAACCGGGACCCGTCCCGGTCTACGGTATCGAGGATCTGGGGGCTGCCAGCGAGCTGCGCGCCGCCCTGTCGGATCTGGAAGGGGCGAGCTGGACCGGCCTGGTGCCCTCAGGCCTGGCCGCCGTGACCGTGCCGATCACCGCCCTGACCCGGCCCGGTGACGAGGTTCTGACCACGGACGCCGTCTACGGCCCCAGTCGCCGGTTCCTGACGCGGCACATGACGGCTCGCGGTGTCAGCACCCGCTTCCACGAGGCCGGGGCCTCCGCCGACGCAGTGGTCGCTGCCCTGACGGACAGCACCCGTGTGCTGCTGATCGAATCGCCGGCCTCCCTGACGTTCGAATTCCAGGACGTCGCCGCCCTGGCTGCGGCCTGCCGGGCGCGCGGCGTGCTGACGGTGATGGACAATACCTGGGCTGCCGGCCTCGCCTTTCGCCCGCTGGCCCAGGGTGTCGACGTCAGTGTGCAGGCGGTGACCAAATATGTCGCCGGCCATTCGGATCTGCTGATGGGGTCGATCGCGGTTACTGATCCCGTGGTCGGCCGCCCGATTGCCGAAACACTGGAAGACCTGGGCTGGCGCGTCTCGCCCGACGACGCCTGGCTGGCCCTGCGCGGTCTGCGCACCCTGCCGCTGCGCTATGGCGAACAGGGCCGTTCGGCCCTGCAGGTGGCGGAATGGCTGCAGGCCCGGCCCGAGGTCGCAGGTGTCATGTACCCACCCCTGCCCGGCTCGGTCGGTCATGATCTGTGGCGGCGCGACTATGACGGGGCGGCCTCGATCCTCGGTGTGGTGCTGAAAGGCGGCTCGCTGACCGCCGCCGACGCCCTGCTCGATTCCCTGACCCTGTTCGGGCTGGGCTTTTCGTGGGGCGGGTTCGAGAGCCTGATCACCCACGAGACCTCGCAGCTGGCCTATCGCCTGAACCCGCCCACCCTCGCCGGTCCGCTGATACGGCTGCATATCGGCCTGGAGGACCCCGCTGATCTGATCGCCGATCTGGAACGGGGATTCGCGACCTGGCGCGCCCGGCAAGTCTGATCCACCACCGAGGCCCGGGTCGGATTTCCGGCGTGTTGTCGCAGGTCTGCTTTCCGTGCGGCAACGAATGACCGCTTTCGACCCATTGCGGACATTGAATGCCGACCGGCTTCCATCTCGAACCTTAGAAAGCAGAAATCTTGTACTCCGCCCGCACTCCAAGGCCTTGGAACGAGCCGTCGGAGATGCCTGAGAAGCCGGTCTCAAGCCGAAGGAAGCCAAGGCCCATTCGGACTTCCGTGCCGACGCCGCCCGACCACACCTGATCTCTGCCGCCCGCGTCCTGCACCCGGTAGCGATCGACCGGATTGTCGGCGTAGCTCATCCACTGGTCGAAGCCGCCCAGATCGCGACTGCGAGTCTCGATCCGCACGAAGGGCTCGCCGATGCTCGACGGCGGCAGGGTGACCCGCATGCCCGCCACCAACGAGGTGATGTCGCGGTCGGAGCCCTCGTAGCTCAGGGCGTAGATGGACGCGCCCCGCTCCGCATAGGGGTCAAGGTCGATCTTGACGTAATCGATCCGGGCATAGGGCAGGATCGACAGTTCGCCGACCCGGCGGTCCAGGCTCATGCCGATCGAGCCGAACTGCAGGGCGCCGTCACGGTCGCCGGTGACCATCGAGCCGTCCGCGGTCACCCGACGATCCAGCGAGGCGGACTGCGTACCCCAGCCATACAGGCCGGAGACGTTGAAGCCCGGGAACAGAGCGGCGTTGGCGTAGGCGGAGACCGTGCGGGCGTCACCGTTCAGACGCGATCCAACGGTCCCGATGCTCTGGTCATTGGAGGCGAGACCGCCGGCGAGGCCGATGACCGCGTGGGGGGACAGCCAATAGTCCACGCCGATCGTCGCCGAAAGCGTTGAGGTGTCCTGACTGAAGCGACGAGAGCGGTCGGAAGCCGCCGCCATCCAGAAGGTGATGCCGAGGTCGCGGCAGCGGGTGGGGTCGTCGATGTCAAGCTGGCAGCCGGCACCCAGGCCCTCGATGTGGCGCGAGACGTTGCTGATCTGGGTCTCGGCGAAGCGCTGGCTCATATTGAACTGCGCCCCGATCATCTCTCTCACCTGCGGGTCGAGCGAGGGGTCCGGCCGGGCCACGATCACCAGGGTGTAGGCCCGGATTCCGAAGTTACCGGCGCTGTCCTGAACCCGCACCGTGAAGGTGAAGGTTCCATGGCCCTGCGGCGTGCCGCTGAGCGAACCGGCGGTGCTGAGGGTCAGGCCCGAAGGCAGGGCTCCGACCGTGACGCTATAGGTATAGCCCGTCCCGGCGCCGCCCGTTGCCGTCAGGGTCTGGTTGTAGGCGACCCTGTCGTGGCCCGCCGGCAAGGTCGCGGGATTAATCGTCAGCACCGCGCCTGGATTGATCACCAGGGTGTAGATGCGGACGCCGGTGTTGCCGGCGCTGTCGGTGGCCGTGACCGTGAAGGTCGAGGTTCCGGCCGCGTTGGGCGTGCCGCTGAGATCGCCGCCCGCCGCGAGCGTCAGGCCGCCGGGAAGCGAGCCAGAGGTCACGGCGAAGGTGTAGCCCGCGCCCGTGCCGCCGGTGGCGATAATGGTCGCGTTGTAGGCCGTGCCGTTGGTTCCGTTCGGAAGGCTGGCCGGGTTCACCGTCAGCACCGCGCCCGGGCTGATCACCAGGGTGTAGGCACGCAGACCGGTGTTGCCCGCGCTGTCGGTGGCCGTGACCGTAAAGGTCGAACTGCCCGCCGCATTCGGCGTGCCCGTCAAACCGCCGCCAGCCGCGAGCGTCAGGCCACCGGGAAGCGAACCCGCGCTTACCGCGAAGGTATAGCCCGCGCCTGTGCCGCCCGTGGCACCGATAGTCGCGTTATAGGCCGTGCCGTTGGTTCCGTTCGGAAGGCTGGCCGGGTTCACGGTCAGCACTGCGCCCGGGCTGATAACCAGGATGTAGGCGCGCAGGCCGATGTTGCCGGCGCTGTCGGTGGCCGTGACCGTGAAGGTCGAGCTGCCCGCCGCATTGGGCGTGCCGCTGAGACCGCCGCCGGTCGAAAGCGTCAGGCCGCCCGGAAGCGAGCCCGAGGTCACCGCGAAGGTGTAGCCGGTTCCCGTGCCGCCCGTGGCGCTGAGGGTCGCGCTGTAGGCCGTGCTGTTGGTTCCGTTGGACAGGCTGGAAGGGTTCACCGTCACCACCACGCCCGGGCTGATCACAACGGTGTAGGTACGCAGACCGGTGTTGCCGGCGCTGTCGGTGGCCGTGACCGTGAAGGTCGAGCTGCCCGCCGCATTGGGCGTGCCGCTGAGACCGCCGCCCGCCGCGAGCGTCAGGCCGCCCGGAAGCGAGCCCGAGGTCACGGCGAAGGTTTGGCCGATCCCCGTGCCGCCGGTGGCGCTGATGGTTTCGTTATAGGCCGTGCCGTTGGTTCCGTTGGACAGGCTGGCCGGGTTCACCGTCAGAACCGCGCCCGGGTTGATCACCAGGGTGTAGGCGCGCGCGGCGGTGTCGCCGACGCTGTCGGTGACCGTGACCGTGAAGGTCGAGCTTCCGGCCGCATTGGGCGTGCCCGTCAAGTCTCCACCGGCCGCGAGCGTCAGGCCGCCGGGAGGTGAGCCAGAGGTCACCGCGAAGGTGTAGCCCGCGCCCGTGCCGCCCGTGGCGCTGATGGTTGTGGTGTAGGCCGCGCCATTGACGCCGTTGGGGAGCGACGCGGGAACGACCGCCAGGACCGGGGTCACGGTCAGACTCACCGTCGCCGGAGCCGAGGTCCCGCCGGCATTGGTCGCGGTGTAGGTGAAGCTGTCGGGCCCGGAGTAGCCGGCCGTGGGCGTGTAGGTGATGCTGAGCCCCGATATTGAGACCGTCCCTTGCGACGGCAGGCCCGGTGTGGCGACGCTGGTCGGCGTTCCACCGGTGATGTTCAGGCCGATCGGATTGTTCGAACTGCCAAACCCAACCGTCGCGCTGACGGCGTTGGCCAACGGCGGCGCGATATAGGTGTATCCGCTGGTCACCGAGGCGGACTGACTGAGAGTATTGGTCACGATCACGTCTACCGCTCCCGCGCCATGATCGGGCGGCGTGATGGTGATCGACGTCGCGCTTTCGCTCGTGACGGATCCCGCGGCGCCGTCGAAGGTGACGATATTGCCGCTGGCGCTGAAGTTCGTACCGACGATGGTGACCGCGGCCGGGCTGACGGTGGCGCCTGAAGGAGGCGTGATCGAGGTGATGGTCAGCGGTGCGGCTATGTAGGTGAATTGGTCCGCCGCGTTGACGGAGCTGGTCCCCCCACCGGTCGTGATCGTGACGTCGACCGTCCCCGTTCCGGCGGGCGAGACCACCGTGATCTGGGTGTCACTGTCGATGGTGAGACCCGAACTAGGATTGACGCCAAAAGTGACGGCTGTCGCACCGGTGAAGTCCGACCCGGTGATGACGACGGTTGTTCCCCCGGTCGTCGGCCCGGACGTCGGGCTGATCGCGGTCACCACCGGGGCGCCGCCGCTGACATTGAGCACGACGGGCGAGCCGGCGACGCCCGCGATGACGCCTCCCCAGTTGGACTCGGGCGGCGACACGTCCCCTGGCGTTATCGTCTTCGTTCCGGGTGTCGTGGCGGTGACGTCGACACTGAAAGTACAGGAACTCGCACCGGAGAATGCGCCATCCGTCAGCGCGATCGTGGTCGCGCCGGCGGAGGGGGCGAAGCTTACGCCTGTGCAGGTCGTGGAGGCTGCGTTTGGCGTGGCGGCGACTTCCACCCCGCTGGGCAGCGCGGTCGCGAACTTGAGCGCGAAATGACCGAAGCTGTCGAACTTCGTCATCGTAAATGTCAGACGGCTCGTACCCCCTATGCCGATTGACGGCGTGGAAAGCGCCGCGCTCAGCGTCACCGGCTGAATGTAATTCACCGCGAACCCGAAGGTGATCGAACCGAACGGCGTGGTGATCGTGGTGTCCGCGTATCCTGGCGGTCCGCCGGGCGGACTGATGGTTATTTGGGTGTCGCTGTTGAAGGTGACGGTCGCGGGCACTCCCCCCACAGTGACGGTCGCCGAGGAAAGGTTCTCACCGATGAAGGTGACGGGCGCGCCGCCGCCCAGGGCCGACGTATTGCCGCCATACCCGGCCCTTCTTATTGGTTGCGTGGTGTAGAAATAGTCGTTCTCCGTACCCGCGGAAGCGCTCGTGCCGCCCGGGGATGTCACGGTGACATCTACTGTTCCAGTTCCAGCCGGGCTCACCGCGTCAATCGCATTATCGCTGCTCACGACAAAGCTAGCGGCCGGGACGCCGCCGAAATTCACCGCGGTTGCGCCGGTGAAGAAGGCACCGTCAATCGTTACGGTGGTGCCGCCCGAGACGGAGCCGGTATCGGGCCCCAGGGCGGTCACCGCGGGAGCCTGGGCCAGCGCCGAACCTGCGCTCATGGCGAGCAACAGCCAAGCCAAGGCGGGCAGAACGAGGCACCAAAACCATCCTGGCTTGGTCGCATGCTCCCGTCCCGGAGCAGGGCGGCGAGCAGGCGTCGCGCAAGCGCGTTTCAGACCAGTCAACATTACGGCAACCCCCCGGTCGTCCGGCGCGGTCGCATTGTTGCGGTCGCGCGTCGCAGACGCCCGGCGCACTGGCTATTTTGCACAATGCACGAGGCGCAGGCTCTAGTTTGCCTTTAGTGGAGATATCAAGTCTTCATGCCCAAGCTAGATCTTAATATCACGTTAAAATGGAGATTTGTTCAATGCAACAGAATTCACCCAAATGCACTTTTCTGGTCGGAAGGTTAGTGTCAGGTCTAGTAAGCAGCGGGACATAATGGACTAATATTCAGCCACTTACCCGACCCCCCGTTCTCACTCAACATCAACAAAGGTCCTGGGATGTCTGACGCGCGACGGTGACGCGCGACGGGCTGGCCTGAGCCAAACATCGCGTCATCTTTCCCCCCATAGCGGACATTCGGATAGTCAGCTTCAGCTGAAGCACCCGCCTGGCGGTGTAAAACTGACGTGACCAGGCCCCCTTGAACCCTGGCGCGCCCAGCAGGACTCGAACCTGCAACCGTCCGCTTAGAAGGCGGGTGCTCTATCCGGTTGAGCTATGGGCGCCTGCGGCCAGGGCCGAGGGAAGTGCCGGACGACGTTGCAGCGGCCTCAGTGGGTCCAGGGCTGTTTGCGCGCGGTGGCGAAATTGTCGGCGTAGGTCTTGATGATGACCGGCGGCTCCTGCGGTTCCTGAAGACGGAACGGGATGCCGTAGCGCTCGGCATAGGCGACCGCCTCTTCGCTGGTGTCGAAATCCAGCCGGACCTGACCGTTCATGTCGGTGGAGCTGGTCCAGCCCATCAGGGGATCGATGGTGCGGGCCGAGGCCGGTGCAAACTCCAGCCGCCAGCTACGGGTTCTGGCCTTGCCGGACTGCATCGCGGTCTTCGCGGGTCGATAGATGCGCGCCAGCATGGCCGGGTCTCCAGGATGGGTCGCTCGCGGCGCACACGTCCGCTCGCGGCCGGGATAGTCGTTCCTTCCCCCGGGGTCCAGAGACCCGGGGCACCGATGGTCGGGGCGAGAGGATTCGAACCTCCGACCCTCTGGTCCCAAACCAGATGCGCTACCAGGCTGCGCCACACCCCGAACCGGCGGAGGCGTCTCTTGCCACGGACCCCGGCCCGCCGCAACGCGTGATCAGCTCCCGGGTTGGAAGAATTTGTGCTGGACCTGGTCGCCCGCCCTGGCCCCGATCTCTCCGGCCCGTCCGGCGCGCAGTTCCAGAACCCCGCTGGCCGCGCCGTTCGAGGGGATGACCTGTTCGGAAAAGGGTACGGCGTGGCTGGCGATCGAGACGATCCGGCCACGGGGGTCGATGTAGATGATGTCCAGCGAACTGGGGGTGTTGCGCATCCAGAAGCCCCGCTCGGCCACATCCGGGAATTCGAACAACATGCCGCGGTCGTCGGCCAGCGGCTCGCGGAACATCATGCCACGCTGGCGCTCGGGCTCCTCGTCGGCGATCTCGACCATGAATTTGTGGGTGCCGCTGGCGGTGATGACGGTCAGGGGCTCCAGCGGCCGCCCGGTGGCGTCCTTGGGCGTCTGGGCTCCGGCACACCCAAACAGCGGGGCCAGAAGCACCGCCGCCAACATGCCGGTCAGGATCATACGTCGACTGGACATCTCGTTACGCCCTCCGGGGCGAGATCAGTCGCCCGGTTTGATTTCCGCGACCACCAGTCCCTTGGGACCGTCGGCGAATCGCACAGCCACCGTCTCGCCGGGCAGGAGATCATCCAGACCACAGCGCCGCAGCGTCTCTACGTGGACGAAGATATCGCCTGGCTCGCCGTTGCGCACCACGAAACCGTAGCCCTTGGTGCGATTGAACCATTTTACGACCGCCATCTCCATCGGACCGGCCGGGTTCGATTCGCCCGTTGCCGGGTGCGGCGCATTATAGGATCGCAGGCCGTCATAACCGGATCTCGGCACGGAAGGCCCACTGCCGGCCGGCGGCGCATCGCCCACCTCGACCACCTCGGCGACCTGCCAGCCCTTGGCACGGCAGACGCAGTCGCAGACGATCGGCGCGCCCTCGGGGGCGACGTCGAGCCCGCGGTCACGCAGACTGGAGATGTGGAGCAGCACGTCCTTGAGTCCGGTCAGGTCCGGGTCATCAGGAACGATAAAGCCGTACCCCTTGCCGGGATCGAACCACTTAATCCGGCCTGTCACACGGACAACCGCGTGAGTATCGGAGTCTTCGTATTCGGCCACCACGTCTCCCCGGTCCACGTTTGTCGCAGACAGGGCATATACTAACACGGTTCGTTGAACGCCTGAAAAGGGAAAAACGAGTATTTCACTGCCAATACAGCCTCAGGCAGAACGAAATTTCACGTCCGGGGCCACTTTGCGCCGGGCCCGGCAATAAACAGGCCGGACCTGTTCGCGCGCCGGTCGAGGGGGCGGCATGGCCCGGGAATTTGGGGAAGCTCCGCGTGGTAGTCCCTAGGGGAGTCGAACCCCTCTCTTCAGGTTGAAAACCTGACGTCCTAACCGATAGACGAAGGGACCACTGCGCGGAGAGCGGGCGATATAGCCGCCGATTCCGGGTCGTGCAAGCCCAAGTCTACGGGTCCGCAAAGGTTTTTTTGCCGCGTTCGGTCAGCCCATGCGTGGGTCGGCGATGTCCTCGATCTCGAATTGCACGCCGCGACGGCCGTTCCAGTCATCGGCCTTCAGACGACCGGCGACGCACAAACCGCCCTGCCCCGCCAGCAAGGCCTTGCCGCCCGGCAGGTCGGCGCAGCGCCAGGCGATGGCCTTGACCGAGGCCCCGTCGGCCCCGACCAGACGACAGCGGACATGGCCACCGTTCATCGCCACCGAGTCACGGGCCAGCACGCCTTGCAGCGCGAACAGGGGCTCGGGATTGGCCGGGCCGAACGGGGCCAGGCGTTCGAATTGTTCAAACAGGGCCCGGCTGGCGGCGCCCGGTTCGATCAGGGCGTCCAGCTCGACCCGGTCCAGAACATCCGCTCCGGCCTGTTCGCCGATCATCCGGTCATTGAGAAAGTCGCGCAGGGCGTCGATGGCGTCTGCGCGCACCGTCAGTCCCGCGGCCATGGCGTGGCCGCCGCCGGCGATCAGCCGCCCCGCCTCCCACGCGGCCTGCACGGCCTTGCCCAGATTCATGCCGGGCTGGGACCGCCCCGAGCCCTTGCCGATGCCGTTGATCGCATCGACGCCGATGACCACGACCGGCTTGCGCCAGCGTTCGCGCAGGCGACCGGCGACGATGCCGACCACGCCCGGGTGCCAGTCGTCGCCGGCGATGACCACCACGGCCGAGCCGTCGGCGTGGGCTCCGGTGGCCTCGACCCGGCGCTGGGCCTGATCGGTGACCTCGCGCTCGACCTCGCGGCGCGCGATGTTCAGCGCGTCCAGTTCCTGGGCCAGGGACGCCGCCTCGGCCGGATCGTCAGTCGACAGCAGTCGGGCCCCGAGGTCGGACTTGCCGATCCGCCCTCCGGCATTGATGCGGGGCCCGAGGATGAAGCCGGCGTGATTGCTCTTGGCCGGGCCTTCCTCGGCTCCAGCCGCGGCCAGCAGGGCCTTCAGCCCCGGATTGCGCCACTCGGACATGACCTTCAGGCCGAGGCTGGTTAGGGCCCGGTTGAAGCCGGTCAGGCCGGTGACGTCACAGATCGCTCCCATGGCCGCCAGATCCAGCCACTGACGGATGTCCGGTTCCGGTCGGTCGGTGAACAGATTGCGGGCCCGACCCTCGCGGTTCAGTGCCGCCAGCAGCACGAACACCACCCCCGCCGCCGCCAGATTGCCCTGCCCCGAATTGCAGCCGGGCCGGTTGGGATTGACCACGGCGGCGCAGACCGGCGGATGCTCGCGCATCATGTGATGGTCGATGACCACGACCTTCAGCCCGATATCCGAGGCATGGGCCACGGCCTCATTGGCGGCCGCACCGCAATCGACCGTGATGACCAGTTCGGCTCCGGCGGCTTTCAGGGTGTCGAAGGCCCGCGGGCTGGGTCCGTAGCCCTCGGTAATCCGGTCCGGCACATAGATCGGCAGGTCGACGCCGAGGGCCCGGAACCAGCGCACCAGCAGGGCAGCGCTGGAGGCTCCATCGACGTCATAGTCGGCGAATACATGCACCGACGCGCCGGCCTGGATGGCGTCAAGGATCGCGGCGGCGGCGGCGTCCATGTCCATGAAGCTGGACGGGTCGGGAAACAGCGCCTTCAGCGTCGGGGCCAGAAAATCGGCCCCCTGGTCGGCGCGCACGCCGCGGGCCGCGAGGGCGCGGGCCAGCGGTTCCTCCAGCTCCAGCGTCTGCATATGGGCGCGGATGGTCGCGGCCTCGGCCGGCCGCTGACGCCAGACCCGACCGGACAGCGAGCGGGTCACCCCAAGAAAGGCGGGTTCGGCGGCCGAAACGGGCCCGCCGTCAGCCATCAGACGGGCCGCGTCGTGCGGATACGCTGCACCGTGCGGGTGCTGGAATCCATCACCAGCGTATGGGTCGTGACGAAACCGTCGTGCATTCTGACCCCGTCCAGCATGGCCCCCTTGGTCACACCGGTGGCGGCGAAGATGGCATCCTTGGACACCAGTTCGTGCAGATCGTATTTGCGGTCGAAATCGGTGACGCCGGTCTTGCGGGCCCGGGCGCGCTCGTCGTCGTTGCGGAAGATCAGCCGGCCCTGGAAATGGCCGCCGACGCATTTCAGCGCCGAGGCCGCCAGCACGCCTTCGGGGGCTCCGCCCGAACCCAGATACAGGTCGATGCCGGTCTCGGGCTCGGCCGTGTGGATCACCCCGGCCACGTCGCCGTCGGTGATCAGCACCACCTTGGCCCCGACCTCGCGCAGGGCGGCGATCAGTTCGGCGTGGCGCGGCCGGTCCATGACGCAGACGGTGATCTCGGAGGGGCTGACGCCCTTGGCCGAGGCCAGCGAGCGGACATTGTCCTGAGGTGTCATGTCCAGATCGACGGTGCCCGGTGCAAAGCCCGGTCCGATCGCGATCTTGTCCATATAGGTGTCGGGCGCGTGCAGCATGCCGCCACCCGGCGACATCGACAGCACGCACAGGGCGTTGGCCATGGCCTTGGCCGTCAGGGTCGTGCCTTCCAGCGGATCGAGGGCGATATCGATGGCCGGGCCTTTGCCGGTGCCGACCTTCTCGCCGATGTACAGCATCGGGGCTTCGTCACGCTCGCCTTCGCCGATGACGATCTTGCCGTCGATGGCCAGCGCATTCAGCGCTGTACGCATCGCGTCCACGGCCAGCTGATCGGCGGCCTTCTCATCGCCCCGACCGATGCCGGCGTAGGAGGCGATGGCCGCCAGTTCGGTCACCCGGGCCGCGTCGGCGGCGAGGGTCGAGGAATAGGGGGCCTGATCAGCCATGGGTGAACTCCTGAAACGATAATCTCCGGATTCTGGTGTCCGGGTGAGGGTATGGAAGGGGGTCAGCGCCGCGGAATGGGCGGCGGGGCGCGGCCGCGTGCGCGCAATTCGTCAGCAAGGGCGTCGATCTCGGCCCGGGTCCGGGCCGTGGCCGGGGCGATCCGGGCCGCCTCGATCCGGGCCATGACGGCCGCGACATAAGCGTCGGGGTCGGACAGGGTCCATTCCAGTCGCGACACTTCGCCCGCCAGGGCACCGCCGGTGACATCCAGAGTGGCGACCTGGGCGGCCACGACGGAGGCGGCCGGCAGGTCAGTCGGAGTGGCCGGAAAGTCTTCCCAGCGTGGATAGGTGCGGTTGTCCTCGACCAGGGCCACGACCGCCGGGCTCGGGGCCACCGCATCGCCATGCGTCGCCGCACAGCCGGCGAGGCCGCTGAGAATCGCTCCCGACAGGAGCGTGACCATCTTTTTCCGCGCTGACACGTTCATTTCGGACCCGGTCATATGCCATGATCAGGAGCGGCGGAAGGGCGGTGCCGCCGCCCTGTGACCGCAAGTGACGAATCCAGGGACCCCGACCATGGCCAAGCGCCCGTCAAAGCCCACCGGCAAGGCTGCCGCCGCACCCGCGCGTGCGCCGCGCAAGGCGGGTCGCCCGACCTCGGCCCGCCCCCGTGCCGCGAAGACCAAAAAGCCCGCAGCCGAGGCCCCTGCCCCCGAATCAGCCGCTCCGAAAACCCCGGACCCCGTCGTTGATCCGGTCGCCGATCTGGCCGCCGACCAGCGCCGGATGATCGAGACCCTGTCACTGAACCTGGCCAAGGCGGCCATGACCGCCCAGACCGCGATTGCCGAGGCCGCGCTCAGCAAGGCCGACCGCCCCGCCGCCCTGTCGACCGACCCGTTCAACATCGGTCCGGCCATGAGCGAGGTGATGTCCAGTCTGGCGGCGCGCCCGGACAAGCTGTTCGCCGCCCAGGCTGACCTTTTCGGCCGCTACATGAATCTGTGGTCCGACACGGCCCGCCGCGCCGCCGGCGAAGACGTCCCGGTGCCGCCGTCGAAGGACAAGCGGTTTAAGGATCCGGCCTGGTCGGAAAATCCGATGTTCGACGTGATGCGCCAGTCCTATCTGGCCACCGCCGACTGGATGAACGGCCTCGTGTCCAGCGTCGAGGACGTCGATCCGCGCACGCGTCGCCGGGCCGAGTTTTTCACGAAGCTGCTGACCGACGCCTTTTCCCCGTCCAACTTCCTCGCCTCCAACCCGGCGGCGCTGAAAGCCATGGCCGAGAGCAATGGCGAGTCCCTGGTCAAGGGCATGCAGAATTTCGCCGCCGACATGGAGCGCGGGGCCGGCAAGCTGAAAATCAGCCAGGCCGACTATGGCCAGTTCGTCGTCGGCGAGAACGTGGCCACCGCCCCCGGTCAGGTGGTCTGGCGCGACGAACTGTTCGAACTGATCCAGTTCGACGCCGCGACGGACAAGCAGCGCGCCATTCCGCTGCTGATCTTCCCGCCGTGGATCAACAAATTCTACATCCTGGACCTGCAGCCGCAGAATTCGATGATCCGCTGGCTCTCGGCCCAGGGCTTCACCGTCTTCGTCTGCTCGTGGGTCAATCCGGACAAGGACAAGGCCGGCTGGGGTTTTGACGAATATCTGGATAAGGGCATCTACCGCGCCACGGAAAAAGTCATGGAGCAGTGCGGCACCGACCGGCTGAACACCGTCGGCTACTGTATCGGCGGCACCCTTATGGGCGCGGCCCTGGCCCATATGGCAGCCAAGGGCGACAAGCGGGTCAATGCGACCACCTTCTTCGCCGCCCAGCATGATTTCGCCGAGGCCGGCGATCTGCTGCTGTTCACCGATGAGCACTGGCTCAATGAGGTCGAGAAGATGATGGACGCGGCCGGCGGTATCCTGCCCGGCGCGTCGATGGCCGATACCTTCAACGCGCTGCGGTCCAATGACCTGATCTGGTCCTTCTTCGTGTCCAACTATCTGATGGGCAAGTCGCCGCCGGCTTTCGACCTGCTGTTCTGGAACGCGGACCAGACCCGCATGCCCAAGACCCTGCACATGGACTATCTGCGCAGCATGTACGGCAAGAACCTGCTGGCCAAAGGCGAGTTCACGATCGGCGGTGAAACGGTCGACCTGAGCAAGGTGACCATCCCCCTGTATTTCCAGGCCAGTCGCGAGGACCATATTGCGCCGGTGAATTCGGTCTACCGATCGGCCCGGGCCTTCACCAACGCTGACGTGACCCTGACCCTGGCCGGGTCCGGCCATATCGCCGGGGTTATCAATCCGCCGTCGGCCAACAAATACCAGCACTGGACCAACCCCGCCCTGCCCGCGACCCTGGCCGAATGGCAGGACAAGGCGGAGGAGCATCCGGGCAGCTGGTGGGACCACTGGGCGGCATGGCTGCACGAACATTCCGGTGATCAGGTCGCGGCCCGCGATCCGAAAAAGGGCCCGCTGAAGCCGATCGAACCGGCACCCGGCAGCTATGTGAAGGTGAAGAGTTGATCCGGATCGAGCCGAACCTGCTGCTGGCCATCACCACCGGTGTGGCGATGGCCCTGCTGGTCACCACGGCCTCGGTCTTCGGCGAGCCGGACCGGGTGCTGAAATACATCGTTCTGGTGGTGCTGTGCTCCGGGGGCTTCGTGCTGATGAACGGATGGTGGAGCCGGCGCATGAAGCTGGTGCGGCCACCGATGGTCCATGCCGAGGCGGCCACGACCGCCGTCTGGGCCAGTCTGTTCCCGCTGATGATCATCCTGTCGGCCGCCGTGCCGCTGGTGTTCCCGGGCCATGACTACGGTCTGCTGGTGATCATCGCCGCCGTCTGGTTCGGCGTGACCGTGGAGTCGGCGCTGAAGGCCCGTCAGGCGGGCTGAAATCGCAGCGCCGCGCCGTTGTTGCAATAGCGTTTCCCGGTCGGACGCGGCCCGTCGTTGAAGATGTGGCCCTGATGGCCCAGGCAGCGGGCGCAGTGGTATTCGGTGCGCGGAATGCCGATGACGAAGTCGCGCTTGGTGCCGACATTGTCAGCGATGACGTCGTAGAAGCTGGGCCAGCCGGTGCCGGAGTCGAATTTCCAGCGCGAGCGGAACAGCGGCAGGTCACAGCCGCGGCAGACGAAGGTCCCGCGCCGGTGCTCGTCGTTCAGCGGGCTGCTCCCGGCGCGTTCGGTCGCCTCGCGCCGCAGCACATTGAAACTGGCGGTCGGCAGGCGTTCACGCCACTGGGCCTCGGTCAGTCGCCGGAACGGCGAGTCGGCATATTGCCGTTCGGACGCATCGGCCTGCCCCGGCGAGCAGGCTGACACGGCCAGCGCACCGACGCTGGACAGAAGGGTTCGGCGGTGAAGCATGATCTGGGTCATGTCTCCATATACGACGGTAAGGGCCCGGCGGTTTCACCTTTGCGTCCTTCTCCCCTTGCGGGAGAAGGTGGCCGAGCGCAGCGAGGTCGGATGAGGGGTCTCTCTTGCTCGGGGAATCGGCGGCTTCACCGGCAGTCGATGACTCTCGGCACCGGCGTGACCCCTCATCCGTCAGCCTTCGGCTGCCACCTTCTCCCGCAAGGGGAGAAGGATCAGGTGAGTCCCGTGTCCTCGGCCAGCCCCAGCATCAGGTTGAGGTTCTGCACCGCCGCGCCCGAGGCCCCCTTGCCCAGGTTGTCGAGCACCGCCACCAGCCGCGCCTGACCCCCGTCGCGGTCGCCGAACACATGCAGCCGCATGTCGTTGCTGCCGTTCAGCCCCTCGGGATCAATGCCGGTCATGGCCTCGGTCTCGTCCAGATCGACGACCTCGACGAAGCGGGTCCGTTCATAGGCCTCAACCAGCGCGCCGTGCAGGCGTTCGATCGACGGGGTTTCGGGCAGGGCCGACAGATGCAGCGGCACCTCGACCAGCATGCCCTGACGATAGTTGCCGACCGCCGGCGAAAACAGCACCGGCCGCTCCAGCCCGGCGTGCTTCGTCATCTCGGGCACGTGCTTGTGCTTCAGCGACAGGCCATAGGCCCGGAAGGCGTCGGGCTTCGTCTCGTCGGGGCCGGATTCGAATGCGGCGATCATCGCCTTGCCGCCGCCCGAATAGCCCGACACCGCATGGACCGTCACCGGCCAGTCGGCCGGCACCAACCCGGCCTGCACCAGCGGCCGCATCAGGCCGATGAAACCGGTCGGATAGCAGCCCGGATTCGAGACCCGGGTGGCAAAGGCGATGGCCTCGCGCTGGCGCAGGCTCATTTCGGCGAAGCCATAGACCCAGCCCGGCGCGACGCGATAGGCGGTCGAGGCATCGATGACCCGCACCTTGGGATTGTCGATCATGGCCACGGCCTCGATGGCCGCGTCATCGGGCAGGCACAGGATCACCGCATCGGCGCTGTTCAACGCCTTACGCCGGGCGTCGACGTCGCGCCGCCGGTCGCCCAGCAGGATCAGCTCCAGATCGTCGCGCGCCTCCAGCCGCTCGCGGATCTCGAGCCCGGTCGTTCCGGCCTCGCCGTCGATGAAGATGGTGTGGGTCATATGATCCGGGCCCAATGTCCGAGGACACCGCCAATGATAACAACGGCGGAAACAAAAATCAGAGTCAAAAGCGCCAGACCTACGGCGATTACGCTCCAGTAATAGGCGGGCTGGGCGGCACGATGGATGGTCTGATTGCGCTTCTTGTCGGGATCTCTGATCTCTCCCAGACGCAACGCCGCGAGAACCGGAATCGCCAGCAACACACCCATCACGAACAAGACGACGGCGTAAACGAGAGCAGCTCGATCGTTCATCTGACGCTCCAGAATCCTTCTCCCCTTGCGGGAGAAGGTGGCCCGCGTAGCGGGTCGGATGAGGGGTCACGCGGACCCATAATTCACTGCCTTCGAAATCCAACGGTGAGAACGGTTTAACCCCTCATCCGTCAGGCTTCGCCTGCCACCTTCTCCCGCAAGGGGAGAAGGAACAGCAACCCAAGAAAAAGGGCGCTCCGGTTTCCCGGAGCGCCCCCAATCCATAACCGATGAAACGGTTTAGCGCTTCGAGAACTGGAAGGACTTGCGAGCCTTGGCCCGGCCGTACTTCTTGCGCTCGACGATACGGCTGTCGCGGGTCAGGAAGCCATGCGGCTTCAGGACCTTGCGCAGTTCCGGCTCGAAATGCGTCAGGGCGTGCGACAGGCCGTGGCGGATCGCCCCGGCCTGGCCGGACAGGCCCGAACCCTCGACGGTGCAGACCACGTCATACTGGGTCTCGCGGTCGGCGACGGTCAGCGGCTGGGCGATCATCATGCGCAAGATTTCGCGAGCGAAATACTGCAGCTGATCCTTGCCGTTGATGGTGATCTTGCCGGTGCCGCGCTGCAGCCAGACGCGGGCGATGGCGTTCTTGCGCTTGCCGGTCGAATAGGCACGACCCTGGGCGTCCAGCTTCTGGACATAGACGGGGGCGTCGTTCGAGCCGTCCGAGGTGCCGAGGCCTTGCAGGGCGTCGAAACCGCTGGCGGCCGTCGCTTCGTTGGTGACGTCGGTCATTCTCAGACGCTCCGGGTGTTCTTGGAGTTCATCGACTTGAAGTCGACGGTCTCGGGCGATTGGGCTTCGTGCGTGTGGCTCGGACCGGAGAACAGACGCAGGTGGGTCATCTGGGCGCGGGCCAGGGGGCTTTCCTTGGGCAGCATGCGCTCGACGGCCTTCTCGAGCACGCGCTCGGGGAAGCGGCCGTTCAGGACCTTCTCGGGGGTGGTCGACTTGATGCCGCCCGGGTGACCGGTGTGACGATAGTAGATCTTGTCGGTCAGCTTCTTGCCGGTGAACACCACCTTGTCGGCGTTGACGACGATGACATGGTCACCGCTGTCGACGTGGGGGGTGAAGTCCGGGCGGTGCTTGCCGCGCAGACGCATGGCGATGAATGTTGCGAGACGACCGACCACGACGCCTTCGGCGTCGATGACAATCCATTTCTTCACAACGTCGGCCGGCTTCAACGCAGCCGTAGTGCTCTTCAGCATGACGTAGGGTTCCTGGGAGACGAACGGTGTGGCCCGAACCGAAGATGGAACGAGCGGAAGGCGCGCTGATAGAGGATGGATCGGCTGCGGTCAATGCAGCTTGCGCTCCGACATTGGGCAAAGCGTGTTGATTTCAAAGAGAAAACTGTAAGCGGTATTAAAATACCGTATGTTTCGGTTCCTTTTCGGCCGTTTGCGGCGCGGAACGGCGTCACAGAACCCTGATGACGGGACCGAATGTCCGGGTCATAAGCCGCCATCAGTTGTCCGGAGTCCTCCATGCGTCTGCACCGCCGCGGCCTGCTTACCACCGGGGCCGCCGCCCTCGCCTTCACCGGCCTGGCGCATCAGGCGCGCGCCGCCATCCAGGAGGCGAACGAGACCTATGTCAACGAGGTCGAGGGCTATGGCCCGCTGATCGCCGACCCCAACAAGCTGCTCGATCTGCCGGAGGGCTTCTCCTACCGTGTCATCTCCCAGGGTGGCGAGACGATGGACGACGGCCTGCTGGTGCCGGGCCAGTTCGACGGCATGGGCTGTTTCGCCCTTGAGGGCAGCCGCATCGCCCTGGTGCGCAATCACGAACTCAAGGGGTCCTCGGCCCTGCATCGCAACTGGGGTCCTGGCGGCTATCATCAGGAACGCATCGGCCGGCTCGACGTCGCGCGGGCCTATGACACCTACAAGGATGGCCGCCCCCTGCCCGGCGGTACCACCACCCTGATCTATGACATGGCCACCGGCGAGACGGTCAGCCAGCACCTCAGCCTGGCCGGAACCAGCACGAACTGCGCCGGCGGGATCACGCCCTGGGGCTCGTGGCTGACGTGCGAGGAGACCGAGATCACGCCGGCCACCGCCGATGTGATGAAGGCGCATGGTTATGTCTTCGAGGTCCCGGCTACGGCAACGGGTCTGGTCGATCCGGTGCCGCTGAAGGCCATGGGGCGTTTCGACCATGAAGCCGTCTGCGTCGATCCGCGTACCGGCATCGTCTATCAGACCGAGGACAAGATTGACGGCCTGTTCTACCGCTTCATCCCCATGACCCCGGGCAAGCTGGGCGACGGTGGCAGGCTGCAGGCCATGGCCTTCCGCGACGCGCGCGGCTCGGACTCCTCCAACCATGACGAGCGGCTCTGGTCGGTCGGTGACTGGCGTGAAGTGGTGTGGATCGACATGGAGGACGTCGATAGCCCCAACAATGACCTACGCAAGCGTGGCCATGCCGCCGGGGCCACCCTGGTGTCGCGTGGCGAGGGTCTGCACTGGGGCGACGGGGAAATGTTTCTGACCGCCACTTCGGGCGGCCCGATCCGGCGCGGCCAGGTCATGCGCTATGTCCCCTCGCGCTTCGAGGGGACGCTGGGCGAGCGCCTGCGTCCCGGTCGTATCCAGCTGTTCGTCGAATCCACCGACGAGAAGGCGATGAACATGGCCGACAATCTGACGGTCGCGCCCTGGGGCCATCTGATCTTGTGCGAGGACAACTATTCCGAGGAGCTTCGCAATCACCTGAAGGGCGTGACGCCCGACGGCAAGCTCTACACGCTCGGCCGCAACGCCTTCCTCGGCAATGCCGAATTCTGCGGGGCTGTGTTCTCGCCCGACGGCAGCACCCTGTTCGTCAACATCCAGTACCCGGGTATCACCCTGGCAATCACAGGCCCTTGGGACGCCATCCGGACGTGAAGATCCGCGCCTGTGATCGACGCACCAGCCACAGGTTGACGGTCGCGGCACCCAACACCACCACGGCCCCGGCCTGGTGCAGGGCCCCCAGCCACAGCGGTACCCCGTGCATCAGGGTGGCGATACCGAGGGCCGCCTGCAGCCACAGGGTGCCGGCCACGACATAGGCCGAGGCCCCGAGGCCCTCGACCAGCCGTCCGCGCCACGCCAGTACGGCATAGGCCGTCCCGGCGAGCAGAAGGCCATAGGCCCAGATGCGGTGATTGAACTGGGTCAGGGCCTGGTCATGCAGAAAGGCCAGGACTCCGTTCGACCAGTCGACCGGGGGCAGTATCGCCCCGTTCATCAGCGGCCAGTCGGTGTAGATGAAGCCCGCCTTGCCTCCGGCCACCAACCCGCCCAGCAGGCACTGGACGAAGACCGCCGCCAGCAGCAGGCCCGCGGCGCGACTCCAACCGACCGGCGCACGTGACGCATGAAAACCGGCGTGCGCTTCCAGCCCGGTCCACAGCAAACCGATGAACAGCAGCAGGGCGAGGCCCAGATGGATGGTCAACCGTTCGGGCGCGACATCGACCCGGTCGACCAGGCCGCTGGACACCATCCACCAGCCGATCAGCCCCTGAAGGCCGCCCAGACCCAGCAGCACGCCGCAGCGCCAGATCAGCCGTTTCGGGATCCATCCCAATACCAGGAAGATGGCAAAGGGCACGGCAAAGGCGACGCCGATCAGTCGTCCCAGCAGCCGATGCGACCATTCCCACCAGAAGATCGTCTGGAACTCGGCCAGGCTCATGCCGGCATTGACGTGGCTGTATTGCGGAATGGCCTTGTAGCGGGCGAAGGCGTCGGCCCAGTCGGCGGCGTTCAGCGGCGGGATCGCCCCGACCAGCGGCTTCCACTCGGTGATGGACAGGCCCGACCCGCTCAGCCGCGTCACCCCTCCGACCACGACCATGGCCAGCACCAGCGCTGCGCAGGCAAACAGCCAGATCGCTATCGCCCGGTTCCGGTCACTATCAAAACGCTTCATTCGACGCCCGCTGTTCCGCTCGATACAATGTCCGGCGCGCCATCCAGTGCGCCGGGACACGGGCGGTATGCCTGCCTCTCGTGGCCAGATCGAGTCGCAATCGACGGACGTGTCGTCGCAAGCAGGAGTGCTCCCGGGTGGAATACGCCGATATCATCGCCGCCGTCGTCGGCGCTTTCGCCCTGGCCTGGATTGCTGACCAGTTGACGGGCCGTCGCGGCCTGTTCGCCACCCTGCTGGTGTCTGGCGTCGGGGCCCTGTGCGGCTGGTTCCTGGCGGTGCGGGTGTTCGCCGTCGGGACCATGGACGACTGGCTCTGGGTCGTCGCCGCCATGGCCGCTTCGGCTGTGTCCCTGTTTGGATTCTTCCTGTTCCGGAACAAGCGCTGATGCCGCCGCGCCTGCGCCGCTTCATCGCCGCCGTCGGCGTGCTGGCCTTCCTGACCTTCTATGTCTGGGCCGCGATCAGCATCGGCGACCGCTTGCCTGACGCCTGGTGGATCGACCTGCTGTTCTACGGCATCGCCGGCACCGCGTGGGGCCTGCCGCTGATCCCGCTGCTGCGCTGGGCCGAACAGGGCGGCCGTCGCAAACAGGCGACCGGTACGACGGACGACTAACCGTCGGCCCGCGGAATCGTCGTGGTTCTAACGACCGACAGCAGCCTGACCGCCCCCGGTCCGGGGCAGGACCAGCAGGCGCGCGGTGTCGACCGCAAGGCCGACCGTCGCGCCGATCGCCGGTGCTTCGTAATCGACGTGGACCGACAAGGTTTGCGGTCCGTTGCTGACGCGGACAATGCGGAACTTACCGGCATAGCCGACGGACTCCACCCGGACCTGAAGACCTGTTCCGGCGTCGGCGAGCCGCAAATCGGATGGACGCACGCCGATCCACGCCTCTCCGTCAGGCAGGATGGTGGCGGCCTGCCCCAGTACGGAGGTCGCCAGCCCCTGCCGGACCCCGGCTTCGACCAGATTGAGCGGCCCCAGCAACCGGGCGGCGGCGACCGAGGTCGGGCGGGTGTAGAGCGCGTGCGGCGTGCCGGTCTGGATGATGCGACCGGCGTCCATCAGGGCCAGATCGTCGGCCATGATCATGGCGTCCTCGGCGTCGTGGGTGACGACAATGGCAGAGGCACCGCTGTCGCGCAGGGCCCGGACCAGATCCTCGCGGACTTCGGCCCGCAGCGAACTGTCCAGGCTCGAGAAGGGCTCGTCCAGCAGGATCACCGCCGGGTCGCGCGCCAGGGCGCGGGCCAGGGCGACGCGCTGTTGCTCACCGCCGGACAAGGTGTGGGGAAAAGCGGACGCTCGATCGGCCAGACGCAGGCGCGTCAGCAAGGCGGCGACGACGACATCACGGTCGCGGCGTCCCTTGAGGCCGAAGCCGACGTTTCCGGCGACTGTCAGGTGCGGGAACAGGGCAAAGTCCTGAAACACCATGCCGACACGCCGTGCCTCGGGTGGCACCCGGCGATCGGGGGTGGTCACGACCTGGCCGTCGATGACGATGGACCCCGCATCAATCGATTCCAGGCCGCTGATCGCCCTCAGCAGGGTGCTCTTGCCCGAGCCGGATGCGCCCAGCAGGCCTAGGATGCGTCCCCGCGACAGGGTCAGGTCAGCCCCGTCCACCGCGATCTTGCGGCCATAGGCGCGGCGGACGCCGGTAACCGAGACGATGGCGTCAGTCATGGCCATGCGGGTCTCCGGGGCGCGAGGCAGTGATCTTGCGCGTCAGCCAGATCACGGCGGGAAGGGTCAGGGCGATGATCATCAGGCTGGGCCAGCCCGCATACGCAAGGCGCTCGTCACGGGCGTAGTTGTCGGCGATCACAGCCAGGGTATCGACGTTGAAGGGTCTCAGAATGAGGGTGGCGGGCAGTTCCTTCACCACATCGATAAACACCACCAGGATGGCGGTCAGAAGGGCCCCGGAGGCGATCGGCAGGCGCACCGACAGGGCGGCACCGACTTCGCTGCGGCCCAGCGTCCGGGCGGCGGCGACCATGGACGGGGTGACGCGGGTCAGGCCGGCCTCGACCGGCTCCAGTGCCGCCGCCATCAGCCGCGCCGCATAGGCGTAGATCAGCAGCACCAGCCCGACGCCGAGACCCGAGACCGCCCCGGGCATGTTCTGCCAGACCAGCGAGGCCGGAGCCAGAAGTCCGATCGCCATGACCGCGCCGGGGGTGGCATAACCCAGACTGCTGATCCGGGCGACGATCGGCATCCGCTCGGCCGAGAGGGCCAGACAGGTGGCCAGCACAACGGTGACGCAGGCGCCGGCGAGGCCGAGGCCCAGGCTGTGCGACGCCGCGCGGGCCAGCCGGCTCCACTCCGGGCTGACGTCGAGCGCATTCACGGCCAGCCAGCCGACCGGCAACAGCAGGCCGAGCGTCAGCAGGCCGAAGCAGAAGACGAAGGCGAGGACGCCGCGTCCGCCGGTCAGGCGCGTGGGCGCGATCGGGCGCCACCGGGCCCGGGCGGCTTCATCGGTTCGGCCCCGGCGACTGAGGCGCTCGATCCAGAGCAGGATCGCCGCCGCGGCGAGAAGCGGCAGGGCAAGGCGGGCGGCGGAGGCCAGCGAGCCATAGACGAACCAGGACCGCACCACGCCGGTCGTCAGGGTCTGGACGCTGAGAAACTGCACCGCGCCGAAATCAGCCAGCGTCTCCATGACGGCGAGGGCGACGCCCGCCGCCAGCGCCGGGCGCAGCAGGGGCAGGCCGACGCGAAACAGCGCCTGGATCGGCGTGCAGCCCAGACTGCGAGCTGCCTCGATCGCCTGGGCCGACTGGCTGACCAGCGCCGCGCGCAGCGTCAGATAGACGTATGGGTAAAAAGCCAGGGACAGGACGAAGGCAGCTCCCGGCAGGCTGCGGATATGGGGCCCCCACGCGATACCGGGCACGGCGCGCATCCAGGTCCGCAGATCGCCCGCGACATCGAACAGGTCCGCATAGGCATAGGCCAAAGCAAAGGCCGGTGCCGCCAGCGGCAGGGCCAGGGCCCAGGCGAAGACCGATCGGCCGGGAAAGCGATGCATGACCACCAGCCAGGCGGAGACGGATCCGAGAACTGCGGTTCCAATGGCGACCATCAGGGCTAGGGCGGCAGAGGTCAGGGCATATCGGATCAGGTCCGGGGCCGCGATGTCGGCCCGCCCGTCTCCAAATGCGGTCGCTACCACACCGACCAGGGGGGCAAGGGCGACGGCGGCGGCCAACCAGGCCAGCAGCCCCAACAGCGAAGGCCCGCCGTGCCGGAGGGCGCGACGGGCCGGTGGCGTCGAGTTGTTGTCGGCGGCTATCGCCAGCCCGCCGCGCTCATCAGGGTCTGGGCCTCGGCCTGGTGTCGGCCATAGACCGCGACTGACATCGGATGAGCGGTAAAGTCAGCATAGGCGTCGGTAGGGGGCGGAGCCGGGACGTCCGGACTGGCCGGGAACTCGTTATTGCCGGCGGAGACCATCGACTGGGCCTCGGGCGAGGCCAGGAATTCCAGCAACCGGACGGCGTTCTCACGGTTTGGAGCCCCGACGGCGACGCCACCGCCCGAGATGTTGACGTGGGTGCCCTGCCCGTCCAGCGACGGGAAGGCCAGCTTGACCTTCCGGGTAACTTCACGGTCGCCGGCGTCTTCGCCATTGGCCATCCGGATATAGTAGTACGAATTGGTCAGGGCGATCTCGCAGACTCCGGCGTTGACGGCGCGGATCTGGTCGCGGTCACCACCTTCCGGCGGGCGGGCCATGTTGGCGACGACTCCGCGCGTCCATTGGGCGGTCTTCTCGGGACCCCAGGCCTCGATCAGGGCCCCGACCAGCGACAGATTGTAGACGCTGTCGGCCGAGCGCACGCACAGGCGACCGCGGAAGCGGGGCGAGGCGATGTCCTCGTAGGTATCGACCTCGTCGGGCTGAACCTTGCTGGAGTCATAGGCGATGATGCGGGCGCGGCGGTTCAGGCCAAACCAGCGGCCCTCGGGATCGCGCAGATTGGCCGGGATGGCGGCGTCCAGCACAGGGGAGGTCGTGGGCTGGAACAGGTTGGCGCTTTGCGCGCGCCACAGGGCCCCGGCGTCGGCGGCTACGAACAGGTCCGCGGGGCTGGCGGCCCCCTCGCTGGTCATGCGGGCGATCAGCTGATCCGCATTGCCCTCGATCAGGTTGACCTTGATGCCGGTCTCTTCGGTGAAGCGCTCATACAGGGCCCGGTCGCTGTCGTAATGGCGTGCGCTGTAAAGATTGACTTCACCCGCCCCGGCCTTGTCGGCGGGAGCATCGCCCTGGCCACAGGCGGCCACCAGCATGGTCAGGGCGACGGACAGCATGAATGAGGTTCGGATTTGCATGCCGTGTGTCTTTCCCTTGATTGGGAGCGGGGTCAAGGGGAAACGACTTTGCGACGCGATAGCAGGTTGGTCCGGTGGCGATGGCGCTGAACGCCCGCAGCGCAACCAGACCTGAAACCCGGTCGCCCAATTGCAAAGGGGCCGCTCGAAAGCGACCCCTTCAACCAACCGTCTTCATTGAGGAAGATGGTCGGAGCGACAGGATTCGAACCTGCGACCCCTTGACCCCCAGTCAAGTGCGCTACCAGGCTGCGCCACGCTCCGGGAGGCGGCTCTATAGCCGGGGGGCGGCCGGCCCGCAAACCCAAAAGCGGGCATTTGTGCTCAGGGAGCCAGAACGGCCTCAAGTCGTAACCGCGCGCCCTCGATTTCGGCCAGAACCGTCTGCAGTCGTACCGGATTGGCCGCGGTCGGCGACGGTGTCGGGCTGGTCTCGTCGTCTCCGGCACCCATGGCGGCCGGGCTGTAGCTGACGCCCGCCTCGGGATTGCCGTAGGCGGCCAGCTTCTGCACCCCTTGCTCGCGATGCAACCGCTGGACGCCCTTGATGGTCAGGCCCTCATCGTGCAGCAGACGCCGCACGGCCTTCAGCAGCACAATGTCCTGCGGCCGGTAGAAACGGCGGCCCCCGGCCCGCTTCAGCGGGCTGATGAAGCTGAATTTGGTTTCCCAGAAGCGCAGCACATGCTGCGGCGTGCCGATGTCGTCGGCGGCTTCGGAAATCGTGCGAAAGGCGTTGGGGCCCTTGGCCATGGCGTCAGGCCTTGACGACCGCGTCGTGTACCCGGCCCTTCATGATCTGCGAGGCGCGGAAGCTGATGACCCTGCGCGGGTTGATCGCCGCCGGCTCGCCCGTCTTGGGGTTGCGGCCCATCCGGGCGCGCTTCTCGCGGACCTGGAAGACGCCGAAGCCTGACAGCTTCACCATCTCGCCGCGTTCCAGTGACTCGACTATCAGCTCCAGTGTGCGCTCGACCAGGGTCGAACACTCCTGGCGAGACAATCCGACCTCATCGTGCACGGCGTCGCAAAGATCCGCGCGGGTCAGGGTATGGTGATCGCTCATGGCTGGCTCCCCTTCCAAACAGTCCCTCACCCCATCAAAGAGCAAGCGGGATCAAATGGAAAGCGCCAAATGCACGTTACAGGCGAAGCGCGCACGCGCCCCACGTCAGTCCGCCGCCCATGGCCTCCATCAGCACCAGGTCGCCACGCTTGATGCGGCCATCGCGGATGGCGGCGTCCAGCGCCAGCGGGATCGAGGCCGCCGAGGTATTGGCATGGGTGGCTACAGTCGAGACGACCTTGGATTCGTCCAGCCCCAATCGGTCACCGACACCCTTGATGATCCGCTGGTTGGCCTGGTGCGGGACGAACCAGTCGACGTCGGCGATTTCGATGTTGGCGGCCTTGGCGGCGGCGGTGATGGCTTCGGCGATGTTGACCACGGCATGGCGGAACACCTGATTGCCGGACATGCGCAGATGGCCGACCGCGCCGGTCGTGGCCGGTCCGCCGTCGACATACAGTAGCTCGGACTTGGTGCCGTCGCAGCGCAGGGCGAAGCCCAGCAACCCCTGATCGGCCTTGGTTCCCTGCCCCTCGCGCGGCTCCATGACCACCGCCCCGGCACCGTCGCCGAACAGCACGCAGGTGCTTCGGTCGGACCAGTCCATCAGCCGGGTCATTTCCTCGGCCCCGATGACCAGGGCGCATTTGGCCAGACCGCGGGCGACGAAGCCGTCGGCGACGCTCAATGCATAGACGAAGCCCGAACAGACCGCCTGCACGTCGAAGGCCGGGCAGACGCCCACCCCGAGCTTGCGTTGCACGATCGCCGCCGTGGCCGGAAAGGTCATGTCCGGTGTCGTGGTGGCGACGATGATCAGATCGACATCGGCCACGCTGCGTCCGGCGTCGGCCAGGGCTTTCAGCGCAGCTTCGACGGCCAGGTCGCTGGTCGGTTGGTCCTCGCGGGCCTTGTGGCGTTGACGGATGCCGGTGCGCTCGACGATCCATTCGTCGGAGGTGTCGACGAATTTCGAAAGGTCGGCATTGGTGACGATATTCTCGGGCAGATAGGAGCCGACGCCGGTGACGGCGCTGCGGGTAACGCTCACTATAAACTCTCCCCGGCGGGATCGCTGTCCGACGCCGTTGCAGGTGGATGTTCAAGGACGGTAACGAGCCGCTGCAGGCTGGTGCCCACCTTGGTCATATAGTCGCTTCGCGCCAGTTCGACAGCGACCCGGATGGCATTGCCGAAACCTTTGGCGTCGGCCCCGCCGTGACTCTTCACGACAATGCCGTTCAGGCCCAGCAGCGGCCCGCCGTTGATGGCGCTGGGGTCGATTCTCTGGCGCATCTGCTGCAGCGCCGGCAGGGCGATCAGCGCGCCCAGCTTGGCCTGCAGGCTGGAGGTCAGGGCCTCTTTCATCAGGGTCGAGATGAACCGGGCCACACCTTCGGCCGTCTTCAGCGCGATATTGCCGGTGAAACCGTCGGTGACGATGACGTCGACCGTGCCCCTGGCGATATCCGTTCCCTCGACGAAGCCGTGATAGTCGAGGTCGAGGCCGCCGTTACGCAGGATGGCGTGAGCCTCGCGCACGTCATCGTGACCCTTCATGTCCTCGGAACCGATATTGAGCAGGCCGATCGTCGGCCGCGCGACGCCGTGCACGGCGGCGTGGAAGGCTTCGCCCATGATGGCAAACTCGACCAGCTGTTCAGCGTCGCACTGGATGTTGGCCCCGACGTCCAGCACGGCAGTGACGCCGCGCGATGTGGGCCAGCTGGCGACAATGGCCGGGCGCTCCAGCCCTGGGACCGCCATCCGCAGCAGCAGTTTGGAAATGGCCATCAGCGCCCCGGTGTTGCCGGCGGACACCACGGCCCCGGCCTCACCGATCTTGACCGCCTCGATGGCGTTCCACAGGCTCGACCCCTTGCCGCGACGCATCGCCTGGGCCGGCTTCTCGTCCATGGCCACGACCTTGTCGGTATGGCGGATCTCGCAGACTTCGGCCGTCAGGTGACAGCGCTTCATCTCGGCGGCGATTGCCGCCTCGTCTCCGTGCACCAGAAAGCGCACGCCCTCCCCGCCATGGCGCTGGCGGTAGTCACGGATGCCGGCGACCACAACGACGGGACCGAAGTCCCCGCCCATGGCGTCGAGCGAGATCAGAACAGGGGATACCAAGTGGAATTCGACTCCGTCGCGCCGAATGCTGGGGCACCGGCAAGGGCGGCTGACGATAGCGCCGCTCAGGGGGGATGCAACTGGCTCGCCGTCGCGTCAACCTTGCTCGGGCGAAGCCTTGGGATGAAGCGTCTTCAGTACGGCGAACGGTGACACCTCAGCGGGCTCGTCCGGTTGGACGAACTCGGCCCCCGGCTTGCGCGGGAACGGGTCGAGGCACAGGGCCAGTTGCTCGACCGCATACTGGCCGAGGTCGATACGACCGTCCTCGATCAGGTCGGGCGAATCATCCTCGACGGTGATGACGATTTCGTCGGTCTCGGGCTCGACGGCCTCGCTCAGGGTGATCGAGAAGGGCGAATCGACCTCCACCGGCAGGGGTTCCAGCGTCAGACCGCAGGTCTGGACCGCGCTGGCCTTGACCCGACCGGACAGACGCCAGCCCTCGGCCACCGGCTTGAGGCTCATCTCGGCCACGAAGGCGTCCAGCGAGGCCAGGTCGAGGGCCCTGGCGATGCGCTTGCGGGCCTCGGCGTCAGGCTCAAGGGTTCGCGTCACACCGCCAAGGGTCTGGTTCAGCCGTACGGGATCGCTGAAGGGAAGGTCGGGCAGCGCACTCATGCTGAAATCTCCGCCCATTGGGGCTGACGGACCACGGCATCGAAGTCCTGAGCCGCCAGGGTGGCGCGGCTGGCAACGACATAGCGGGCCAGGGTTTCGGCGGTGGCACTGTCATCGTTGCCATAGACATTACGAGCCAGTCCGGCGGCCAGGGCGGCCTCGTCCCCGGCCCGCAGCGGGGGCTCATAGGTGGTCATCCGCCCGTACAGCGACTCGCCCAGCTTGCGCATCTTCTTGCCGACGGACACGTCGCCGACGCCCAGTTCGCGCAAGGAGTTGTCGAGGGCCGAGACATAGGTGTCGAACAGGACCTGGGCCGCCTCCCCGCCCCGGTCGCCGTCATCGCGCAGACGCAGGACCAGCAGCAGGACATGCAGCGTATAAAGTTCAAACCGCGCATCAATCCGGTCGTCCACGCCCAGCCGGGTGTAAAAGTCGGGACGGCGAGCCTGGGTCACTGCCAGAGCATACAGGGCATCGCCGTCGAGGGCGGCCGGTCGGGATCGGAGCAAATTCTTGAGCATGATATTACGGCCCCTTTTCTGCCGCGCCGTTGAACTAGGACGCGGGTCCGGTTAGGTCAAAGACCTTGTTCTGTCACAGGCTCCTGCACATGCCCCGTCTGACGCCGATTTCTACCGCCCGACTGCTGGCCCTCGTTTCGATGGCAGCCCTGGCCACGGCCTGCGCCCCGACCGTTGGAGTCAACGGATTCCAGAACGTCGATGCCAAGCCGACCGACATCGTCGCGGGTACGGACACCAAGGAAACCGTGATCGCCCGGCTGGGCAGCCCGTCGACCACCTCGACCTTCGAGGGCGACAGCATCTGGTACTACATCAGCCAGACGACCGAAAAATACACCTACAACCTGCCGCAGGTCACCCAGCGCAGTGTCACCGAAATCACCTTCAACGACGCCGAACAGGTCGCTGCGGTCCGGACCCTGGGTCTGGAAGATGGTCAGGATCTGACCATGCAGCGCCGCGAGACCCCGACCCGGGGCCGTGAGCTGACGATCATGGAACAGCTGCTGGGCAACGTCGGCCGCGGCCAACTGCCCCGGACCGACGAGAACCAGCCGGGCCAGCGCCGCCCCGACTAACGAACCTTCCGACATCCATACAGACAGACGCCCCGGAGATCGCTCTCCGGGGCGTCTTTCGTTTCGGACCGGATGAACCGGTCCGCACCCCGGGCATGACCCGGGGCGCGGCCGGACAGTCGATCAGAAGATCTTGTTGCTCGCCAGCACCGCCAGCAGCAGCAGGGCGACGATGTTGGTGATCTTGATCATCGGGTTCACCGCCGGGCCGGAGGTGTCCTTGTAGGGATCCCCGACCGTATCGCCGGTCACCGCGGCCTTGTGGGCTTCGGAGCCCTTGCCGTGAACGACACCGTTCTTGTCGGTGAATCCTTCCTCGATCACCTTCTTGGCATTGTCCCAGGCCCCGCCGCCGGAGGTCATCGAGACCGCGACGAAGAAGCCTGTGACGATGACGCCCATCAGCATGGCCCCGAGCGCGGCGAAGGCCGTGGCCTTGTCCGAGATCGACAGCACGGCGACGAACAGGACGATCGGCGACAGCACCGGCAGCAGCGACGGTACAATCATCTCCTTGATCGCCGCCTTGGTCAGGATGTCGACGGCCCGCCCGTACTCCGGCTTGACCTCATAGGTCATGATGCCGGGGTTCTCGCGGAACTGACGCCGGACCTCCGCCACGACAGCCTCGGCGGCGCGACCCACCGCCATCATCGACATGCCGCCGAACAGGAAGGGCAGCAGCCCCCCGAACAGCAGGCCGACGACGACATAGGGGTTGGTCAGGGCGAAATCGATCTCACCCATATTGGCGAAGAACGGATACTCCGCCGCATTGGCCGCAAAATACTGCAGGTCGGACGTATAGGCCGCGAACAGCACCAGCGCGCCGAGGCCCGCCGAACCGATCGCATAGCCCTTGGTCACGGCCTTGGTGGTGTTGCCCACGGCGTCGAGAGCGTCGGTGACATGACGGACGTCAGCAGGCAGACCCGCCATTTCGGCGATGCCGCCGGCGTTGTCGGTGACCGGACCGAAGGCGTCCAGGGCGACGATCATCCCCGCCACACCCAGCATGGTGGTGGTGGCGATGGCGATGCCGAACAGGCCCGCCAGCTGGAAGCTGACGATGATGCCGACGATGATGGTCAGGGCCGGCAGGGCCGTCGACTCGAGCGAGACGGCCAGACCCTGGATCACATTGGTGCCGTGACCCGAGACCGAGGCGTTGGCCACCGACCGCACCGGGCGGAAATTCGACCCGGTATAGTATTCAGTGATGACCACGATGGCCGCGGTGACGCCCAGACCGACCATGCCGGACCAGAACAGGCTCATCGGTTCGATGACCAAGCCGTTGTTAGTGACGATGTCGCCGGTAACCAGATGCTTGATGACGACATACACGGCGATCGCCGACAGCACCCCGGTGACGACCAGCCCCTGATACAGGGCCCCCATGATGTTCTGGCCCTTGCCCAGACGGACAAAGAAACTGCCGATGATCGAGGTCACGATGCAGATGCCGCAGATAGCCAGCGGCAGCAGCATCATCACGTCGACATAGGGCTGGCCGCGGAAGAAGATCGCCGCCAACACCATGGTGGCGACCGTGGTCACCGCATAGGTTTCGAACAGGTCAGCGGCCATGCCGGCGCAGTCGCCGACATTGTCACCGACGTTGTCAGCGATAGTCGCGGCGTTGCGGGGATCGTCCTCGGGGATGCCGGCCTCGACCTTGCCGACCATGTCGCCACCGACGTCCGCACCCTTGGTGAAGATGCCGCCGCCGAGACGGGCGAAGATCGAGATCAGGGAGGCACCGAAGCCCAGGGCGACGAGGCCGTCGATGACCTCACGACCGGTGCGCGGCAGTTCGAGGACCTCGGTCAGGACGCCATAGTAGCCTGCCACGCCCAGCAGGGCACCGCCGGCCACGAACATGCCGGTGATGGCCCCCGAGCGGAATGCGAGATCCAGTCCCTTGCCGAGGCTCTCGGACGCGGCCTGGGCCGTGCGCACATTGGCGCGGACCGAGATCAGCATGCCCGCGAAACCGGCCAGGCCCGACAGGACCGCACCGATCACGAAGCCGATGGCCGCATAGATGCCGATCAGCAAATAGGCGGCGATCAGGATGACCACCCCGACCATGGCAATGGTTGTGTACTGCCGCCGGAGATAGGCGGATGCGCCCTCCTGAATCGCCGCGGCGATCTCCTGCATTTTCTCGTTGCCTGCGCTGGCCTTCATCAGCGAGGCGGTCTGGACGGCACCGAAGAGCACGCCGAGCGCTCCCGCTGCGATGACCAGCCATAGGTATGACGTCATGGCGTTTCGTTTCCCTGTGCAAACATGGCGCCCGGACCCTTGGCGCGGTGGGGCGTTTTCGCCTCTCTCCGCCTTCCGGTCCCCCCGTGCGCAACGGACGCGAAGATGCGTCCATGGGGAATTGCGGCGGAAAGTTGCCAAATGCGCCGGTCAGACGCAACAACGGTTTTTACAGGATCACCTGGGTTGGACCCGGGTGCGGTTCCGGGGGGTCTGGTTGACCACCTCAACCCGGGCCACGGCCCCGCGTCCGGCCAGGGTCGCAGCGGACCGCAGCAGGCTCGCGGACAAGGCGGAGACGTCGATCACATCCCAGTCGTCGGCGACTGTGAAGGGGGTTCGGTAGGCTGCCCGGGTCAGCGCGTCGCGGAGATAGGGCTCCTTCGCCCGCATCCGTTCTATCGTCTGTCCCCGGCCGAGATGCAGCCGCAGCGATACAAACACGTAATTGCGAATTCGCCCGTCAGCGATGACCGGCAGACCCACACCGGCGATCGATAGCGGTGGAGCGTCCAGCGGTGATTCGCTGGTCGAGGCCAGGACGGCTGACGGCGCGGCGGTGGCCACGGCAATTGTTCCGGCGATGAGTTCACGACGACGCATGGTCGGACCATGGCGATCATCCCTTAGGATTCCGTTGCGTTCAGTCGTGGGTCCAGCCCGGCTGGCGGACGGCGACGATGTTGTCGGCCCAGCGAACCGTCACTCCGGTCCCCGCGACAACCCGACCGATGGCCGTCAGGCGCAGATGCTGTCGCTCGGCGGCGCGGCGCAGATCGGCTTCGTCACCGGCGCGCGCGGTGAAGGCGATCTCATAGTCGTCTCCCCCGGTGGCCAGCTGGACCCGGGCGTCCTGCGGGTCGACCCGCCCGTCCAGCCAGGCCTGGGCGGCCGCCGAGACCGGCAGGATACCGAGGTCGATTTCCAGCGCCACGCCGCTGGCGGCCGCCACATGCTCGAGGTCCGCGATCAGTCCGTCCGAGACGTCGATCGCTGCGGTCGCCAGATCACGGATCTGTTCGGCAAAGGCTGTGCGCGGCATCGGTGAGCGGTAGTGTTCGATCAATGACTTGATCCGCTCGGGCTCCAGCGAGAGCAGGCCCCTCGCGGCCTGCAGGCCCAGATAGCCGTCGCCGATTGCACCGGTGACCAGGATCACGTCACCCGGCCGGGCACCGTCGCGGCCGACCGTCCGGCCCTTCGGCATCCATCCAAGCATGGTCAGGGAAAAGCTTGCCGGTCCCGGGGTGTTGACCGTGTCCCCACCCAGCAGGGCCACATCGAATTCCGCCTGATCGTGTTTCAGTCCGGCCGCAAAGGCCTCGCGTTCGGGCCAGCCGCAACGCTTCGACCAGAAACAACCCAGCATATAGCCGAATGGTTCGGCCCCCTTGGCGGCCAGATCGGACAGACTCACCCGCAGCAGCTTGCGCGCCACTGTGTCCATCGGGTCCTCGGCCAGAAAATGAACGCCCTCGACGATTGAGTCCTTGGTCAGGACCAGATCGTATCCGGGTCGGGACGGGACGACGGCGACATCGTCGAGTAGTCCCCGGCCCCATTCCGGATGAGCCAGCGGCGCGAGCAGCCGGCGGATGGTTTCGAACTCTCCGGCGGCGTCAACCGAGGGCATCACGCGCCACGCCGTCGAGCGCCGCGTTCACGAATTTCGCCTCGGCATCGTCGAAGAAGGCCTTGGCCAGCTCGACGTATTCATCGATGACGATTTCGCGCGGAATGTTGCGCTGTTCCCGCAATTCCCAGGCCCCTGCCCGCAACAGGGCGCGCAGGGTCGAATCGAGTCGTTCCATGCGCCAGTTGGACGCCAGACGCGCCTTGATCGCCGCGTCGATGTCACGCTGACCCCCGATCACGCCGCGCACGATCTCCTGGAAATAGTCCTCATCGGCTTCGGCCAGGACCTCGCCCTCGATGTCGGCATCGAAGCGGTGGGACAGGAACTCGGTGATCACGGTGTCGACGCCCTCCCCGGCCAGTTCCATCTGGTACAGGGCCTGAACGGCGGCCAGGCGGGCGACCGTGCGGGCACGACGCTGGCGCGAGGTCAGATGGGGCTCGGCGCGCTGCTTTTGCGCTTCGGCGAGCTGGGCGATTACGGCCTGGATGCTGTTGGGTTCGGTCACGACCCCAGTCCTACCCGCAGCCGCTTCTTCAACGCAATGAGCTCCAGACAGGCACGGGCCGCGCCGCCACCCTTGTCACCCTCGCTGAGCCGCGCCCGGGCCCAGGCCTGGGCCTCGTCCTCGACGGTCAGGATGCCGTTTCCGATCAGCAGGCCCTTGATGCCCAGCTGGCACAGACCGGCCGCTGACTGGTCGGAAACGATCTCGAAATGATAGGTCTCGCCGCGGATCACGCAGCCCAGGGCGACATAGCCGTCATAGCGCGGGGCCGTCGGAAAACGACCGGCCTCCTCGGCCAGGGTGATGGCCGTGGGGATTTCCAGCGCGCCGGGTACGGTGACGACATCGTACTTTGCCCCCCGCGCGGTCAGGGCATCCTTCGCCCCCTCCAGCAGGGCATCGGCCAGATCGTCGTAATAGCGCGCCTCGACGATCAGGATGCGGTCAGGTTCGGTCAGGATTGGTCTTCTCCGTCCATGTCACGCCAGCCGACGATGCGCAGGCCATAGCCTTCCAGCGCCGTCGGTGACGGTCGGGTCGAGCTCATCACGATCATATCGCGCACGCCGAGGTCGAGCAGGATCTGAGCCCCGACGCCGTAGTTGCGGATCGACCGGTCGACGGCCGTCGGTTTTTCGCCGCCGGACAGACGCTCGGCCAGACCCCGCAATTCGGGATCGCGCAGGAAAACGGTGACGCCGGCCCCGTCGTGTTTGTGAATGGCCTTCAGGGCCAGCGGCACATAATCCTGACGGGCCTCGACATGGCCCAGCAAATCAGCGGCGAAATCGACCTGGTGCATCCGCACCAGCGTCGGCTTGCCGGCCTCGATCTTGCCGCTGACGAGGGCGACATGCTCGACCCCCTCAATGGCATTGCGATACAGCATCAGCCGGAACGGGCCGCCGTGGACGCTCTCGAACGGCGTGTCCATGACCCGCTCGACCAGCCGTTCGGTGCGGCGGCGATAGGCGATCAGGTCGGCGATGGTGCCGATCTTCAGCCCGTGCAACTGGGCGAAGGCCACCAGGTCGGGCATCCGCGCCATGGTGCCGTCGTCATTCATGATTTCGCAGATCACGCCGGCCGGGGTCAGTCCGGCCATGCGCGAGATGTCGACGGCGGCCTCGGTATGACCGGTGCGGACCAGCACCCCGCCGTCGCGGGCCACCAGCGGGAAGACGTGTCCGGGCGAAACGATGTCGTCGGCCCCCTTGGTCGGGTCCGCCGCCACCTGGACGGTGCGTGCCCGGTCGGCGGCCGAGATGCCGGTTGTCACGCCGTCCTTCGCCTCGATCGAGACGGTGAAGGCCGTGCCCATGCTCTCGCGGTTGTCGGCGGCCATCGGCGGCAGGCGCAACTGGCGGGCCCGCTCGCCGGTGATGGCCAGACAGACCAGACCGCGCGCATGGCGGACCATGAAATTGATCTGGTCCGGCGTGGCGAACTGGGCCGGGATGATGATGTCACCCTCGTTCTCCCGGTCCTCGGCGTCGACGAGGATATAGGGTTTGCCGTTGCGGGCATCCTCGAGGATGTCCTCGATGGGGCTGATCGGGCTGTCGTTCATATTGGCTGCCAATTGCATCAGGCCGTCTCCTGCCATCGCGCGAGGTATCGCGCCAGCATGTCGATTTCGAGATTGACCGGATCGCCGGCCGTTAATTCGCCGAGCGTCGTCTCCGACCAGGTGTGCGGGATGATGTTCAGGCCGAATTCCCGGTCCTCGACCGTGTTGACCGTCAGCGACACCCCATCGACCGTGATCGAGCCCTTGGCAGCGATATAGCGGTGCAGCGGGGCCGGGGCCGCGATCGTCAACCGGTGCGACCCGCCCTCGGGCGTCACCGACACCACCCGACCCAGACCGTCGACATGGCCTGACACGATATGACCGCCCAGTTCGTCGCCCAGTTTCGCGGCCCGCTCCAGATTGACCCGCGTTCCGGCTTCCCAGCGGCTGAGCGTCGTCTTCGACAGGGTCTCGCCCGAGACCTCGACCGCGAACCAGCCGGGGCCGGTCTCGACCACGGTCAGGCAGCAGCCCGCGTGGCTGATCGAAGCCCCAAGAGCCAGCGTCGCCGTGTCCCAGGCGGTCTCGATCTCATAGCGCCGGTCGCGCGCGGTCTGGCTGACTGCGCGTACCCTGCCGATGTCGGTGACGATGCCGGTGAACATTCAGAGCCTTTCGTAACGTTCCCACAGGTCGTCACCGCAGGGCTCGACCGCAAGGCGCCGGAAGGCCGGGGCGTCGGAAAGCTTGGCCAGCGCCAGGCCGGCGACGCAGGCGCGACCGTCTCCCCCCAGCATGATCGGGGCCCGGAACCACTCCAGCGTATCGACCAGTCCGGCGGCGATGAAGGAGGCCGCGACCCGGCCGCCACCTTCGATCATCAGGGCTCCGATCCCGCGCCGATGCAGGGTCGCCAGCACCGCCGCCGGTGCCGGACGGCCCTCCAGGGCCTCGACCTGCTCGATTTCGGCCTCGCCAACCGGTGACGGTTCAGCGGCGGTCAGGATCAAGGTGTTGGCCCCGGCGATCCGGGCCGTGGCCGGGGTTCGTAGCCGGCTGTCCAGCACGATCCGCAGCGGCTGGTCGACCGGCCGCCCCGGCAGGCGCGCCGTCAGTTCAGGATCGTCGACCAGCACCGTCTCGACCCCGACCAGAATTCCGTCATGCGAAGCGCGCAGCCGATGCCCGGCCAGTCGCGCGGCCTCGCCGGTGATCCATTTCGACTCGCCCGACGCCGTGGCGATGCGACCGTCCAGCGACGTCGCCAGTTTCAGGGTGACGCGGGGCCGCATCAGCTGCGGCCGGGCTCGTCCAGCCCTTCGTCGCCGAGGAATTTGGCGAAATCGCCGGTGTGACGGAAATCCTTGTAGACCGAGGCGTAGCGGACATAGGCCACTTCATCGACACCCTTCAGCGCCTTCATGATGAAGTCGCCGACGGTGCTGGACGGGATCTCGGTCTCGCCCAGACTCTCCAGTTGACGCACGATGCGGCTGACCAGCTGTTCGATCTGTTCCGGCTGCACCGGCCGCTTGCGCAGGGCGATGCCCAGCGACCGCTCCAGCTTGTCGCGGTCAAACGGGGTCCGGCGGCCGTTGCGCTTGAGAATCATCAGCTCACGCAGCTGGACCCGCTCAAAGGTGGTGAAACGCCCGTTGCAGTTGGGGCAGGACCGCCGACGCCGGATGGCCGCGCCGTCGTCCGACGGGCGGCTGTCCTTCACCTGGGTGTCCTGATGTCCGCAGAAGGGGCATTTCATCGCGGTCTATCCATAGATCGGGAAGCGACGGGTCAGCGCCCGCACCTCGTCGGCGACCCGGGCCTGAACGGCGGCGTCGGCCTCGTCCGTGCCCTGCATCGAGTCGATCACATCGGCGATCCAGTGGCCGACCTGCTGGAATTCGGCGACGCCGAAGCCGCGCGTGGTCCCGGCCGGGGTGCCCAGACGCACGCCCGAGGTCACCGTGAAGGGCGCAGTGTCGAACGGCACGCCGTTCTTGTTGCAGGTCATCAGGGCGTGCTCCAGCGCCGCCTCGGTGGCCTTGCCGGTCACGCCCTTGGGCCGCAGGTCGACCAGCATCAGATGGCTGTCGGTGCCGCCCGAAACGATGGCCAGACCGCGTGACTCCAGCACCGCGGCCAGGGCCCGGGCATTGTCGACGACCTGTTGGGCATACATCTTGAATTCCGGTTTGAGCGCCTCGCCGAAGGCCACGGCCTTGGCTGCGATCACATGCTCCAGCGGGCCGCCCTGCAGGCCGGGGAACACGGCCGAGTTGATCTTCTTGGCGATGTCGCCGTCGTTGGTCAGCACCATGCCGCCGCGCGGACCGCGCAGGGTCTTGTGGGTGGTGGTGGTGGTGACATGGGCGTGGGCCACCGGGTCCGGATAGGCTCCGCCGGCGATCAGGCCCGCATAGTGGGCCATGTCGACCATCAGCCAGGCCCCGACGCTGTCGGCGATCTCGCGGAAGCGCTTGAAGTCGATGTGGCGGCTGTAGGCCGAGGCCCCGGCCACGATCAGCTTGGGCTTTTCCTGTTCGGCCATGGCCTGAACATGATCATAATCAATCAGATGGTCGTCTTCATTGACCTTGTAGGTCACCGGCCGGAACCACTTTCCCGACTGGTTGGCCGGGCTGCCGTGGGTCAGGTGGCCGCCGCAGGCCAGGTCCATGCCCAGGAAGGTGTCGCCGGGCTGCAGCAGGGCCATGAACACCGCCTGGTTGGCCTGGGCCCCGGAGTGCGGCTGAACGTTGGCAAAGCCGCAGCCGAACAGCTGTTTGGCGCGCTCGCGGGCGAGGTCTTCGGTCACGTCGACGTATTCGCAGCCGCCATAGTAGCGGCGGCCCGGATAGCCTTCGGCATATTTGTTGGTCAGGACCGAGCCCTGGGCCTCCAGCACCGCCTTTGAGACGATGTTTTCCGAGGCGATCAGCTCGATCTGTTCCTGCTGTCGACCCAGTTCCCCGGCGATACCGCGAGCGATCTCCGGGTCGGCCTCGGCCAGACCGCGCGAGAAATAGGCGTCGTGGATGAAGGGTACGGTCACGGCAGGGCTCACGGCTGGACGAGGGAGGCCACTTATCTAGGCCGTGGCGCGTCTGGCCACAACATCTAGTGGTCGGACTGCCCGGCATGGGCGTAAACCGCGACGGAAGAGGCTATGCCGCCGTCGGGCCACGCGGCCAGCGCAGGGCGTAGGCTACGATCCCGAGGGTGACGAAAATCTCCAGCACCACGACGAGCTGATAGAATGGGGCCGAACCGAAAAAGGTCAGCGCCTCTATAGCCGTATAGGCGAGACCGAGCACGACATTGAGCCAGCGGCTGATCAACCGCGGCAAGGCAGCGGACAGAAAGATCATCAGTGCCGGGACAGCGAGCACGATCGCCGCGCCGAGGAGGACTCCGGCGGTCGCCTCACCCAGCGGTCCAAATTTTCCGGCCGCCATCCCCTCGATTGTGCCTGGACGATAGAGGCTGAAATAGTCGTTGTAGATGTAGAGGCCCATCAGAGAGGCCCATAGCAGCGAAATCGCCAGCCCTGTGGGCAGCCGGAATGTCTCAGATTGACTGTCGCTCAACGGAACCCCCTGATCGTCAATGGCACCCCACAGTCCAAGCCTAAGGGCGCATTTTCAGTGAGGCAAGACAGCTACGCTTGAGTCAGGGCGCGTTTCAGCTTGGCGATGGCCAGCCGTTCGACCGCCTTGGGCTCGGCCGCCGGACCGACGGCGCAGGCTTCGCGCCCGGTCGCCACATGGATGGCCGAAACCTTCAGATACAGGCCGTTGCGGACCTTCTCGATGATGATCCCGCCAACGCCCGGGTCACTCATCAGGCGACGGCAGGGAGGCGCGCCACATTGCAGTGGGTCCACAGTCGGTCCATCGCCTTGACCAGATCATCCATCATCGCATCGGTGTGATTGGGCGACGGGGTGAAGCGCAGGCGCTCGGTGCCCTTGGGCACGGTCGGATAGTTGATCGGCTGGACATAGACGCCGTGCTCTTCCAGCAGCATGTCCGAGATCAGCTTGCAGTGTACCGGATCGCCGACGTGCACCGGCACGATATGGCTCTCGCTGGGCAGGACCGGGATGCCGGCGGCGGCAAAGCGCGACTTCAGGGTGGCGGCGCGTTCCTGGTGGGCCACGCGCAGCTCCGGGCTGGCCTTCAGGTGGCGGACCGAGGCCAGGGCCCCGGCGGTCAGGGCCGGCGGCAGACTGGTGGTGAAGATAAAGCCGGCGGCCCAGCTACGCACGGCGTCGACGATCACGGCGTCGGCGGCGATATAGCCGCCCATCACGCCGATGGCCTTGCCCAGGGTGCATTCGACGATGTCGATGCCGTCCAGCAGGCCGTCGCGTTCGGCCACGCCGGCACCGGTCGGGCCGTACAGGCCGACCGCATGGACCTCGTCCAGATAGGTCATAGCTCCGTATTTCCGGGCCAGGGTGATGGTGCCGGCCAGGTCGGAAATGTCGCCGTCCATCGAATAGACGCTCTCGAAGGCGATCAGCTTGGGCGCGTCGGCCGGCGCATCGCGCAGCAGGACCTCAAGGTGCGCCAGATCGTTGTGGGCGTAGATGTGCCGTTCGCAGCCGCCGTTGCGGATGCCGGCGATCATCGAGGCGTGGTTCAGCGAGTCGGAGAAGATGATCAGGTTTGGCAGGATGCGCTGCAGGGTCGTTAGCGTCGCCTCATTGGCGACGTAGCCCGAGGTGAACAGCAGGGCCGCTTCCTTCTGGTGCCAGCTCGCCAGTTCGGCCTCCAGATCGACGGCTGACCGGGTCGTGCCAGAGATATTGCGGGTGCCGCCGGCACCGGCTCCGACCGCATCGATCTCGGCCTGCATGGCTTCCAGCACCGCCGGGTGCTGGCCCATGCCCAGATAGTCGTTCGAGCACCAGATGACGACGTCTTGCTCGGACCCGTCCTCGCGCCGGCGCGTCGCCAGCGGGAACTGACCCCGCACGCGCTTCAGATCGGCGAAAACGCGGTAGCGTCCCTCGCTCTTGACCTGCTCCACGGCGGTTTCGAATGCAGTCTTGTAGTCGTACAACGTAACAGCTCTTCTCAGCTCCGGGCGGTGCGCGACCGTCCAGGAAAGACGGGCGCGTATTGCGCCGATTGGCTTCGTCTGTCCACGCAAACGCAAGGACAAATCGCCGCAAACCCTTAATTGATAACGGTTCTCAATTATGAATCCACGGCGATTCCGCAGGCTGATTTCTTGCCCGCGTGGAGATCAACCCGCCTTGATCTGGATCATTTCGGCAATTGATCCAGCTGCCCGCGCAGCATCTGCAGGATCCCCGAAAAGTCGCGACCGCCATAACCCAGCCGGTCGAACAGTTGATATAGCGCCTCGGATTGTGCCCCCAGCGGGGTGCTGGCCCCGGACTTGGCCGCCGCATCCTGGGCCAGTTTCAGGTCCTTCAGCATCATGGCCGTGGCGAAGCCGCCGTCATAGTTGCGGTTGGACGGCGCGGTCGGCACCGGACCGGGCCACGGATAGTAGCTGCTGACGCTCCACGACTGGCCCGATGACTTGGAGGCGATGTCGAAGAATTTGACCGGGTCCAGCCCCAGTTTCTCGGCCAGGGCCACGGCTTCGCAGGTGCCGATCATGGTGATGCCCAGGATCATGTTGTTGCAGATCTTGGCCGCCTGCCCGGCCCCGTGATCGCCGGCGCGCATCGTCACCCGGCTCATCGGCTCCAGCGCCGGCTCGACCCGGGCGAAGTCAGCCTCATCGCAGCCGACCATAAAGGCCAGGGTCCCGGCGTCGGCCGCGACCGTGCCGCCCGATACGGGGGCGTCTGCGAAGGCGTAGCCTGCGGCCTTGGCCAGTCCGGCGACCTTGCGGGCCGTGTCGACGTCGATGGTCGAACAGTCCAGCAGCAGGGCGGTCTTCGGTGCGGTACCGATGATCTGTTCGGAATAGACCGACAGCACATGCGGTCCGGCGGGCAGCATGGTGATGACGATGTCCGCTCCGGCGACCGCCTCGGCCACGGAACCGGCGGCGACGCAGCCCGCGGCCACGGCCCGTTCCAGTGCCGCCGGCGACAGGTCAAAGGCCTGGACGGTGTGGCCGGCCTTGGCCTGGTTGGCGGCCATGCCGCCGCCCATGTTGCCGAGTCCGATGAAGGCGATCTTGTGCGTCATGGCGAGGGTTTCCCTGTGCGATTTCGCGGCAGGGGTAGCGCCTCCCGTCCCGCTTCGCCAGCGGGGCGGTGTGGTTTCGCTCAGCCCGGCTTGCGGAAGCGCAGCATGAACTGGCTGGTGTGGCCGCGGATCGACGGATCAAAGACATTGGCGGTGAGCGGATCGTCGGGATTGATCAGGGTGTCGTCCTCCGCGTCCAGCACGAAGCCGGCCGCCTCGACCTCGGCTCTGACCGTGGCCGGATCGATCCGGTGCTGGCTATCGGCGACCTCCAGTGACGACCCGGCGGCGGCGACATGGTCGACGATCACATACAGGCCGCCGGGCTTGAGCGCCGCGAAGGCGGCCGCATTGATCCGGGCTGCCGTGTCGGGCGGCACCACATCCAGATGCAGGTCATGATAGTTCTGGGCCGTGAAGATCAGGTCCAGACCCTCGGGCCAGGCCGGTGTAGCCAGCGGCGAGTCGATGGCCGTGACATTGGGCAATTCCGCAATGTCGACCAGGGCCTGGCCATAGACGGCGGCGAAAGCCACAAATTCGGCCGGCTGCCAGCCGGTGACATGTCCCTCAGGCCCGACCGCAGCCGAGAAGACGCGGGTGAAATAGCCGCCACCGATGATCATGTCGCCGATCGACTGACCCGGGCCGACCTCGGCAAACGCCAGGGTCTCGGCCGTGTGCCGCGCCGCATCCCGCGCCCGGTCCGCGTCGGTCCGAACCGGATCGGCCAGGGCCGCCGCATAGACGGTGTCCGCTGTCGACTGGGCGGCGACCGGCCCGGCGATCGCCGTGCTCAGGGCCAGGGCCGCCGTGGCGGCGAGGAACAGGGACCGACGCATCGTAAACCTCCATCGCGCCCGCATGACGCAACGGCAGACTAACGCGAACGGCGTTCGGTGTCAGTCGGGTTTGCGGAAGCGATAGACGAACTGGTCGGTCTGACCGCGAATGGCGGCGTCGAAGACGTTCAGGCTGTGATCGTCGGCCGGATTGGCGACGGCCCGGCTTTCGCCCTCGAAGACGAAGCCGGCGGCCTCGACCTCACGACGCAGGAAATCACCCTCGATCCGGTGCAGGGTCGAGACCTGGCTGTTGCCGGTCCCGGCCGCACCCTGATGATCGATGACCACATACTGACCGCCGGGCTTGAGCGCCGCAAAGACGGCCCGGTTCATCCGCGCCACGTCGACGCCGAAGCCGGGGATGTGGAAGTCGTGATATTCCTGGCTCATGAACACGACATCCAGCGGCTGGTCGAAGGTCATGGTGTCGAGGTCGCCGTTGACCCGGCTGACGTTGCCATAACCGGCCACCAGGGCGTCAGCCGCCCCGTTCTCGCGTACGGCGGTGCGGTTGGGCACAAAGGCATAGACCTGACCGCTCGGCCCGACGACGCTGGAAAACAGCCGGGTGAAATAGCCGGCTCCGGGCCGGATGTCGGCGATGCGGTCGCCGCGGTCCAGATCGATGAAGGCCAGCATGTCGGCCGGATGGCGCAGGGCGTCACGGGCCACCTCGTCGGCGGGGCGGCGCGGATCGGCGATCGCGGTCCGGTACCAGGCTGTCGTGGGAGCCGGGGTGGCGCTGGCGGCGGGCGCGTGGACCACAGTCCGCTCACCGCCGTCGGTCGCGATGATCAGACAGCCGGACAGGGCAACCGAGGCCGCGGCGGCGAGAAGCAGGGTCTTGAACATGGCGATTTCCCGAATGGCGTTGGCGCAGATACGCCCCGATTGTGCGGCGGACGCAAGAGGCCTTACAGCGGCGTCCACTCCTCGCCCGCCGGCAGCGGCGCGAACAGGGCGTCGAGGGCGGCGTCCGTAACCCCGGCCAGATCGGCGGGCGACCAGTGCGGTGTGTTGTCCTTATCGACGATGACGGCCCGCACCCCCTCCTGGAAATCGTGGGTCCGCACGACCCGGCCGCCGAGCCGGTATTCCATCGCCATGTTCTCGGCGAAGGACGTCAGATGTGCTCCGGTCCGCAGTTGGCGCAGCGTCACCTTCAGCGACTGCGGTGACTTGGTCTTCAGCACCGCCAGCTGGGTCCGGGCCCAGTCGGTGTTCTCGGCCTCCAGCGCCGCGACGATGGCCTCGACCGTGTCGTGGGCGAACAGCCGGTCGATCGTGTCGATATGGGCGTCCAGCGGGGCCTCGCCCGGATCGACGGCCAGTTCGTCGGCGATGTCGACCGGAAAGCCCGGGTCGGCGGTCAGAATGGTGCGGAACACCTCGACCTCGTCGGACGGCATGAAATGGGTATGGATGCCCAGGGCTACCGTGTCCGCCGCCTTCAGCCGCGCCCCGGTCAGGGCCAGCCAGGTGCCGGCGAATCCCGGCAGGCGCGGCAGGAACCAGCCGCCGCCCACGTCGGGGAACAGGCCGATGCCGGTCTCGGGCATGGCATAGGTGGTGTGTTCGGTGGCGATGCGGACCACGGCCGGTTCGGAAATGCCGACGCCGCCGCCCATGACGATGCCGTCGACGATGGCCGTGACCGGCTTTGGATAGTCGAACAGCAGATGATTCAGCCGGTATTCGGCATGGAAGAAGGCCCGGGCGGCGCTGGCGTCCCCGGCCCCGCTCTCGGCGATCATGCGGATGTCGCCCCCGGCGCAGAAGCCGCGCTCCCCGGCATGGTCGATCAGCACCGACAGCACCGCCGCGTTGTCCTGCCAGTCCAGCAGGGCCGCGATTATCAGGTCGCACATCGGATGATTCAGCGCATGCAGCGCTTTGGGCCGGTTCAGGGTGATGCGGCCGACGCCGGATTCGACGCGGGTCAGGACTTCGGGTTCTTCGGTCATAGGCCCCGACTTAGTCGCGAAGATCGAGGACGGGAAGACCGGCGGCTGCCGCGGCGTCCAGAAGATCGCCGTCGCGGGACGCCAGGGTGCCCCCAACCGCCATGGTCAGCCACAGATAGCTGGCATCAAAAAGGCTGAGGCCGCGGGCGGCGGCCATGCCTGCGAGAGAGCGAATCTCGGCCTGCCCCGGAGCCGCAGCGACCGCGATCCCGAAGCTGTCGAGGACGGCGAACGCCTCGCGCAGGTCAAAGCCCGGTGCGCGGCGGGTCTGGCGAACGAGCAGGTTTCCGACCTCCCACTGGAACACATGGGGCGCGATGGGCGTGTAGGTCGAGATCCGGTCCAGCAGATTCACCGCGGATGAAGTCGTCTGCGACGCCAGAAGCCAGGCGGCTGCCGTCGACGCATCAACGATCAGTTTCGTCACGCGCGATCGCCTTCAGCTCCTCCCACGACAGGGACTCCCATTCCGGATCGGGGGCCTGCTTGTCACGAAAGACGCGGGCGCGTTCGGCGACGCCCGGGGTGCCGGCAAGACGCGCGGACGGTTCCGGTGCGAGCCGGGCCACAGCCTTGCCGTGCCGGGTGATCACGATGGCCTGTCCTGACGTTTCGACCTCATCGATCAGCGCGGACAGATTCGTCTTGGCTTCGAGTACGCCAACTGTGCGCACAATATTCTCCTGACCATATCTCTGGTCAGAATAGCACAAAATGCGCGGCAGACCTACTGCCGCAGCATCTCCCGCGCGGTGATCACCCGCATGATCTCATTGGTGCCTTCGAGGATGCGGTGCACCCGCAGGTCGCGCACGATCCGCTCCAGCGGATAGTCCTTCAGATAGCCGTAGCCGCCGTGCAGCTGCAGGGCCTCGTCGGCGATCTGGAAACAGGCGTCGGTGGCGAACCGCTTGGCCATGGCGCACCATTTGGTCGCCTCGGGGTGTTTGTTATCCAGCGCCCAGGCTCCGCGCAGCACGAGTAGCCGCGCCGCCTCCAGTTGGGTCGCCATGTCGGCCAGTTTGAACTGGGTATTCTGGAAGTCTGACAAGGGCTTGCCGAACTGTTTTCGCGTGGTGACGTAATCCTGGGCCGTTTCCAGCGCCAGCCGCGCCCCGCCGATTGAACAGGCGGCGATGTTCAACCGGCCGCCGTCCAGACCCATCATCGCATAGCGGAAGCCGTCGCCCTCCTTGCCCAGCAGATTGGCCGCCGGGATGCGGCAGTCGTCGAATTGGACGATGGCGGTGGGCTGGCTGTTCCAGCCCATCTTCTTCTCCTGCGCCCCGAAGCTCAGGCCCGGCGCGTCCTTGTCGACCACGAAGGTCGAGATCCCCTTGGGCCCGTCCACCCCCGTGCGGGCCATCACCACATAGACGTCGCTGGTCCCGGCCCCCGAGATGAAGGCCTTCGACCCGTTCAGCACATAGTGGTCGCCGTCCAGCCTGGCCGTGGTCCGCAGCGCCGCCGCGTCCGACCCCGAGCCCGGTTCGGTCAGGCAATAGGAAGCAATAAGATCCATCGTCACCAGTTTCGGCACATAGCGTGCACGGAGGTCGTCCGAGCCGATCCGGTCGATCATCCAGGTCGCCATGTTGTGGATCGAGATAAAGGCCGCCGTCGACACATCGCCGCGTGACAGTTCTTCAAAGATCACCGCCGCCTCAACCCGGCCCAGCGCCATGCCGCCGTGCTCCTCGCCCGTATAGATCCCGCAGAAGCCCATCTCGGCGGCGTGTTTCATCACATCGACGGGAAAATGTTTGGTCTCGTCCCATTCGGCCGAATGCGGGGCCAGCTCGGCCTCGGCAAAGGCGCGGGCGGCGTCCTGGATGGCGCGCTGGTCGTCGTTGAGGGCGAAGTCCATGGGAAAGTCCTGACGTCTGGAATCGGCATGGTTCTAGCCGAAGCGCGCGCAAAACGAACCCCTCTCCCGGAGAGAGGGGGCTTTGTATATAGAACCCGGATGACCCTGCCCTTTCCCCCCGCCCCCTTCCCGCTGGCCCGGCCGCGCCGTCTGCGCGCGTCGCCGTGGGTGCGGCGGCTGGTGGCCGAGACAACGCTGACGCCGGCCGATCTGATCTGGCCGCTGATCGTGCACGACGGGGCCGAGGACCGGGTGCCGGTCGCCTCCATGCCCGGCGTCTTCCGCCTGTCGCCCAAGGCCGCCGCCGCCGCTGCGGTCGAGGCGCGTGATCTGGGCATTCCGGTCGTGGCCCTGTTTCCCCACGTCGACGCCGCCATCAAGGACGCCAACGGCACCGGGGCCACCGATCCCGACGGCCTGATCCCCGACTGTATCAAGGCCATCAAGGACGCCGCGCCCGAGATCGGCGTCATGTGCGATGTGGCTCTGGACTGCTACACCGACCACGGCCACGACGGCCTCATCGCCGACGGGCGCATCCTCAATGACGATTCGCTGGAGCGGCTGGCCGAACAGGCCTTCATCCAGGCCCATGCCGGAGCCGATATCGTCGCCCCCTCCGACATGATGGACGGCCGCATCCAGGCGGTGCGCGAGGCGCTGGAAGCCAACGGTTTCCACGACACCATGATCCTGGCCTATGCCGCCAAATACGCCTCGGCCTTCTACGGTCCGTATCGCGACGCGGTCGGCTCGGCCAAAGCCCTGACCGGCGACAAGAAGACCTATCAGATGGACTACGCCAACAGCGACGAGGCCCTGCGCGAGGTGGCCATGGACATCGCCGAGGGGGCCGACGCCGTCATGGTCAAGCCGGGCATGCCCTATCTCGACATCGTTCGCCGGGTCAGCGAGACCTTCCAGGTCCCGACCTTCGCCTACCAGGTGTCCGGTGAGTACGCGATGATGCAGGCCGCCATCGCCAACGGGTGGCTGGACGAGGACCGCGCCATCCTCGAGACCCTGCACGGCTTCAAACGCGCCGGCTGCGCCGGTGTGCTCAGCTATTTCGCCCCGAAGGCGGCACGGTTGCTGGGGGGATGAGCTGGCGCGACGTCCTTAATCGCTTGGGGGCGAGAGACGATTTTGCTGTCTTCGTACTCAGGGATACCAACCCCACCGGGGACAATCTCAAGCGCGTCTCGGATCAGGTTTTCACCGCAATCGAGCAGTTGGGCTACAAGCCGATCGACCCGCCGTTCACGGTCGACGGTCTGTATATGGCGGTATTCGACTTTGGGGTCTGTGAATTGACGGTGGGGTTATCGGAGGATGAGACGGCGACCTGGCTGCTTCACATTCAGTTGCCGGAGCAGGGAATCCTGAGTGAAACCTATAACCATCGTCTGACGATCTCGAATCGACTGGCTCAGGCCCTGCACAAAGTTCTGTCTGCTCGTGCAGACTTGGTCGAGATCGAGTGGTTCCAGGGCCGTAAATTTGTCCGTGGCCAAGGCGCAACCCGCCCGCGCTGAACCTGCCAGGTTGGGGGGGCGCGTCCGATGCAATGTGTAAGATTGTGCAAGGGAGCACACATTCATGCGCACCAATATCGTCATCGACGACCAGCTCATGGCCGAGGCCCGGGCGGCGACCGGCCTGAAGATTAACCGTGAGGCGGTCGAACTGGGTCTTCGCACCCTCATCCGTTTGAATCGTCAGGCTGAAATTCGCAACTATCGCGGCAAGCTGCCGTCGGCGGTATCGCTTGTCGGCCCCAACCCGCAGCCATAGGCTCAGCCCCATGATCAGACGCACCCTCGCCGCTCTCGCCCTGCTGCTGCTGTGGCCGACCCTCGCCGTGGCCCAGGACGCCGTGCCGCCTGTCCCCCTGCCCCGGGTGGTGATGGAAACCTCGGCCGGTCGCATCGTCATCGAGGTCAATGATCGTCAGGCCCCGATCACTGGCACCAATTTCCTCAGATATGTCGATGAGCACCGGTTCGACGGTACCAATTTCTATCGCGCCGTGCGTTCGGCCCCCGACCTGGGGCTGGTCCAGGCTGGCACCAACAATGACCCGGCCAGGACCCTGCCGCCGATCACCCATGAACCGACCACGGTGACAGGCCTCAGCCATGTCGATGGCGCGGTGTCGATGGCCCGCTATGGCGCCGGTACGGCCACGGGCGACTTCTTCGTCTCGGTGGGATCGACACCCTCCTACGACGCGGGCCGGCCATTCTCGATCGACGCGCACGGCTTCGCCGTGTTCGGCAAGGTGGTTGAGGGGATGGAGGTCGTGCGCGGTATCCTGGTCGCCCCGACCTCGCCGACTGAAGGAGACGGCTTCATGCGCGGCCAGATGCTGGAGCCGCGTATCGACATCATTACCGCCCGGCGTGAGCCCGTTCCGGCGACCTAGTGCCTCGACGGTGCCGGCAACCCGGACAGGCCAACCCTCCAGCACCCTGACCGTTTTTGGTGTGATTCAGATGACCGGCACAGCACGTTCGGACAGACCCGGTTCGGGCGAATTGACCAGGCCATTGGATGCTGCCCAGCGGTGCCCCAGGGACCCGGAAGGTCAGGGGGCGAGGTTCGGATCCAGGGCTTGCCGAAAGAACCTGACGACCTCCCGGTTGAACTCGACCTTGAACGCGGCGCGATCGAAACCGGGCGCGGACGAGCACAGGTCCGGCGCTTCGGCCTTCAATTCCGGACCGCAGGGGGGCAGGAAATCATAATGACCGGCGTTGTCGACACGGTGATATTCGGGAGCCCGGCCCAGCCGGTCCCGCACGGGTTCGACATTGTAGGGCGACGGCAGGATCTGGTCGTCGGCGGCCTGCCACAGCTGTACCGGACGGGTGATCGCTTCCAGACTGTCATCGGTGAACGACAAGCCCAGCGCCGGTGCGGCTATGACGGCCGCCTTGACGCGAGGGTCCCGGGTCTCAGGCTGCCAGGTTGCCAGATCCAACCCTCCGAGCGCCTCTATAAGCCGGCAGGCGAAGACTTCCGGATGCGCCACGCAGTGGGCCAGAATTGCCCGGACGTCCGAAACGCCCCCGATGATGGACATCACCGTGAAGCCACCCGCCGAGAAACCGAACGCACCGACCCGCTCCGAATCGATCGTGACAGGACCGGCCCAGGTACCGGTCATGTAGTCGATCAGACTACTCAGTTGGGGGGCTCGACTTGTCAGGCGCAGGCCCCGGCTTTGATCCCGGAAATTGTCGCCGGGATGGGTCAGCGCGGCAACGACAAAGCCGGCGTCGGACAGCGCTCTGGCGGTGTCGGCGTGGCCGCCATACCAACCGCCGCTGCCGTGTGAAATGACCACCAGGGGATGGGCGGAACCATCATCCGGCCCCGCTGGCAGCCAGACACCACCTTCGATAACCTCCGCGTTGGGACCTGTGAAATGGATCACCTGATCTGGTCGGGCGGCTTGGGCGCATGCCGCTAGCGGGACCGCACCGATGAGGACGAAGATGAACAGGGCACCCAGAATGTGCAGGCTGGGAATGAGAAGGCGCATGGGAGTCTCCGGATTGGACAGGCCCATTTGCGTGATTTCAGATTATGATCGCCAGCCGGTTTTCGCCAATGGGCGAGCGGCTACGCGAGGCGGCGAATGGTTCCGCTCGCTGCAGTCATCGTTATAGTCAGGCGATGAGGGACGCAGCGATTCAGGCGATGAATACCACCCGGGCCTGGGTGATCGACCTGTCTGCCTTCGCGGTAGCGGGCGCGATCCTCGGCGTCATCGGGCCGTTCGGGACCTTCTTCAACGATGCCCTACCGAGCCGGGTCGCCTACTGGATGACTCTCTCCCTGATCAGTGGCGTCGTCATCGGTGCGGCTGTGCGCTGGATGTGGCCTCGGGCCCGGCGACGGGAACTGCCTGCGTGGGCCTGGGTCCCGGCCCTCGCCGTGATGGTTACGGTGCCGCTGGGGTTGCTGTCGCGAGTCATCGCCATCGGTCTCTGGCCGGGAGTCCGTCAGGCCGTCGGTTGGGTAGAGTGGTCTGGTCAGGCGCTGTTGGTCGAGCTCGTATTTGTCGCCCTGTACGTCGCCGCTCATTCCCGGGCCGGTGCGATTTCCTCTCCCGAAGTGCCAGCGAACTTAAGCGGTGCGGCTGGGGAGGCCCGGATTCTGGATCGTCTGCCCGGACGACTGGGGCGAGACCTCCTGTGTCTCCAGATGGAGGATCACTATGTTCGTTTGCATACACTGCAGGGGTCGATTCTGGTTCTGATGCCCCTGACCCGCGCCATCGCCGAAATCGGCCCTCTCGAGGGCATGAGGGTGCATCGCTCGTGGTGGGTGGCCCGCCAGGCAGTCCAGGGGGGCGTCTACAACGGGCGAAACCTTCGCCTGAAGCTGACATCGGGCCTGGAGGCTCCGGTTGCCCGCGCCAAAATCGCAGAACTCAGGGCCGCTGGATGGCTTGTTGACGAGACCTGACCTTTTCGCACTCAGGGCTTCAGCCGCGCCTTCAGGCTGGAGGTATCCCAGCGATTGCCACCCATCGCCTGGACCTCGGCATAGTAGCCGTCGACCAGCGCCGTCAGGTCCAGCGTCGCGCCGTTGGCCCGCGCCTCGTCCAGCACCAGCCCCAGATCCTTGCGCATCCAGTCGACGGCGAAACCGAAGTCGAACTCACCCTGCGCCGCCGTCTTCCAGCGATTGTCCATCTGCCAGCTCTGGGCCGCACCCTTGGAGATGGCGTCATAGACCGCGTCTGTATCCAGACCGGCGCTCCTGGCGAAATGCACCGCCTCGGCCAGTCCCTGGACCACGCCGGCGATGGCGATCTGGTTGACCATCTTGGTCAGCTGGCCCGCGCCCGACGGCCCCATATGTTTGACCGCCTTGGCATAGGTCATCAGCGCCGGTTCGACCCGGGCCAGGGCCTCGGCGTCGCCACCGGCCATCACGCTCAACTGGCCGTTCTCGGCTCCGGCCTGCCCGCCCGACACCGGCGCGTCGATGAAGAACCGGCCCACTTCCCCCACCAGCGTCGCCATCTCCCGGGCCACCTTGGCCGAGGTGGTGGTGTGATCGACAATCACCGCGCCGGCGGCCAGATACGGCAGGGCCTCGGTGACCACCTCGCGCACATCGTCGTCATTGCCGACACACAGCACGAACAGTTCGGCCCCGTCGGCGGCCTTGGCCACGCTCGGCGCAAACGTGCCTCCGGTCGCAGAGGCCCAGGCTTCGGCCTTGGCCGGTGAGCGGTTGAAGCCGGTGACTGTATGGCCGGCGGCCAGCAGGTGACGGGCCATCGGGGCCCCCATGACGCCCAGTCCGGCGAAGGCGATCTTCATGCGAGGGACTCCGACGCGACTCCGTAGCGGCCGCGGAAATAGGTCAGGGCGTCCCCGTCCCGGCTCTCGACCGCCCGGACCGCGCCGATGATGACGAGATGGTCGCCCACCCGGATGCGGTCGTGGGCGGTGCAGTCCAGCCGCACCAGGGCGTTTCGTAGACGGGGCGGTTCGGGATTGCTGATGTCGAACTCTTCGGGGCTCAGCCGGCAGGTGCCCCAGGCGAATCGGTCCGACATCTCGCGGTCCTCGACCGGCAGCACATGGATGGCGAATCGCTCGGCCGCGGCGAACACATCGTGCCGGTCCGAACTGTCATCGAGGCACCACAGTACCAGCGGCGGATCCAGAGATACTGACGTGAAGGAGTTGACGGTGATCCCGATCCCGCCGTCATCCGACTGGGTCGTGACCACGCAGACTCCGGTGGCGAATCCGCCCAGCGCCTTGCGGTACTCGGTCAGGTCGAACGGCGGGGCGGCGGGAGTCTGGGTCACCACACACGACTAGGCGAGCCCCCTGCTGCGGGCAAGGGCAGAGCGGCGTTCAGGCCCGGATCGGCAAATGCTCGTGAAATGAAAACCGCTTCTTAACGTCGAGGGCCGATTTTACGCCTAACGAACAGCGTTAAGAGCAGCCCGACCATGTCCATGAGCGACCGCCCGATCCTGATCAAGAAGATCAAGAAGGTCGTCGCCGGTGGCCACCACGGCGGTGCCTGGAAGGTCGCCTACGCCGACTTCGTGACGGCGATGATGGCCTTCTTCCTGCTCATGTGGCTGATCAACATGACCGATCCGGAGCAGAAGCGCGGCATTGCCGAATATTTCGCTCCGGCCAGCGTGTCCCAGACGACGTCCGGCTCAGGCGGCATCCTTGGCGGCACGTCGCTCGGCGATGACGGTGGCAAGGGCTCCGGGTCCATGTCGGTCGTCACCCAGCTCGCCCCCGAGGCCCCGCAGGACGCGCCGCCCGAAGCGGGCCAGAGCAGCAATCTCGCCGCCGCCAGCGAAGCCGAACTGCGCGAGGAGATCGCCCGGCGCGAGGCGGCCGATTTCGCCAGCGCCGCTGCCTCGCTGCGTCAGGCCATGCAGTCGATGCCGGAACTGGCCGAGCTGTCGAAACAGCTGATCGTTGACCAGACCCCTGAGGGCCTGCGTATCCAGCTGGTCGACCAGGAAGGCCGCTCGATGTTCGAGACCAACTCGGCCCGTCCCAACCCGCGCGCCCAGATCCTGCTGCGGGCCATTTCCCGGGTCATCAACCAGCTGCCCAACCGCATTTCGGTGACCGGCCACACCAGTGCCGCGCCCGGCAGCAACCGCGCCACCGGCCCGGCCGACTGGACCCTGTCCTCGTCCCGTGCCGATGCGTCGCGTCTGATCCTGCAGACGGCCGGGGTCGATCCCGACCGCGTCTATCAGGTCTCGGGCAAGGCGGGCTCCGACCCGCTCTATCCGGACGACCCTACCCTGGCCGGTAACCGCCGCATCGCCATCATCCTGCTGCGCGAGGCCCCGGTCCTGCCATCGGACACCAGCCTGTGACCCGGGCGCGCTACCGCTTCGGCTGGCGCGAGAACCCCCTTGCGTCCGACCGCAAGCTGTCGCCTGATCGGGCCATGGATGGCCTGCAGTCAAAATCTCGTCGGATTCCGGTGCGGACCTAGGGCCGTGACCCAGCATATCCCACAGCGTCAGCTTCGCTTCTTCATGACGGCGACCGCGCCCTGCCCCTATCTGCCGGGCCAGACCGAGCGGAAGGTGTTCGCCAACCTGCCGTTCAGTGACGGGGCGTGGGTCAATGACGAACTGACCCAGGCGGGGTTCCGCCGCAGCCAGAACATCGCCTATCGCCCGGCGTGCGAAACCTGCGATGCCTGTGTGTCGGTCCGGTTGCCGGTCGATGAATTCAGTTTCTCAAGATCCCACCGCAAGGTTCTGTCCCGGAACGCCGATCTGTCCCGCGATCTGGTTGAGGCCGAAGCCACGACCGAGCAGTTCGACCTGCTGCGCCGCTACCTGCACCGTCGCCATCCGGCCGGCGGCATGACCGACATGGGCTGGCTCGACTATGTCGCCATGATCGAGGACACGGCGGTCCGCACCCATCTGATCGAGTACCGCCTGCCCTCGCCCGACGGCGGGCCCGGCGACCTGGTCGGGGTCAGTCTGACCGACCTGCTCGGGGACGGTCTGTCGATGGTCTACAGCTTCTTTGACCCGGACTTGGAGCGGCGTAGCCTCGGGGTCTTCGCCATCCTCGACCACCTGCGCCAGGCCGCCATCGTGCGCCTGCCGTTTGTCTATCTGGGCTACTGGGTCCGCGGCTCACAGAAGATGGACTACAAGTCGCGCTTCCGGCCGATGGACGCCCTGACCCGGTTCGGCTGGCAGCGCCTGCCGGCTCTTGCAGACACACCGGCTGTGGACAGCGAAGAAAGCTAGGCCGGTCCGCGACGACATCGCCTCAGCGGCTGGGCGGGACCGAAGTGCCGAATGGCGATGGCGGAGGTGCGGCCGGCTCTGCCGTCCCCCACGGACCTGATGCGGTACCCGGCGTCGGGTCCTGAACCGGGGCCTGCCACGGACCCGGATCGCGGCCGCCGCCGAATTTCACCAGGGCGGCAACGCGTTTGTCGATCGACGGATGGGTGGCGAACAGCCCTTCCAGTCCCCGCCCGTCCGGCTGGTTGTCGAGGAACATCAGCTGCACCTCGTCCGGCGCGCGCACATTCGAGCGTCCCTCGATCTTGCGCAGGGCTGCGATCATCGCGTCAGGGTTCTTGGTCAGCTCCACCGACCCGGCGTCAGCGACATATTCCCGCGTCCGCGACAGCATCATGCGGATGAAGATGGCCAGGCCGAACCCGACCGCCGCGATGGCGATGCCGATCAGGATCAGCGGTCCGGCATTCTTGTTGTTCCGGCCCCCGCCGCGCGAGAAGAACAGGCTGCGCACCACCAGTTCGGCGATGACACTGATGATCCCGGCGAAGATCGAGGCGATCACCATCGTCCGCACGTCCTTGTTGATGACGTGGGTCATCTCGTGCGCCAGCACCGCCTCCAGTTCGTCGCGGTCCATCGCCTGCATTAGGCCGCGGGTCACGGTGACGCTGTAGCGGCCCTCGTGCAGGCCTGAGGCATAGGCATTCATGCCCTCGGTCTCGATGATCCGCAGGGTCGGCGTCTTCATCCCGCGCGAGATCGCCAGATTTTCGAGCAGATTGTAGAGTTCGGGCTCGACCTTCCGCTCGACCTTGCGGGCCCCGGTGATCACATCGATCATCGTCTGGCTGCCGAAATAGGCGATGGCGAACCAGATGGCGGCGATGACGAAGGCCATCGGCACGGTCCAGCCCAGCATCGCGCCGGCCCGGGCCATGTCGTCCCCCAGTGTGCCGCCCGTGCCCTCAATGATGCCCATCCCCATCAGGATCAGCTGCACCCCGTACAGGATGCCGATCATCAGCAGGGGAAACCCGGCCAGTAGCAGGACTGACCGGGTATTATTGGCCCAGATATGGGTCTTGAGTCCGACGGCAGCCAAAGCTCAAGGCTCCTAGAAGCTGACCTTGGGTGGGGCGGCCGACATCGTGGCCCGCTCACCCTCCCCAACGTCGAAGAACGGCTTGTCCGAGCCGAAGCCGAACATGCCGGCGAACACGACGGTCGGGAACTGGCGACGCACCGCGTTGAACTCGCTGACGGCATTGTTGAAGAAGCGACGTGCTGCGGCCAGCTTGTTCTCGATGTCCGACAGGTCGGCCTGCAGCTGCAGGAAATTGGTGTTGGCCTTGAGGTCCGGATAGGCCTCCGACAGGGCAAACAGCTTGCCCAGCGCGCCGCTCAACATGTTCTCGGCCTGGACCTTGTCATTGACGGAATCGGCCGAGGTCGCCGCGTTGCGGGCCTGGATCACCGCGTCCAGCGTGCTCTTTTCATGGGTCGCATAGCCTTTGACCGTATCCACCAGATTGGGGATCAGGTCCTGGCGCTGCTTCAGCTGCACATCGATGTCGGCGAACGACTGGTTGGCCGACTGATCCAGTGCCACCAGCCGGTTGTAGGCACCGACGACGACGAACAGCAGAACGACGACGATGACGCCGACGACGATCAGGGTGGTCATGTGAATGGTCCTCCAGACTTCAACCGTCAGTATCGCGCGTCCGGGCGACCGTCTCCAATGAAATCCGCGTCACCTTGGCCATAATCAGCGAAATTTACGCAGACCCCTTGGTCCCATCCGGCCGGCACCGGCCCGTTTGCCCAGCCAGTCCTTCCAGTCGGGCCAGTTGCGTCTGCGCCCGCCGCCGTCAGCCCATTCCGGACCGGTCTCGGCGTCGAACACGGTCAGGCCCTGCAGCCCGCCCTGTTTGTAGGACTGCAGCTTGACCCCCTTGCCGCGGCCCATTTCGGGCAGTTCCGCCAGCGGGAAGATCAGGGCCTTCAGGTTCTCACCCAGGGTCGCCACATGATCGCCGGTGACCCGCAGCGCCGCCAGCAATTCGCCGTTCAGCACCTGTCTGCCACCGCGCTTCTGGGCCAGAAGGTCATCCTCTGGCGCGATGAAGCCATAGCCGGCCTTCGAGGCCATCAGCAGCTTCGCGCCCGGCTGATGCGCCAGCACAGCGATGATCCCGGCGCTTTCGTCGAGGTCGATCATCAGCCGCAGCGGTTCCCCGTGCCCGCGCCCGGACGCCAGCTTGTCGGCCCCGATAGTGAATATCCGCCCGTCCGACGCCGCGACCAGCAGCTTGTCCGTGGTGAAGGCCGGCTCGAGGAAGGCCAGCGCATCGCCTTCCTTGAATTTCAGTTCGGACGGATCCTCGACCTTGCCTTTGGCCGCCCGGATCCAGCCGCGCTCGGACAGGATGACGGTGATTGCCTCACGGGGAATGAAGGCTTCGGCCGGGGCATAGGCCGAGGCGTCGACAGCCTCGGCGATCGTGGTCCGACGCGGCGAGACCAGCGCCTTGCGCACCAGTTCCAGCTCCTTGCCGATGGTCTTCCACTGTTTGGCCGGCGACAACGACAGCGCCTGCAACGCCGCCAGTTCCTCAGCCAGCGCCTTGTATTCCTTCTCGATCGTCATTTCCTCGATCCGCGCCAGCTGGCGCAGTCGGGTGTCGAGGATGAAGTCAGCCTGCAGTTCCGTCAGGCCGAAGCGGGCTATCAGCACCGCCTTGGGCTGTTCCTCCTCGCGGACGATCCGGATCACCTCGTCGAGGTTGAGGAAGACGATCCGCAGCCCTTCCAGCAGGTGCAGCCGCTTCTCGACCCGGTCGATGCGCCAGTGCGAACGCCGGATCAGCACGTCACGACGGTGATCGAGGAAGGCCTGCAGGCAGGCCTTCAGCCCCATGACCCGCGGCGTGCCGCTGGCATCCAGCACATTCATGTTGACCGGGAAGCGCACCTCGAGGTCCGAGAGCTTGAACAGGCTCTCCATCAGCACCTCGGGCTCGACCGTGCGGCTCTTGGGTTCCAGCACCAGCCGGATGTCCTCGGCCGACTCGTCGCGCACATCACCCAGCAGCGGGGCCTTCTTGTGCTCGATCAGGTCGGCCAGCGCCTCGATCAGCCGGCTCTTCTGCACCTGATAGGGCATCTCGGTGACGATGATGCGCCACACGCCCCGGCCCAGATCCTCGGTCTCCCAGCGCGCCCGCAGCCGCACGCCACCGCGCCCGGTCTCATAGGCGTCGAGGATCGAGGCATGGCCCTCGACCGCCACACCGCCGGTCGGAAAGTCCGGCCCCGGCACGATGGTGGCCAGTTCCTCGGTCGTCGCCTCCGGCCGCTCCAGCAGCACCATACAGGCGTCGATCAGTTCGCCGACATTGTGCGGCGGGATCGAGGTGGCCATGCCGACGGCGATGCCTGATGAGCCGTTGGCCAGCAGATTGGGGAAGCCCGCGGGCAGGACGACCGGCTCCTCGTCCTGGTCGTCGTAGGTGGCGCGGAAATCGACCGCGTCCTGATCGATACCTTCCAGCAGCAGGGTCGCCGCCGAGGTCAGCTTGCACTCGGTGTACCGCATGGCCGCGGCGCTATCGCCGTCGATGTTGCCGAAATTGCCCTGACCGTCGACCAGCGGATAGCGTTGGGCGAAATCCTGGGCCAGCCGCACCAGCGCCTCATAGATCGAGGCGTCGCCGTGCGGGTGATAGCCGCCCATCACCTCACCGACGACCTTGGCGCATTTGCGCGCCGCCGCCTGCGGGTTCAGCCGCATCTGGTGCATGGCGTACAGGATGCGCCGGTGCACCGGCTTGAAGCCGTCGCGCACGTCCGGCAGGGCGCGGTTGGTAATGGTCGACAGGGCATAGGCCAGATAGCGCTGCGACAGCGCCTCGCTCATCGGTTCATCGATAATGCGGCCGCCCTCGGGCGTCGGAGTGTGAACGGTCATGGGCTTTCGAATCAGGGAAGCAGGTCGCCGAGTCTAGGGCAGCGCGCCCGATTGCGCTCATCCGGGGGCGCGCGACTGTGGATACACAGGGTTGGCCAGCCCCGCCACCCGGATGCTAGGCTGGACCTCCTCCCCACAGCCGAAGTGACTTCATGGACGCGGCCATTACCTATTTTGACGTCCATCCCCTCGCCGCCCTGGCCGCGGGGCTGGCCGCCCTCGTCGCGGCCGCCCTCCTGTCTCAATGGATCACCAATGAGGTCCTGCTGAGAGCGATCCGCCACGGGTTGTCGCGAATGGGCCTGAACCAGGTCAGCGAGTCGCTGCGGCCCGTGTCGGTGCGGCTGGCGCGGATCGTGCCGGCGTTCATCGTCTATCAGGGCGTCCAGGCTGTGCCGCATCTGCCGCCCGCCGTGATGCTGGTAACCCGTAACGTCGCCGCCGCCTTCATCATCTTGACCGTGGTGATGGCGATTGCTGCCGCGCTGACGCTGGTGAACACCGTCTATTCGCGTCGGCCAGAGGCCGCCAGCCGCCCGATCAAGGGCTATCTCCAGGTCGTCAAGATCATTCTGTTCGTGATCGCCACGATCCTGATCCTGGCCACGCTGATCGATCGGTCGCCGTTGCTGCTGCTGTCCGGCATGGGTGCGATGGCGGCGATCCTGATGCTGGTGTTCAAGGACACCATCCTGTCGCTGGTCGCCTCCGTGCAACTGACCTCAAACGACATGCTGCGCGTCGGCGACTGGATCGAAATGCCCGAACTGAACGCCGACGGTGACGTGATCGACATCGCCCTGCATACGGTCAAGGTTCAGAACTGGGACAAGACCATCACCACCATCCCGACCTGGAAGCTGATCAACGAAAGCTTCAAGAACTGGCGCGGCATGGAGGAGTCCGGCGGGCGGCGCATCATGCGGGCCCTGCTGATCGACCAGACCAGCGTGCGCTTCCTCGAGCCTGAGGAACGTGAGCGGATGCGGCGCTTCGCCCTGATCGACGACTATCTGGAGAGCAAGCAGGACGAGCTGGAAGCCTGGAACGCCCGGATGGTGGAGGCAGGCCGGGACTCAGTCAACGCGCGCCGTGTCACCAATCTTGGCACCTTCCGCGCCTATGTCGCCTCCTATCTGAAGGCCCATTCCGGCATCCACCAGGGCATGACCCAGATGGTGCGCCAGCTGGACCCGACGCCGCAGGGCCTGCCGCTGGAGATCTACTGTTTCACCGCGACCACCTCGTGGGTCGCGTATGAGGGCATCCAGGCCGATATTTTCGACCATCTGATCGCCATCCTGCCGGAGTTCGGCCTGCAGCTGTACCAGCAGCCCAGCGGACGAGACTTCGTCCGGCTTGGTGCGGGTCCGCCGAGGGAACCGGCGGCAACCTGACGCGGGTCAGAGCCGCCCCGCGTCCCCCAGCTTGTCGATCATCCAGACCCGGGCCGACGGGATCGGCCGGTTCTGCGGGTGGAACACGAACTGTTCGAGAAAATGCCCGGTCAGGGCCAGTCCGGCCCCGACATCGCCTGGCCCCAAACCCGCCTGCGCGCCCAGCATGAACGGCGGCAGCACCAGCAGCTTGTCGGCATAGGGCGCGCCGGAGTCGCGGCTGACCGCCCGCCCGGTGCGCGGACTGACCCAGACCAGATCATCCATCGTCCCGCTGACGGCGCAGCTGGACAGGTCGAGGCCGAATCCCAGGTCCTCCAGCAACCCCGCCTCGAACCGCACAAAGATGGCCGGCCAGACCTCGGGGATCGCAAACGCCGCCATCAGCGCCTCGAAGGCCATAAAGGCCCCCGGATGCGGCTCGCGCTCGGGCAGCGCCCCCTGCGCCACTGCGGCGGCGGCGGCCAGTCCGGTCAGGGCCATCGAATCCTCGAACAGGGCGCTGGGCCCCTCGCCCACCGGCTCCAGCCGCGCCGAGCCCAGATGGTCCGAGGTCCGCGCCCGGTAGTCGACGATGACCCGGGCTCCAGGCTGCAGGAACGGCTTCATCCGACGCGACGCCCCACCCGCCACATAGGCGGCGCGACGGCCGTGCGTTTCGGTCAGCAGTTCGGCGACCACCCCGGTGTCGCCGTGCCCCCGGGCCGACAGGACGAAGGCTTCTTCGTTGAAGTCCATCAGTCGGGGGTAACCGTTTGCTGGCGGATCAGGGCGACCACATCCCGGGCCGCGTCGTTGGGCACGGCGAAGCTCAGCACATATTGTTCGATCTTCCAGCCGTCGTCGGTCAGGCGCAGCACGCCGGAACCGCGCGTCTCGCCATAGCTGGCATTGTCGAGTCGCTCGTCGAACCAGGCCACGCAGCGGCAGGCGATCGGGGCGATCGTCACCACCCGGTCATGCGGCACATAGGTCCAGCCCTGACCGCGCGCGAAAAACGGTTCAGCATAGGCGCGGAAGGCGACCAACGACCAGCGCTCGCCGGAGTCGGTGCCGATGAAGCGCGCGTCCGGCGTGAACTGGGCGAAATAGTCAGCGCCGTCGGCCCGGGACGCCGCTGCATGCATCCGGTCAATCACGATGGACACGGCCGCCTGTTCGGCGGTGTCAGCCGTCTGCGGCGCGGCAGTCAGCATCAGGGTGGCGATCAGGACGAACATGGGCGTGCCTCCGTCGATTGGCGCGAATTCCGGGCGGTTCGGTCGGCCGAATACAGGATGTGTCTGATGTCGCGCCTTTTGTCCTGCCTGTCCCGGTTTTTGTCCATGTCGTCGCGGCCGGGCCTGTGTCGATTCGGCGTTCAGAAATCCGGGATCTCAGCGCGCCAATGTCGTCGGGAACGGTCGCCCCAGGACTTCGGCCACGGCCTGCTGGCTGATCAGAAAGACCTGCTCACGCTGGTGATAATTGTTGGACAGGACGATCACCGTGACATCGTCGTCCGGCTGGTAGGTCACCAGGTTGCGGAACCCCGACCAGCTGCCGGTATGATAGATTTGCCGATCCTCGAAGGCGGGGCGAACCCGACGGCCCAGGCTGTTGGTGAACAGGCCGAAGCCCCAGTCGCGTCGGACCCGGCCGCGCTCTTTTGGCGTGCTGTCCGGAGCGTGATCCGCGATCATCTGCGCATAGGACCGGGGACTGACGACCCGTCCGTGATGCAGGGCCCGTTCCCAGACCAGCATGTCGTCCAGCGTCGAATACAGCGCCCCGGCGGCGAAGACGATGCTGACATTGGCGTCGTTCTGCGGCGTCAGGCCGCCGGGAAAATGGGCATAGCCCGTGACCAGGTCCCGGGCCTTGCCGTCGGCGTCAGAGCCGGTGTCCTTCATGCCCAGTGGCGTGAAGAAGGTGCGCTGCAGATAGGTGGCCAGCGGCAGGCCGGACGCCCGCTCGACCACGGCCCCCAGCAGATTGTAGCCGGCATTGTCGTAGCGAACCTTGGAACCGGGAGGGAACTGTAGCCGGTACTGTCTGGAGGCCTCGGTCAGTTCCGCGACGGTGGCGGGCGTGACCCGCTGCAGCCCCCAGGCGGGACGGGCCATCAGGTCAGGCACGCCCGAGGTGTGGGCCAGAAGATGGTGCAGGCGGATCGGTTCCCAGGCGGCGGGACAGGGCTGGATCCATTTGCACAGGGGATCATAGACCGACAGCACCCCCTCATCCTGCAGCTTCAGAATGGCAGCGGCGGTGAACTGCTTGCTGACCGACGCGAGCCGGAACCGGGAGTCCAGAGCCAGTGGCTTGTCGCGTGCGTGGTCGGCCATGCCATAGATCTGACGGAACAGGACCTGATCACCGCGCGCGACCAGCACGGCCCCGCTGAACCCGCGGCCGCCGCGTGACACACGGTCCAGAGCTTCCGTCAGTTCGGGCAGGGTCTGGACCACCTGGACCGGGGGCCGTGGCACCGCGGCCAGAGCCTCGATTGATGGTTCGGTGGCGACCGGTCGGCTCGAGGCGATGCCGGACACGACCGCCGCGCCCAGTACGGTAACCGCAATCAGGGCCATGGTCAGTCGGGGATGGCCACCGGCGTGACGGGGAACATGGAACACGTAACGTCTACTCTCTTACGACCCGGCGTACCCTGCGGGCGGCCTTGCTCAATCCGCTTCAGTCCGGCGATTCTGCGCGATGCGCCACAGCAGGTCTGGCAGACGATCCTGACCGAAGAAGGGCTCGTCCCGGTAGACGAACAACGGCACACCCCAGTGTCCCGCCGTCGCCTGGGCCGCTTCATGGGTCTGCAGCACCGCGTCCAGCCGCTCGGACTCGGCCACAGCCTGCGCCTCAAGCGCTTCCGGCTCCAGTCCGGCCGCGACCGCCGCCCGGGCCAGGTGATCGCCCTGGTCCCAGCCGTCGACCTCACCGGACCAGATCAGGTGTGAGACCGCCTCGACATAGGCCAGCCCGACGCCCTGTTCAGCGGCCAGCACGCCAAGCCGGCTTAGCCGGCCAATATACGGCTGGTCGGCAGCGATGGTGCCGCTGGCCAGATCCTGCACGACCGGGTCCGGTCGCGGCCAGCGAAATGGCAACGCCAGACGCTCGGCGATCCGGGTCACGTCCCGGAACAGATAGGGCGGCCACATCGGATTGACCGTCTTGAAGAAGTCCGGATCGCGGACGGCCAGCGGCCGCACCACGCGCAGGGTGACGTCCAGCGCGTGCTCGGCCGTTATGGCCCGGACCTGACGCACCGCGAGATAGGAATAGGGACTGCGAAACGAGAAATAGAAGTCGACCGGGGCCGGTGTCTGCCCGGCGGCCATCAGGCGTTGAAGTCCAGACCGAACTGGGCGTACAGCGCCTTGCTGTCCTGCCATTTCGGATCGACCTTGACCGTGACGAACAGATGGACCTGACGGTCCAGCAGCAGGGTCAGTTCCTCGCGCGACTTCTGGCCGATCCATTTCAGGGTCTGGCCGCCCTTGCCGATGATGATCGGCCGCTGGCTCTCGCGCTCGACATAGACGGTCTGCTCGATCCGCACCGAGCCGTCCGGCTTTTCGTCAAAGGCCGTGGTCTCGACCGCCGCCGAATAGGGCAGTTCCTCGTGGACCCGCAGATACAGCTTCTCACGCGTGATTTCGGCGGCCAGCACCCGGATCGGCACATCGGCGCTCTGGTCTTCGGGATACAGCCAGTGGCCCTTCGGCATTCCGCGGGCCAGCCGCTGTTTCAGGTCGTCGACACCGTCGCCGCTCAGGGCAGAGATCATATAGACCTCGGAATAGACGCCGGTTTCGAACAGGGCATGGGACAGGGCCAGCAGGGTGTCGCGGCGCATGCCGTCGATCTTGTTCAGGGCCAGGATGACCTGGACCCCGGTCGCCTTGAGATTGGCGATGATGGTTTCGGTGTCTTCGGCCGAGCGGCGGTCGGCCGGCGTGCCGTCCTTGCCTTCCGATGCGATGTGCGAGGCCGCATCAATCAGGTGCACGACCACATCGGCGTCCTGGGCTCCGCCCCAGGCGGCGGCGACCATGGCCCGGTCCAGACGGCGGCGCGGCGTGAAGATGCCGGGCGTATCGACCAGTACGATCTGCGCATCGCCCTCGATGGCGATACCGCGTACCGGAAAGCGCGTGGTCTGAACCTTCTGGGTGACGATCGAGACCTTCGACCCCGTCAGCCGATTGACCAGCGTCGACTTCCCGGCGTTCGGCGCGCCGATGATGGCGGCAAAGCCGGCGTGCTGGTTGGGGTTTTCGGTATCGGTCAAATCAAGCCTTCGCGTTTCAAAAGGGCCGTTGCGGCCGCCTTCTCCGCCTCCTGACGTGATCGTCCGGTCGCGGTCAAGGCTTCGACGCCTTCTACCACGGCTTCGACCGTAAAGGTCGGGGCATGATCGGAGCCACTGCGGTCCACCACGCGATAGGTCGGCAGGGCGCGGCCCAGCTTCAGGGCCCATTCCTGCAGCGTCGATTTAGGATTGGTCACGGCCCGGGTCGGGGTCGCCTGGAATTCCGCCGCCCAACTGGAGTCGAAGACCCGGCGAGCGGCATCCAGTCCGCCGTCGAAATAGACGGCGGCCAGAATGGCCTCCATGGCGTCGCCCAGCACGCTCTCACGCCGGCGGCCGCCCTGTTTGGATTCCCCGGCCGACAGGCGCATGGCCGGTCCGACGCCCAGACTCTCGGCCACGCGGGCACAGGCGACCTTGTCGACCAGACTGTGCAGGCGCGAGGACATGTCGCCCTCATCGGCCTCGGGAAAGTCGCGCATCAGCTTTTCAGCCACCAGCAAACCCAGCACCCGGTCGCCCAGGAACTCAAAACGCTGGTTGTCGCGGATCGGCCGACCGGCGGCATCACGCACCGCCCCCTCCCCGACGCTGGCATGGGTCAGGGCCCGCTCCAGCAAGGCCGGGTCGTGGAAGACGTGGCCAAGACGGCGCGTGAGTTCAGCGACCGCCTCGGCCCGCAGATTGGCCATCACTCCAGAACGGTAAAGAACCGGCTCGGACGCAGCTTGCTGAACCAGCTGATGGGATCCCACAGGGAGGCCCCCGGTGACCAGGAGAACAGGATGATCTGGGCCTTGCCGATCAGGTTCTCGGCCGGAACCAGGCCGACGCCGCCGCGCTCGGGGTGTTCACGACTGTCGACCGAGTTGTCGCGATTGTCGCCCATCATGAAATAGTGGCCGGCCGGGACGGTGAAGACCTCGGTATTGTCCAGCGGGAAGCCGGGGCCGAAATCATTGATGGTGAACTCCCGGCCACCGGGCAGGGTCTCGACCAGTCGCGTCACCGGACGCGGGCCATAGGCGTCGGCTTCTTCAGCCTGGCCCAGCACCACGTCCGGCACGATCGTGCCGTTCAGGTACAGCCGGTTGTTGATCATCTGGATCCGGTCACCCGGCAGGCCGATGACGCGCTTGATGTAGTCGGTCTTGTTATCGGCCGGCAGCTTGAACACGGCGATGTCGCCACGCTGCGGTCCGCGCTCCAGGATCCGGCCGTTGAACAGACCCGGGCTCCCCGGAATGGAGTGTTTGGAGTAGCCGTAGCTCCACTTGGTCACGACGATGTAGTCGCCCTCATAGAGGTTGGGCTCCATCGAGGCCGACGGAATGGTGAAGGGCTGGAACAGGAACACCCGCAGCACCAGGGCGATCAGCAGGGCGAAGACGATCGTCTTCACAATCTCGACGAACTCATTGCCGCCGTCGGAGGTCTTGCTGGCCTTCTTGCCCTTTTTCGAGGGGGGCGGGGTCACCGGCTCGGACTCCTCGAACGGCGCGTCGCCGTGGTCGCTCCACACGGGCGGCTTGGCGGATGCGGCGGTCGCGGCCACAGCCGCGGCGGCCACGGGGGCGGCGTCGCTCATGTTGTGGTCCGACGTTTCGTCAGGGTGAGCGACAGGCTCGTGGTGGACGGCTTCGGCCGGAGTCTCGTGACTGTGATCGGGACCATGATCATCATGAGCGGCATGGGTGTCCTGGTCAGGGTGTCCGGCTTCAGCCGGAGCGTGGTCGTCATGGGCGGCATGATCGTCGGGACCGTGGTCCGCGGTCTCGACCGGTGCGTGGGCCGGTTCATCCGCAGCAGGTTCAGCCGAATGCGCGTCATCAGCCGTCGCCGGGGGCGCGTCATGATGGTCGGAGTCATGCGCATCGTGCGCGTCGGGCGCAGCGTGCGTGTCGTGTGCGTCGTCGGTCTTGTGTTCGTCGCTCATGTGACCCCTGTCCCCCAGCCGTTGTGCACGGTCTTTGACCGCGAAACGGGTATAACGTGATTAAGCCAGCGGCAAGGCTTCGATCACCACGAAGGCGAGTGCGTACGGGTGTTCGTCGCTCAGCGTCAGGTGAATCCGCGCCTCATGACCGGCTGGAATCAGTTGTTCCAGATGCCGGGCGGCATTGCCGGTCAGGGCCATGGTGGGCTGGCCACTGGGGCGGTTCGCCACACCCATGTCCCGCCAGTAGACGTCCGACCGCATGCCGGTCCCCAGGGCCTTGGCGCAGGCCTCCTTGGCCGCAAACCGTTTGGCATAGCTCCACGCGGGATCGGGCTTGCGATCCGAGCGGGTGCGCTCCAGCTCGGTGAAGCAGCGCTGCTTGAAGCGGTCGCCGAACCGGTTGAGCGAGGTCTGGATGCGGCGGATGTCGCACAGGTCTGTGCCGATGCCGATGATCACGCGGTGATTCCGTCCATCACGGTCCGCATCCGCCCGACCGCGGCGTCGAGGCCGATGAAGACGGCTTCACCGATCAGGAAATGGCCGATATTGAGCTCGCGAATCTCGGGAATGGCCAGCACCTCGGCCGCGGTCTCATAGTTCAGGCCGTGCCCGGCATGCACCTCCAGCCCGAGGCTGTGACCCAGGCGCGCCGCCTCGGCTAGACGCCGGAATTCGACCCCGTGGGCGTCGCCGACGGCATGACAGAACCGACCGGTGTGCAGCTCGATCACCTGGGCCCCGACCGCGGCCGAGGCTTTGACCTGTTCCACGTCCGGATCGATGAACAGCGATACCCGGATGCCGGCCGCGGACAGCGTCCCGGCGGCGCGGGCCATGTCGTCGGCCTGGGCGACGACGTTCAGCCCGCCCTCGGTCGTGACCTCCTCGCGCCGTTCGGGCACCAGACAGGCCGCGTGAGGCCGGTGGCGCAGGGCGATGGCCAGCATCTCCTCCGTCAGGGCCATTTCAAGATTGAGCGGACGACCAGCCTCGGCGCAAAGCGCGCTCAGAGCCTCGATGTCCCGGTCCGTAATATGCCGACGATCCTCGCGCAGATGGGCAGTGATGCCGTCACCGCCGGCCGCGAGGGCGACACGGGCCGCGCGCACCGGATCAGGGTGGCTGCCGCCCCGGGCGTTCCGCACCGTGGCCACATGGTCGATATTAACGCCCAGCCGGACCCGTTCGCTCATCGTCTCAACCCTGTTTGGCCAGACGGCGACTGCCGGGGTCCTCAACCGGCAGGGCCGCCAGTTCGGGTGGCAGGGCATCGGCCGGCCAGGCTGGCACGTCCAGCGTCGCAAGGGCGATCAGGGGCACGCCGACGTCGGCCCGCCCACCCGAGCGATCGACGATACAGGCCGCGGCCACGACGTCGCCGCCGGCCGCCTTGATCGCGGCGATACATTCGCGCGAACTCAGCCCCGTGGTGACGATGTCCTCGACCATCACCACCTTCTGGCCCGGCTCGACCTGAAAGCCGCGGCGAAGTTTGAAGGTCCCGCCCTCACGCTCGACATACATCGAGGGCACGCCCAGATGCCGGGCCGTTTCATAGCCGGGGATGATACCGCCCACGGCCGGGGAAATGGCTACATCGACCGGCCCGACGGCGGCGATGATCTTCTGCGCCAGCGCCTTGCACAGCCGCTCGCAGCGCGCGGTGTCCATGAATACCAGGTTCTTCTGCAGGAAGACCGGGCTGTGCAGGCCGGACGACAGCACGAAATGCCCCTCACGCAGGGCACCCACGGCGCGGAACTCGTTCAATACGTCTTCTGAGGTCATGGGGGTCGTCATAACGGGACTGGTCCGCGCCGCAAGGCCTAACCCCGTGGCCGTTCGACCGTATCCACCGAGGGATTGGCTCTCAGCGCGGCCATGATGGTGGTGGCGTGTTTGGCGTCCTCGACCTCGACATCGATGATGACGTCGAAGAAGTCCTGCTGTCGGAGGCTCATTATCAGGTTGAGGATATTGCCGCCGGCCTCCCCGATCAGGGTTGCGACCTCGCCGAGGACGCCCGGGGCGTTCTTGATGGTGGCGTGCAGCCGGGCCGCAGCCACAGCGCCCTGTTCCGCATGCGCCGTCCACTGCAGGTCCTGCCAGACCGAATCATCGTCGGCGTAATCCGCCAGCCTCTGGCAATCGATGGTGTGGACGGTCAGGCCGACGTCCTCCCCGAGGATGCCGACGATGCGGTCGCCCGGCACCGGCGAACAACACTGGCCGAAATGAACGCTGACGCCCGGGGTCAGGCCGCCACCGCGCACGAACAGGCGGGCCTGTTCATCGACAATGCGCCGCCGGTCCGGTCCGGCCTTCATCCGCCCCTTTAAAGCCGGGAACAGGGTCTCGGCCACCTTGCCGGCGGACAGTTGGCCGCGGCCGATGGCCTCAAACAGGTCATCGTCATTGGCGATGGCCATGGTCTCCAGCACCGGGGTCAGGGTCACCTCGGCCAGCAGCTTTTCCCCGCGCGCCAGGGTCTGTTCCAGCGTCGCCTTGCCCAGCTTCTGGAACTCGTCGCGCTCGCTGGTTCGAATATGACGGCGGATGGCCGAGCGGGCCCGACCGGTGACGGTCAGCGAGCGCCAGTCGGCCGGAATCTCGCGCTTGGCTCCGCGGATAACCTCGACCACGTCGCCGTTCTGGAGCTGGGTCCGCATCGGCTTCAGCTCGCCGTTGACCTTGACCCCCACGGCGGTGTCACCGACCTCGGTGTGAACCGCATAGGCGAAGTCCAGCGCCATACCGCCGCGCGGCAGGGTGATCAGCGCCCCCTTGGGCGTGAACACGAACACCTGGTCGAGATACATTTCCAGCTTGGCGTGCTCGACCCAGTCCTCGCCGCCCTCGCCGTGCTCGATCACCTGAACCAGATGACGCAGGTTCTGCAGCGGGTCGCGCCCGCCGTCGCGCTCCATCGCTTCCTGATCGAAGCCATAGCTCTTGTTCTTGTAGGCCCAGTGCGCCGCCACCCCGTCCTCGGCGACCCGGTCCATGGCCTCGGTGCGGAGCTGCATCTCGATGCGTAGACCTGACGGCCCTACGACCGTGGTGTGCAGCGAGCGGTAGTTGTTCGACTTGGGCGTCGAGATGAAATCCTTGAATCGTTCCGGCACCACGGGCCAGGCCCGGTGAATGACGCCCAGCGCCCGGTAGCAGTCGTCCTCGCTCATCACGACGACCCTGAAGCCGTAGATGTCGGACAGGGACGAAAAGCCGACCGACTTGCGCTGCAGCTTGCGCCAGATTGAATAGGGCGTCTTCTGCCGACCGAACACGTGCGCCTTGACCCCCGCCTCGGCCAGGACCTTTTCCACATCGCGCGAGACGCCGTCGATAGCGCGGCCGTGCTCCAGCTTCAGCGCCTCCAGTCGTCGCTCGATCGCGGTGCGGGCCGTGGGGTTCAGATGTTCGAACGCCAGTTCTTCCAGTTCTGACGCGATCGAATGGATACCGATCGACCGACCCAGCGGCGCATAGACCTCCAGGGTCTCGCGGCTGATGCGCTCGCGCTTCTCCGGTTTGACATATTTCAGCGTCCGCATGTTGTGCAGACGGTCGGCCAGCTTCACCAGCAGGACGCGGACATCCTTGGAAATGGCGAGGATGAATTTGCGCAGGTTCTCGGCCTGGCGGGTGTGCTCCGCCTGCAGTTCCAGCCGGCTCAGCTTGGTGACCCCCTCGACCAGGGAGGCGACCTCCTCGCCGAACATGGCCGCGATGTCGTCGCGGGTGGCCGAGGTGTCCTCGACCACGTCGTGCAGCAGGGCCGTGACGATGCTGGCCGTATCCAGCTTGTAGTCGGTCAGGATGCCGGCGACCTGGATGGGATGGGCGAAATAGGGATCGCCGGACGCTCGCAACTGCGAACCGTGCATCTTCATCGCATAGACGTAGGCGCGATTGAGCAACGCCTCGTCGGCAGTCGGGTCGTAGGCCTTGACGGCCTCAATCAGTTCGAATTGACGCAGGATCGGGACGCGCCGCGGCGCAGCGTCGTCGCCCGCAGGCGCAGGATCGTTTCGATTGGCAGTTTCGGGAGACGTCGCGGCCTTGGAAGACCGCGCCGGCAGGATGGTGATACCGTTGGCGGACTCAGCCGTCAGTATCGCTCCTCCTGGCCGCCGTCGCGGTCGCTTTGCAGCGCACGGATCAGCTCGGCCTCGGCCATGTTCATGTGCTGCGGTTCGGCCAGCAGGGCCACGACCTCGGCTTCATCCTCGGCCTCGGTACGCTCGTCGACGCGCTGCAGGGTGACGATGATGGTCTCGCGCAGCTCGTCCGGCTTGACCATGTCGTCGGCCAGTTCGCGCAAGGCGACGACCGGGTTCTTGTCATTGTCCCGATCGAGGGTCAGCGGCGCGCCATTGGCGATCGCGCGGGCGCGATTACCGGCCAGCAGAACCAGTCCGAAACGGTTCGGTACCTTCTCGATGCAGTCTTCGACAGTTACGCGGGCCATGAAAATCCTCTAGCGACGGGGAGAACCGAACAAAATAGAGCGTTACGCGTGATTGTGCAACGCCGCATGGGCGGGAATGAGGCAATGTTTCTGTCGGCGGCAACTACCGTTGTGACGCAGCGTCATCCGGAATCGACCGGGCGTCCCGTCCAACGGGTGCCGTCGTGGCCAGGTCCGCCGCCCGACCTGCGCCCTCCGGATGCAGCCAATCCGGCGCGATCTCGGCCAGCGGCCCCATCACGAACAACCGCTCGGCCGCCCGCGGGTGAGGCAGGATCAGTCCGTTCAGGTCTCCGCGGATACGACCATAGGCGATCAGGTCAAGATCCAGCGTTCGTGGACCGTTGCGTGGCCCTCTCTGCCGCCCGAACGCCTCCTCGATCCGCCCCAGGGCAGCCATTACATCGTGCGGGTCCAGGGCGGTACGAACAATCACCACGCCGTTGAGGAAGGGCGGGTCCGTCGGATCGGGCCAGGCGCTGGAATGCCACCATGACGACTGTGCCACGACATCCAGCCCTTCGACGCGGAATCGAGCGAGTGCCGCCTGGAGTCCGTCGCGGCAGCTCGGCCAGACCCCCTTGTCATTGCTGCCCAGCGCAACGATGACTGCGGCATCCAGATCCAGCCCGCCGTCGATTTTGACGGACACCGGGCCGTTCGTTTTGGGGACGTCCGTGTTCATGACCCTGTATCCGACCGATCGCGTCGCCCTCTTCATCGACGGGGCCAACCTCTATTCGTCGGTCCGCGCCCTGAATGCCGATCTCGACTTCAGGAAGATGGTCGAGTCGTTCCGCGACCGGGCCGTGCTGACGAGGGCCTATTATTACACGGCCGTGGTGGAGGGCGAAGAGTTCTCGCCGATCCGGCCGCTGATCGACTTCCTCGACTACAACGGCTTTCGCGTGGTGACCAAGCCGGCCAAGCGCTTCACCGACGGTCAGGGGCAGGCCCGGATCAAGGGCAATATGGATATCGAGATCGCAGTCGACATGCTGGAATTGGCCCCGCACATCGATCACGCCGTTCTCTTCTCAGGCGACGGCGATTTCCGTCGGGTCGTCGAAGCCGTCCAGGCCCGTGGCGTGCGCGTCACCGTGGTCTCGACGCTGAAGGTTCAACCGCCCCACATCGCCGACGAGCTGCGGCGGCAGGCCGATGACTTCATCGAACTGGCCGAACTGATTGCCGAGTTCGGACGGCCGCGCGCCCCGGCGACGCCACCGTCGGTGCGGACCTTCCCGCCGGAGCCCGAGACATGAATTTCGTCGTCCCGCCCGATCCGCCCCGCAACTGCCCGCTGTGTCCGCGACTGGTCGCCTATCGCGGGGTCAATGCCCGGGAGAATCCGGACTGGTTCAACGGGGCTGCGCCCTCGTTCGGGGATCCGCAGGCGCGCTTGCTGATCGTCGGTCTCGCGCCCGGTCGCACCGGGGCCAATCGCACCGGCCGGCCCTTCACCGGCGATCACGCCGGCTGGCTACTCTATGAGACGCTGAAGAAGACGGGGTTTGCCTCCGGTGAGTTCGAGGCCCGGTCCGACGACAGCCTGCAACTGGTCGACTGTATGGTCACCAATGCCGTGCGCTGTGCCCCACCCGGCAACAAGCCGCTTCCTGTCGAGGAGGCCACCTGCCGTCCCTTCCTCGTGTCGCGTCTGGCCGCCCTGCCCCGTCTCAGGGTGATCGTGACCCTCGGTGACGTATCGCGGCGCAATGTGCTCAAGGCACTCGACCTGCCGGTCTCGGCCGTGGCTCCGGGTCATGGCGTCGAGGCCCCGGTCCGCGACTACATCCTGCTCAACAGCTACCACTGCTCCCGCCTCAACACGAACACAGGGCGGCTGACACCGGAGATGTTCGAGACCGTCTTCCGCCGCGCCCGGGCCCTGATCGAGGGCTGATCCGCTAGACCTACCTGTGTCGCCCGCGCCACGTCGGGCGCGGGCGACGACGATTCCGGCGAAATCGCCGGGAACAGCCCGGCTGTGATCACGTTCTCTGATCGGGTGAGGAACCGGGAGGATATGATGCGCAGATCGGATCGAGTGTTTTCAGCGACGGAACGGCGCGTGGCCGTCATCGCCCTGGTCCTGACGGTACTGGTGACCGTTCTCGGCCTGACCGTCGGTCAGAGTTTGAGCCCGCCGTCGCTCGGCCCCTACGGCACCGATGCCTTTAACGTCGCCGCCAGCCCCGGCATTCTGGACGCGCGTCCGGTCATGAGCGCGCCGTCCGCCTGATTAGCCCTTGTCTCGCATGAGCCTGGCCTTGTCGCGCTGCCAGTCCCGCGCCGCTTCGTTCTCGCGCTTGTCGTGAAGTTTTTTGCCCTTGGCCAGGGCAATCTCCAGCTTGGCCTTGCCAGCCTCGTTCAAGTACAATTTCACCGGAATGATCGTCCGCCCCTCGCGCTGGACGGCCCCGATCAACTTGTCGATCTGCTTGCGGTGCAGCAGCAGCTTCCGGTGCCGGCGCGGCTCGTGATTGAAGCGATAGGCCTGTTGGTATGGCGGGATGTCGGCATTGACCAACACGATCTCCCGCCCCTCCACCGCCGCATAGCTTTCAGCGATATTGGCTCGCCCCGAGCGCAGCGACTTGATCTCGGTGCCCAGCAGCTGGATGCCGGCCTCGATGAAATCCTCGAGAAAATAGTCGTACCGCGCCCGCCGGTTCTCGGCGATCAGCTTGGTCTTGGGCTGTTCGGACGCCATCAGATCACTCCCGCAGCCGCAAGGGCCCGGTCGATCGCCGGCTTTACCGCGTCGGCGGTCGGGGACAGGGGCAGGCGTACGGACTCGTCGCACAGGCCCAGACGGGCCAGGGCGTATTTCGCCGGAGCCGGGGAATTATCGAGGAACAGCGCCCGGTGCAGGCCGATCAGCCGGTCCTGCCACGAGCGCGCCGTGGCCAGGTCTCCGCTGGCGAAGGCCTCATACAGGGCGACCATGGCTTCGGGCGCGACATTGGATGTGACCGAGATCACCCCCGCCCCGCCCAGCGCCATCAGGCCCAGGCAACTGCAATCATCGCCCGAGATCAGATCGAAAGGCGCATCAATATTGGCGCGCATCCAGCTGGGTCGGACCATGTCGCCGGTGGCATCCTTGATGCCGACGATATTGGGATGGGCCGCCAGCCGGGCCACCGTCTCGTTGGCCAGATCGACGCCGGTCCTCGACGGCACATTGTACAGCAGCACCGGCAACTGCACCGCTTCGGCGATCGCCTCATAATGCAGGGCCAGACCCGTCTGTGACGGCCGGTTGTAATAGGGGGTGACCACCAGCGCCCCGTCCGCCCCAACGGTCTTGGCATGGCGGACCAGTTCGATCGCCTTGTCAGTGGCGGTAGATCCAGCCCCGGCGATGACCCGGACCCGCCCGGCGGCGACCTTCACGCACAGTTCAACGACGCGCATATGCTCGTCCGGATGCAGGGTCGCGCTCTCGCCCGTGGTCCCCATCGGCACGAGTCCGTGAACCCCCGCAGCGATCTGGCGTTCAACCAGACGCTCGAACGCACTTTCGTCCACGTTTCCGTCACGAAGTGGTGTGATCAGGGCGGTGATCACACCCTTGAACAAAGGGACGGTCATTGAAACGATGGTCCTGCGTGGAAGTCGGGCGGCTGTCGCCAGATAAGAAGCGCCGGAGGGTAGGTTGCCCGCTGGTCTGCTGCAACCGGGATGAATGGGGATCGAAAAGATCATGTTTGCGACGACCTTGGCCGCCGCCCTGGCGATTCTCGCCCCCGACCCCGCCGTTCTGATCAGCAGCCAGGCGACACCCTATGTCGCCACGTCGGCGTATCAGGGCCGATTGCTGACCGATTCGGACACCGTCCTGTTTCGTGAGGGCCTTGCGGCAGCGCGAGCCCGCGACGTCATCACCACCCAGACCGTCATGGCCCGGATCAGCGATCCGACCGCCCGCAAGCTGGTCGAATGGGCCCTGATCGACACCTCGGCCGAACAACTGTCCTTCAGCGAACTGGCGACGGCCCAGTCCCGCTTCGCCGCCTGGCCCCGGGCCGAATCACGTGAGGCCGCGGGTGAACGGGCGCTGGATCTCGCCAATGCCGGACCCGACACCGTTCTCGCCTTCTTCGACGGACAGGCCCCCGCCACCATCGAAGGCGTGATCGCCTTCGCCGGGGCGCTCGAACAGAAGAATCGCGGCGATGAGGCCCGCCCCCTGATTCGCGACTGGTGGCGGACCCAGTCGTTTGACGCCGCGCCTCAGGCTCGAATTCTGACCCGCTGGGGCCGCTGGCTGACCCAGGCCGATCACGAAGCCCGGCTCGACATGCTGCTGCTGGGTCCGCACGGTCCGGCCACGCGCGAGATGATCACCCTGGTCTCACCCGAGCGCCGCACCGTGGCCGAGGCCGTTCTGGCCCTGCGGACCGCCTACAACGGGGATTCCATCGTGGCGGGCCTGACGCCCGCACAGGCTCGGGACCCCGCCGTTGTGCTGGAACGGGTCCGGCTGTTGCGCGCCGCCGGCCGTCAGTCCGAAGGCTTAGCCCTGCTGTCCGCCCTGCCCCGGGCCCCTTCCCACAGTGACGGGCAAAGCACCCTGTGGAGCGAGCGCCGCAACTATTTCCTCGACGCTCTGGAGCGCCGGGAATGGCGCGCCGCCTATGATTCCATGGCCGGCCACGGCTTCCCGTCCGGCGAACGGATGGTCGACGCCGAGTTCTTCGCCGGCTGGGTCGCCCTGACCAAGCTGAATGATCCCGCCCGCGCGGCCAGCCATTTCGAGGCCCTGCGCGCGATGTCCTCGACCCCGATCACCCAGGGGCGGGCCCTCTACTGGCTGGGACGGGCCGCCGAGGCCGCCGGTGACACCGCCACCGCCCACCAGCGCTATCTCGAAGGCTCAGCGCACATTCAGACCTTCTACGGCCAGCTCGCTGCGGAAAAGGCCGGGATCACCACCCTGACCCTGCCCGCGGAAATCGTCCCGACCCGGGCCGACATCGCCCGGTACGAGGCCGATGAAGTCGTGCGCGCCACCCGGATCCTGGGTGAGACCGGCGAGGCTTCCCTGTTCCGCGTCTTCACCTATCAGTTGGACGACACCCTGCCCGGAGCGGCCGATCTGGCCCTGCTGATGGACATGTCGCGTGGCTATGGCGAGGATTTCACCGCGATGATGGTCGGCCGCGCCGCCAGCCAGCGCGGCTATCTGATGCCCGAGCGACAGTATCCGATCCGCATTCCGCCGACCGTCGCCGGTGCCGCGCCGCTTGAGTTTACCCTGGCCATCACCCGTCAGGAATCCAGCTTTGATCCGCGTGCCCGTTCAGGGGCCGATGCCCGCGGCATGATGCAGTTTCTTCCGTCGACCGGGGCGGCGGTGGCGCGCCAGCTGAACATGCCGTTCTCGGCCGAGCGGTTGTGGGATGCCGACTACAACATGACCCTCGGCAGCTTTCATCTGGGCGACCTGACCAGCCGGTTCGGCGGGTCGATGCTGCTGGCCACGGTCGGTTACAACGCCGGGCCGGCCCGCCCGCCCCAGTGGATCGCCCGCTGCGGCGACCCACGCGACGGCTCTGTTGATCCGGTCGATTTCATTGAATGTGTGCCCTTCACCGAGACGCGTAACTATATGATGCGGGTGATGGAAAACATGGCCGTCTACAAGGCGCGTTTGAACGGTGGGGCGGCGCCGCTGTCCACATCGAGCGACATCGCTCGTGGTGTCTCGGCCGGTCCGCGGCCCTACCGTCCCTGAAGCGAGACTGGTCCGGTCGCGGCGCGGCTGGCCGCCAGCAGCGGGCCGTCCGGCCCGTCCAGCCAGATGGCGGACAGGCCGAACACCGTGCGCAGGATGTCAGGACGCAGGGCCTCCACCGGCGGTCCATCGGCCACCACGCGACCCTGGTCCAGCACTACGACCCGGTCGGCGAAACGCGCGGCCAGGGTCAGGTCGTGCAGGCTGACCAGCACCGCCTGACCGGCCCGCGCCCGCGCCGCCAAACGCTCCAGCACCATCAGCTGGGCATCGGGGTCCAGCCCGGCTACCGGCTCGTCCGCCAGCAGGGCCCGCGCCCGCGTCGTCAGCAGCCGCGCCAGCAGAACCCGGGCCCGCTCGCCCCCCGACATCTCGGACACGCCCCGGTCGACCAGATGCCCGATGTCGACCTCGACCAGCGCCGCGCGGGCCCGGTCCAGCGCCGCCTCGCCTGCCAGCCACGGCGCGCCCAGGGCGGCGACCTCGACCGCCGGCAGGTTCCAGGCGATACGCCGCTCCTGTGGCAGATAGGCGGCGCATTCGGCCCTCTGGCCCGGCGACAGGTCCGACAATGCCTGTCCGTCCAGCAGGGCCCGGCCACGGGTCAGTGGCAGCAGGCCGAGGGCGGCGCGGATCGCACTGGACTTGCCCGCGCCATTGGGCCCGCACAGGGCCACTAGTTCGCCGGGGCTGACCGTCAGATCGACCACATCCAGCACCGTCCGTCGGCCGATCGCCGCCGTCGCTCCATTCAGAGCCACGACGCTCACAGCCGCCACTCCCGCGCCGCGCGCCAGGCGATCAGGGCGAACAAGGGTGCCCCGACCAGGGCGGTGAACACCCCTAGCTTCAGTTCCTGATCAGTCGGCGTCATCCGCGCCGCCAGATCGGCGAGCACCAGCATCAGGCCGCCGCCCAGTGCCGAGGGCAGCAGCAACCGGCCCGGGTCGCCGCGCATCGCCGTCCGCACCAGATGCGGCGCGGCCAGGCCGACGAAGCCGATCACCCCGGCCACGGCGACCGCCGCCCCGGCCGCCAGCGCCGCCGCGATTAGCGCCAGCAGACGCATCCGTGCCATCGGCAGGCCTGAAGTGGCGGCCGTCTCCTCACCCAGCGACAGCATCCTTAGTCCCGGTGCCGCCAGCCAGGCGAACAGGCCCGAAACGATCACCGCCGGCACGATCCAGGCCACATCGATCCAGCTGCGGTTCTGCACCGATCCCAGCAGCCAGCTCATCACCTCGGCCATGGCGATCGGTGACGGGGACAGGTTGAAGATCAGGGCCGTCGCCGCGCCCGCGAAACTGGACAGGGCCACGCCGAACAGGATCAGGGCCTCGGGTGCCCGCACCCGGCTGGCGAACAGGATCAGGGCGGTCCCGGCCAGACCGGCACCGGCCAAGGCGGCGATCTCAACCGCGCCGGGTATTGCAGCCGCGCCCAGTACAATGGCCGAGGCGGCCCCCAGCGCTGCGGTAGCCGAGACGCCCAGCACGCCGGGATCGGCCAGCGGATTGCGCAAAAGCCCCTGCATCACCGCACCCGACAGACCCAAGGCCGCGCCGACCGCGAGAGCGCAGACAGCGCGCGGGGCCCGTACCTGCCACAACACCTCGGCCGGTCCCGAACCGGGCTGGGTAACGGCGGCGAGGTACTGGTCCAGCCCGAACAGGCTTTCGCCGAACGTAATGGCCAGACCGAGACCCAGCACGATCAGGCCGGCCAGCAACAGATTCAGCCGCGCGGCGGTCCCCGAGGCGCTCATTGCGAGTCGGCCAGCATCGCGGCAGCGTCGGCGGCAAACCACGCCGGGCAGGACAGCACCGTGGCCGGCAGGCGCGCAGCGACCCGCCCGGCGGCGGCGCGGCGCACCACGGGATGGCGTCCGGGCCCGCGCCAGTCGGCCCGGATCTGGTCGAAGAAGCCCAGCACAAAGCGCAACGGCGGGTTCAGGGCGATCCGCTCGACACTGACCGGCGCGAATCCGGGTGACGCCGCCAGATTGGCGAAACCCGCCGCCCTGAAAATCGCGCCCACCAGTGTGTCGCGACCGGCGGTGAACCCCCCGGCCGTCAGATACAGCGCCCCCGGCCGAGGCTCCGTCGGCGAGGCGATCGTGGCCAGTTGGGCGTCCATGTGCTGGATCAACGCATCCCCCCGCTCGGCCCGGCCAAGACCGGCCGACACCCGCCTGAGCGTGGCCTGAACCCCGGCCATGTCCGTGGCGTCGTCGATCAGCAGGACTTGCACCCCGCGCCGCTCCAGCGCCGCCAGCAGTCGCGGCTCGCCGCCCCAGTAGCGCACCACGACATCGGGCTGGAAGGCGATGGCGGCTTCCAGTGTCGGCCGGACCTGGCGCCGTCCCCGCGCCGCCTCACGCAACCGGGAATCGGGATCGTCCGCCCGCGGTGACAGGGCCAGTTCGGCCTCGGGGGCCAGGGCCAGCACATACTGATCGGCACACTGGTCCAGCGACAGGACCCGCAACGGGGCTGCCGTCGTCGGCCCGGCCGCCAGCCAGGCCAGCGCGGCCATCGTCACCAGAACCCGCGCGCTCACGGCTTGAGCAACCCCATGAACAGGGCGTCCATCATCGTGTTCACCAGGGTCTCGCGATCAACCCAGTCGAAATTGGGCTTGGTGATCATCAGGGACACGACGCCGTGCCCGCCGGCCCACAGGGCCTGGGTCGTCGCGCGGGCCCCGCCGCGCAGCCGACCGGCCTGCTCTGCATCCTCGACCACGGCCTCGAATGACCGGAACAGCGCGGCCCCCAACTGCTGGGCGACGGTTTCGGCACCGCCCGGTGCCTCCAGGGCCCGGGTCATATAGACCAGTCGATAGGCATTGGGATTGGCGAAGCCAAAGGCGAGATAGGCCTCCATCATCCGCCGCATCCGGGCCTCGGGTTCACCGGACTCGGCCAGGACCGCCTGGTTCAGGGCGATCAGGGTTTCGAACGACTCCCGGCAGATCTCGTGCAGGATCGCCTGCTTGTCGGAGAAATGCATGTAGAGGGCGGTCGAGGACAGGCCGACCTGATCGGCGATCTTGCGGATCGTCGCCCCTTCATAGCCGTGCTCGACGAAGATCTGCTCGGCGGCGGTCAGGATTTCGGCACGCCGGGAATGGCCCTCGCCCTTGGGCTTGCGTGCGGATCGGCGATTGAGACGGGTGACGCCGGACAAACCTGCACTCCAATGGACCAGACGCTTGAATAGCGGCATTCGCTCCGCACCGCCAACACCACACGCTGTGCGGTTGATTAACCATATTTCGCGTATTACGGGTACGCCATGGTGGCGGTCAGCGATCCGGACAGGGGGTGGCTCGGCGTCCGGCCTGCCCGGCCGGCCGTCCCGGACAGTGCCGCCCGCACAGGGGCAACTCCGATACAGATGACGGTCGTCGGCATTGCCATGGCCGGGACAACCACAGCCCTGGTCTTGTGGCCGGACGCGACGATCCGGGCCGCCGTGCTCGGCATAGGGGTCGGATTCTTCCTGTGCGCGGTGTGGCGGCTCCTGCTGGTCGTGTGCAGTGGTCGGAAGCCACCGCGACCGGAGCCGCCGGACCGTTGGCCACGCTATACCGTGCTGGCCGCCCTGCACGACGAGGCCGAGATCGTGCCGCAACTGATCGGCCGTCTGTCGGCCCTCGACTATCCCCGGCACCGGCTGGACGGCTGGCTGGTGCTTGAGGCGGACGATCATCCGACGATCCAGGCGGTCATCGCCGCCCGGCCGCCGTCCTGGCTGAAGCTGCTGCTGGTGCCGCCCGGTGTGCCCCGGACCAAGCCTCGGGCGCTGAACCACGCCCTGACCCGTGCCACCGGCGAGCTGTTGACCGTCTATGACGCCGAGGATGAACCGGACCCGGGCCAACTGCGCGAGGCCGCGGCCCGGTTCGCCGCTGACCAAGCCGGTCGACTGGCGTGTTTGCAGGCCCCGCTGCGCATCCGCACCCGCAGCGGGCGGGCCGGTTTCCTCGAGCACCAGTTCGCCGCCGAATACGCCGCCCTGTTCGAGGTCACCCTGCCCGGCCTGGTCGGTCTGGGCCTGCCCTTTCCCCTCGGCGGGACCAGCAACCATTTCCGTATCGACGTGCTGCGCACCGTCGGCGGCTGGGACGCCTGGAATGTGACCGAGGACGCCGATCTCGGTTTTCGTCTGTGGCGACACGGCTGGCGGCAGGGGCTGATCGCCAGTCCGACCTGGGAGACTCCGCCCGGGCCGATGGAACACTGGCTGCCGCAGCGAACCCGATGGTTGAAGGGTTATATGCAGACCTGGGGGGTGCACAGTCGTGCTCCGTTCGGCCTGGGCGTACGCGGTCTGATCTCGTTGACCATGACCCTTGGCGTGGCCCTGGTATCGGCGGCGCTGCATGCTGTGTCCCTGGCCTGGGTCGCCGCGGCGGTGTTGGTTGCCGGCTTTGCAGGCCTGTCCCCGGCCACACCGTTGCTGGCTCTCGCCGTGCTCGGGCTCGGCGTCGCCGCGGCCTGGCTGAGCTGCGCGGTTGGGGCGAAGCGAGCCGGCCTGTCCTATCACCTGGGCGACATGGTCACCGCCCCGGCCTACTGGTCCCTGCTCAGCCTGGCCTTTGCACATGCCGTCTGGCGGCTGATCCGCGAGCCTTTCGCCTGGGACAAGACCCGTCACCCGGCCGATCCGGTGGAGGCGATGGACACCGACGCTGTTGCCGACTCTGGACGACAGGCCGCCTGAGCGCCTATCAGCGCGGATGCCTCCGGTTCTTTCCCCCACGCCCGAAACCCTCGTAACGCGGGGCTGGCCCGACTACGCCCTGCTGGACAGCGGCGACGGCCGCAAGCTGGAACGCTACGGCCGCTTCACTGTGGTCCGGCCCGAGCCCCAGTGTTTCTGGTCGCCGCGTGATCCCGAGGCCTTCACCCGCGCCGACGCCGTGTTCGATCCGCAGGACGAGGATGACGACGGCCGCTGGCGGTTCGCTGGTGGCCCGATCGACAATTTCCCGCTCGCCTGGCGCGACGTGCGCTTCACCAGCCGTTTCACCCCCTTCCGCCACCTGGCCTTTTTCCCCGAGCAGGCGGCCAACTGGGACTGGCTGGACGGCCGCATCCGCGCCCTGGTCCGGGAACGCAAGGACGGGCCGCGGCCGAAGATCCTCAACCTGTTCGGCTATACCGGTGTCGCCAGCCTGGCCTGCGCCGCCGCCGGGGCCGAGGTCACCCATGTCGACGCCTCCAAGAAGTCGGTCGCCTGGGCGCGCGAGAATGCGGAACTGTCCGGCATGGCCGACCGGCCGATCCGCTGGATCGTCGAGGACGCCCGCAAATATGTCGCGCGCGAGGTCCGGCGTGGCTCGAAATACGACGGCATCATCCTCGATCCACCCAAATACGGGCGCGGCCCGACCGGCGAAGTCTGGCGCCTGTTCGAGGACCTGCCCGGGCTGGTCACCGACTGCGCCGCCCTGCTGTCCGATGACGCCTCCTTCCTGCTGCTGAACGCCTACGCCGCCCGCATCTCGGGCCTGTCCCTGGCCCATGTGATGGCCGAGGCCACGGCCACCCGCGGCGGCCGCATCGACTGGGGTGAACTGGCCCTGGCCGAGGACGGCAAGGACGGCCGCGCCATCGGCCTCAGCTTCTTCTCGCGCTGGAGCGACCGGTGAGCGAGCCCCGCCTGATCACCTCCCTGACCAATGACACGGTCAAGGCCGTGCGTGCCCTGCACATGCGCAAGGAACGCGAGGCCACCGGCCGCTTCCTGGCCGAAGGTCTGAAATTCATCGGCGAGGCCCTCGATCAGGGCCGCACCCCGACCCTGCTGATGGTCGGGATGGAGGCACGCGCCCATCCGCTGCTGGACCGGGCCATGGCCGAGACCCGCGCCGCCGGCGGCGAGGTCGTCACCGTCACCCATCCGATCCTCGAGAAGATCAGCCGTCGCGACAACCCCCAGACGGTGCTGGGTGTGTTCGACCAGACCTTCGTCAAACTGGCCGACATCGATCCGGCCTCGGCCCCCTGCTGGGTGGCGCTGGAACAGGTCCGCGACCCCGGCAATCTGGGCACCATCATCCGCACCGCTGATTCCGCCGGTTGCGGCGGGGTCATCCTGATCGGCGACTGCGTCGATCCCTATTCGGTCGAGGCCGTGCGCGCGACCATGGGCTCGGTCTTCGCCGTCTCCATCGCCCGCTGCACCGCCGAGGCCTTCCTTGCATGGCGCGCCAACTGGCCCGGCAGCGTCATCGGCACCCGTCTGGACGCCACGCATGGCTATCGCGACGCCCCCTTGGTCGCCCCAACCCTGATCCTGATGGGCAATGAACAGGCCGGCCTGACCGACACCCTGGCCGCGGCCTGCGACGTCAACGTCAAGATTCCGATGCGCGGTCGCGCCGACAGTCTGAATCTGGCCGTGGCCACCGGCATCATGATCTATGCGGTGACGGACGAGGTATGACCCCGACCCCGCTCAAACCGGTGAACTATGACGACGGGCAGCACGCCAACTACAGGGCCGCGCGTGACCTCGGGCCGGGCAACCGGGCCCTCTGGGCCGCCGCCCTCAGTGCCCACGCCCCGGAACACCGACCGCTTGACGTGCTCGACCTCGGCTGCGGCACCGGGCGCTATACGCTGACCCTGGCGGAAACCTTCGGCGGACGCACCTGGGGCGTGGAGCCATCGGAGAAGATGCGAGCCGTCGCCGGGTCCGGGTCGGCTCATCCGCAGGTCGAGTATCTGGAAGGCCGGGCCGAGCGCATTCCGCTGCCGGATGACGCCTGCGACCTCGTGCTGATGTTCCTGTCGTTCCACCATGTCCGCGACCGGGCGGCAGCGGCCCGGGAAATTCGGCGCGTGCTCAAGCCGGGTGGCCGGGTGATGATCCGCAGTCCTTTCAACGACCGCATGCCTGACGTCCACTGGCACCGCTTCTTTCCCCGGGCGCGCGATATCGAGCTGGCGATGTTCCCGTCCACCACCGAGGTCCGGGACGTCTTCGCGGCCGTCGGGCTGCAGATGATCGCCCTCGACACCGTCCGCGAACAGTTCGGCCACAGCCTCGCCGACACGGCGCAGCGCCTGCGCAGTCGGTCGATCTCGACCTTCGAACACCTGAGCGAGGCCGAAATCGAGGCGGGCTTCGCGCGGCTCGACCGCGACGTCGCCGCGAGCGTGACCGACGAACCGAATTTCGGCGACAGCGACCTGATGGTGTTCGCCTAGGTCCCGCGCGGCTTGACCCGGTTGGTCGGCGGGGCTTCGGCCGGATTCTCCGGCCAGGGGTGACGGGGGTAGCGGCCGCGCATCTCGGCGCGCACCGCCGCCCACGATCCGGCCCAGAAGCCCGGCAGGTCCTTCGTCACCTGCACCGGCCGCCGCGCCGGGGACAGCAGGGCCAGCGTCAGGGGCACCCGTCCACCGCCGACCATCGGATGGGCCGTCACCCCGAACAATTCCTGCACCCGGATGTCGACGCGCGGCCCGCCCTCGGCGGCATAGTCGATGGCGGCGCTGCCCAGCGGCGTCGTCAGCCGCGCCGGGGCCAGATCGTCCAGCGACCGGTGCCGGTCCCACGGCACCAGCGCCTTAAGCCCCTGCTCCAATGCCGCATCACCGATGCCCGCCAGTGACTTCGCCCCATCCAGCAGAGGCCACAGCCAGGTCTCGCGGGTCGCCAGCAGTGCGGCGTCCGACGCGTCCGGCCAGTCCGGGTCCAGCGTCCGCAGGAACGTCAGCCGCGCCCGCAAGGCCCCGGCTCGCTCGCCCCAGGCCAGGATCGACAGCCCCCCGGCCTCGACCTCGGCCCGCAACGCGGCGCTGATCTGGCTGCGATCCGGCGGGCCGGTAATCTTCTCGTCGACGACGATGGCCCCCAGCCGCCGGATGCGGCGCATGACCATCCGTCCCGACGGCTCCTTGGTCAGTCGGTCCTCGACCGTGATCCGGTGCCCCAGTGCCAGCGGATCGAGCGGGGCGGCCAGGCGGATACGGTCACGGGCGTCGCCACCGCCCATTTCGGCCACGGCCAGCCACGGCTCGCGCGCCAGCAGTTCGGTTGGATCGAGAAACGCCCCACGCCCTGAGGCCAGCAGTATTTCACCCGGCTTGCCCCGTGCCCGCGCCACCCGTTCGGGAAAGGCCTCGGCCAACAGGGTGCCGGGATCGACCGTGCCGCCCTTGCCGCCGCCGGCCGCCCGGGCCCAGCGCTCGGCCAGGGTCATCGCATCGCGGGCGCGCGGTGATCGATCCTGTCGCAGCTGCCGCAGCCGCTCGCCCAGGTCCGGGTCCTTGCCGCCCAGACCCGGCTCGCTCAGGATCGCCGCGATCCGCCCGCCGGTCAGGGCGGCACCCCCGTCCGAGGCCACCGCCACCAGATGGGCCAAACGTGGCGTCAGCGGTATCCGGATCAGACGGCGTCCGTGGGCCGTCAGATTGCCGTCTTCGTCCAGCGCCTCCAGCCGGGTCAGCACCGCCCGCGCCTCTGCGAAGGCCCCGGCCGGTGGCGCGTCCAGCAGGGCCAGACCTTCGGCCGTGCGCGCGCCCCAGCGGGCCAGGTCGAGGGCAAAGCCGGTCAGGTCCGCCTCCAGTATCTCGGGCCGCTGGTGCGGGACCAGTCCCCGGGTCTGTTCCTCGTCCCACAGCCGGTAGCAGACCCCCGGTTCGGTTCGCCCCGCCCGCCCGCGTCGCTGCTCGGCCGACGAACGACTGACCCTGACCGTCGCCAGCCGTGTCAGGCCGCTGGACGGCTCGAACCGCGGCACCCGCGACAGGCCGCCGTCGATCACCACCCGCACGCCTTCGATGGTCAAACTGGTCTCTGCCACCGAGGTCGCCAGCACCACCTTGCGCCGCCCCGGCGGCGACGGATCCAGCGCCTGGTCCTGCTCGTTCTTGTCGAGCGCCCCATACAGCGGCACCACATCGACGGCCGGGTCGCGCAACCGCGCCTTCAGGGCCTGGACCGTGCGGTGGATCTCGCCCTGCCCCGGCAGGAAGGCCAGCACCGAGCCGGTCTCCTCGCCCAGCGCCTGCATCACGGCCCGGGCCATGGCCTCTTCCAGCCGCTCCAGCGGATTGCGGCCCGCATAGTGAGTCTCGACCGGGAACATCCGCCCCTGCGCTTCTATGACTGGAGCCCCGTCCAGCAGCTTCGCTACACCGACGATGTCCAACGTCGCCGACATCACCAGCAGCCGCAGATCCTCGCGCAGCACCGACTGACTGTCCCGCGCCAGCGCCAGGCCGAGGTCGGCGTCGAGGCTGCGTTCGTGGAACTCGTCAAACAGCACGGCCCCGACACCGTCGAGGCCGGGGTCGTCGAGGATCATCCGGGTGAACACCCCCTCGGTGATCACCTCTATGCGTGTCGCTGGACCGATCCGGCTCTGCAGCCGGGTGCGGTAGCCGACAGTCTGGCCCGGGGTCTCGCCCAAGGTCTGCGCCATTCGCTCCGCCGCGGCCCGCGCCGCCAGCCGTCGCGGCTCCAGCACCAGAATTTTTCCATCCGCCAGCCAGGGTTGGTCGAGCAGCGCCAGAGGCACGACCGTGGTCTTGCCGGCCCCCGGCGGCGCAGCCAGAACCGCCGTGTTGTTCGCCGCCAGCGCGGCCTTCAACTCATCAAGAACGGCGTGGATGGGCAGCATCCCACGGGTCTAGCCGCATCGGGTGGGATCACGAAAGCGCGTCATCATTTGGCACGACGAAATCCGCATTGTCAGCCGCCTCCGGCCCCGCTAGCGTCCGCGACATTGAAGGCAATCCGGGAAGGATTTGCCGTATTTTAGGGGCGAGACTCAATGTCCGCAGAAGGCCTTAGGCCTAAGGGGAACCGCCTGTTCCTCAAGAAATCCGTAGCCCAGATCCAGAAAGAAGCCGCCAAGAGCGAGCTGAAGCGGTCTCTGGGCCCCATCAACCTCATGAGCCTCGGTATCGGTGCCATTATCGGCGCCGGTATTTTCGTGCTGACCGGCCAGGTTGCCGCCGACTATGCCGGTCCGGCCATCATGCTGTCCTTCGTCGCCGCCGGCATCGCTGTCGCGCTGGCGGGCCTCTGCTACGCCGAACTGGCCTCGACCATGCCGGTCTCGGGCTCGGCCTACACCTATGCCTACGGCACCCTGGGCGAGGTCTTCGCCTGGATCATGGGCTGGCTGCTGGTGCTCGAGTACGGCATCGCCGCCTCGACCGTCGCGGTCGGCTGGTCCGGCTATGTCGTCTCCATCATGGGCGATTTCGGTCTGTCCCAGATGCTGTTCCCGGCCATCCAGTACGCCGGCCAGGAAGGGGCCATGTGGGCGACCCCGATGATCGAGGCTGTTCGCGCCGACCACGGCACGGTCCTGGCCGCAACGGGCACCTTCAATCTCGTGGCGGCCATCGGCATTGCCGCTGTGTGCAGCCTGCTGGTCCTCGGTGTCAGCGAGTCGGCGAACGTGAACAACGTCATCGTTGTCATCAAGATCGTCGTGCTGCTGACCTTCATCGGGGTCGGTATCTCGTATGTGAACCCCGACAACTGGCACCCCTTCATACCCGCTGCCGACCCGGCCGTTCCCGGTCGCTACGGCTATGACGGCATCATGCGCGGGGCGGCGATCATCTTCTTCGCCTACGTCGGCTTCGAAGCGGTTTCGACCGCCGCGGCCGAGGCCAAGAACCCGTCGCGGGATGTGCCGATCGGCATCCTCGGGGCGCTGATCGTCTGCACCCTCATCTATATGGCCGTGGCCGCCGTCATGACCGGTGTCGTCCCCTACGCCGAGCTGAGCAGCCCTGCCCCCGTCGCGGTCGCCATCGACCGCATGGGTCTGCACTGGGCCGATATTCCGCTGGCTGTCGCGCCGGGTGGGCAGCTCAACCTGATCAGCTTCCTCGTCAAGATCGGGGCCATCACCGGCCTCAGCTCGGTCATGCTGGTGCTGTGCTACGGCCAGACACGGATCTTCTACACCATGGCCCGTGACGGTCTGCTGCCGCGGGTGTTTGCCGTCATCCATCCGAAGTTCCGGACGCCGTGGCTCGGCACCATCCTGCTGGGCGTGCTGATCGCGATCACCGCGGCCTTCCTGCCGATCAGCCTGCTCGGTCAGCTGGTATCCTTCGGCACGGCGGTGGCCTTCTCCATCGTCTGCCTGTCGGTCATCTACCTGCGGGTCAAACACCCTGAACTGGCCCGGCCGTTCCGCGTGCCCGGTGGCATCTTCACCGCTTCGCTCGGCATCGCCGCCTGCATGTATCTGGCCTGGAAGAATTTCCAGCCGATGCTGGAGCAGGCCTTCCCGACCCAGGCTCAACTCGCGGCCGGTGCCATCGCCGATCCGCTGACCCTGCAGCTGCTGGGTGGCTACGCCGCCATCGGGGCCGTGATCTACGCCATCTACGGCTTCTGGCACTCCAAGCTGGCCAAGGGCATCGACATCACCGAGGAGAGCCTGATGAACTCCCCGGCGGCCGCCTTCGGCGAAGGTGTCGACAACATCAAGGAAGACTGACCCCTCCACCGGTCGGTTATACGGACGAGGCCCGGGAGCGATCCCGGGCCTTTTTCGTGGGCGATTGGTGCTGGCCCGTCGCCATCCGGGGGCCACGGACCGCGCCACCGGTTCCGCGCACGCCGCTGCGCCGGTTGCTAGCGGAGGGATGATCGCCCGCGCCGACGGGACCCGGCCGCGGCGGGCTGTGCTCCCGGCGACAGGGGCCTCGCCCGACCGCAGGATACCGCCCAAACGAAAGCGGCCCGGACAGGGTCCGGGCCGCTTCGCCGTCACGTGATGTCAGGCTCAGCCCAGCAGTTGCGGGAACAGGCCGATGATCAGGATGGCCGCCACGGCCAGCGGGCACAGCCAGGCGATCAGGAAGCGCCAGGCCGTCAGACCGGCCCCCTTCAGACCCGTCTCGCCGTTGACCAGCTTCCGGTCCGCGACCCAGCCGACGAAGATGGCGGTGACCAGACCCGACAGCGGCAGCAGCAGCCGGCCGGTGATCCCGTCGATGGCGTCGAACCAGGTCGCGTTCTCGAAGCCGGGCACCCCGGCCATCGGCCGCTGGTCCGCGAGAACATTGAAGGACAGCGCCGACAGCAGGCCGATCAGGAACACCAGCACACCGATGCTCCAGGCAGCCTTGACCCGGGAAACGCCAAACCTCTCGGTGACCCAGCCGACCGAAATCTCCAGCAGTGACACCGACGACGTCAGGGCCGCGAACAGGGCCAGGACGAAGAAGGCGAAGCCGACGATCGCGCCGCCGGGCATGGCATGAAAGGCCGCAGGCAGGGTCTGGAACATCAAGGTCGGGCCAGCGTTCGGCTCCATCCCCACCATGAACACGATCGGGAAGATGGCCAGGCCGGCGATGATGGCCACGGCGGTGTCCGCGAAGGCGATCATGCCCGATGTCTGGGCCAGGTTGGTGTCGCGCGAGGCATAGGCCCCATAGGCGATCATGGCACCACCACCCAGGCTCAGCGAGAAGAAGGCCTGACCGAGCGCCGAGCTGAGCACGCCGGGGTGAAGGGCGCGCTCGAAGTCGGGCGTGAACAGGAAGGCCACGGCTGCAGCAAAGTCACCTGTGATCGCGGCGTAGATGGTGATGGCGATGAGCAGGAAGAAGAAGGCAGGCATCAGCCAGGTGGCCGCCACCTCGATGCCGCGCTTGACCCCACGGGCCACGATCCAGGTGGTCACGATGACGAAGGCGAGTTGCAGACCGACCAGCAGGACCGGATTGGCGAACAGGGTCGGCATCAACTGCTGGATCTGCTCGACGGAATCGTTCGCATAGGCACCGGCCAGCGGTGTCCCGGCCGAGACCGCCCCCACCAGATCGGCGGCGCTGGTGCCGATGAAATAGATCACCCAGCCGGCGACCACACAGTAGAAGGTCAGGATGGCGGTATTGGCGATCAGGCCGATCACCGCCAGCAGGCTCCACGCCGGGCTCGCCTTGGATTCCCGGGCCAGATAGACGGCGCTGCCGATGGTGGACCGCTGACCGTGCCGCCCGATCAGGCTTTCGGCCAGCAGCAGCGGCATGGCGATCAGCACCACACAGAGGATGTAGAGCAGGACAAAGGCCCCGCCGCCGTTGCTGCCGGCCTCTGTCGGAAAACGCCACAGATTGCCCAGGCCGACGGCCGAGCCGGTGGCCGCGAGGACAAAGGCCCCCTTCGAAGACCAATGCGCCCGTCCCGGCGCCGTAACGTTTCCAGCCAACTGTCTACTCCCTTGTGGGCGGCGCGGTCGGGACCGGCTGCCTCTCCTTTACAGGGGGCCGGCGCGCGGCCCCCTCGAACAATCGCCCGGGCCGCGAACGGCCCGGGCGAACGGCATCCTAGTCGTGGTCCTTGCCGGCGGTCTTGTTGCCCTTGGCCAGGGCGAAGACCACGCCGGACAGAAGGGCCAGCGCGATCAGGTTCGGCAGGGCCATGGCCGCATTGGCGATGTCGCCCAGTCGCCAGACCAGTTCGATCTCCTGGAACGAGCCGATGAAGATCATCACTACCCAGAACAACCGGAACGGAATGGTCAGCTTCATGCCGAACAGATAGGTCGCGGCCCGCTCGCCGTAGTAGCCCCAGGTGATCAGGGTCGTGAACACGAACAGGATCAGCGCAATCGAGGCGATCAAGCCGCCCAGGGTCACCGTGCCGAACACCACGAAGGGGAAGGCTGTCGCATAGGCCGCCTCGGTCATGGCGAAGCCGCGCAGGTCCGAGGTCCAGACCGTGTTCTGCATCACGGTCACGCCATCGACGGTGTGCGGAAACGCCCCCTGAACCGCCAGCATGACCAGGCCGGTGGCCGTGCAGATGATGATGGTGTCGATGAAGGTACCCATCATGGCGAACCGGCCCTGACGGGCGGGGTCGTCGGTCTGGGCCACGGCGTGGGCGATGGGGGTCGAACCCTGACCGGCCTCGTTCGAGAACAGGCCGCGGGCCACACCCGAACGAATCGCCAGGATCATGCCGGCACCGACGAATCCGCCGGCTGCAGCGTGACCGGTAAAGGCGCTCTCGAAAATCGTCATGAAGGCACCGGGAATGGCGCTGTAGTTCATCGCCAGGGCGATAACGGCCATCACCAGATAGACCAGCGCCATGACAGGCACGATCTTCTCGGCAATGGCACCGATCGACTTGATGCCGCCGATGATGACGGCGAACACGGCCACCGCGACGATGATGCCCGAACCCCATTCCGGAATTCCGGTCAGGCCGCTGAACGAGTCGGCGAAGGAGTTGGCCTGGATCATGTTGCCGGTGGCGATGGCGGAAAACAGCAGGCCAATGCTGAACACGACCGCCAGCCAGCCCCACTTCTTGCCGAGACCGTTACGGATGTAGTTCATCGGACCGCCGCGGAAATGGCCGTCCGGGCCCTTTTCGCGGAAACGGATGGCCAGCGAGCCCTCAGCGAAGGCCAGCGACATGCCGATCAGGGCGGTGACCCACATCCAGAACAGGGCCCCCGGACCACCGAGCGTGATGGCGGTGGCGACGCCGGCCAGGTTGCCGGTGCCCACCTGGCCCGACAGAGCGGTCGACAGGGCGGCGAACGGCGAGATCTCGCCCTTCTCCTTATCCTTGTTCTTCGCGAACAGGCCGGCGAAGGCCTGGCCGAGATGGGTGATCGGGTAGAAGCGCAGGCCGATCATGATCCAGATGCCGACGCCGAGCAGGACGACAACCATCGGCGGGAACAGCAGAACCTGCTCCCCGTGCCAGGTCCCGCCCCAGATAAAGTCGCTGACGTTTGTGACGCCGTCGTAGAAGCCCTGCATCGGACCTGCAGTGTTAGCCATGGATTTCCCCTCATCCCTCTTGCGGCGCAACTATCCACATGGCGGGAGGCTTGACCACCCTGAATCCTGTGGGTTCCCCGCGTTTTTCTGCGGGTGCAAGGTTGCCGTTGGCGTTCGCCGGACCATGGGCCTTGCACGCTGGCGTCCAGCGACCTAGGACCGCATCGGACCTATGCGGATGTGGCGGAACTGGTAGACGCACTGGATTTAGGTTCCAGCGCCGCAAGGCGTGGAGGTTCGAGTCCTCTCATCCGCACCATCGCTTCTCGCCCGCACCGGACCGGTTGCGGGTTTTGTTTGGTCGTCAATGTTCTTGCTTTGTTCTGGTCGGTGCGTTACATCCGGTCATGGCTCCAGTCGCAAGGAAAGGGCGCGGTGCCAGCACCAACGCCAGTGGTCGGTTCGAACCGGTCGTGCATGAGGCCGTCGATGACGGCTGGACCGATGCGGACCAGACCCCTGCCCCGCTGCGCACCACCCTGACGCCGGAACACGCCCGCACCATCATCACCCGGAACACCAGTCCGGACATCGGTTTCGACCGCTCCATCAACCCGTACAAAGGTTGCGAACATGGCTGTATCTACTGCTACGCCCGTCCGTCCCATGCCTTCATGGGCCTATCCCCGGGCCTGGATTTCGAGAGCCGCCTCTTCTTCAAGCCCGAAGGCGCGCGTCTGCTGGAACAGGAGCTCGCCGCCCCCCGCTACCGGTGCAAACGCATCCACCTGGGCGGCAACACCGACCCCTACCAGCCGGTCGAGCGCGATCTGAACATCACCCGCGACCTGCTCAAGGTCCTGCAGCGCTTCAACCAGCCCTTCAGCATCATCACCAAGTCGGTGCTGATCGCCCGCGACGTCGACATTCTCGGGCCGATGGGTCGCGCCGGTCTGACCCAGGCCATGGTCTCGATCACCACCCTCGACCGCGCCCTGGCCCGGACGATGGAGCCGCGCGCCTCAACTCCGGCGAAACGGCTCGAGGCAATCCGCAAGCTGGCCGACGCCGGCGTGCCCGTCGGGGTCGGATTCGCTCCGGTGATTCCCGGCCTCAACGACCATGAGCTGGAAGCGGTGCTTGAGGCGGCGGCCAAGGCCGGCGCGACCTCGGCCATGTATGTGACCCTGCGCCTGCCGCTGGAGATCAAGACCCTGTTCCAGGAGTGGCTGGCCGAGGCCCGGCCGGCCCGCGCCGCCCGGGTCATGTCGCTGATCCGCCAGACCCGCGGCGGCAAGGACTATGACGCCGACTGGTCACAACGCATGAAGGGCACCGGCCCGGTCGCCGACCTGATCGCCGCCCGCTTCAAGGCGGCGGTTAAACGCTATGGCCTCGACGCGCCGCGTGCCCCACTGGACGTGACCCGGTTCCGGGTCCCGGCTAGCGCCCGGTCGCAACGCGACCTGTTCGACCCGGTCGAAGGTCCGGTAGCTTGAGCGATTATTCCTCGTGCGGTCCCCAGACGGCCTCCAGCCTCTGGGCCCGACCACAACGCCACTTGTAGAAGGCATAAGTCTGCGGATTCTTTAGATAATAATCCTGATGATAGGTCTCTGCGTCGTAGAAGCGGGCCGAGGGAACAATCCTGACCTCAACCGCACGGTTGAACTGGCGCGCCACGGCCTGTTTCGAGGCTTCGGCGGCGGCCGTCTCCTCGGGCGTGGCGGGGAAGATGGCCCCCCGATACGACGGGCCCTTGTCGCAGAACTGACCGGTCGCATCGAACGGATCGACGTTTTTCCAGAACACATCGAGCAATTGCTCATAGCCGATCACCGTCGGATCATAGACCACGCGCACCGCTTCATAGTGTCCGGTGCCGCCGCGCGTCACCTGTTCGTAGGTCGGGTTGTTCGTGGTCCCGCCGGTATAGCCCGACACCGCCTCCACCACCCCCGGAGTCTGTTCGAACGCCTGTTCCGCGCACCAGAAGCAACCGGCGGCGAACACAGCCGTGGCGGTCATCTCGGGACGCAGCCGTTCCCGTGTCTCGGAGCCGGCACAGGCCGTCAGCAGCAGCAGGGCGATCAACGAGAACATCAGGCGCATGGGGTATTCCTGTCCTGCGCGCCAATCCGCGCGCTCCGACGAGCTACGGAGTTCAACCGTCCGCGGTTGCACCCGATCTGACGTTTCTCGATCGGCAGAACCCGGGTCCGTCCCGGAGCCGTACCCACAACAATGACAGAATGGCCGACCGTATCCAATTCACCCGGCCGGGCCCTAGCGCCGGAAGACCCCGACCAACTCCACGTGAGTGGACCACAGAAACTGGTCGATCGGGGTGACCCGCTCCAGCACGAAGCCGGCGTCGATCAAGACCCGGGCGTCGCGGGCGAAGCTTTGAGGATTGCACGAAACGCCGACCACGACCGCCGCCTTGGTGTCGACGATCTGCAGCGTCTGGTCTATGGCCCCGGCGCGCGGCGGATCAAAGACGATGGCGTCGCAACCCTTCAGGTCGTGCGGCGTCAGCGGTCGGCGAAACAGGTCGCGGGCCTCGGCGGTGATCGGGCTCAGCCCGGTGGCCGAGCCGAATCCGCCCTTCAGCGCCGCAATCCCGGCAGCCGAGGAGTCGGCCGCCAGCACCGGAGCCACGGTGGCCAGCGGGAAGGTAAACGCGCCTGAACCGCAGAACAGATCGGCGATCTTCTTGGCTCCCTTAACCGCCGCCACGGCCCGCGCGGTCATCGCCGCCTCGGCCTCAGGCACAGCCTGCAGAAAGCCACCGGGCGGCAAGGGCACGGTCGCCCGACCGAACATCACCGTCGGCTGGCGCATCATGGCCAGCGTCTCACCGGCCAGACTCAACCGCGCCAGGTCGGCGATGTTGGCGGCGCGGATCGCCTGCATCTGCCGATCGCGCGACAGGCCGCCGGACTTGCGCTCGACCCCCGTCACATCGACATCCAGCCCGGTCAGGGTCAGGGTTACATGCAGGGTCGGGGCGGATTTCGGATGCTCAAGAAAGGCTTCGGCCACCTTGGACAGGGCGGGAAAGGCTGCGACCAGCCGCGGATCGGCCACCGGACAGGCGTTGACCTCGACCAGCCGCCACGACTTGCGCGCCTTGAATCCCAGAACCACCCGGCCGTCCGGGTCACGTCGGGCATGCAGGGCCAATCGCCGCCGCGTACCGGCGGGAACCGCCACGGTCGGCTCGATCTCGGTCTCGATCCCCTCGCGCGCCAGGGCCAGCCGCACCTGTTCGCGTTTCCAGTCCAGATAGGGGCCGGTGGCCCAGTGCTGCAGCGAACAGCCACCGCAATCGCCATAGTGGGGTGAGACCGGCACGATCCGGTCGGGACTGGGTTCGACGATCTCGATGTCGCCCGCTCGCCCGTCGCGTACGGTCGCCCGCACGGTTTCGCCCGGCAGGGTCAGTGGCGCGAAAACGGGCCCGGCCGGCGTGTCGGCGATACCGTCGCCCTGCCCGCCGAGGCGGGTAATTTTCAGCACGGTCAGGGGCGCGGTCTCGGTCATGGCCGCCTTCTAGCCCGGCTTGGCCCCGGCGTGAAACATGAACGAAGATGAACGACTTGCTCAAAAGCCGTTCAGCTTCACTCCCCTATTGATCGGGGCAACAGACAGGGGTCCGAACGGTTCGGCTTCCAGGTTTGCCAAAGGGAAACAGGAACACCCCGATGTTTGACCGCTTCACCAGCCGCTCCGCCGCCGTCGCCGCGCTCGCCGCCGCCGGCTTGATGATGGTCCCGGCCGCCGCCTCGGCCCAGTCCTACGGCTACCAGAACCAGTCCCGGAACTACGGGTCCGGGGCCTACGGCCAGACCTATGACTACAATCGCTCAGGCTCATCCGGCTACGCCAACTCTTGTGTCCAGGGCAATCAGACCGCCGGTGGCCTCGTCGGGGCCACGGTCGGTGCCATCGCCGGCTCGCAGATCGCCGCTCGCGGTCGCCGTACCGAGGGCAGCATCCTCGGTGGCGTGCTCGGTGCCGTGGTCGGTGCCAGCGTCGGCGGCAGCTCGTCGCAGAACTGTGACAGCAACTACAACCGCAACGGCTATGGCTCGACCGGTTACGGTTCTAACGGCTACGGCTCCAATGGCTATGGCTCCAACAGCTACGGCTATAACACCCGTGACCAGGGCCGCGATGGCTACGGCTACGACTCACGCCGCTATGACGACCGCCGCACCGATGACCGTCGCTACGATGGTTATGGCCAGCCGGTCCGTGACACCCGCTATCAGAACACCGACGAATGCCGTCTCGCCGAGAGCCGCATCCGTCTGCCCGACGGCCGGGAAGAAGTGCGCTACGTCCGCACCTGCCCCGACCAGTACGGCCGCTATCGCGTCGTCGATTAATTTTCAGCCCCCCTGTCGATCGACGACGTGACGGGAGCCGCCGGTGGAGAAATCCGTCGGCGGCTCTCTTACGTTCGGGCTAGCGCTTTTGCGCCCACAACAGGAATTCGATGTTGCCGTCGCCGCCGGTGATCGGGCTTTCCGTCGTTTCCCGCACGCTCCAGCCCTCGCCTTCCAGCCAGGCACTGACTGAGTCGACGGCCCGGCGATGCGCCCCGGGATCCTTGACCACCCCCTTCTTGCCGCCACCGCCGCCGGGCCCGTCGGCCTCGAACTGCGGCTTGACCAGGGTGACCAGGTCGGCCCCTGCCCCGGCCAGCGCCAGCGCCGCCGGCAGCACCTTGGCCAGGCCGATGAAGCTGGCATCGCAAACGATCAATGCCGGCGCTTCGGGAATCAGCTCGGGCGTCAGCGTGCGGGCGTCGGTCTTCTCCAGATTGATGACCCGCTCGGCCGCGGCGACCCGCGGATGCATCTGCTCCGAACCGACGTCGACCGCATAGACCCGGTCCGCGCCACGGGCGAGGCAGACCTCGGTAAAGCCGCCGGTCGAGGCCCCGATGTCCAGCACCACCCGTCCTTCGACCGGTACGGGCCACAGGGTCAGGGCGTGGTCCAGCTTCAGCCCGCCGCGACCGACCCAGCGATGAGCGTCGACCACGGTCAGCACCGCGTCATCCGGAACCGACTGGGCCACGATTCGTGCCGGCACCCCGTCGATGGTCACCCCGCCGGCCTCGATTGCCGCGCGCGCCTTGGCCCGACTGTCGGTCAGGCCCCGGGCGACCAGCAACTGGTCCAGCCGGACCCGTTTCATCCCAGGTCGTCCAGACGGGCCAGGGCGGCCCCCAGCCGGGTCCGGCCCTCCTCGGCCTCGGCCAGTTTGGCGCGCTGCTCGTCGATCACCGCCGCCGCCGCCTTGGCGACGAAATTGGGGTTACCCAGCTTCTTGTTGAAATGCGCGATGTCGCTGTCGAAGGCGGCGATCTCCTTGGTCAGGCGCGCCCGTTCGGCGGCCAGGTCGATCAATCCGGTCAGGGACAGGGCCACGCCCTCGCCATTGCTGACGAAGCTGACGGCACCGGCCGGGGCTGCCTCGGCCGACCCGACCTCGGAGACCCGTGCGAGGGTCAGGATCAGATCCCGGTGACGATCGATCAGGGCGGCTGTCTCGGGCGACGGACGCACGAAGGTCAGTGGCGGTTTGGCTCCCGGCGGCACGTTCATCTCGGCCCGCAGCTGGCGAATCTCGGTGACCAGGTCGACCAGCCAGCCGATCTCGGCCTCGGCCCCGGCATCGACGAAGGCGTCCGGCAGGTCGGGCCATGACGACCCGGCCAGCAGCCCTTCGCGCGCGGGACCTTCCCGGCCCAATTCGGCCCACAGTTCCTCGGTGATGAAGGGCATGACCGGGTGCAGCAGCTTCAACGTCTGGTCCAGGGTCCAGGCCGTCATGGCCCGGGTCTCGGCCTTGGCCGCTTCGTCGCTGCCTTGGAACACCGGCTTGGCCAGTTCCAGATACCAGTCGCAGAACACGTTCCAGACAAAGCGGTACAGGGCGCTGGCCGCGTCATCGAACCGCCCGCCCTCGATGGCTTCAGCCACGGCCCGCTCGGTCTTCAGCAGCTCGCCGCGGATCCAGCGGTTGATGGTCTGGTCGACCGTGGCCGGGTCAAAGCCCTCGACCCGGCGCGCCTCGTTCATCTGGCTGAAGCGGGCGGCGTTCCACAGCTTGGTGCCGAAATTCCGATAACCTTCAATCCGCTGACGGCTGAGCTTGATGTCACGCGTACCCGACAGAATGGCCATGGTGAAGCGCAGGGGGTCGGCCCCCAGCTCATCGATGATGACCAGCGGGTCGATCACGTTCCCCTTCGACTTGCTCATCTTCTGGCCCTTCTCGTCCCGGACCAGGCCATTGATGATCACCCGCTTGAACGGCACCTCATCCATGAAGTGAAGTCCCATCATCATCATCCGGGCGACCCAGAAGAAAATGATGTCCGCCGCCGTGACCAGATCACTGGTCGGGTAGAAGCGTTCGAGGTCCTCGGTCTTGTCGGGCCAGCCCATGGTCGAGAACGGCCACAGGGCCGAACTGAACCAGGTATCGAGCACGTCCTCGTCCTGGATCAGGGCGGTCTCGCCGTCATAGTGATGGCGCGCGGTGGCGCGGGCGTCCTCCTCGGTCTCCTCGACGAAGATGGTCCCGTCCGGCCCGTACCAGGCCGGAATCCGGTGACCCCACCACAGCTGGCGCGAGATGCACCACGGCTCGATGTTCCTCAGCCATTCGAAATAGATCTTCTCATAGCTCTTCGGCTCAAAGACAGTATCGCCCTGCTCCACCGCCTTGATCGCCGGCTGGGCCATCGTATGGGCGTCGACGTACCACTGGTCCGTCAGCCACGGCTCAATGACCACGCCGGAGCGGTCGCCGTGCGGGATGACGTGGCGGGTCTTCTCGATATCCTTGAGCCAGCCCTCGGCCTCGGCCCGGGCAACGATCGCCTTGCGCGCCGCGAACCGGTCCATGCCGTCATAGTCGGCCGGCACGTCCGGCGTGTCGGCGGCGGTGATGCGCCCGTAGGCATCCATGATGTTCAGCGCCGGCAGCCCGGCCCGCTTGCCGACCTGGAAGTCGTTGAAGTCGTGCGCCGGGGTGATCTTGACCGCACCCGAGCCCTTGGCCGGATCCGCATAGGCGTCGGCGACGATCGGAACGCGCCGGCCGACGATCGGCAAGGTCACGAATTTCCCGACCAGTCCAGCATAGCGGTCGTCGTCCGGATGCACCGCCACCCCGGTGTCGCCCAGCATGGTCTCGGGCCGGGTCGTGGCGACGACGATGAAGTCGCGGGTCTCGTATTCCGTGGCCACACCGTCGTCGTCGAAGGCGACCGGGTGCTCATAGGTGACGCCGTCGGCCAGCGGATAGGCGAAATGCCAGTAGGATCCCTCCATCTCACGCTGCTCGACCTCGAGGTCGCTGATCGCGGTCTGGAAATGCGGGTCCCAGTTGACCAGTCGCTTGTCGCGATAGATCAGGCCTTCCTTGTGCAACTGCACGAACACCTTGCGCACGGCGGCGTTCAGCCCCTCGTCGAGGGTGAACCGCTCACGGCTCCAGTCGCAGGACGCGCCCAGACGGCGCAGCTGCTGCACGATCGCCCCGCCGCTCTCGGCCTTCCAAGTCCAGATCTTGTCGACAAAGGCCTCGCGACCCATCTCACGCCGCCCGATATTGCCCGCGGCCGCCAGCTGGCGCTCGACCACCATCTGGGTGGCGATGCCGGCGTGGTCGGTCCCCGGCAGCCACAGCACCGCCTTGCCCTTCATCCGGTGATAGCGGGCCAGGATGTCCTGCAGGGTGTTGTTCAAGGCATGGCCGACGTGCAGCGACCCGGTCACGTTGGGTGGCGGGATGACGATCGAATAGGCGTCGGCCGCCCCGTCGGTGGCCGTCGCGGCGCGGGGGGCGAACAGGCCACTCTGCTCCCAGGCTTCATACAGGCGGGGTTCGGCAGCGGTGGGATCGAAGGTCTTGTCGAGCATGACGGAATTCGTTTCGGCAAAAGGAAAGGGCGGCCCCACCGGAGCCGCCCTTGTGATCTAGTCGCAGTGGACGTGAAGGGCTAGCCGGCGGTGCGGGCGATGCGTTCGACTTCCTTGCGTACCTCGGTCTCGACGATGCCCGGCAGATGGGCGTCCAGCCATTCCTTCAGCATCGGCCGCAACAGGGCGCGGGCCAGATCGTCGATGGTCAGGCCGCTGCCCAGGCTGGGCTCGGTCGAATCAGCGGGGCGCATCGCGGCGGCCAGACCGGCGAAGGCCGATGCGGCGCTGGCAGCAGCACTGTCGCCGACGATTCGATTATAGGCCGCCGCGGGTGCAGCCTCGGGAGCGGGCTCAGGTTCCGGCTCCGGCTCCGGTTCAGCGACAGCGGCTGCGGCCGGAAAATTATCGGGCTCGGCCACGTCCAGATCACCGATCACTTCGGCGGCCGGGGCCTGATAGGGTTCGGTCAGCTCGAGGACATCGTCTTCCTCGGCTTCCGGTGCCTCGGCCGTTTCCGGCTCCTCGGCGGGTTCCGGCTCAGGGGCGGGTTCCGGTTCCGGCTCAGGGGCCGCGGCCTCAACGGGCGCGGGCGCGGGTTCAGCTTCCGGCGCGGCTTCCGGCTCGGGCGCGGCGGCCTGGGCCGTCTCCGCCGGGGCGTCGTCCTCGGAGATGATCCGGCGGATCGACGCCAGGATTTCCTCCATCGTCGGTTCCTGGGCGGTCTGGTCGGTCATGATGTACCCTTGAACGAAACCTGGCGGCGCAACACGGACGCAGCCGACGGACATTGGGGCGACGCGGACGACTGCACCATCCCCTGTGCCTTGTCGTCGCATCTACGCCCGGCGGAATCAACGTTCGTTTTTCGCCTGTCAGGCTATATTTCAACTCCGGACGCGGAACGGTCCGCCTGACCGCCGCCGCCCCGACGCTATGGTCACTGATCCGGCGCGGTGCGGATGATTTCCGACTTCAGCCGCTGATCGATCGGGGCGTCCTCGGCGTCGTTGGCGGGCACGACGGGCGGCGCGGCGATTCGGTCGAAGGCCTCGATCACACCGTCCCACGGCAGGGCACCATTATTGCGGACCCGCTCGTAGTTGGCACGGGCGTCATAGACGTCGATCGTCGGATCGAGGTCCTGGCCTTCCAGCCGACCCATCGAGGCCAGCAACTGGGCCTGGGCGACGTATTCATTGCGACGGGCACTGGCCAGGGCGACCTGGGCGCTGCGCAGTTCCAGCTCCTGGTTCAGCACGTCCAGCGTGGTGCGCAGACCGACCTGGGCTTCCTGACGAACCCCTTCCGCGGCGACCGAGGCGGCGCGCACAGCCTCCTGTCCGGCCTGCAGGGCGGCGCGGGCGGAGATCACCTGGGCATAGGCGTTGCTGACCGACTGCAGCACCTGACGGCGACGGCCCTCACCGTTGATCTGGGCGACATTGGCCTGTTCCAGCGCCTGCGACACCCGTGAGCGGTTCAAGCCCCCGGTGAACAGTGGCACCGACACGGATGCGGACGCCTGAAATGCGGTTCGATCGGCTAGGTCAAAATTGTTCAGGGTGCTGGACCCGCCATAAGACGCCGTCAGACGGGCAGACGGACGATACTCGGCGCGGGCCGCGGCGACGCGGGCTTCGGCTGCCTGAAGATTGTAGTCCGCAGCCCTGACGCTCGGGTTCTCCGCCAGGGCGACATTCAGGGCCACATCGAAATCGGTGGGCACGCCCGGCAGGGCAGGCAGAGCCGACAGGTCCGACGGGGCCTGGCCGACCACAGCGGCGTAGGCGGCACGCGACACGGATAACTGGGCCCGGGCATTGGCCAGGTCGGCGTCGGACTGGGCCAGCCGGGCCTCGGACTGGGCCACGTCGGTGCGGGTGATCTCGCCGACCTCGAAGCGGGCGCTCGATTCATCCAGCTGGCGCTGCAGAACGGTGATGTTGTCCTGGCGTACCTGGAGGATCTCCATGTCCCGCAGCACATCAGCATAGGCCTGGATCACCGAGGTCAGCACCTGCTGTTCGACATCGCGAAGGCCTTCCCGCCCGGCAAGGATATTGGCTTCGGCCACGGTGATCCCGTGGCCGATCCGGCCGCCCGAATAGATGGACTGGGACAGACCGATACTGGCTGAGCCTGAATTCGATTCTGAGACCCCACCGGTAACCAGGTCGGGAATCCCATCGCCGTTGATGTCCCGGGAGCCCCCGCCCTTACTGTCGGTTCTGGAATAGCTGGCAGTGCTGCTCAGGTCGACCCGTGGCCGAAGTCCGGCGCGGGCCTGGACGATGGTCTCGTCCAGCGACCGCTGGCTGGCCCGCTGGGCCAACAGGGTGGGGTTGGTGCGATAGGCCAGGGCCAGGGCTTCCTGCAGCGTCTCCGCCCAGGCCGGTGCGGCGAATCCAGCGACCAGCGTGGCCATGGCCACTGAAGCGAGCGCGCGCGAGCGTATAAACATAAGCCGTTCCTGCCTGACGGTCCCCGAAATGGCCCGCCCTGTGTTCGTTGGCGTAAGTGCGAGATCACCACGCCATACGCCAGTTAAGTTTTTTTCACCCTCGCCGGCCGCAACGCCGTCGGCGGCGAGATCTAGAGGCTGAATGTGGGGACCGGTGCCAATTCCGCCAACACCGGAGGGGACGCATCGAACAGTTCCCGCCGGGACAGACCCTCGCGACCCTGAACATACAGGACCGCCTTGCCGGCCGGGCCCGTGCGCTCGACCACGGCCAGCCGACCGCCGGGCTTCAGGGCCGCGATCCAGGCCGACGGCCGGACCGGCGTGGCCGCCTCGCTGACGATCAGATCGTAACCCTCACCGTGCGGGGTGGTCAGCGGTGCCACGACCGTTTTGACCCCGGCCTCGGCCAGGGCGGCCCCGGCAACGTCGAACACGTCGGCGTCACCTTCCTGGGCGATCACCTCCAGTCCCATTCCCGCCAGCACGGCCGCCGCATAGGGGGCGGCGATCGCCAGAACGCGCTCGCCCGGGCGGGGATCGAGAGCCATCAGCAGTTTGGACACTTCGCGGGCCGCCATCAGCTTGCGCGTCCCGGCGATATCCACCTCGGTTTCGGAATAGGCGGCAAACGCCCGGTCGGCGGCGCAGAACCGCTCGCGGGGTACGGCCAGCAGGGCAGCCTGAAGTACCCGGTCGGTGACGTCGTTCACGCGGACCTGGGAGTCCACCATGACCTTGCGTGCGGCGGCGAAGTCCATCTGTCGCTGATCCTGATCTGGCGGCGCAGGAAGTGCACCGGAAAACTCGCGCGCTTATAGGTCCGCGCGTTGCAGCCGACAATCCGATCTGGTAGCGAACGGCCCTCGCGAATACGTCGTCTCCCAAAAGAGACAGACGGCCTGATGGCGGAGTGGTTACGTAGCGGACTGCAAATCCGCGCACCCGGGTTCGATTCCCGGTCAGGCCTCCATCGCGACTTACCCCGGATCAAACAACATCGCCGGCCCGCAGGAATGCCCTGCGGTCCCTGCTATGAATGGCCTTTCAGCCCGACCTCAAAGGCTTTCAGCCTATGGGGGCGGTGATCCATCCAACCGCACCCGCCAGGCTGACGGCGGCGGTGACGAGGCCGATCGCCACGGTGATCCGCGCATTGCGAAGGATGAAGAAAAATATTCCACTGAACATAGGCACTCTCCCCGGACACCCCAGAGCGCCACAATTTTGCCTAACTATCAAGGTGGACGAATCGTTAAAGCGATGAAAATTTGGTGAGAGTCGGCCTTAACGGCTCAGCTGAAACAGGGCGACGGCCCCCGCCGTGGCCACATTCAGCGAATCAAAACCGCCTGACATCGGGATTCGAACCCCGCGGCAGCGGTCGATCAGCGCCGCCGGCAGCCCCGGCCCTTCCGGCCCCAGCAATATCGCCCGCCGTCCCTTGCGACCCACCGCTGACAGGTCCTCGCGGGCCGAAGGCGTCAGGGCGATGACCTCGAACCCGTGGCGCTCCAGCGCATCGACCATGGCGGTTGCCGTCAGGCCTGTGATCATCGGTGTCCGCAGCACAGCCCCGACCGAGACCCGGATGGCCTTCCGGTAGAAGGGATCGCAACAGCGGTCATCCAGCATCACCCCCGCCGCCCCGAAGGCCGCCGCATTGCGGAAGATCCCGCCCATATTGTCGTGATTGCCGATCTCGCTCGCCGCGACGATCACCGCGTCTGCGTCCGTCGCGGCCAGAAAACCGTCGACATCGATCGGTTCGGGCTTTTCCCCCAGGGCCAATATGCCCCGATGCAGGTGGAAACCGGCGATCCCGTCCAGCACCGCCTGCGGCGCGATATGGATCGGTACCGACTCCGGCAGGCCGGTCAGGATCTCGCCCTGGGCCGCCAGACGGGATTCGGCCAGCAGGACCGCCACGGGGCGACAGCGTGAGGCCGGTGACCCCAGAACCCGCAGCACCACCTCCCCCTCGGCGACAAACAGCCCCTCGCGGCCCGTCAGGTCCCGTTCGCGAATGTCGCGAAAGGCCGCGATACGGGCATCCGCCGGGTCTTCTATGCGGATGATTGTCATCGTTCGTCTTTTCCGGTTGCGCTGGCCCGACGGCCGCTGTTATAGCCGCCGCCTTCCCGAGCGTCTGTTCCGCGGTAGCTCAGTGGTAGAGCAGCCGACTGTTAATCGGCTGGTCGTAGGTTCGAATCCTACCCGCGGAGCCACTCGCCTTCCCTTCCCGGCAATTGGCCAAGAAAAAAGCCCGACGCACGCGCCGGGCTGAAGTGGTTTGGTGATGGTGGGTGTCTCCAAAGAAGGAAGACCCCCTGTGAATCGGCTGCTTCGGTTAAGCGAACCCTAACGGCCTCAGTCTGGTCGAACCGGCAGCCAGGTAGTTTGCGCGGCTCCGGCGGCACTCGTCCAGTTCACCCGCCAGCCCCATCCCGCCCGCTGCACCGAAAAAGCGCCGCCCGCCGGTGCCGAATCACCCGGATAGGCGAAGGCCGCATCCCGCACCCGTATGGTGACCTCGCCGCCGCCTGCCCGGTTGAGCACGGCGCTCCAGCGCCCGTCGTCGTCGGGGGTCACCCTCATGACGGGACCGTCGCCGACCGAGACCGGAACATTCTGCGACGTCGACCCGGTCCGGCCCGAGGCCAGCAGCACCCGGCCATCGCTGTCGATCGCGCCCAGGACCGGCGCCGCGTCCAGACGCAGACTGGCCCGCCCTGAACGCAGCAGGACAATGGGGCCGTTGCCGCCGCGCAGAATCAACAACCGCTCCGGGGCGGGAACCGAATCCTGCCCGATCTGGGCCTCGGGGATCAGCATCAGATCGTCGGCCGGCGCGGCCATGCGGATTTCAAAACGGCCCTCGGCGTCGCTGCTCGCAGCATAGGCGGTGCCACTCTCGCGCCGCAGAACGACCCGGCCCTCGGGCTCGGCCAGGCCCTGGACCCGCAGACCCTCGGCGGTGACGCTGACTCCGGTAATTTGCGGTGGCGCAGTCCAGTGGCTGGCGGGACCGGACGGGGTCGGGGTGGCGACCGGCGCGGGTTCCGAACAGCCGGAGACGAGGCCGAGGAACAGCGCCAGCCCGACGGCGGCGCCGGATGCGATCCGACGTTTCATACTCATCACCGGCACTATATGGCTGTTGTTCCAGATAGCGCGCCCGGATGCCTGCTGTCTCCCCCTTCGGTCCTGAGGAAGCATGTCGTCCATCCCCGTCACCATCGCCCCGTTCGACGGCCTGTCCGTCTGCCTGTTCTGCGGCTCCTCGGACACGGCCCATCCTGACTATACGGTTGCGGCCCGGGCCTTCGGCGCGGCGACGGCGGCCCAGGGCTGGCGGCTGGTCTACGGCGGCGGCGGCGTCGGTCTGATGGGGGCCTCGGCCCGTGGTGCCCACGAGGCCGGCGGCCGGGTCGTCGGGATCATGCCCGGCTTCCTGCGCAGCCGTGAGCGCCTCTACGACGAGGTCGAGACCATCGTCGTCACCTCGATGCATGAGCGCAAGACGCTGATGTATGACCAGTCCGACGCCTTCGTCGTCGCCCCCGGGGGTGTCGGCACCCTGGAAGAGGTCATCGAACTGCTGTCCTGGAAGCGGCTCGACCTCCACGCCAAGCCTGTCATCTTTTTGAACATCAATGGCTTCTGGGACATTCTGTTCTCCCTGATGCAACATTCGGTCGACGAGGGCATGACACCGCCGTCCTTCCTCGATGCCTGGGTCGTCTGCGACACAGTCGACGCGGCGATCGCCGCTATTCGCGACGCGGAGCACACGCCGGTCTTGCAACATGATCACCGTTAAGTAATCAGTGATAAGGTGCCAAGGTTGGTTTTCTATAGAAACGCTTCTTGCGCGTTTTTATAGGAAGCGGCCGTCGGCGTTCCGGGGCATTTCCGCCCCACCTTGTCCGGAGACTCCCATGCGTGCCCTGATCATCGCCGCGGTAATGTTCGCTGCCGCACCCGCCCTGGCCCAGTCGCCTGCGGAAACCGCCCTCACCCTGGCCGATGCCGCCACCGCCCCTGCGGGCACCACCATCATCGACGGTGCCGCCTGGCGCTGCGAAGGCACTGACTGCACCGCGACTGCCCGCGCCAGCCAGCCGGCCTCGCGTGCCTGCCGCCGGGTTGTCGCCCGCCTCGGCAAGGTGACGGCCTTTTCCTACAAGGGCACGACCCTGACGGCCGCCGAACTGGCTACCTGCAACGCTGACTGACGCCTGTGGGGCGGGGTCGGCCTCAGGCCGCCTCGCCCTTCAGCCGCTGCACGATCCGCTCGCGGCCGATCATCGGCACCAGCGTCGCCATGTCGGGCCCGTGCGCCTGACCGGTCAGGATCAGCCGCAGCGGCATGAACAGGGCCTTGCCCTTGGCCCCGGTCGCCTCCTTGACCGCATTCGTCCACACCGACCAGGCCGTCTCGTCGATCGCTTCCGGCAGGACAGCCAGCGCCGCCGCCGCAAAGGCCGCGTCCTCGATCACCGGCGTAACCGGCCCACGGACCAGCGCCGCCAGATCCGTCACATCATCGAATTTCTGCAGATTCTGCCGCATCAGCGTCCAGAAGGCCTCGCCCAGGTCGCAGTCCCGTTGGGCCAGCCGCTCACGCGCGACGTCATAGGGCATGGCATGCAGGGCCTGCGCGTTCAGCCGGTCCAGATCCGCCGTGTCATAGCGCGCCGGTGACCGGCCCATCTTGGCGAAGGCGAAGCTCTGGCCCAGGGCCTCGACCGACTCCGCGACCTCCAGCGGGTCCGACGTGCCGATCCGCCCCAGATGGCTGGTGATGGCGATCGGCTCATAGCCCTGCTCGCGCATTTCGCTGATCGACAGCGACCCCAGCCGCTTCGACAGAGCCTGACCGTCCGCCCCGACCAGCAGCGTCGTATGACCAAAATGGGGGATGGTGCCGCCCAGCGCCTCGAAGATCTCGATCTGGGCCCCGGTGTTGGTCACATGGTCCTCACCGCGGATCACATGGGTGATGCCCATGTCGATGTCGTCGACGACCGACGGCAACGTATAGAGAAACAGGCCGTCCTCGCGAATCAGCACCGGATCGGACATCGAGGCCGTGTCGACCTCGGCATGGCCGCGCGCCAGGTCTTCCCAGGAAACGCGCTTGCCCTCGAGACGGAAACGCCAGTGCGGCTTGCGCCCCTCAGCGTCGTAGGCGGCCTTCTCGGCCTCGGTCAGCTCCAGGGCGGCACGATCATAGATCGGCGGCAGGCCGCGCGACAGTTGCACCTTGCGGCGGCGATCCAGCTCGTCGCCGGTCTCGTAGCAGGGATACAGACGCCCGGCGGCCTTCAGCCGGTCGGCGGCCGCCTCATAGCGATCGAACCGCTTCGACTGGTTGTGGCGTTCATCCCAGGCCAGACCCAGCCAGCTCAGGTCGTCCTCAATGCCCTGCTCGAAGGCAGCGGTGGACCGCGCCAGATCGGTGTCGTCGATGCGCAACACGAACTGACCGCCATGCGCCCGGGCGAACAGCCAGTTGATCAGGGCCGTACGGACATTGCCGACGTGCAGCTTGCCGGTGGGCGACGGGGCGAAACGAACCTTGACGGACATGTATACGGTAACCTCGAAAGCGAGGCGCGTTGGTCGCGCCACCACCTCCGCAAGTCAAGCCGCCGTGCCGTCAGGCGAGGATCAATCGTCCCTGTGGACGCGTTCGCGGCGCTCGTGCCGCTCCTGGGCCTCAACCGACAGGGTCGCCGTCGGCCGGGCTTCCAGTCGACCCAGAGAGATGGGTTCGCCGGTCTCCTCGCAATAGCCGTAGTTGCCGTCCTCGATCCGACGCAGAGCGTCGTCGATCTTGGCAATCAGCTTGCGCTGGCGATCCCGCGTTCTCAGCTCCAGCGCCCGGTCAGACTCCGAGGAGGCCCGATCGACGAGATCCGGATGGTTCTCGGTCTCGGCCTGGAGGTTGACCACGGTCCCGCGTGACTCACGCAGGATGTCTTCCTTCCAGTTCAGCAATTTTTGCTTGAAATAGGCGAGCTGTCGCTCGCTCATGAACGGCTCATCGTCACTGGGCCTGTAAGCAGCTCCGGCGTCGGTAACTGTAGACGCTAATGCGTTCATCGCATTCACGCTCTTCTTCCTAAGCACCCCCCTGCGGCGCAGCCCTGCCTATAGGAGGGGTAAAGAGTCGTCGCAACGCGGTTCGCGCTAGAGTGATGTAGACAACGGCGTCTCTGGTGGAAAACGTGACATTTCTTCATCACTTTCGCCGTCAGACTGAGAATATCCCGTTGAAATCGGTCGTTTATGTTGCGGTGCGGCGTAAATCAGCCTTGGCCAACTCTACCGCAGCGCGCAGATCGATCTGATCCAGCAGGCCGTCCAGACCCGCGTCGCCGTCGAGCGTTCGCTCCTCGCGCAGAGTCCGGGCCAGGCGTTCCAGCGCCGCTTCGTCCGGCTCGCCGGACAGCAGGGCCAGCTTCACCTCCTCGAGCCGGTCCAGCAGGCCGTTGCCGCGCCGGATCGCCCGACGGCGGCGCTCTGTCACGTCCTCAACCCCCTGCAGGGCCATCAGGGCTGACACGCCGGTCACGCTGGATACGCCCCCGGCGGCCGATGTCGCGCCGGCCCGAGCCGCCCCACCCGATGCAGGCAGGGCAAAGCCGCCGCCGCTACGCGACGGCCGGGCGGATGATGAGGATGACGACGGACCCGACGGGCCGGTGACCTTCATGCGGGCGAACTCCAACTGATGCCCGACACTCGCCGGGGACCGTCACTGTTTGGTTAACGCCCCGGCAGATTTTGCCGCGGACATCCGGCCCCGAAACAGCCCGCTCGCTGTTATTGTTGCGTAATTTTCGCGGCACGATCCTCGCAGGGTTAATCACGACACCAGTCATTGGACGTCCGACCTATGAAAAAACTGCTCGCCGCCTTTCTCGCCCCGCTCGTTCTGGCCGGGCTCGCCACCCCGGTGGCAGCCCAGTCCCGAATCAAGGACATCGCGGCAGTCGAGGGCGTCCGCACCAACCAGCTGGTCGGTTACGGCCTGGTGGTCGGCCTCAACGGCACCGGGGACTCGCTGCGTAACTGCCCGCTGACCCGGCAATCCCTGGAAGGGATGATGGAACGCCAGGGCGTCAACATCCGCGGCACCAACGCCAATACCAAGAATATCGCGGCCGTCATGGTGACGGCAGAACTGCCGCCCTTCTCGACGCCGGGTTCGCGCATCGACGTCAATGTCGCGGCCATGTGTGACGCCAAGAGCCTGCTGGGCGGCCAGGTCCTGGTCACCAGCCTGCAGGGTGCCGACGGCGAGGTCTATGCCGTGGCCCAGGGCTCGATCCAGACCGGGGCCGTCTCGGCCTCGGGCGGCTCCGGCTCCTCGGTGACCCGTGGCGTCCCCACCGCCGGCCGCATCGCCTCGGGCGGCGTGGTCGAGCGTGAGACCGGCTTCGAACTGGCCAATATGAATGAGGTTCGGCTGACCCTGCGCAATCCCGACTTTACCACGGCCCAGCGCGTCGCCTCGGCCATCAATCAGGTCTACCCCAGCACGGCGATGGCCGAGAACGGCACGGTCATCGCCCTGCGCGCGCCCGGCCAGATGGGTATGGCGGGCTTCATCAGCCAGGTCGAGAACCTGACCGTCCGGGTCGACGTCCCGGCCAAGGTGATCATCGACGAGGTCAACGGCGTCATCGTCATGGGCGACGCCGTCCGCATCTCCACCGTCGCCATCGCCCAAGGCAATCTGACCATCTCGGTGCAGGAATCGGCCCAGGTCAGTCAGCCCCTGCCGTTCAGTCGCGGCGAAACTGCCGTGGTCCCTGAATCGACGGTGACCATCGAGGAAGAACTCGGGCGCGAGATCCGGATCGTCAACGGCACGACGTCGCTGTCGACCCTGGTCAACGGGCTCAACGCCCTGGGCGTCAGCCCGCGCGACATGATCGGCATCCTGCAGGCGATCAAGGCCGCCGGGGCCCTTCAGGCCGATATCGAGGTGATGTGATCATGAGCGACCTGTCCGTCCCCGCCGCCCTGCTGCAGCCCTTGGCCGAGCGTCCCGTCGCCTCGCCCGCAGCCATGGCCCGCACGCGCGAGACCGCCGAAGCCTTTGAGGCCTCCTTCCTGTCCCAGATGCTGAAGCCGATGTTCGAGGGCCTGTCGACCGACGGCCCGTTCGGCGGCGGCGAGTCGGAAGCCACCTGGCGCGGCTTTCTCGTCGACGCCATGGCCAAACAGACGGTCAAGGCCGGCGGCATCGGCCTCGCCGACCGGGTCATGAGCGAAATGTTGAAGATGCAGGAGCAAGCCGCATGACCACACGCAGCGCCGCTGATGCGGCCGCCGATCTCAACGCGACCGGCCACCTTCGCCAACTCACCACCCTCACCGAACGCCTGACCGGACGGCTGATCGAGGAATCCCGGGCTTTCGAGGCCCGGCGGCCCCAGGACGTCGCGGGCGGCATGGCCGAGACCCGCGAACTGGCCAACCTCTACCGCCGTGAGTCAGCCCAGGTGAAGGCCCACCCAGAACTCTTCGCCGGGGGCGGTCTCGGCGAGCGCAAGGCGCTGATCCGCGCGACCGAAGCCTTTGAAGCGGTCCTCGCCCGCCACGTTCTGGCCGTTGAGGCGGCCCGGGTCATTTCCGAGGGCCTGGTCAAGGCCATCGCCGAAGAGGTCGCCAGTGTCCGCGGCTCCCCGTCAGCCTATGGTTCGTCCGGACAGGCCTCCGCCAGCGACGCCCGCGCGGTGGCCATGAACCGCACCGCTTGACCACATCCCGTTAACCGCGTTCGTCGGCTCAACCTTTACGGTTGCGGGCGCAGGGTTCACGGATGAGTATTTCCCGTCGACTTCTGGGATTGGCCTGCGCCTCGGCTGACACCCTCATCGAAATCGATGCCGGCGGCTGCGTCGTCATGGCTATCGGTGCCGGACCTGCGTCCGGAATCGATCCCGGAACCGACTGGATCGGCCGCCCGCTCATTGACCTGTTCGACAAGGCCAGCGGAGCGGTCGTCACCCAGGCCCTGGCCGGCCTGCAGCCGGGAGTCCGCGCCGCGCCGCTCGACATCGTGGTGACCTGTGGCCCCCATCAGATTCGGCGCGCCCGGCTACGCACATTCTGCCTGCCGGAGATTGCCCCGGCGGTTTCCTGCGCCCTGATTTATGACGGCGCGCCCTTCAGCCTTGCCCAGCCCCGGACTCCACCCATGCTGGATGCCGAAGGCCTGATCAACCGCGTTCAGCAGGCGCTGCGCGAGGGTCGCAGCAGCGAAGACGTGGCCCTGGCCTTCGTCGACATTCCCGGCCTGATCCCCGGCAAGGACGAACAGCATCAGCGCGCCGAGGCCCGGATCGAGGCCGCCCTGCAATCCGCTTCCGTCGACGGCGCCAGCGCCGCACGCCTGACGCCGAAGCGCTTTGCCGTTCTGCGCAACCCGGAAGACGACGCCTCGACCCTGGCCGATCAGGTCCGGGATGCCGGGGCTGCCGAGGGGCTGGAAATTCAGCCGACCGCGAGCCAGGCCGGCGTCGACGCCGGGCTTGCGCCGGGCCTGGTCATGCGGGTCCTCAGGGTCGCGCTCAAGGCTTGTATTGAAAGCGGCGACACCGCCCCACCCGATCAGGTCTTTGCTGACAATCTCAGGACCACCCTCCAGGAAGCCGAGCGGTTCACAGCGATCGTTCGCAATGGCGACTTTGCCCTGCATTTCCAGCCGATCGTCGATCTGACATCCGGCGAGATCCATCACCTTGAAGCGCTGGCCCGCTTCGGCGACGAGAGTCCGGCCGGCACCGTGTCCCTGGCCGAGGACCTCGGCCTGATCGACAAGTTCGACCTGGCCGTGGTCGAGAAGGCGCTGAAGCAGATGCGTCGCCCCGGCTTCACCCACCTCAAGGTGGCCGTGAACATCTCCGGCGCATCCCTGTCCAATGACACCTATATCCAGGCCTTACTGAATCTGACCAAGCCCCACCCCGAGGTCCGCGCCCGGCTGCTGGTCGAGGTTACTGAAACCGAGTCTGTCGGCGATCTCGTGGCAGCGAACCGCCGGCTGGGTACCTTGCGTGAAGCGGGCATCATGGTCTGTCTCGATGATTTCGGCGTCGGCGCGGCCTCATTCGAATATCTGCAGAGCCTGTCGGTCGATATCGTCAAGATCGACGGCAGTTTCATCCGCGACGTCGTCGACAATGCCCGCACCCGCACCCTGCTCGGTCATCTGGTGGGTCTGTGCCACTCGCTGAAGGTGTCGACCATCGCCGAGATGATCGAAACCGAGGAACAGGCCAACGCGGTCCGGGCGCTCGGTATCGACATGGGACAAGGCTATCTGTTCGGTCGCCCGTCGGCCGAGCCGGTCATGCCTGTTCCGGTCACCGCCACACCGGTCGGGCGTCGTCAGGGTGAAGTCAGCGGCTGGGGCTGAAACGCCCGGCCTGTCCACTCAACGGTATCGAAATTCCAGCGTCCGGACTCAGTCGCCCGGGTGGCGGCGCGTGCGGTCTGCGCGGATGCGGATCGGCACCGGCTTCGGGCGCGGCGTCAGCGAGACAAGCCCGGCCACGACGGCGACGACGGAAAGGGTCAGACCGATTTCCAGGGCGTGGATCATGGGAAGCTGCCTCTTGTACAAACGCGAGATGTTGAGAATGGCGTCTGATCTCGCCCTCTGCAAGGGACTTCCCCTCACGGTTGGGTGACGGCGACCCGGTGTCGCGCCCGGATGGTGGTCAACGTCCCGAACGCCTATGTCATCGGTCATGACCCTGTCGCCTGACCATCCGCCGGAATCCCGCCGCGACGCCGCCAAACACCGGATCGAGACCGAGACCGGCATCGACGAGGCGATGATCGACCGCCTGGTCGACGGATTCTACGATCGGGTTCGCGCCGACACCCTGATCGGGCCGATCTTCGATGAACGGATCAGTGACTGGGGTCCGCACCTGGCCCAGATGAAGCTGTTCTGGTCGTCCGTGGCCCTGATGACCGGCGTCTATCACGGTCGCCCCATGCCCAAACACCTGCCCCTGCCGGTCGACGGCCGCCATTTCGACCGCTGGCTCGAGCTGTTCCGGGCTACGGCCCGCGACCTATGCCCGCCGGAGGCGGCCGATCACTTCATCGAACGGGCCGAACGGATCGCCGACAGCCTCGAACTGGGCATCGCCGGGGCCAACGGTGTCCTGTTGCGCAAGGGCGAGCGCTATGTGCGGCCGACCGAGGTGTGGGGACCGTCGGACAGCTAGTTACTGCCCCGCAGCCAGCCGATCTGCCAGATCTGACCGGAAAACAGACAAGGCCTCCTCGACGGGGACGGCTTCGCCCGAGCGGTCGTATGCGGCGAGGCGGCGGGCCTCTTCGGTCCAGTCGTCACCGATCGCCTGCTCAAGGACCTGAAGCGCATAGTCGGCCGGGGCCGCCTCCGCGACCACTTTCAGGCGCAGCGCCTGATCCTCCGTTAGGTGAATATCGAACCCGTCAGCCATACCGAAGAATAACTTGGACGCCGTCCCGGCGCAATGTTCTCATATTGTTCTTGCTGAAACCGACGAATTGATCCCCATATAGCGGTGTCGCCCCGAACCCTGCACGCCCCACCGCGTTTCCGGAATCCATGACCGAAAAACACAATTTCATCCGCGTCCGCGGTGCCCGCGAACATAATCTCAAGGGCGTGGACGTCGACATCCCGCGCGAGAAGCTGGTCGTGATGACCGGCCTGTCCGGCTCGGGCAAATCCTCGCTCGCCTTCGACACCATCTATGCCGAGGGTCAGCGCCGCTATGTCGAGAGCCTGTCGGCCTATGCCCGCCAGTTCCTCGAACTGATGGGCAAGCCCGACGTCGACCTGATCGAGGGCCTGTCCCCGGCCATCTCGATCGAACAGAAGACGACTTCGAAGAATCCGCGCTCGACCGTCGGCACGGTGACCGAGATCCATGACTATATGCGCCTGCTGTGGGCCCGGGTCGGCGTGCCCTATTCGCCGGCCACCGGCCTGCCGATCGAGAGCCAGACCGTCTCGATGATGGTCGACAAGCTGACGGCCCTGCCCGATGGGGAGCGGCTGTTGCTGCTGGCCCCGGTTGTGCGTGGCCGTAAGGGCGAATACCGCAAGGAGATCGCCGAGTGGCAGCGCACCGGCTTCCAGCGGCTCAAGATCGACGGTGAATTCTACGCCATCGAGGACGCCCCGGTCCTCGACAAGAAATTCAAACACGACATCGACATCGTCGTTGACCGCATTGTCACCAAGGCCGGGCTCGAGGCCCGCTATGCCGACAGCTTGCAAACCGCCCTGAACCTGGCCGACGGCCTGGCCACCGCCGAATGGGCCAACCCGCCCGAGGGCGAGGAGCCGCGCCGCATCGTCTTCTCCGAGAAATTCGCCTGCCCCGTGTCCGGCTTCACCATCGCCGAGATCGAACCGCGCCTGTTCTCGTTCAACAATCCGTTCGGGGCCTGCCCGACCTGCGACGGCCTCGGGGTCAAGCTGGCTTTCGACGCCGATCTGGTCATCCCCGACCGCGACAAGGTCCTGCACAAGGGCGCGGTCGCCCCGTGGTCCCGCGGCCCCTCGCCCCTCTACACCCAGACCCTGCAGGCCCTGTCGCGTCACTACGGCTTCTCGATGGACAAGCCGTGGCGCGACCTGCCGGAACAGGCCCAGCAGGTCATCCTGCGCGGCACCGGCAGCGAGAAGATCAAATTCGTCTATGACGACAACGCCCGCACCTATGAGGTGTCCAAGACCTTCGAAGGCGTCCTGCCCAATCTGGAGCGTCGCTGGCGCGAGACCGACAGCGCCTGGGTGCGCGAGGAACTGGGTCGTTACCAGTCCGAAACCCCGTGCGAAGCCTGCGGCGGCAAACGCCTGAAGCCCGAGGCCCTGGCTGTCCGCATCGACGGCTCCGACATCGCCGACATCAGCTTCCTGTCGATCTCCAAGGCCTACCTCTGGGTCTCGACCCTGGCCGAGCGACTGACCGACAAACAGCTGGAAATCGGCCGCCGCATCCTCAAGGAAATCAGCGACCGGCTGCGCTTCCTCAACAATGTCGGCCTCGACTATCTCAGCCTGTCGCGCGCCTCGGGCACCCTGTCCGGCGGCGAGAGCCAGCGCATCCGTCTGGCCAGCCAGATCGGCTCGGGCCTGACCGGCGTCCTCTATGTGCTGGACGAGCCTTCGATCGGCCTGCACCAGCGCGACAATTCCCGCCTGCTGGAATCCCTGCGCGGCCTGCGCGACCTCGGCAACTCCGTGCTGGTGGTCGAGCATGACGAGGAGGCGATCCTGACTGCCGACTATGTCATCGACATGGGCCCGGCCGCCGGCATCCACGGCGGCGAGATATGCGCCGAGGGCACCCCGGCCGAGGTGCTGGCCAATCCGAACTCCCTGACCGGCAAATACCTGTCCGGCGAGCGCGAGATCGCCCTGCCCGTCGACGGCCGCCGTCCGATCAACCGCAAGAAGATGCTGAAGATCAGCGGGGCCACCGGCAACAATCTCAAGAGCGTCACCGGTGAAATCCCGGTTGGCCTGTTCACCTGCGTTACCGGCGTCTCCGGCGGCGGCAAGTCCACCTTCACCATCGAGACCCTGTACAAGGCCGCCGCCCGTCGTCTGCACAACGCCTCCGACGCCCCGGCCAATTTCGACCGCATCGAGGGGCTGGAGCATTTCGACAAGGTCATCGACATCGATCAGAGCCCGATCGGCCGCACGCCGCGCTCGAACCCGGCCACCTATACCGGGGCCTTCGGACCGATCCGCGACTGGTACGCCGGCCTGCCGGAGTCAAAAGCCCGCGGCTACGGCCCCGGTCGCTTCAGCTTCAACGTCAAGGGCGGCCGCTGCGAGGCCTGTTCCGGCGACGGCCTGATCAAGATCGAGATGCATTTCCTGCCCGACGTCTATGTCACCTGCGACGTCTGCAAGGGCAAACGCTACAACCGCGAAACGCTGGAAATCGTTTTCAAGGGCAAGAGCATCTCCGATGTTCTGGATATGACGGTTGAAGAGGCAGCGAGCTTCTTCAAGGCCGTGCCGCCGATCCGCGACAAGATGCTGACGCTGGAGCGGGTCGGTCTCGGCTATGTCCAGGTCGGCCAGTCCGCCACCACCCTGTCGGGCGGTGAGGCCCAGCGGGTCAAACTGTCCAAGGAACTGTCGAAACGCGCCACCGGCAAGACCCTCTACATCCTCGATGAGCCGACGACCGGCCTGCATTTCGAGGACATCCGCAAGCTTCTGCAGGTGCTCCAGGAACTGGTCGAGGCCGGCAACACCATCGTCGTCATCGAGCACAATCTCGACGTCATCAAGGTCGCCGACTGGCTGCTCGACTTCGGTCCCGAGGGTGGCGAGGGCGGTGGCGAAATCGTCGCGGTCGGCACCCCCGAACAGGTCGCCGCTGACCCCAACAGCTGGACCGGCCGCTATCTGAAAGAGGTGCTGGACCGCCACGAAACCCGCCGCAAGGCCCGCGTGGCGGCCCTGACGGCGGATGCCAAGGTCAAGCCGGCCCGGTCAAAAGCCCGCGCCTGACCGACCCGCCTGGCGTCAGACCGTCGGTGCTTCAGCGCCCGAGCCCGTGATGTCGCGATAGGCGGCGGCGAACGGGGCATACAGGACCCCGACGGTCAGGGCGTAGACCACGGCTTCAACGAAGGCACTGGCGATGACCCACGGGTTGCTGAGGTCAAACCGCGCCTGCATGGCCGCCATGTCGGAAGCACCCGAACCGAGCGACCAGGGCTCGAGACCCGACATCATCCCCAGTGGCATGGTGATGATGGAGGACAGGACGCCGATGATAATCACCATAACCGCGGTCAGGATGATCATGCCGAGCAGCGGCCAGAACCGCCCCTTGGTCACGGCAAAGGAATCGAAAATGGCGATTCGCTTCTCGGCCACAGTGATGGGAACGGCCAGACACAGGCGTACCGCCAGCCAGATCAAGAGGGCCGCGCCGGCGAGACCGACGACCACAGCCGCCAGAACGGCGATTCCGCCACCCGAGGCCTGGGCGATGCCCACGGCGATGCCCACTGCGAAGATCAGGACCAGAAGCAACACCATCGACAGCAGCGACAAGACCAGGCTCACGACAATGACCCGCACCTCATCCATGCCCAGTTTCAGATAGCCGAATCCGCCGGCCTTGGGGGTCAGCACGCCGCGCGCTACAGCCGCGGCCAACATGGCCCCGACCACGATCGAGAGCGGGAACAGCCAACCCATATTCAGGAACACCTCGCCCAACGCCTGCAACAGCGCTGCGACGTCCGCCTGAGGCGGCGAGGTCACCCCTTCCATGGCCTCGGCCATTTCGGTGACCCTGGCCAACGGGCCCATGGCTCTCGACACGGCGAACAGGCTGGCCACGCTTACGACCGCATAGAGCAGGGCCCAGGCGACGAGCGCCAGCGGATTGCGCCGGACCAGGCGGAAGCCCTCGAACGTGGCCTCGGTGGCAGAAAAACTCATCGCATCTCTCCTGCGGGTCTCGTCTGGATCAAAGTTCCGGCGCGTGCGCCGGTTCCGCCGTCTGGACCGGTTCCGTTACCGGCTCGGCGACCGGAGGCGGCGCGCTGCTGTCCGCCAGCTGGCGGCAGGCCGAGGCGAACGGGGCGAGCCCAAGCGTCAGTAACATGCCGTAGACAAACGACAACACCACACCGCCCAGGGCGCACCAGGCCCAGTTGGCCATCATCCACGGAATCGGGTCACCCCAGTTGGCTGGATCGGCCCAGACCTCGACGTTATTCAGATCAATGAAGGCGGCCCCCACGCCAAACGCCGCCAGGGCCGCGATCACAACAGCAATCTCGACCAGCAGGATAATCACCAGCAGAAGCAGCATCATCCCGAACAGCGGCCAGGTCTGACCCCGCCCCAAACGCCAGCCCTGAACGAAGGCGAAATCCCGGTACAGCACGCTGGCCGGGGCGATCAGACTGATCCGCGCCGTCATCAGCCAGAGGCCCAGCACGAGCACCAGCACAAGAACGGCGATGGTGATCCAGTTGGCCGGCGAGTCCAGCTGCCACATGGCAAAGCCGGCCGCGACCCCCAGCAGCATCAGCACGACCCCGGCCAGATAGAAGCCGACAAAGACCGCGACGCCGACCACGGCGACCCGCAGCTCATCCATGCCGATCCGAAGCGAGAAGACCGCCCGCTCTTTGGGCCGGATGATCGCCCGGATGACGGCGGTATAGACCACGGCCATCACCAGCAGCTGAACGATGTGCAGCAGCCCGCTTACGCCCTGTAGCTGCAGCATCGCGCTGAAATCGGGATCCCTGCCCGCCTCGGACGAGGCGAAGGCCTCAACCATGAACGGCAGCGTGACCAGGACGGCCCCCGCCGACGGCAACAGGATCAACAAACCCCAGACGAGAACCGACAAAGGTCGCCGTCCGACCAAGCCGAAAGCATCGCCGAACGCGGTGCCGATTGAAAATCTGGCCATTAGCCCCCCTATTCCCCACGGCCAAGCTAGCCCGGATGAGACTGCAAGGCTAGAAGCCGCCCATGACAGCCTCCCCTCTCGCTCCTATCCACGTCATCGGCGGCGGTCTCGCCGGGTCCGAGGCCGCCTGGCAGATCGCCTCGGCCGGTGTCCCCGTGGTGCTGCACGAGATGCGCGGCGTGCCGGGGATCAAGACCAACGCCCACCACACGGATGGTCTGGCCGAGCTGGTCTGTTCCAACTCCTTCCGCTCCGACGACTGGGAGCATAACGCTGTCGGCCTGCTCCACGCCGAGATGCGCGCGCTGGATTCCATCATCATGCGCTGCGGCGACGCCCATCAGGTCCCCGCCGGTGGAGCCCTGGCCGTCGACCGTGACGGCTTCTCCCAGGCGGTGACCGCCGAACTGGAAGCCCACCCCCTGATCACCATCGTCCGGGAGGAGATCGCCGGCCTGCCGCCCGAAGACTGGGACAATGTCATCGTCGCCAGCGGCCCCCTGACCTCCCCGGCCCTGGCCGCCGCCATTCTCGACCTGACCGGCGAGGATGCGCTCAGCTTTTTCGACGCCATCGCCCCCATCGTCCACGCCGACAGCATCGATTTCGACATCGCCTGGCGTCAGTCGCGCTACGACAAGGAAGGCCCCGGCGGTGACGCCGCCGCCTACGTCAACTGCCCGATGAACAAGGACCAGTACGAAGCCTTCATCGACGCCCTGCTGGACGGGCCCAAGGCCGAGTTCAAGGAGTGGGAGAACGTCCCCTATTTCGACGGCTGCCTGCCGATCGAGGTGATGGCCGAACGCGGCCGCGAAACCCTGCGCCACGGCCCGATGAAGCCGGTCGGCCTGACCAATCCGCGCGACCCGCAGGTCAAGGCCTATGGCATCGTCCAGCTGCGTCAGGACAATGCGCTCGGCACCCTGTTCAACATGGTCGGCTTCCAGACCAAGCTGAAACACGGGGCCCAGGCCGAGATCTTCCGCATGATCCCCGGCCTGCACGAGGCCCAGTTCGCCCGCCTCGGCGGCCTGCACCGCAACACCTTCCTCAACAGCCCGAAACTGCTGGACCGCCAGCTGCGCCTGAAAGCCATGCCGCGCCTGCGCTTCGCCGGTCAGGTCACCGGCGTCGAAGGCTATGTCGAGAGCGCCGCCATGGGCTTGCTAACCGGCCGCCTCGCCGCCGCCGAACGTCTTGGCCGCCCGCTGGAGGCTCCGCCCGTCCACACCGCCATGGGGGCCCTGGTCGAACACATCACCGGCGGCCACCTCGACGGTCCCGGCGGCATCTCCAAATTCCAGCCGATGAACATCAACTACGGCCTGCTGCCACCGCTGGAAGCGCCCAAGGTCGACGAGGCGGGGGAAAAGATCCCGCTCAAGCAACGCGGCCGCGCCAAGAAGCGGCTGATGAGCATCCGGGCGCTGGAAGCCCTCAAGGCCTGGCGGGATGCGGGGTCCGGCCAACCACAATGACAGGGCCGAAGGATATGTTTCTGATCACGGGTGCACTCATCCTGCTGATGGCATTGCCGGCCCTGTTCAACACCAAGGGCGCACCGCTGGAGTTGATCGCCACCCTGCGTCCCCAGATCATCGTGGTCGCTTTCGCCTTCGCCTGTGCGGCGTTTACCGTCGGTCGCTTCTGGAGCGGGGGTGCGGCGGTTCTCGTCGTGGCCGTGCTGTTGGTGACGACACCCGAGCTGTTCTCAAGAGCTCCGTCCCCCGTCACGCGCCCCGCAATGAAAGTCGTGTGGTGCAACGTCTTCCAGAAGAACTCGGTGGTCGAGCGCCTGGCCACCCTGGCTCAAAAACAAACCGCCGATGTCGTTATCCTGGCTGAACCGCCCAGGGATCTTGCGCGAGCTCGCCGTGCCCTGTCGGACTATCCGTTCGTCTATGGTGCTCCAGATCCCGGTGAGCATGGGGCCGTGGTCTTCAGTCGGGCCCCTTTGACCGAGCGACCGCGTTCGGACCTGCCCCCCGGAGTCTATCCGCTCGCGATCGTCGAGACGGATCAGATCAGAATCGTGGCCATGCATCCGCCTGTGGCCGTGAGCCCTTCAGCCATGAAGGCCAGCACCGCAATGATGGCCGCCGCGCTTGACGAGGCAGCAGCCGGCCGTACCCTCGTCATCGGAGACATGAACGCGACTCCATGGTCCCACCGTCTACGGGTTGTTTCAAAGCAGATGGTTCGGCTTACCCCGGCCTTGGGATCGACCTGGTTTTCCTCGTTGCCTGTCCTGGGCCTGCCCATCGACCATGCCTTCGTGACCTCCGACCTGCGCGCCTCCACCACGGTCGGTCCAGGGGTCGGATCAGATCACCTGCCGCTCATTGTCTCGATCGCTCGAGACTGAAGGCCCGAAAGGACGCCGCCTGATGACCACACCCAACCCCGAGCTCGAGCGCTTCCGGACCCAGCGGGTCACCGCCATCTACCGCCTCGACCTGATCGGCAAGGGCGCGCAGATCACCTACGAGGACGGCACGCCGGTCGACATGGCCTCGGAAAAGCAGCGGCTGGAGGGCGTCGTCGCCGACATGGACCGTCGCATCGAGAAGCTGGAACGCACGGAAGGCTGATCTCCCGGTGTTCGACCCCGCCCGCGCCCTGATCCGTCGCCGGATCACCGAAGTCTTCAACGACGCGGAGAAAGGCGAACGGCCGGTGCTGCGACGCGCCGACGCCCTGTTCCCGGTCGACGGTGTCGCCTGGCGGGTCAACGGCGACGTGGTCACCATGATGATCGGCGGCGTCTCGGGCCTGCTGCTACAGATGCTGCATCCGGCGGTGCTGGCCGGCGTCTGGGATCATTCCGACTTCCGCACCGACATGCACGGACGGCTACGGCGCACGGCCAAATTCATCGCCCGCACCACCTATGACCATGCCGATGCAGGCCGCGCCGCCCTCGACCGGGTCAACCGCATCCACGCCAAGCTCGGCGGCACCCTGCCGGACGGCACCGCCTACCAGGTCTCGGCCCCGTCCCTGCTGGCCTGGGTCCATGTCACCGAGACGATCAGCTTCCTCGACGCCTGGATTCGCTACGCCGAGCCCGAAATGCCGATGGCGGAACAGGACGCCTATTTCGACGAGATGGCCTGTATCGGTCAGGCGCTGGGGGCCGATCCCCTGCCCCGCACCCGCGCAGCGGCCGAGGCCGTGATCCAGAGCTTCCGGCCCCAACTTCGCGCCGACGCGCGAACCCACGAGGTCGCGGCCCTGGTCATGTCCCAGACCGTCGGCGCGCCCGCCGTCGACATGGCGGCCGGGGTGATCATGCAGGCCGGCCTCGACCTGCTGCCCGACTGGGCCCGGGCCCTGCACGCGCCGCATTCAGCGGGTATGCCCCGCCCGCTGATGCGCGCCGGGGCCCGCGCGACCGCGCGCCTGATCCGTTGGGCCTTTCAACGCTCGCCCAACCGGACCGTCTGGCCACCGGACGTCACCGCGTTTCCCACGCGCTGAACGCCCCGGCTGAACGGCGGCGTTGGTCCATTCAGTCCGGCGTCACCTTGTCCATCCACTGCGCCGTGTCGGTATATTGCTGGAAGCCGACGATCTTGCCGCCGGCCAGGGTGAAGACGTGGACGAACTGGGCATCCAGCGCCTCGCCCGTCGCGGTATTGGTCCCGGTATAGCGGCCCAGCGAGACCACGCGGTCGCCACTGGCCAAGATCGTCACGGGCGTAACGACGAAGCCCTGCCATTGCTGGCCGATCCGCCCGAACACACCCTCGAACACGGCCGCGGGGCCATTGTAGGGATTGAGGTCGGCATAGGGACCGTTCTCGGCCTCGACCCAGACGATGTCCGGCGACAGGATCCCTCCGATCGTGGGTCCGTCCCCGGCGGCGAAGGCCCGGTACAGGCTCTCGACCACAGCCTTGTTGTCCGCCTCGGTCGTCGTCACGGCGGACAGCGCGCTGGCGTTCACTATCACAGCGGGGGCTTCGGCCGTCGCCGTCATCGGCAGCCATACAAGACCGGCAGCCGTCAGCGCGGCAATGGAAATCTGGCGAAAAGTCATAAGTCCCCCAACAATGAACGTTCATCGACCAAGGGTCGTTAGCCGGGCAGGTGACCGGGTGGCAAGCACCATGGTCAGCAACCCGTCCCCCGGACACGGTGCACGCCTGGCAAAATTCAACGAACAGTGGTACTTTGGGCCCAGAGGTGGCTCATGACAACGCTCAGACTTGCGGTGCTGTTGGTGGTGGTCCTGACTGCGGGTGCGGCGCACGCACGGGACCGAAGCCCGATCATCCCGAAGCCGGTATTCCTTGATCGGGAAGATATTCGCGCGGGTCGCGGCAACCGCCTCGTCTACGCATTGGATCGCGACTTTCATTACTGCAGTCGCGCACTGAACGCCGTTATCACCGTGCCCCGGTCGTTTGTTACGGACTTTATTTCCGTTCCCTCGCTATTGCAGTGGGCGAAGAAGCCACACGCCCCCGGTTATCAGGCCGCGATTATCCATGATTGGCTTTACGCCAGTGGCGGCGGTGGCGAAGCGGCCCGCGAACGGGCGGATTATGTATTCTACGAAGCCCTGGGGGATTACGGAGTCAGCGATACGGAGCGGTCGCGCCTCCATTTCGCGGTTCGCCAAGGTGGCTCGCGCGGTTACGGCTTGAAGGGCGACTGGATGTTTGTCGATCCTGACACGGGTCTGACGCTGGATCCGCCGCTTCCCCGCGACCTCGCTCCGGCATTGGCTCCCTCGCCGGCGTGTACAGACTTCCCACAGCGCCTGAGCGCTCAGTATGACTTTCTCGCAAGCGTCAGGCTGAAACCCCGCTAGGAGTTTGGACCCCACCAGATCCGGTACGTCGTCTACAGCCGCCCCCGCAGGGTCGCCCAGGTCAGCCTCAGCCGCTTGACCGGGTCGGGTTCGTCACGCCGCGTCAGCGCCGCATGCGCCACCGCCGGAAAGGCCTCGGCCGGCAATGACTTCAGGGCCGCATTCGCCGTCGACCGCAAGGCCCGCGCCGCGCCGGTCTGCCCGGTCTGGCCCAGCCCCCACATCCGCCCCGCCTCGACTACCCTGACCTCATGGTCCGGTCCGGCCAGCACCCGCACCGCCGCCTGCATCGGCCCGACATAGAAGGCGTCGAGGTCATGGGGTTCGCCGTGGACCCGGCCGACGTGGGCCTCGATCAGGGCTTCGAACGGCGCCCGTTCCAGTCCGTGCCGTGCCACCACATCCGTCAGGGCCTCCAGCACCGGATGGCCCTTGCGCGCGGTTCCGGAAAATACCCCGTCCATCTGTTCGCGCCACCAGACATAGCGCATCTCGGCCAGCAACGGCTGGGTCACCCGGGTCGGGATGGCCAGCAGTTCGGCCTCAAAGGCATAGAGGGCCATCAGGTCCGCGCGCGCCTGCGGATCGCTCACGAACCGGCTGGACAGCCAGCGGTCGGGATCGGCGGCGCGGACCTGGGCATCGAGGGTTGGAGTGTCCACTAACCGGCGGCCGTCGCGTTGCGCGGTGGCGTCAGCCTTCCGTTGGCCAGGGCCCAGCCGAAGGCCAGCAGGAAGACCGCAATCGCGCCCTCCAGCCCTCGCTGGAACAGCCCGCCGAACTCGGTCTCCACAATGATGGCACCGAAGCCCGCGACGGCGATGATGACGCACACCGCGCCCAGCGCGGCCAGCCATGACGCGCAGCTGGCTCGTGCCCACAGTCCAGCCAGTCCCATGCCGATGATGCCGGTCAGATAGCCCGTGCCTCCGAACAGGTCGTGCATCATCGCATTGAAGGTGATTTCACTTCGCGCGCATTCGAATTCGCATGGATAGACGCCCGCCGCCGACAGGGTGATCCCGTACCAACCCAGCATCAAACAGGCGGTTACGGCCAGTCCACTCCGGCGCAGCATCCAGGTCGCGATCAGGCAGAAGCTGCCCATGAACAGGCCGCTGGGCACAAAGCCCCACCAGCTGACCGCCGCACCCGTCACGGCACCGGTGGCCCCCAGCTCACTGATATGTTGCCGGGCATGGTCGTATCCCGGATAGACGGCACCGCCCCACAGGATCGCGCCCAGCTGGATAACGACGCCGATGACCAGCAGGCCGAGCGCGATGCGGCCCAATACCTGCTGGCCTCTCGTCATTTCAGGGTCAGCCAAACAGCGTCTGGTACATCGCCATCGACGTCAGCATCGGCAGCGACAGCAGCGTGTTGGTGCGGCTGGCCAGCATGGCGACCCGGGCGGCCTTTGCTTTGGCATCGTCATCAACGACGATCATCCCCAGGGCGCGCTTCTGGTTCGGCCAGATCACGCCCCAGACGTTGAGGAACATGACGATGGCCAGCCAGACGCCGATGCCCATCAGGGTGTAGCCTTTCTGGTCCTCGGTCAGGCCACCGACCAGACCGAACGACAGCACCTCGATCGCATAGGCGTGACCGCGGCTGAACATGACAGCCAGACCGGCGACGACCGTTGCCAGCGCCGACCAGCGGAACCAGAACAGGGCCTCGGGGGCGATATGTTTGCCGACCGCCGGCTTCAGCTCGGCCGGGATCGACGGCATCACCCGGATCTGGACGAAGTTGAAATAGTACAGCAGGCCGATCCACAGGATCCCCGCCAGCACGTGGGTCCAGCGCAGCACCGCCTGCCAGAACAGGCCGTCAAAGCCGCCCGGCGAAACCCGGCCGAAGGCGAAGATCATCACCCCGGCCAGCACCAGGCTCAGCAGAATGGTGTTACGGAAATTCGATAGCAGCTTGCCCATGTCCAGCCCCTCCCAAGGCGGCGCGATACGCGACGATTCGCGATGATAGCGCCGGTCGAGCCCGGCGGGAATACAGCGAAAACTGGCCTAGGGCCGGCTGGCCATGCCCAGCTTGACCGCCGTGGCTTCCTCGTCCCGTGCCCCGCGCCGCACACCCCACAGCAGGATGATCGGTGCGCCGACATAGATCGACGAATAGGTGCCGATGATGATGCCGAACATCAGGGCCAGCGAGAAGCCGAACAGGGCCGCGCCGCCGTAGACGGCCAGCGCCGCCAGCACCATCACCGCCGTCATGCCGGTAATGATGGTCCGTGACAGAGTCTCATTGATCGACAGGTCGATCACATCACGCAGCGGCATAGTCTTGTATTTGCGCAGGTTCTCACGGAGGCGGTCGAACACCACCACGGTGTCGTTCATCGAGTAACCGATCACCGTCAGGATGGCCGCTACCATGTTCAGGTTGAATTCCAGCTTGAACAGCACGATCAGGCCGAAGGTCAGGATCACGTCATGGACCAGCCCGGCCACGGCACCGAAGCCGAACTGCGGCTCGAACCGGAACCAGATGTAGGCGAACATCAGCACCACAGCCATGCCCAGGGCCCACAGGCCCTTGCTGAACAGCTCACCCGAAACCTTGGAGCCGACAACAGAAACGCCCGAGAAGGTCACGTCGCTGACCGCCGAGCCGACGGCCGCCTGCACGCGCTGCACCACCTCGTTCTGCGCCTCACCCTCGGGGATCTGGAAGCGGACGATGGCGCTGCTGTCGGTATCGATGCCCTGCACCCCGACCTCGCCGATGTTCAGCGCGTCAACCGCGCCACGCACCGCGCCCAGATCCAGCGTCTGGCCACCGCTGCGGGTCAGTTCCATCGCTGCCCCGCCGCGGAAGTCGATGCCCAGGGTCAGCCCGGGCACCGCGATGCTGACCAGCGACGCGACGCACAGAATGACGGACAGGACCGCAGCCACGCGAGCGTATTTGACGAATTTGAAATTCGTCGTCTGGGGCAGGAGTTTGATCAGGGGCCATCCACGCATGCTCATCACTCCGCGATCGGCAGTTTCTTGGGTTTGGCGACCTTGAGCCAGAAGGCCAGCATAACCTGGGCCGTCAGGATCGCGGAGAGCATCGAGGTCACGACGCCGATGCTCAGCGTCCAGGCGAAGCCCCGCACAGGGCCCGCGCCGAAGGCAAACATGATCGCGGCAGCCACCAGGGTGGTGACGTTGGCATCCATGATCGTGCCCCAGGCCTTGCTGAAGCCCGTGTCCATCGAGGCGATCACCGAGCGTCCGGATCGGGCCTCGTCACGCATTCGCTCGTAAATAAGCACATTGGCGTCCACGGCCACGGCAAAGGTCAGCACCAGGCCGGCGATACCGGGCAGGGTCAGGGTCGCCTGGGTCAGGGACATGGCGGCGATGATCAGCAGGCCGTTCAGAACCAGACCCAACACCGAAATACCGCCGAACAGCAGGCCGTAGGCTCCGATCATGAAGACCACGATGATGACAAAGCCGATCACGGTCGACAGCTGGCCTGCGGCGACCGCGTCAGCGCCCAGTTCGGCGGTGACGGTGCGGCGTTCCTCGACCTTCAGCGGTGCCGGCAGGGCCCCGCCGTTCAGCAGGTTCACCATCTCGGAGGCCGAGGCGATCGTATAGCCGCCCTCGATGATGCCCTGCCCGCCGGTGATCGCGCTGTTGATGCGCGGGGCCGAGATCACCTTGCCGTCGAGGATGATGGCGAAGGGCTTGCCGATATTGGCGGCCGTGGCCACGGCGAAGCGCCGCGCGCCGGCCCCGTCGAAGCGGAAGCCGATGGCCGGCCGGTTGTTCTGATCGGTCGTGACCGTGGCCTGGGTCAGGTTCTCGCCCGACACCAGCACCCGGCGCTTGACCAGATAGGGTTCGTTGGCCTCGCCATACATCAGTTCGGAGTCGGGCGGGACCCGCCCGGCCAGGGCGTCATTCACCGAATTCTCGATGTCGACCATCTGGAAGGTCAGCTGAGCGGTCTGGCCGATGATGCGTTCCAGCGCCTCGGGGTCACTCTCGCCCGGAGCCTGGATGACGATCCGGTCCGCGCCCTGGCGGGTGATCGAGATTTCCTTGGTGCCGGTCTTGTCGACCCGGCGCCGGACCACTTCGATCGACTGGTCGACCGCGGTGGCCCCCATGCTGTTCAGGATGGCGTCGGTGAAGCTGAAGCGGATGCGGTTGTCGGTCATCCGCTGGACCTGCCGCTCGGCCGCACCGTTGGCCCCCGGGGCACCGGCCAGGGTGCGCAGGGCGTCGAGGGCGGCGTTGTACTGGCCGGCGTCGGACACGGTGACGATCACGCCGCCCGCTTCCCGCTCCAGGTTGTTGGTGCTGATCCGGGCCTCGCGCATGGTCGTGCGCACGTCCTCGATCAGGTTGGTGATCTTCTTCTCGCGCATGGCCGGAACGTCGACCTCGAGCAGCAGATACGAACCGCCCTGTAGATCGAGTCCGAGGTTGAGCGTGTTCTTCGGCAGCCAGCCCGGCAGGGCTTCGCGCTGCGCCGGGCTGAGCAGATTCGCGTAACCGAACAGCAGGCCGAAGGCGAACGTGGCGGCAAGAAGGATGACCTTCCAGCGTGAGAGATGGATCATTGGGAGAGTCCCGGGCCTTTCAGGGCGACGTCAGGCCTTGGCGTCGTTGGCGGCGATGGCGGTGCGGTCGCGAACCTCGGCGATCATCGACTTGATGACCCGGACGTTCACGCCCTGGGAGATCTCGACCATGGCTTCATCGGTCTCGACGCGGGTGACCTTGCCGACCATGCCGTTGGACATGACCACGGTGTCACCGCGCTTGACGGCGGCGATCATCGCGCGATGGCGCTTGGCCTGCTGCGCCTGCGGACGGATCAGCATGAAGTAGAACAGCACGATGACGGGAACGAAGAAGATCAGGGTCCCGAACGGTCCCTCCAGAATACCCTGCACAGCGTTCTCCATGGTCGCGGAGCCCGTCGCCGACGCTCCCTTAAAATGAGGCGCGGAAACTAGGGTGCGCCGACCGACATTGCAACGCGCCGTGCCGCTTCATTTTTAAGCTAGCGCGGCAGCACCGTCAGGGGGTCGATCGCGGTCGGCTCGTCGCCGCGCATCCGCCAGGTCTCGAAATGGATCGAGGGCCGTCCGTCACCCGCCGTGGTGCCGACCGTGCCGATCTGCTGGCCCACCCGCACATCGTCGCCGTCGCGTACCGTGGCCGAGCCCAGATGGCCATAGACCGAGCGCCAGCCGTCGCGATGCACGACCAGAACCGTCAGCCCCTGTCCGGCCAGATCGTCACCGACATAGCCGACCCGGCCCGGTGCCGCGGCCCGCACCTCGGTCCCGGCCGAGGCCCCGATATTGATGCCGTTGTTGCGCTCGCCCATGCCGACGGGGCCGAAGCGCCGCAGGATGTCGCCCCGGACCGGCCATTCCAGGGTCACCCCGGCAGCACCCGACGCCGCCGGAGCGGCCGACGCCGCGGGCTGGCGCGCCGGCATGGCGGCATTGCCGGACGGCGGCGGCGGCGGCGGCGGGGGCGGCGTCCCGGCCTCGGGCACATAGACCCCGACCGGCGACGGGCCGGTGGCATAGGGATCGCGGCCGACATCGACCGCCGTGTCCGGCAGGGTCAGGCGCTGGCCCGTGGTGATGGCCCCGCGCGGGCCCAGGTTGTTCAGGTCGATCAGGGTCTGGACCGGCACCTGGAAGCGACGCCCGACGCCCGACAGGGTGTCGCCCGGCTGGATTTCGTAGGCGGCCCGGGCCGACAGGGCGGCGGTGCCCGACGGTGGCGGGGCCGAATAGGGCGGCGCGTCATAGGCCGAGTCCGGATAGGCCGGGGCTGCCGTGCTGTCAGCCGGAGGCGGCAGGGCCCCGCCGTCGATACGCTCGCTCGGGGCCCGCGCCGGCAACGGGGCTTCATACGGTGGCGGCACCGGCCGGCCGACGTCGCCCTGCGGATAGGCTCCCTGCCCCGGCAACGTCGGCCGGGTCGAATAGCGGGGCGCTTCGGGATAGCTGGCGCAGGCGGCTGTGGTCAGCACCGCCCCGGCGATGATCAGGACTCTGGTCCAGGTCTTGAAGCCGGTCATGCCGTCCCTTCCGTATCGCACGCGAATTGTCCGTATCCGGTTTGCCCGGTCCGTCCCGACAAGCCAACCCGTCAAAGGGTGCCAAAATTGGGCGGAAAGATTAACCGTCCCCGGTCATCCCTCCTTGGCGGTGCCCTCGACCAGCGGCACGAACCGCACTTCACTCAGGCTCTCACGCTGGAACGAGCCGTCTTCCTGTCCGGTATAGCGGTGCAGCATCTGCACCGAGGTCCGACCCACCGGGGCCACCAGAATTCCACCCGGCTTCAGCTGTTTCAGCAGTTCGGTCGGTTCGGTCGGGGCGGCGGCGGTGACGATGATTCGGTCAAACGGGGCCTGTTCGGGCCAGCCCAGCCCGCCGTCGCCGTGCCGGGTGATGACATTGTCGATGTCCAGCTGCCGCAGCTTGCCCTCGGCCTCGGTCAACAGGCTGCGATAGCGTTCGACCGAATAGACATAGCGCGCCAGCCGGCTCAGCACCGCGCACTGGTAGCCACTGCCGGTGCCAATCTCCAGCACCCGGTGGCGCGGCTGCACGTCCAGTGCCTGAGTCATCAGACCGACGATGAACGGCTGACTGATGGTCTGGGCGCAGTCGATCGGCAGGGCCTGATCCTCCCACGCCTGATCCAGAAACCGCGCATGCACGAACACCGCGCGGTCGATTGACTCCATCGCCGCCAGCACGCGCGGGTCGGTGACCCCCTGCTGTCGCAGTCCCAGAATCAGCCGCCCTGCGCGCTCGTCGTTCAGCTTCATGCGGCCGCCACCGTCTTCGGCACAGCCCCGCCCAGCAGTCCCTTCAGGTCGTTGACGCTGGGCATGTGAGTCAGGTCGATATGCAGCGGCGTGACCGAGATCCGCCCCTCGTCCATGGCCCGCAGGTCGGTACCGTCGGCGTGCTGCTGCTTCTCGCCCCGGAAACTCATCCAGTAATAGTCGCGCCCGCGCAGGTCGGTGCGTTTAACCGCATGCATCTCACCCGCCTGACGGAAGCCCTGCCGCGTCACCTCGACCGTGCTGACCGCCTCGGGGGCCAGGGCCGGGAAATTCAGGTTCATCACCACCCCGTCCTCCCAGCGATGTGCCAGCAACCGGCTGATGATCGGCGGGGCATAGGCCTCGGCCGTCTCCCAGTGGGCGGTGACTTCGTCGTGGAACCGCTCCAGCGACTGGCTCAGCGCGATCGAGCGGATGCCGAAGGCCATGCCCTGCAACGCCCCGGCCACCGTCCCGGAATAGGAGACGTCCTCGCCGACATTGTGCCCGCGATTGACCCCCGACAGCAGCAGATCCGGCCGCTGCTCGCCCATCAGATCATTGACCGCCAGCACCACACAGTCGGTCGGCGTCCCGGTCACCGCGAACCGCTTGTCGCCCAGCTTGTTGACCCGCAACGGCTCGGTCAGGGTGATGCCCCGCCCCTTGCCCGACTGTTCGGTCTGCGGGGCCACGGTCCAGACGTCGTCCGACAGCACCCGCGCGATCCGCTCCAGACACGCCAGCCCCTCGGCCTCGATCCCGTCGTCATTGGTGAGGAGAATACGCACTCTAAGCTCCGCTCATCCCGGCGAAAGCCGGGACCCAGTTCTTTGGATGATGCGCCGGTTCCGACGTCCCGCCGGCCTCGGTCCCGAAGCGCCGGCGTTCAGCTGGACAGCACTGGGTCCCGGCTTTCGCCGGGATGAGCGGATTGTGAACATCATCCCACATGCGTCATCCCCTCGGGCATATAGCGCTGCAGCACCTCGGGCACCGCGATCCGCCCGTCTTCGTCCTGATAGTTTTCCATGATCGCCACCAGCGTCCGCCCGACCGCCAGGCCCGAGCCGTTCAGCGTGTGCACGAACTCGGTCTTCTTCTCGCCCGCCCGCTTGAAGCGTGCATCCATGCGCCGGCTCTGGAAGTCGCCGCAGTTCGAGCAGGAACTGATCTCGCGATAGGTATCCTGCGACGGCAGCCAGACCTCCAGATCAAAGGTCTTCCTCGCCGAAAACCCCATGTCGCCCTTGCACAGCAGCACCTTGCGATAGGGCAGATCCAGCGCCTGCAGCACCGCCTCGGCACAGCCGACCATCCGTTCGTGCTCGGCTTCGGAGTCTTCCGGCCGCGCGATCGAGACCAGCTCGACCTTGTGGAACTGATGCTGGCGGATCAGGCCGCGCGTATCACGCCCCGCCGACCCGGCCTCGGCCCGGAAACAGGGCGTCAGCGCCGTCAGCCGCATCGGCGTGGCGATCTCGTCTTCCGGCAGGATCTGCTCGCGCACGAGGTTGGTCAGGGAGACTTCGGCGGTGGGGATGAGGTAGCGGGTCTGCCGAGGCGCAGCGTCTCTATAGCTCTGCATAGCGTCCAAGCCTGCCTTCCGGCGTCGGTCACCAAAAGCCTTCAAGATCGCATCATACGCATCGTGGTCTCGGATACTGGTTCGTTCCGCATCGGCATACAGAGGGGCTAGCTCTTTCGCCATCTCCCATCCGGCTACATCCCAATTCTCGCGCTCGGCATCGTGCAAGGCACGCTCGGCTTCCGTCCAATCGATGTCCGAGGTCTTGAACAAATCCTCCTCGAACTTCGGCAGTTGCCCGGTCCCGAACATCGCCTCGTCGCGCACCAGATACGGCGGATTGACCTCCAGATAGCCGTGCTGGACCGTCTGCATGTCCAGCATGAACTGGCCGACGGCGCGTTCCAGCCGTGCCAGCCCGCCCTTCAGCACCGCGAACCGCGACCCCGACATCTTCGCCGCCGCCTCGAAATCCAGCAGCCCCATGGCCTCGCCCAGATCGGCGTGATCCTTCGCCGGCCCGCCCTGACGCGGCGTGCCCCAACGCGAAATCTCGACATTGGCGGCCTCGTCCGCCCCGTCCGGCACATCGCTCGCCGCCAGATTCTGCTGCGCCGCCAGCAGATCCTTCAGCGCCCTGGCCTTTTCGGCCTCAACCTCTCCCGCCGTGGCGATCACCCCCTTCAGGCTCTCGACCTCACCCTTCAGCCGCTCGGCCTCGGCCAGATCCTTGCGCCCCATGGCCGCGCCGATCAGCTTCGACGCCGCATTGCGCTGCGTCAGCGCCTCCTGCCCCGTCGTCTGCGCCGCGCGCAGTTCGACATCCAGCGCCAGCAGGGTGTCCACCACGACCTGCGCGTCCGTCACCCCACGCGACGACCATCCCGCCACATAGGCGTCGGGCGTCTCACGGATGGCTTTGATGTCGTGCATGGCGAAGTCTCTCGGAAGGAAGCGATGCTCTAACCCCCCGCGCGGAGTCGATCAAACCGGGATGTGGGCCGATCCGGTCTCAAGCCCCTCTCCCGGGGGAGAGGGGTTGGGGTGAGGGCTTACGGTGTCTCCCCGGTCGCACCGAAACCCCTCACCCTTTGACGCTTCGCGCCGCCCTTCGGGTCGCCTGACCGATCGCTGCGCTCCCGGAGGCTCAAGCCCTCTCCCGCCGGGAGAGGGAAGCGATGCGACATGTTTGCGCAAAATCCCCCTATCGTCGCTACCCAAACCCCAACCCGATCAACCCCCTAACCAAATCCGCACCCCAATCTTCCCGCCTTGGTCCCCGCGCGTGCCAGACTCTCCCCCGTCCCGTCGCACGGGGGCTCGCTCGGCCGGCGATCCGCAGCGGCGGCGGGAGCGGATGGAGCGGGCGCAACCCGGAGCCAGACCCTGCGGGGTCGCTTGCCGAGGGGATGCGAGGTCGAGCCGGGTGGAAGGCCGGACGGCCGAGGGGGCGGGGAGGATACCCGCACCGGTCCAGGAGATGGTCGCTGCCATCCCTGCCCGCCGTGTGCAGAAGGACCCCTCGTCAACAGCGAGGCCCACGGTCCGCGCATGTGGAAGCCCGTCCGCGCGGAGCGTCTGACGTTCGCCGAAACGGTATTTTTTCAACACACCGGGCGGATGCCCGGCGCTCCGCCCATGCCCCCAACCGTCGCCGCTCCGGCGCGCGGGCCGTCAGCGTGCGCGATGATCAATGGAGGGTCCGAACGCGCAATAATTCCGCTCATCCCCGCGCAGGCGGGGACCCAGTGCTGTCGTGAGGCACCGACGGGGCTATGGGCGCGGGATCAGGCCGGTGACAGGGAGCGAGCCCAAAACCTGGGTCCCCGCCTTCGCGGGGATGATCGGGTTGAACGGTGATCACTCCCCCCTCGCCCCGTCCCGCACAACCGCCTATCCTTGCGAATCCCATGCCCATCCGTCGCCTCCCCCCCGAAACCGTCAATCGCATCGCCGCCGGCGAGGTGGTCGAACGCCCGGCCAGTGCCATCAAGGAACTGGTCGAGAACGCGCTCGACGCGGGGGCGCGGCGTATAGAGATCCAGGCCGAGGGCGGCGGGCTGACCCGGATCCTGATCGCCGACGACGGGCACGGCATGGCCCCGGACCAGCTGGCCCTGGCGGTCGAGCGCCACGCCACCTCCAAGCTTGAGGCCGACGACGCCGGTGACGTCGACCTGCTGCGTATCTCCACCCTCGGCTTCCGCGGCGAGGCCCTGCCCTCGATCGGCTCGGTCGCCCGCCTGACCATTACAAGCCGCGCCCGCCCAGAAGCCGGAGCCGGCCCGTCCGAGGCCTGGGCCATCACCGTCGAGGGCGGCGACCAGCGCCCGGTCGCCCCGGCCGGCTTCCCCGGCCCGCACGGGGCCCGGGTCGAGGTCCGCGACCTGTTCTACGCCACCCCGGCCCGACTCAAATTCATGAAGTCCGAACGGTCCGAGGCCATGGCCATCTCGGAAGAGATCAAACGTCAGGCCATGGCCCATGAGACCGTCGCCTTCACCCTCGACCTCGACGGCAAGACCACCCTGCGCCTGCCGGCCGAGCATCCGGGCGTGGACGGACGGCTGAAACGGCTCGCCGCCCTGCTGGGCCGCGATTTCGAGGCCAACGCCCTGCTGATCGATCAGGAACGCGACGGCGTGCGCCTGACCGGTTATGCGGGCCTGCCGACCTACAGCCGCGGCAATGCCGCGCATCAGTATCTGTTCGTCAACGGCCGCCCGGTGCGCGACCGCCTGCTGCAGGGGGCGCTGCGCGGGGCCTATGCCGACTTCCTCGCCCGCGACCGCCACCCGGCCGCCGTCCTGTTTCTCGAGGTCGACCCCCTCTATGTCGACGTCAACGTCCATCCGGCCAAGGCCGAGGTCCGCTTCCGTGACCCGGCCATGGTGCGGGGCCTGATCGTCGGCGGTCTGCGTCACGCCCTGCACGCCGCCGGTCACCGCGCCTCGACCACGGTCGCCGCCGACGCCCTCGCCGGCTTCCAGGCGCACAGCGGCGCACCCGCTGCGTACAGCCCCTCCTCGCCCTCGGCCGCCGGATTCAGCGGCTGGACCGGCTGGAACGCGGCGCCACCGACCACTGGCGTCATCCCCGGTCTCAACGAGCGGTCGGCCCGGTTCGAAGGGGGATCATCGTTCACCGATCAACCATTGACGAACGCCGGTCCCGGACCCGATCCGGTCGACTTCCCGCTCGGGGCCGCCCGGGCCCAGCTGCACGGCACCTATATCGTGGCCCAGACCCGCGACGGCCTGGTCGTCGTCGACCAGCACGCCGCCCACGAACGCCTCGTCTACGAAAAGATGAAGGTGCAGATGGCCCAGGGCGCGGTCGCCCGTCAGGCCCTGCTGACGCCCGAGGTGGTCGAGCTGGACCCGGCCGAGGCCGACCGCGTCCTGTCCCGTGCCGACGAACTGGCGGCGCTGGGGTTGATCGTCGAGCCGTTCGGCGGCGGCGCGGTACTGGTGCGCGAGACCCCGGCCCTGCTGGGCGATACCGACGTTCAGGGCCTGATCCGCGACATCGCCGATGACCTCACCGAACACGGCGCGGCCCTGGCCCTGACCGAACGCCTCGGCGAGGTCTGCGGCACCATGGCCTGCCACGGCAGCGTCCGCGCCGGCCGCGTGCTCTCGGCCCCCGAGATGAATGCCCTGCTGCGCCAGATGGAGGCCACCCCCCACTCCGGCCAGTGCAACCACGGCCGCCCGACCTATGTCGAACTCAAGCTCAATGACCTCGAGAAACTGTTCGGCCGGCGGTGAATCTCAGAATTTGTAGCTGTCCTTGCCGGGCGATTTGGGAAAGGCGGCGGTGCACATATTGACCAGGGTCGGGACCGGATCCCGCTTCAGATCGGCCTGGACCTGGGCCCGGTCCGGCGACACCAGCAGCAACCAGGCCAGGGCCGCAGTCTGGGCAATGACGACGATCGACAGGATAGTCATGACCACGGGGCCCACCCCGGATCGTTTGATCGCCATGTCTTGCCCCCGGTGTCGCAGAGCATCGTTCTGTAAGATTCGCCCCCGATTGGCAAATCGCGGCCGGGGCACGGGGACCCCGGCCGCTCGGGATTCAACCTTGCAGAACCCGCACGCCATAGCTCCTCATGGCCGCGGCCATCCAGTCGGCCAGGCCGGGACGGATACCCTCATACCGCGCCCGGAATTCGGGATTGGTGCTGTAGAGCACGCCCAGCTCGGCATAGGCCCCCGCGGTTGGCGGAACCTTCCACGTTCGCCCGACCCAGGCGTGGTGCGCGGCCATCACCGGATCCAGAGCCGCATCGTCGGCCGCGAACCCCTCGGCCATAGCCCGCGCCAGGTCGCCTTCGATAGCGGCGACCTCGGCCATCCAGTCCTGTTTCTGCTCCGGCGACATGGCCGCCATCGCCGTGCGCCCCGCCTCGATCCGCTCCCGGGCCTGTTCGCCGTATTTGTCGATGATCCAGGCCTCGTAGCCGGCCTGCTTCTCCGGGCTGAAGCCCTCGTACAGTTGCTTGTCCATGACGGTGTCTCGTCCTTCCAGTTCGGCGATCGTGCGGTCGATCGTCCGGGCCAGTCGGCGATAACGGTCCGCTTCCTCCGCGATCCGCGTCCGCTGCTCACGCAGCATCTGCAGGCGATCGTGGCCGACGCGGTCCAGCAGGGCAGCGATCTCGCCAAGGGCGAGACCGAACTCCCGATGCAACAGGATCTGCTGCAATCGCAGCATCTCCTCGCGTCCATAGTAGCGATATCCATTTTCGCCGACCGATGCGGGCTTCAGCAGACCGATTTCGTCATAGTGGTGCAGGGTCCGGACCGAGGTACCGGACAGCCGCGCCAGCTGGCTGACGGTATAGGTTCTGAGGCTCGCATCGTTCCGCATGGACAGCCCTATCGGGCCTCACGCCGCGTCAGGGTCAAGCACTCATTTTACTCGGCGGCTGTCGGCGCAGACTCCGCCCCTCGCCCCGTGATCCGGCGCCAGATGCGCTTGCGGGCCTCAACGACGGAAACACCCAGCGCCGCTGCCACGGTCCAGAACAGGGCCTCGGTCGCGACCGCCGCGACAATCGCCAGAACCAGCCGGGTGGTCCGCTCCACGTCCATCCAGAGACCGATACCCAGCGCCACCCAGCCGCACACCGCCGCCACGCCCAGAAAGGCCGCCAGCGTCCACAGAAAGCCCCTACCCTTTTTCAGCAGCCCCGGCTTGGCGTTTTCAACGTCGTTGGTCATGTCGCAGTCCTCTTCATGTTTTTTGATGCCTGACCTGAAAGTCTCGCCCTTCGTCGGAGTCTTTCATCCCGACCGACAATTTTTTCCGGAGTGCCCCCGGCTTGGGACGTGACCAGACCTTCGAAGCCTTGCTTGACGAGCACGGGGCGATGCTGCGCCGGATCGCCTCAGCCTATGAGGCGGGGCGAGAGCGCCGTCACGAACTGGAGCAGGACATCCTGCTGGCGGTCTGGCGAGCCATGCCCCGCTATCGTGGCGAGGCCCCGGTCCGCGCCTTCATCGCCCGGGTGGCCCATAACCGCGCCGTGACCCACGTGGCCCGCGAAGCCGCCGAACCACGCCGTCAGCCGCTGGACGAGGAGACGCCCAGCGCCGCCCCCACGCCCCATGAGGACCTTGAGGCGCGCGACCTGCAGGACCGCCTGACCGTCGCCGTGCGTGCCCTGCCCCTGCCGCTGCGCCAGCCGGCCCTGCTGACCCTCGAAGGGTTCAGCCCGGCCGAGATCGCCCCGATGCTGGGGCTCAACGCCAACACTGTCTCTATCCGCCTGACCCGCGCCAAGGCCGCGCTGCGAGAAGCGCTCAATCCGCAGGATCACCCATGACCACGCCTCAGAACGACGACTGGTCCGACCTGACCCGGACCTGGACCGACCGACCCGCAACACCGCCTCGTCTGGATCCGGACATGATCCGGACCGTGCGTCGCCGCGACCGGCTGGCCCGTCTCAATTTCGTCGGCGAACTGGCCGGTGGCGCGGCAACCGTGGGCGTCGTGCTCTGGGCCATGCTGATCCGCGACCTGCCCTGGACCATCGCCCTGGCCGCCATGGGCTTCGTCGGCTTCGCCGTCGCCGGCACCCTGTGGTCCCGCCGTGGCGACCCCGGCCTCCTGACCGGGACGACTGAGGACGTGCTGCTGTCGGCGATCGCCCAGGCGCGAACGGGCTACCGCTGGGCCTTGGCCGGCATGGCCACCAGCCTTGCGGCCGGCGGATTCATAGCATTCCTCGCCTGGTTGTCGCCGGGCCACACCTCCGGCACCTGGACCATGCTGATACTGGCGGCCGCGCTGCTGGTCTGCATCGGTCTCTATGCCGGACATGCCAGACGTTGCCGCCGACGGATGGCAGTCCATGCGGCAACCCTGGACGCCCTGCGCGCGGATCCGGCTATTGAACCCTGAGGAACAGCACCCGTGCCGCGCCATAGTCGCGGGCGTCCAGCCGTTCATACCCGGGCGTCTCGATCTCCGGCTCGCCGGATCCACGTTCGAACACCACGATAGCCCCCGGCTTCAGCCATTGCTCCTCGACCAGTCGCGCCAGCGCCTGCTCGCCCAGTCCCTTGCCGTACGGCGGATCCAGAAACACAAGGTCGAACGGCTCACCTGCCGAGCCCGGGCGCACACCAAGATCCGTCGCGCTGCGCCGGTGGACCCGGGTCTGGCCGAACAGGCTGAAGGCGTCGACATTCTCGCGAATGGCCCCGCGCGCCGCATCGTCAGTCTCGACGAACAGGCAAAACGCCGCGCCGCGCGAAATGGCCTCAAGGCCCAGCGCGCCCGATCCGGCGAACAGGTCCAGCACCCGCGCCCCGGCCATCGGCCCGGCCCAGGCTGCATGTTCCAGCACATTGAACACCGCCTGCCGCGCCCGGTCGGACGTCGGCCGTGTATCCTGACCGTCGGGTGCCACGAGGTTGCGGCCCTTCAGGGCTCCGGCGACGATACGCATCAGACGGACCGGCTCCCTATCGAACGGAAGCGGACATCAGCCGCGTGGCTTACGCGGTCCGGTCGGCTTGCCGCCGGTCGGACGCGGTCCGGTGCGCGGCTTGAAGTCACGCTTGGGCCCATCGGTACCCCGGGGGGCGGCACCGCGCGGGGCGGCCCCGTCCCGGGTGGCAAAGCTCCGGGTCGGGCGATCGCCCGGTCCCCGCGACGTTCCCTTGGGACCAATCATCTGATCCTCGCGCGGCTTGAAGGCGCGCTTGGGCCGCTCGCCCTCCGAAGCCGACGACGCGGTGCCGGCCTTGAAGAAATGCTTGGGCTTGTCGGCCTCGCCTTCGCGCGGCTTCCACGCCTTGTGTGGCGAAGCGGTGCGCGGCGCGGCCTTGGCCCAGCCCTCCTTCTTGGGCGGACGCTTACCGGTCTCAGCCCGGGCGCTGCCTTCAGTGGCGGCGTCCTGGGCGGCCCGGATGCGGCTGGGCTTGCGCGACGGGTCGGAAATGGCCGACCCCGAGTTGCCCTTGACGATCGGGGCGTTGTTGCGCCGACCGGGCACCGGCGTCGGGGTCGAGACGGCGTTGCCCTGGGGCAGGCTGTCGGGGCGGATATGTTCGGACAGCATTTCGCGGATCACGCGGGGGCCGACCTCCTCGACCGAACCGACCGGCAGGGTCCCGAGCTGGAACGGACCGTAGGCCAGACGGATCAGCCGGTTGACGGTCAGACCCAGCGACTCCAGCACCTTGCGGACTTCGCGATTCTTGCCTTCGGTGATCGAGACGCTGATCCACAGATTGGCGCCGGCGCGTTCGCCCTCGCCCAGCGTCTTGGCCTTTTCCAGCTTTGCGTCGATGGGGCCGTAACGGACTCCTTCGACGGTGACGCCGTCCTGCAGCTTGTCCAGGGCTTCCTGGGTGACGCGACCGCGCGCCCTTGCCCGGTACTGACGCACCAGGGCCGAAGTCGGCAGTTCAAGCGCCCGGCTCAGTTCGCCGTCATTGGTCAGCAGCAGCAGGCCTTCGGTATTCAGGTCGAGACGTCCGACCGAGATCACCCGCGGCAGGCCGCCCGGCAGGGCGTCGAACACGGTCGGTCGCCCAGCCGGGTCCTTGTGCGAGGTCACCAGACCGGCGGGCTTGTGATAGCGCCAGACCCGCGTCGCCTGGGCCGAACCGATGGTCTTGCCGTCGACGGTGATGACGTCGTCGCGCGTCACCAGCACTGCCGGGGTCGCCAGAATCTTGCCGTTCAGGGCGACCTTGCCCAGACCAATCAACCGTTCAACCTCACGCCGCGAGGCGATCCCGGCGCGGGCCATGGCCTTGGCGATCCGTTCACTGCGCTTGGGTTCGGCCGGAGTCTTGGCGTCCTTGCTGTCCTTACGCGGACCATCCTTGCGTGGCGGACCCTCCTTGCGGGGGCCGTCCTTGCGCGGACCGTCCTTGGCAAAAGCGCCCTTGCCACCTGGCCGTTCCGGCCGCTCGTCGACGATCCTCGGCCTTGCGACCGAGTACCGTGGACCGCTTGTGGCGGGGTCGGAATTAGGTTTGCGCGCCCGGTCATCTTGACGGGGGCGGGCGTTCTTGTCGTTGTCATCTGTATGGCGGACCATGATGAGCGGTTCATGCGCATGGCACTCGACCTTGCGCAAGCGGCAGCGGACACCGGAGAGGTGCCCGTGGGGGCCGTCGTGGTCGATGAGGCCTCCGGAACCGTCATTGGCCTGGGCGGTAACGGTCCGATCGGAGCGCATGATCCCACGGCCCACGCTGAAATCGTGGCCCTGCGCGCAGCGGCCAAGGCCCTCGGCAACTACCGCCTCACCGACCTGACACTTTATGTGACGCTTGAACCCTGCACCATGTGTGCCGGGGCCATCAGTCATGCCCGAATCGGTCGTGTCGTCTGGGGAGCTGACGATCCCAAGGGGGGAGCGGTAATTCACGGAGTCCGCGTGTTCGACCAGCCGACCTGCCACTGGAGGCCCGACGTTGAAGGTGGGGTTTTGGCTACCGAAGGCGGTGATCTGCTCCGCCAGTTCTTCCGCAGTCGACGCGCCGGAACAGTGGCCACTGCTGAGCGTTAGGTCGACGGTCCTTCCGCGCTATCGAGCCTGACTACAGATGAAGAGGATACCTCCAATCCGCACTCAACAGCTGGCCGGCCTCGCTATCCTCCTGATCGCGGCCTCCGCAATTTCGGGTTGCGACAAGCCATCCCGGGCCGCGCCAGACGACGGCGAAGAAATCCAGGCCCGCGCCCGAGAGACCCAGATGCCGCAACGCCGAACCGGTGCGGAGCTCCAGGACCGCGCCCTCAACCGCGTCGTGCGCGCTCTTTACCTGTGCGACAACGGCGACCGGCTATCGGTCGACTTCGACAATCCCCGGATGATGGCGACTGTTCGGAATTCAATGGGCGAGGCGGTGGACCTGCATCAGGAACGCGCCGCCGACGGCATCTGGTACAAGGCGAGTGGTTCTGAACTACGCGGCAAGGGCGACTCGGCCCGCTGGACCGCCGACGGGCAGCCTCCGACCGAATGCCGCGCCATCGACTGATCTGCGTTCAGTCGGTCGCGAAACCCGCCAACCGCTCATCCAGCTTCTGCCGAACGTTCGGCCAGTCCGTGTCCAGAACAGCGAACTGGGCGGTGTCCCGAACCCGGCCGGTCCAGGTGACCTTGTGACGAGCCAGAACCCCCTCGTCCCTTGCACCCAGCTTGCGGATCGCTGCCTGGCTACCCGGGTTCATGGCGTCGGTGATGATTTCGATCCGAACCGCACCGGCGATGAAGGCATGGCCCAGCAGCAATCGTTTGCACGCTGGATTGACGGGGCCACCGCGGGCCTCCGGCCGATAGAAGGTCGATCCGATCTCGCAGCGCCGATGCTCGGGCCGAATCTCGTACAGGCTCGTCGTACCGACCAGGGCACCGCTAGCCTGGCTTCGCACGGCGAATGGGATACGGGCCCCTTTGGACATGGCAGCCAGCGCCCCCGCCCACCAGCCGTCGAAATGCGGTCCATAGGCGGACGCGACCATTCCGCCCCAGGCTTCCGGATCGCAGTCCAGCGCCGCCCTGACCTCGCCTTTGATGGCCGGCTCGAATGGCTCCAGACGAACGAATTTATTCTCCAGCACCTCCGCCGTCAGGATCATCGCGCTCCCTCGGTTCGAAGAAATCCCGCCAACCTAACCGCATCAACCGTCCGCTCGACGAAGGCCTGCCCGATACCGCGCACCAGTATCAGGGTGAGGTGACCATCCTCGACCTTCTTGTCCCCGGTCATGCGGCGCACCAGAGCTCCGGCTCCGGCCTCGCCGACCTCTGCCAGCCGTGTGGGCAGGCCCGCGGCCGCCAGTCCGGACACCGCCCGTTTTACGTCGGCATCCGGGCAGAGACCCAAGGTCGCTGAGTAGCGAAACGCCATCGCGCACCCCAGCGCCACAGCCTCACCGTGGGTCAGTACCAATTCGTCAAAACCCAGCTCGACTTCAAGTGCATGGCCGAAGGTGTGCCCCAGATTCAGCAGGGCGCGCCGCCCGGTCTCACGCTCGTCCTCCTCAACGATGGCGCTCTTGATCTCGACCGACCGGATCACGGCCCGCTCGAGCGCTACAAGATCGCCATTCACCCCAACCGCCCCTTCGCCCGCCAGCCAGTCGAAGAAGGCCGCATCGCAGATCAGGCCGTGCTTCAGCACCTCTGCCCAGCCCGAGCGCAGTTGGCGCGGCGGCAGGGTGGCCAAGACGTCTATATCGGCGATCACCCGTCGCGGCTGATGGAAAGCTCCGACCAGATTCTTGCCGCGCGGCGTGTCGATCGCCGTCTTTCCGCCGACCGAGGAATCGACCTGGGCCAGCAGGGTGGTTGGTACCTGGACGAAATCGATACCCCGCATGTAGAGCGCGGCCGCCAGGCCGGCCAGGTCGCCGACCACGCCGCCACCCAGGGCGACGATCAGGTCCTTGCGGTCCAGTTCGTAAGCCAACAACCGGTCAATCACTCGCTCCAACTCAGTAAAGGACTTCGACGCTTCGCCCGGCGGGACGGTGAGAATGCGGGTCCTCAGTCCGGCACCTTCCAGCGAAGCCAGGACCGCTGGACCGTGAAGGGCAGCCACTGTCTCGTCACTGATGACGACGACGCGCCCCTTGGTCAGGGTGCTGACTTGCGCGCCCAGTCCAGTCAGCAGTCCCCGCCCGACCTCGACCTCGTATGAGGTGAAACCCGCGCCGGAGACGGAAATCGTCGTGCTCATGAGGATTCATCCCGAGCCCAGAAGGCCTCCAGGGTGGCGACGATCGCCTCCACCGCATCGGCATGCGCCCCACTCGCAACGTCCACGGTGACATCGGCCGTGGCGTAGATCGGATAGCGGACCGCCGCCATCGCCTCCAGCGCCTCCAGTGGGTCACGACCGCGCAACAGCGGTCGGGTGTCCCGGCGCTGCACGCGCTGCGCCACGACCGCCAGATCCGCCCGCATCCAGACAGTGGTCGCCCGCCTCTTCATCAAGGCCCGGGTCTCGGAGTTCAAGATCGCGCCACCGCCCGTGGCCAGAACTCGGCGATCACCCTCCAGCAATCGCCGCATGACCCTTGCCTCCCCGGCACGGAATTCCGGTTCTCCCAGCTCAGCGAAGATTTCGGACACCGTCATCCCGGCAGCGGCCTCGATCTCGACGTCCCCGTCGGCGAACGGCAGGTGCAGACGACGCGCCAGCCGCCGTCCGACGGTAGATTTCCCCACCCCCATCAGCCCCACCAGCGCTATGGTGCGCCGTGATGCCGGAATCGGCGCAACATCGCTCATGCGGACGGCTCCGCAGGCACAGGCTGGTGGGGAGGAGAGAGGCAGGCACACATGATCGCTTCACCCTCTACATCAAGAAGCCCCCCTGCAAGGGACCGCTGCACGCTGAACTGGGGCTTTCGATGAGTACGCCACAGGTCGAGGCATTTCTGGAGATGATGGCGGTGGAGCGCGACGCCTCGCCGCATACGCTTTCGGCGTATGGTCGGGATCTGGCGGACGCCGAGGCTAGCCTGTCCGAGGTCGGCGGGTTGATGGCCGCCGATGCGTCGGCGATCGAGGCATGGTTCGCTGACCTGACAACTCGCGGCCTGTCGCCGGCCACGTCCGCGCGCCGACGCTCATCCATCCGCCAATTCTACCGCTTCGCCCTGGCCGAGGGCTGGCGGACCGACGACCCGTCTAGACGTCTCGACGCTCCGAAACAGGGGCGGTCCCTGCCCCGGACGTTGTCCATCGACGAGATTGGCCGCCTGCTGGCCGCCGCTTCGTCCCGGGACGGGACCAGTGGCGTGCGGATGGTCGCCCTGGTGGAACTGGCGTACGCCTCGGGCATGCGGGTTTCGGAACTGCTGAACCTCAAGGTCGAATCGGTCCGCCGCGATCCCGCATTCCTGATCGTTCGCGGCAAGGGCGGCAAGGAACGGCTGGCTCCGCTGAACGCCGCCGCCCGCGAGGCCGTCCGCGTCTGGCTGACCGTACGCGATACGGGTCGCAAACCCGCCACGCCCGACGGTGTCTGGCTGTTTCCGTCGAGCAGCGGTCGTGGGCACCTGACGCCACGGCGTTTCGCCCAGATGCTGGACCAGGCTGCCGTCGTCGCCGGACTCGACCCGGCACGGGTCAGCCCGCACGTCCTGCGTCACGCCTTTGCGACCCATCTGCTGGAGGGCGGGGCCGACCTGCGGGTGGTGCAGACCCTGCTGGGCCATGCGGACATTGCTACGACCCAGATTTACACCCATGTCACGTCCGACCGGCTCAGTCGGGCCGTGCAACGGAATCACCCGCTCGCGCGGGAAGACTGACGCCTCTACTTGCTCGCGCGCGATTGCCCCACTAGGTTCCGCCGCCTTCCCGTGGCGCATCTATCGCGCCTGCCGCACCGGACGCCTTCATGGCCACCCACTACCTCGAATTCGAAAAACCGATCGCCGATCTGGAGGCCAAGATCGAGGAACTGAGCCTGCTGTCCACGACGTCGGGGTCGTTCGAGACCGAGATCGACGGCCTGCGCCGCAAGGCCGAGCAGCTCCGGACAAAAACCTACGCCAACCTTGATCCGTGGATGAAGACCCAGGTCGCCCGCCATCCGCAGCGTCCGCACCTGATCGACTACATCGACGGCCTGTTCACTGACTTTGTCGAATTGCGCGGCGATCGCCAGTTCGGCGACGACCAGGCTATCCTCGGTGGCCTGGCCCGGTTCCGCGGCGAGGCTGTGGTCATCATGGGCCACGAAAAAGGCAATGACACCGAGTCCCGCCTGAAGCACAATTTCGGCATGGCCCGGCCCGAAGGCTATCGCAAGGCGGTCCGTCTGATGGACATGGCCGAGCAATTCGGCCTGCCGGTCCTGACGTTCGTTGACACCGCGGGTGCGTATCCGGGGCTCGGAGCCGAGGAGCGCGGCCAGGCCGAGGCCATCGCCCGCTCGACCGAACGCAGCCTGACGCTGGGCGTCCCGTCGATCGCTACTATAACTGGTGAAGGTGGATCCGGCGGAGCCATCGCCATCGCCGGGGCCAGCCGGGTCCTGATGCTTGAGCATTCCATCTATTCGGTGATCTCGCCCGAGGGAGCAGCCGGTATTCTGTGGCGTGACGGGGCCCGGGCCCGCGACGCTGCCATGGCCATGAAAATCACCGGTCCCGACCTGATCGGACTCAAGATCGTCGACCGACTGATCACCGAACCCTGCGGCGGAGCCCATACTGATCCAACCACCGCCGTGGCCGCCGTCGGGGATGTTCTGGCCGAGGAACTGCGGGGTCTGGCCGGCCTGTCGCCTGACGCCCTGCGTCGCCAGCGCGCAGACCGGTTCTACGCCATCGGTCGGGCAGGTTGAACCGTTAACCTTCCCGCTACTCATGAGAGTTATTGATCGGGGTTGGTGGCGGCAGCCTGCTGTCAAATCTCAAGGTCTCGGGTTTTAATGAGTGGTCTCGCTACGTCACTCCGGGCCAGTTCGGTCATCAATCTCAGCAGCGCTGTGACGATGGTCGTCGACGACTCTCCTTTTGCCCTGGACCTGACCAGTCAGGCCCTGCTCGGCTTCGGAATCCGAACCCGGTTCGCCTGTCGTAACGCCGCAGACGCGATCACCATCCTAAAGGAGAGCCCGGTCGACCTTCTGCTGGTGGACTGCGAAATGCCCGGCACAGATGGATTTGAGCTGGTCCGCTGGCTGCGGCGTTCCGGGCTTGATCCGAACGCCTTCACCCCGATCATCATGACCGCCGCCCATCTGCGCCGTTCACGCGCCACCGAGGCGCGGGACTGCGGGGCCAGCTTCGTCATTGTCAAACCCTTCAGTGCCATCACCCTGTTGGAACGGATCGTCTGGGTCTCGCGGGATCAGCGCCCCTTTCTCGAGGTTGGCGACTATTTCGGACCGGACCGCCGTTTCCGGGACGATGACCCGCCCGGCGAGGAACGTCGCGCCCTGATGATCCGCAAGGCCGCTGCCGAGGCCGAAACCGGCACGCAGTCCCCCTCAGAAGACATGTTCGAGAGTAGCGTCCCATCATGACCGTCATCACGCACAAGCGTCGCAAGTCCCGCCTGACCGAGATGATCGACAAGCCCGGTGGCATCAGTATCGGCGTGGCTTTGAGCCAGGCGGAGGCCAATATCGAGGAACGGCGCGGGTCCAGCGTCGAGGCTGTGGCTGAGATGGTCAAATCCCTGCTGGCGATTGAGCAACCGACATCGCTGGAAGACAATTTCGAACGGCTGATCGAGGTCTATCGCGGCAGCAATGCGATTATCGATGTCGCCAGTCCGTTTGGCCTGAATGAACTGTGCGAGGCGGCGAGCCACCTGTGCAACCTGGTCGACGCGGCCCCCGCCGGCGAATTGTTCGACTGGCGGATCGTCACCGTCCACGCCCAGGCGATGCAGATGTTGCTGCGCCTGCCGGAGGACGCGGCCGAGGCGCGAGCGACTGTCCTGGCCGGCCTGCAGCAGGTCAAGGAACGCAACAGCCCGACACCGAAGGACTAGGTCCGGGTTCGGGCACCGCGGGTCTGTTTGCGCCACAGGGCCGCATATTCGCCGCCGAGATGGGCGACCAGTTCGTGGTGGGCACCGCGTTCGACGATGCGCCCGGCCTTCAGCACCAGGATCTGGTCGGCGTCGGCAATCGTCGACAGCCGGTGGGCGACCACCAGGGTCGTGCGCCCGGCCCGGGCCTTGCGCAGCGTTTTCTGGATCGCGGCCTCGGTGCGGCTGTCGAGGGCGCTGGTGGCCTCGTCGAGGATCAGGATGCAGGGATCGGCCAGCAGGGCCCGGGCGATGCCGACGCGCTGACGCTCGCCGCCTGAGAGTTTCAAGCCCCGCTCCCCGACCCGGGTGTCCAGCCCATCGGGGAGGTCGCGAATGAAGGCCGCCAGTTCGGCCGCCTCGACCGCATCCCAGATGGCGGCCTCATCGGCGTCGGGGCGGGCGAAGCCGATATTGGCGCGGATGGTGTCGTTGAACAGGGCCACGTCCTGGGGCACCAGGGCCACCGCCGTCCGTAGCGAGGCCTGAGCAACCTGGCGCACGTCATGGCCGTCGATCAGCACCCGGCCCTCCTGCGGATCCAGCAGGCGCAGCGCGAGTTTGACGATGGTCGACTTGCCTGCGCCGGACGGACCGACCAGGGCGGTTGTTGTTCCCGGCGCGGCGCTGAAGCTGACGCCTTCCAGCCCGTTGGCCCGGGCGTCATGACGAAAGCCAACACCCTCGAAGGCGATGCTGCCGCCGCGATGGGCTGTGTCGCGGGTCAGGGCGACGGCATCGGGTGCGTCGGCGACCTGCGGAGTCTGGCGCGTGACCTTCAGCATCTCCTCCATGTCGATGAACGACTGGCGCACCTCGCGATAGGCGAAGCCGAGGATGTTCAGTGGCCCGTACAGGGAGATCATGATCAGCACCGCGGCCATAACGTCGCCCGGGCCCATGCGACCGGCGGCGGCCTCGAACCCGGCCATCACGGCCATGACCCCGAGACCGAGGTTCATGATGCCGGCCTGGATCGTGTTGAGCAGGGCCAGGGAGCTGTTGGCCTTAAGGGCAGCCCGGGTGTAGTCGCCCAGCGCCCGGTCATAGACTTGGGCCGAGCGGGCCTCGGCCCCGAACGACTTGACCGTCTCATAGTTCAGCAGGGCGTCGACCGAGACGCCGGCAGCCTCGGTGTCGGCCGTATTCATGGTCCGGCGATGCTCGAGCCGCCAGTTGGACAGGGCGAAGGTCGAGGCGGTGTAGACCAGCACCACGACCACGGCCACCGCGCCGAAACGCCAGTCATAGCGGGCCCCCAGCACGCCGGCCGCCAGCACCAGCTCGACTCCGGTCGGGACCAGGTTGAAGGCGAGGATGCGCAGCAGGAAGTCGACCGAGCGGGCACCGCGTTCCATCGTCCGTGACAACGAACCGGAGCGTTTGGTCTGGTGGAAGTCGAGCGACAGGCTGAGGGCATGGGCGAAGGTCTCGGTCGCCGCGCGGCGCTGGGCGGCCGAGCGCACCGGGGCGAACACCACATCCGCCAGCTGCGGTGCGGTCGACGACAGCAGTCGGACGAGGGCCCAGCCGACGGCGAAGCCGCCGAAGCCCCAGCCGAGCGCCGCGGCCGTGCCCTGTCCCTGGGCCAGCGAGTTGACGGCAGCCCCCAGCACCAGCGGAGCCAGCACGCCCAGCGCCTTGCCCGCCAGGGTCAGCAGCACGGCGGCGATCAGGCGCAGCTTCAGCCGGGGCGCGTTCGAGCGCCCGACCAGCCCCATCAGGTCCGCCAGCGCCTGAAACGTCGACGGCCCCTTGGGCTTCAGTCCAGAATCCCCGGTCGCCACTGCGACCCCGGGGTCACTGCGGTGACGTCCGGAGCGGTCACCATGCATCGTCATGCGGCGTCATATGGACTGCGCCGCACCGGACCGGAAGGCCCGACGTGGCGCGCATCAGCCGCCGCGACCGCCGTATTTGGCATATTCGAGCCGGGCGATGGTGCGGTTGTGGACCTCGTCCGGGCCGTCGGCGATGCGCAGGGTGCGGATCATGGCATAGGTCTCGGCCAGCGGGGTGTCGCTGGAGACGCCGGCCCCGCCGAAGGCCTGGATGGCGTCGTCGATGATCTTCAACGCCATGCGCGGGGCCGCGACCTTGATCTGGGCGATCTCGGACTTGGCATTTTTGGCCCCGGCCTCGTCCATCATCCAGGCGGCCTTCAGCACCAGCAGCCGGCACATCTCGATATTGGTGCGGGCCTCGCCGATGCGCTGCTCCCAGACCGAATGTTCGGCCAGCTTCTTGCGGAAGGCGGTGCGGCTGAGCAGGCGCTGGCACATCAGTTCCAGCGCCACCTCGGCGGCCCCGATCACGCGCATGCAGTGGTGGATACGGCCCGGTCCAAGCCGCCCCTGGGCGATCTCGAAGCCGCGGCCCTCACCGGCGATCAGGTTCTCAACCGGGACGCGGACGTTCTCCAGCACCACCTCGGCATGACCGATCGGGGCCTCGTCATAGCCGAACACCGACAGCATCCGGTCGATGCGGAAACCGGGGGTGTCGGTGGGGACGATGATCTGCGACTGCTGGGCGTGGGTGGCGGCGTCGGGGTCGGTCTTGCCCATGACGATCGACACGGCCACGTTCGGGTGGGCCATGTTGGTCGACCACCATTTGCGGCCATTGATCACATAGTGGTCGCCGTCGCGCTCGATCCGGGTCTGGATGTTGGTGGCGTCGGACGACGCGACCTCGGGCTCGGTCATCAGGAAGGCCGAACGGATGTCGCCGGCCATCAAGGGCTTGAGCCAGCGGTCCTGCTGGGCCGCGTCACCGTACATATGGAGCACTTCCATATTGCCGGTGTCCGGCGCGGCGCAGTTGTAGACCTCGGCCGACCACACGGCCCGGCCCATCAGCTCGGCCAGCGGCGCATATTCGAGATTGGTCAGCCCGGCCCCATGCTCGCCCGGCAGGAACATGTTCCACAGTCCGGCGGCCCTGGCCTCGGCCTTCAATTCTTCCATCACCGGCGGCTGGCGCGAGGCATCCTCACGCACCTGGGCCTTGTATTCAGCCTGACGCGGCAGGACCCGATCGTCCTGGAAGCGGCGGACCCGCTCCTGCCAGTGCTGGGCGCGGTCGCTGGGCTTGAAGTCCATGGCATCGATCCTTGCGGACGATGACGACCGCGACCCCGACGTCGCCGGGGCCCGGCCGTCACCGCCTGTGGCGGTTGTTCACCTTCCGGGGTGGAAGGCAGGTCGAAATCAGCGCTTCAGCAGCGGGGCCAGCTTCTGGGCGATCATCATGTCACCGGCGATCTTCAGCTTGCCCTGCATGAAGGCCATCATCGGGTCCAGCTTGCCTTCCGACAGGGCCATGAAGTCGTCCCAGGTCATCGAGACGGTGGCGTCGGCAGGCTTGTCTTCATTGGTCACGGTGTTCGGGCTGGACGCCCCGTCGATGTAGATCTTGCCGACATCGCCAAGGTCCAGTTTCACGGTCTTGCCCAGACCGGAATCGTCGCCCACGGCGCCGCGGATGTGTTCGGTAACCTGAGCCAGATCGGCCATGAAATCGTCTCCTGAGGAATGAGCCCCAGACCTAGACCGCTCCCGCCCCGGTGCCAAGATCACCCGAGGTCAAGTTGGGGTCGTATCCGCCTGCGGGCACGCCGACGGGCCGCGCCTGTTCGGCGGCGGTGAGGGGCGTTGGCGGAGCGCCGGGCGAACGCCCGGAGACCGTAGGGGATAGTGTTTCGGCGAACGTCAGACGCTCCGCGCGGACGGGTTTCCACTGTGCCTAGACCATGGGCATCGCTTTTAACGAGCGGTCCGTCTGCACGCGGCGGGCAGGGATGGCAGCGACCATCTCCTGGACCGGTACGGGTACTCCTCCCCGCCCCTGGGCCGTCCGGCCTTCCACCCGGCTCGACCTCGCATCCCCTCGGCAAGCGACCCCGCAGGGTCTGGCTCCGGGTTGCGCCCGCTCCATCCGCTCCCGCCGCCGCTGCGGATCGCCGGCCGAGCGAGCCCCCGTGCGACGGGACCCCGGGATGATGGCACGGGCCGGAACCAGGGCGGGAAATTGGGGGGTGGAAAAGAGTAGGTGTTTGATCGGGTTGGGGTTTGGGTAGCGCCGATAGGGGGATTTTTGGCGAGTACCTCGCATCCCGTCCCTCTCCCGGCGGGAGAGGGCTTGAGCGCACCCGAGCGTGAGCGAGGGTTCTGGCGCGAAAGGGTGAGGGGTCACGGTGCGACGCGGATGACACCGTACGCCCACACCCCAACCCCTCTCCCCCGGGAGAGGGGCTAGAACGGACCGCACCGACCCCATTCATTTCGATATCCATCAAATTGTATTGGACATCACTTTGATGATTAGCTAACTATCCAGACATGAGCACGATCTTCAAGGCCCTGGCTGACCCGACCCGGAGACGGATTCTGGAGCTGTTGCGGCGTCAGTCGATGACAGCCGGGGCGCTGGCGGACGAATTCCCGATCTCCAGCTCGACCATGTCGTCGCATTTCACCGTGCTGCGTGATGCCAACCTGGTCGTCTCGGAAAGGCAGGGAAAAACCGTCGTCTATCACCTGCAACTCTCCGTTCTGGAAGAGGCGCTGCTGAGCTTCGCCGACCTGCTGGGGCTGCAGCATCGCGCCACCGCGACGGCCGCGTCGCCAACCCAATCAAACAAGGAAACGCACGAATGACCGCATCAACCCCTCAGGCACCGGGCCGGTCGAGCTCGACAGCGCTCGTCGTGCTGCTGATCGCCTTCGCCGGCGTGGTGATCGCCAAGGAAACCGGCCAGATCGACGGCGTCATGGCCAAGCGCGGCGTCGGGGCCCTGCTGGGCCTGATCATGGTGGTGACCGGCAACATCCTGCCGAAACTGATCTTCCCGCTGACGCGAACGGCCGGGGTCAGTGCGGCCGAGCGTCTGAGTGGCTGGATCCTGGTGCTGACGGGCCTGACCCTGGTCGCGGCCTTCGTGCTGCTGCCGGATGACGGCGTGGCCCTGTGGGGGGCGTTGATCGGACTGGCCGGCTTTGCCGGGGTCGGCCTGACGATTGTGGCGTCCGGCTGGTCGATGCAGCGGGACGGCGTCGACGGTCTGGCAGAAGCGGCCGGGGCCGGTTCCGTCGCCTACCGCAGCGCCAAGGTCCGGCTGAGCGCGATCTTCATCCTGCACGCCATCGCCTGGGTGTTCGCCATGTTCGTTGCAGACGTCCTCTGGGGCGACCGCGCGGGCGTCTGGATGGTGGTGGGATTCGTCTTCGCCAACTCCCTGCTGGCGATTGCCTTCCGCAAGCACTGGGGGGCGAAGGAGTAGAGGGTCGAGGGAGCAGCTACGACGGGCGGCCTGGACCGGTTCAGACGAGCGAGCGCACGGCTCTGCCCCCCCATAATTAGGAGGGGGCAGCGCCCGAATACATGTTGAAGACGACCCAGAGGATCATCGCCACAAACACCACGAACACGAACCATGATGCTTTTGGTGTTGGCTTCTTCCACCCGTCCATTGTCGCTCCGATCTCCATGCCAAGGGCGGCGGGGAAAGGTCGGATCCCGTTGACCGCCGGCCATCATGTAGCGGGTTCACCGAAAAGCCCAGAGATGGACACCCCCTCTCCCGGCGGGAGAGGGCTTGAGCCTCCGGGAGCGAAGCGATCGGCAAGGCGAAAGGGTGAGGGGTTACGGTGCGACACGGGCGACATCGTACGCCCTCTCCCCAACCCCTCTCCCCACGGGAGAGGGGCTTTTCTTTGCCTTTCATCTTCCTTCGGAGAGCGCCTGCGTCGGGTCCTCCGGTCGCTGCGCTCCGGAGGATGACGACAGCCGGGGATGATCCAATACCAGGTCCCCGTCTGCGCGGGGACGCGCGGGGGTTTCGATCGCAATGTTGGGAAGGTCTGGCGGAGACGCAGGGATTCGAACCCTGGGTACCCCTTACAGGGTACGACGATTTAGCAAACCGTTGCCTTAAGCCACTCGGCCACGTCTCCAGCAGGCACGGCAGATAGCCGAGGGCGCGGCGCGGCGCAACCGGGTTTGGGTGACGGCGACGGCGGTAGCGTTAACGCGACAGTGAGGGCCGCTGTGCATGATTGCGCGCACCTGAACGCCGGAGTCCCATGACCCAAGCCGTCCGCCACCGTTCCCCTGCCCGACCGTCCTCGTCCTCCGCCGAGCCGGCGACGCTGGACGCCGCCGGTCTGCAGGCCCTGGCCGCAACGGCGGCGGGGACTGACGGCGATGCCGACGGGGCTGCCGATGGGGCCGCGCGGCGTGGTCCGTTCCGGCCGGAGGTCTGGCTGAATGCCCGCGAGCGTCACACGGCGCGGCTGGCCGTACATTATTTCCGCGCCTTCGACGTGCTGGCGGTGGTGGCCGTCAGCCTGCTGTGCGCCTGGGCCATCGTGCCGGGCAGCCTGGCCGAGGCCCGGTTGTGGCAGGTGCTACCGTTCGTCGCCGGGGCCGTCACCGTGCTGGCGCTGATGCGCTCGCTGGGCCTGTATCGTTTCAACCGCAGTCACCGGGTCGGTCTGCATCTGGCCGCCGTGGCCGGGATCACCCTGGCCGGGGCGGTCGCCACGATCGGTCTGGGCGCGTTGATGCGCGGGGCCGGCGCGCCGTGGTCGGCCTATCTGGTGTGGACCGGGCTGATCCTGATCAGTTTGAACGGCCTGCACATGGGCTGGAGCGATCTGGTCAGCCGCTGGCGCGGATCCGGGGCCCTGACGCCCAGTATCGTGCTGGTCGGGGCGACGCGCCACGCCGAGGGGCTGATCCGAGAGGCGCTGACGCGACGCGACCTCAATGTGCTGGGCATTTTCGACGACCGGCTGGCGCGGTCGCCACGGGCCATCGAGGGCGTGCCGGTGCTGGGCCGGGCCGATGACCTGCTGACCCACCACATGACCCCCTATGTCGACCGCATCGTGCTGGCCATCGACCCCAAGGCTGAGGCGCGGGTGCGCGACCTGACCGCCCGGCTGCGGACCCTGCCCAATGAAGTGACCCTGCTGGTCGAGCCCGCCGACGCCGACTGGGGCAAGGCCGTCGACCGGCTGGCCCGGACCTCGCTGGCACAGCTGGACGGGCCGGTCGACGATGAGCGCCGCGCCTTCAACAAGCGCCTGCAGGACATGATCGTCGGCCTGACCGCCGCCGTACTGCTGGCCCCGGTGATGGCGGCCGTGGCCGTGGCCATCCGTCTGGACAGCCCGGGTCCGATCCTGTTCCGCCAGCGCCGCCACGGCTTCAACCAGGAAGAGATCGTGGTGTGGAAATTCCGCTCGATGCGGCCCGAGGTCGCCGACGCCACCGCGTCGCGCCAGGTCACGGCCGATGATGACCGGGTTACCCGGGTGGGTCGCTTCCTGCGCTCGACCAGTCTCGATGAACTGCCGCAGCTGCTGAATGTACTGAAGGGCGAGATGTCACTGGTCGGGCCGCGGCCGCACGCCATCGGCATGAAGACCGGCCATATCGAATCGGCGCGGCTGGTGGCCGAATATGCCCATCGTCACCGGATCAAGCCGGGCATGACCGGCTGGGCCGCCGTCAACGGCTCGCGCGGGCCGCTGCATTCGGCCCAGGACGTGCGCCGCCGCGTGCAGCTGGACATCGACTATGTCGAGCGTCAGTCGCTGTGGCTGGACCTGTGGGTGATGCTGATCACCGTGCCCGTGCTGCTGGGTGACCGGCAGGCCATTCGTTGAGCGGAGCAGACTGATGTTCTGGCGCGGCGTCTGGGGCTATCTGCCGGCCAATATCGTCCAGGGGGTGGTCGGCTTCCTGGCCATCATGATCTTCACCCGGGTGTTGAGCCCGGCGGATTTCGGCCGCTATGCGCTGGCCTATTCGATCCTGACGCTGAGCCATGTCGCGGTGTTCAGCTGGCTGGAGGCGTCGATGGCCCGCTTCTGGGCCGCCGAACAGACGCCGGACGGGCTGGCCAGTCATTTCGCCAGCCTGTATCGCACCGCCTTCCGTCTGACCCTGATCTTCCTGCCGGTCGCGACCCTGATCCTGTGGCTCTGGCCGATGGAGCCGGGCTTCCGCATCGTCGTCGCCGTGGCGATCGCCGGCATCCCGATCCGCAGCTTCGCCAAGCTGGCGATGGAGCGCTACCGGGCGGCGGGCGAGGTCACCCGGGCCGCGCGTCTGGACATGATCACAACCATCGGCGGGCTGGTGATCGGGGTACTGTTCGCGCTGGGCGGGGCCGGCGGAGCGGCGCCGCTGGCCGGGCTGCTGCTGGCCCCGCTGATCACCCTGCCCTTCATCCTGCCGGGCGAGCTGAGACAGGTGCGCGGCGCGCGCGTCGATCGGGTCCGGCTGCGCAACTATGCCGTCTACGGCTATCCGATCGCCGCCTCGCTGGCGCTGGCCGTGGTGCTGTCGTCGACTGACCGCTTCCTGCTGGCGGCCTTCATGAACGAGGCGGCGGTCGGGGCCTATCACGCGGGCTACAGCCTCGCGAACCGGACGCTGGACGTGTTGTTCATCTGGCTGGGCGCGGCCGGGGCCCCGGCCCTGATCATGGCGCTGGAGCGGGGTGGCGGCGAGCGGCTGAAGGCAGCGGCGCGGGAGCAGGCCTCGACCTTCCTGCTGATCGGCCTGCCGGCCGCGGCCGGGGTCGCGATGGTGGCCGGGCCGCTGACCGAGGTGATGATCGGCGAAGACCTGCGTCGGGTCGCCGCGTCCATCACCCCGTGGATTGCGCTGTCGGCGCTGCTGTCGGGGCTGACCACCTATTATTTCCATCAGGCCTTCACCCTGGGACGGCGCACCGGCCTGTTGCTGGTGGCGATGTCGGTGCCGGCGCTGGCCAATATCGGCTTGAACCTGGTGCTGATCCCCGCCTTCGGGGTGATGGGCGCAGCCTGGGCCACGACGGCGAGCTTCGGCCTGGGCCTGATGGCCTCAATCGCCATCGGTCGCCGGGTGCTGGTCATGCCGATGCCGTGGGAGACGCTGGCGCGCTGCGGTGTAGCGACCGGGGCCATGGCGCTGGCGGTGTCGGCCCTGCCCACGCCGGGCGGGCTGATCGAGCTGATGCTGGATGCGACGACCGGGGCGCTGGTCTATGCCATCGTCGCCCTGACCCTGAATGCGGCGGGCGTCCGCGATGTGGCCGGGCGGATCGTCGCCACGGCCCGAACCCGGAGCGTACCGTCATGACCGCCAAAGGCCGCGTCTTTGCCAATCCGACCTGGAAGGTGGCCAGCCCGGTCGTATCGGTGCTGATCCCCTTCCTGCGCGATGATCCGTCGGCGCTGCTGAAACTGCTCGATGAGGAGGCCGGGGCCGTCGACGGCTCGGTCGAGATCGTGGTGCTGGACGACGGCACCCGCGATCCCGAGCTGACCAAGCGACTGACCGCCCTGATCAAGTACATGACCCTGCCGGCGCGGCTGATCACCCTGCCCCGCAACGAGGGCCGCTCGATCGGTCGTAACCGGCTGGCTACCGCCGCCCGTGGTGGCAGTCTGCTGTTTCTCGACAGCGACATGCGGCCAGACTACCGACGTTTCCTGCGTGACTGGGCCGATCTGGTTGCGCGTGAGGACCCGCCGGTGGCGTTCGGTGGCTTTTCCCTGCTGCAGGCCCCGGACGAGCCGCGCTTTGCCGTGCACCGGTCCATGGCCACCAAGTCGGAGTGCGTGCCCTATACGGTGCGGGCCCGGCAGCCCGAGAAATACGTCTACACCTCCAACCTGCTGGTGCGGCGCGACGTGTTCGCGGCCGAGGCCTTCGACCCGGGCTTCACCGGCTGGGGCTGGGAGGACGTGGAATGGGCGATGCGGGTGTCGAAGCGGTTCCGGGTGCTGCACGTCGACAATCCGGCCACCCATATGGGGCTGGACACGGTCGCGGACCTGGCTGGGAAATACGAACAATCCGCGCCCAATTTCGCCCGTGTGGTCGACCGCCATCCGGCCATCGTCAGCGCCTATCCCAGCTATCGCGCGGCACGGTTGCTGAAGCGTCTGCCGGGGCTGAACCAGCTGCGGCCGCTGCTGCGTCGTGCGGCCGAGACCGAGGGACTGCCGGTCGCCACGCGGGCCTTTTCGCTGCGTCTGTACCGGGCCGCCCTGTATGCCGGGGCCATCGCGTGACGCCGCCGTGTGACAACACCGGGTCCGTGGCCGTGATCATCCCGACCCTGCGTCGCCCGGAGGGTTTGACCCGGGCGCTGGAGTCCCTGTTCGTCCAGACCGAGGTCGCTGATCGCCTGTGCGAAATCGTGGTGGTCGACAATGATCCGGCCGGAACCGCTGCGGCGACCGTCGAGGGCCTGCGCCCGCGGTCACCGTGGCCGCTGGTCTATTGCCACGCCCCGGTGCCCGGCGTGGCCACGGCCCGCAATGTCGGGCTGCAGGCCACGGATGCGCCGCTGATCGCCTTTCTCGACGATGACGAGGTGGCCACGCCCGACTGGCTGGCGCAGCTGCTGATGGCGCAGACCCAGACCGGGGCCGATGTGGTGTTCGGACCGATCCGCGGACGCGCTCCCGGGGCGGCGGACTGGCTGAGACCCTATCTCGAGGACTTCTTCGGCCGTGCCGGACCGGCCTCGACGCGGGTGATCGACCAGCCTTTCGGTTGCGGCAATTCGCTGATGGTGCGGCGCAGCGCCCTGCCCGGCCTCGCGCCGTTCGACGTCGGGGCCGATCAGGTCGGGGGCGAGGATGACGCCCTGTTCGCCGCGCTGGCGGATCGCGGTGGCCGCTTTGGTTGGGCCGCCGGGGCCTGGGTCGACGAGATCGCCCCGGCCCATCGCGCGACGCTGCGTTATGCGCTGGCCCGGGCCTTCGCCTTCGGTCAGGGGCCGAGCCAGACGGCGGCGGCCCGGCGGGATTGGCTGGGCGTGGTGCGCTGGATGGTCATTGGAGCCGCGCAGATGCTGCTGTGGACCTGCGCCGCCGTGCCTTATCTGATCGTGCGCAGCCCGCGTCGGGCCTGGGCGCTCGACCGGATGGCGCGCGGATTGGGAAAATTGTTCTGGATGAAGGGGCTGGAGCCCCATTTTTACGGGACACGTGAACTGACACGGCTGGACGCCGCCGCCCGCTGAGCCAGCGATCTAGCCGGTCAGGCGGGCCAGGAAGCCGGGCGCGCGATAGGTCGAGCGATTGACCACGACCCCGGCGATCTTGCCGCCGACGGCCTCGATCTCGTCGCGCAGGATCATCGGATCGGCGGCCCGGGTCGACTCCGACACCACCAGAATCGTCGCATCGACGAACGGGGCCAGGGTCAGGGCCATGTCATTGCGATCGGTCGACGGCGCATCGATGACGACGGTGTCGGCATGTTTGCGCAGCGCGTCCCAGTAGCGGGAATCGGCGAGGGCCTCGGCCCGCTGTCCCGAGCGCAGACGGGTGGTGTTGAAGCGGGACACCCACAGGCGTCCGCCCAGACAGGATCGCGCCGTCAACAGCCGCGCCGGTGAGATAGGGCGACCGTCCGACCCGGTCACACGCGGAGTCACCGCGAAGAAGCTGGAACCGTCGGGTGAGGCCTGGGCCGGACGACCGAGGCGGCCGAAGCGGTCCGGTTCGTCGGCGACGGCCTCCAGCTGGCCCTGCTCTGCCAGATCGCCGTCGATCAGCCAGACCGGACGCCGGGCCCGCACCGCGGCGAGGCGGGCGTATTCCCGGGCCACCGTCGAGGCCCCCTCGCCGGAATTGGCGGCGACGACCTGGATCACCCGTCCGCGATGCGACGGGGCCGGTCCCAGTGCCGCCCAGAGGCCGGCCATTTCGGATGTGAGATCGACCATCGAATCGTTACGCGCCTAACTCGCCAGGCCACAGACTAGCATGCGGGCTCATCGCGCCTTCATCGGCGCGACTGCCAACACCGGCATTTCCAGCGTCCGCCCGACCGAGCCGGCGGTGGCGAAGCTGCGCCGGGTGTAGATTCGCAACAGGCCGACGCACAGGGCGGTGAAGCCCGCGAACAGGAAGACGACGATCAGCAGCGGGGCCTTCAGGCTCTTGCCGCGGGTCGGGGCCTGGGCCCGTTCGATGACGGTGACATTGTCGGCCCCGGCCATGACCAGGGCGCTGTCGGCCCGGCTCTGGGTCGCGCGCTCCTGAAAGTCGCGGATATTGGCGGTCAGCACCTCGCGGTCCCCGGCCAGGGTGGCATTGGTCGATTCGATCTGGGTCAGCGTCGCCTGTCGCGAGCGCAGCTCGCCGACCTGACGATCCAGAACGGCCAGACGCGCGGCCAGGGACGAGGCTTCGGCGGCGGCGGCGATGCGATCGCTCTCGGTCTGGATCCAGACGGGGTTGGGCCCGGTGCGGACTTCCTTGGGCCCCACAGCGCTGCCGCTACCGACGAAGGCCTGCAGCTGGCCGATCTGCTCCTCGATGTCCTGCACCGGCTGGGCGTCGGGCTGGTAGCGCGACAGCAGCTGTTCGCGCTGGGTGCGTAGCTGCAGAACCTGATCCTGGGCCGCGATATTGAGGTCCTGCTGCAGGGTGACCTGGGCGGGGATCGCCGCCTGCTGGGCCACCAGGGTCGCCAGCCGCTGTCGCGCCTGGTTCAGCTGGGCCTGAACCGACAGACGTTCGGCGAAGACCGTCTGATAGGTCGCCGCCAGCGTTGCCTTCAGGGTGGCGAAATCGCCGATGTCGTTGGTGTTCAGGAAGGACTCATAGGCCGAATCGGCGCTGGCCAGTTCGTCCTCGAACACCTGACGCTGCTGTTCGATGGCCGGGGTCTTGTTGTCCTGGAACACCTCGCGGCGATAGGTCAGGTACTGGGCGATGACCGCGTTCAGGACCCGGGCCGCGGTCTCGGGGTCGTCGCTCTCATAGCTGACCCCGATGATGGCGCTGCCGGGCGTGGTGCCGACCCCGAGACCCGAATCCAGGACCTTGAGCGCGTCGGTCTCGCGTTTGGCGGCGGCCGCGCTGGAGGGCTTGTCGCCGAGGAAGCTGTCGACGCCCACGGCGGCGACCGTGCGCTGCTTGACCTCGAGGCTGTTCAGGATCGCCGCCTCGGACCGGGCCACAGCCTCGGCTTCAGGGGCCTGACCGCGCTCGGCCGTACCGACCCGCGGCTGATAGACATATTCCTGGCCGACCCCGGCATAGACCTTGCCGGTCGCCGTATAGGTCTTCTTCAGGGTCAGGACCGCCGCCGTGCCCAGCACGAAGATCAGCAGGAAGACCAGAATCATCACCAGCATCTCGCGGAACAGCAACCCCACGATATCGAGGAGTCCGTAGCGCGGGCGGGCGGTGGCATAGGCCGTCGTGCGCATGGGCTGCTGGTGATTCCATATGGTCGCGGTGACTGTTGCCCCAGACTTGACCGAGCGGCGTTAACCACTGGTTACCCATAAGCGAAGACCCTGTGTCGAACGCGCCCGTCCGTTACGGATTCCTGACCCATGCCCATCGACCGCCGCCTGCTTCTGCTGTCCCTCGGTGCCGCCGCTCTCAGCGGCTGTGCCAGCGAGAACGGCGGGCGCATGCCCCTGCCCTCGGGTGGCGCGGCGGGCGGACGGGTCCAGCCGGTCGGCCAAGCCGGCTTTCCCGAGATCGCCTTCGCCGACTGGACCGAGGCCGAGCCGGAATATCTGTTGTATCCGGGTGACGAGATCGAGGTGGCCACGCCGACGGCGGTCGAATTGACCCGGACCCAGAAAGTCGGGCCCGACGGGCGTATCGCCCTGCCCCTGATCGGTCAGGTCATGGCCGCGGATCGCACGATCGCCGAGCTGGAGTCGGATATTGCCGGGGCCTATGCCTCACAGCTGCTGCGGCCCGTGGTCGAGATCACGCTCAAACAGGCCGGTCCGCTGAAAATCTGGGTGGACGGCGAGGTCCGCACGCCGGGCGTCTATGACATGCCGGGCGACATCGACGCCTATCAGGCGATCATCATGGCCGGGGCGTTCCTGCCCACCGCGCGCCAACAGGAGGTGGCGCTGATCCGGCGCGGGCCCGGCGGCGTACGCATGATGCGGGCCATTGACCTCAGGCCGCGTCGTGGCGAGGTCATCGCCCTGCGCCGCGGAGACATATTGTTTGTGCCGAGAACGACGCTGGGCGAGGTCGCCAATTTCGTGACCCAGATCCGCAACGCCCTGCCCGTCGGCTTCACCTACGCCATCAACGGGCAGTATCAGTCGTTCTAGACGGACTGATCAGGCCGCAAGGGTAACCACACCGGCATCGATCCAGCGGCGCGCGGCGCGCTGGGCGTCGGCGATTTCGTCCTGTTCCATTTCCTGCGACATCTCGCGGCGATAGACCCGGGCCTCGACCGACCCCTTCATGGCCGCCAGGTTGAAGATCATATGGGCCGAGACCCGATCCATCGGGCAGCCGGCCTGGCCGGTCGAGTACATCATACCCAGACGAAACAGGGCTTCGCCGTCCATATCCGCAGTCGGCAGAGGCAGAGCGGCCTCGGCTTCGATCTCGATGTCCGACGCCAGTTCTTGCGCGTTCATTACCGTATCCTCCGGACGACGGCCGTTCTGGCCCCGTCTCCTGAGGCCTGATCAAATACCCGCGGTTTGAAGTTAAAGTTAACGGCGGCAGGTCGATTCGATCTTTTAAGTAAAGCAAAGATAAATACTGGCGTTTTTGTTCAGACCTGCGAAACTTATTGGAAATCTTGTAGTTACACCTTCCCGGAAGGTTAACGTCCGCGCTGGCCGAACAGGATCTTGCGCGCTGCCTCGGCCGACTGGCCCGAGGCCGCCAGATTGCCCCGCATCGTCTCGCCGACAGCCCGACCCGCGATGACCGCCGGACGCGCCCCGACCCGGTCCATCCAGGCCTTGAGGTTGGGAAACTCATCCAGCGACTGGCCCTGGTGTTCCGGCAGCACCCACGGCCAGGCGGCCATGTCGGCGATCGAATAGTCACCAGCCAGATAGTCACGGTCGGCCAGGCGGCGATCCATCACGCCGTAAAGGCGGTGGGTTTCGTCGGTATAGCGGCGGACGCCATAGGCGATCTGGCGCTGGTCGCGGATGATGGCCGGGGCATACTGGCGGAAATGGTGGGTCTGGCCGGCCATGGGTCCGAGGCCGCCGACCTGCCAGAACAGCCACTGGTCGATGTCGACCCGCGTGCGCACGTCGGCCGGATAGAACTGCCCCGACTTGTTGCCGAGATACTGCAGGATGGCGCCGGACTCGAAGATCGACAGCGGCTTTCCGTCGGGACCGTCGGGGTCGATGATGGCCGGCATGCGGCCGTTCGGGCTGATCGCCTGGAAGGCGGGTTCGAACTGCTCTCCTGCCCCGATGTTCACCGGCTTGACCACATAGGGCAGGCCCATCTCCTCGAGAGCGATGGAGACCTTCCAGCCGTTGGGCGTGGGCCAGTACCAGAGTTCGATCGGTTGGGTCATGAAGGCGGATCCTGAAACGGCCCCCTGATCTGGGGCGTTGGCAGGGCCGGCGCAACCGCCCAGCGGGCAAAGCTGACCGAGTCGTTCAGGACCAGTTCATCCGGCCCTTGCGACCATGCCCGGCATACAGGAGCCGGACCCCCAAACCCATCGCCGGCCCGCCACGGGAGAATCCGTATGAACCGCCTTGCCCGGGCTGCCGTCATCGCCGTCGCACTGGCGACCACGGCTGCCCCCCTGGCCGCCGAGGCCCAGAGCCGTCGCGACCGCCACGATCAGCGACAGGATCGACGGGATGACCGCCGCGATCACCGTCAGGACCATCGTCAGGACCGGCGCGACGACCGCCGTGACTATCGCTCGGACCGTCGCCACGACCAGCGCGACTACCGGGCGGATCGCCACGATGACCGGCGCGACTACCGCTCGCACCAGCGCTATGATCGCAACAACCGCGACTGGTACCGGGGCCGCAGCGACTTCCGCGACTATCGCGGGGTTCGCAGCGGTTACTGGTACGCGCCGAGCTACGGCTACTACCGGGTCAACCCGCGCTACAACACGCATCGCTGGCAGCGCGGCCACACCCTGCCGGCCGCCTATCGCGGCTATTATGTGCGCGACCCGTACGTCTACGGCCTGCGCCAGGCCCCGCGGGGCTATCGCTATGTCCACGCGGGCAACGACATCGTGCTGATGGCCGTGGCCACCGGTTTGATCATCAGCGTCATGTCCGGCGCCTACTAGACCGCTGCCTTCCCGGAACAGCCCCCGCGGACCCTGTGTCGGCGGGGGCTTTTTCATGCCGCCACGCGCCGTGACCCGTCGTTATCGTTCAGTTAAGGTTCATGCACGGGGCGCGATCCTGTCATCGAGCCGCCCGCTACGGGTGTGCGGGGAAAGAGACCATGAAACGCAATCTGATGGTGTTCACCGCGATCACCTCCCTCCTCCTGCCACTGGCCGCCCCCGTAGTGGCCGCGGCCCAGGATCGCGGCGACCGCGGACGACGGGCGCAAAGTGAAGGCGAAGGGCGTCCACAGCGTCAGCCCAACGCGGAACGTCGTGCCGCCCAGGCGGAGCGCAGCACCGCGCCGGCGGCGGAACAGCAAGAGCGTCGCCAGGAACGCCGCCAGGAGCCGCGTCAGGAGCGTCGCGAGGATCGCCAGGAACGCCCTGACCGACCCAATCGCCCGTCCGAGCCGCAACGGCCGCAGCGGCCCGACCGGCCCGGTCGCCCGGCCCAGCCGGACGCGCCGAACCGTCCGGCCACGCAGGATCGTGTCGATCGCCACGATCGGAACGGCGCGGGGCGCGACCAACGGCCGGATCGCCCCAATACCCGGCGGGACGACCGTCAGGATCATCGCAATGACCCGCGGCAGGATCGCCGTGATGACCGGCGCGATCATCGCCGGGATGACCGCCGGGACGACCGGCGCGAGCATCGCGGTGAGCAACGCCACGATCGCCGCGAATACCAGGAGTTCCGCAACCGCTTCAACAGCAGCCAGTGGCACCGCAACTGGAACCGTAGCCACGGTTCTGACTGGTGGCGCAACGACCGGCGCTTCCGCAGCTACAACGGCTTCCGCGTCGGCTTCTATTTCGCGCCCAGCTACGGTTATTACAGCGTCCCGCGCAACTACTGGGGCCAGCGCTGGCAGGTCGGGGACTATCTGCCGTCGATGTTCTGGCGCTACGAGCTGAACGACTGGCGCACCTATGGCCTCGGCTATCCGCCGGCCGGGACGCGCTGGGTCGTGGTCGACAACCAGATCTATCTGATCGACCAGTACGACGGCTATATCATCGACGTCATCCGCGACGCCTGGCGCTGGTAGCCGCACCACCAAGAACGAAGGCCCCGCGGAGCGATCCGCGGGGCCTTTTTCATGCGCTCATGCGAGACGCCGCGCGTTCAGGAAATGCCCAGCTTCGCCTTCAGGATGTCATTGACCGAGGCGGGGTTGGCCTTGCCGCCGGTGGCCTTCATCACCTGACCGACGAACCAGCCGATGGCCTGGGGCTTTTCGGCGACGGCGGCGGCCTTGTCGGGGTTGGCGGCGATGATCTCGTCGACGGCTTTTTCAATGGCCCCGGTGTCATTGACCTGGACCAGACCGCGGGCCTCGACCACCTGACGCGGCGAGCCCTCGCCGGCCCAGACGTGGTCGAACACCTCCTTGGCGATTTTCGAGGAAATGACCCCCTCCTCGAGCAGGGCGACCAGTTCGGCGACGTGGGCGGCCGGCAGCGGGCTCTGCGAGAAGTCGAGATTGTCGGCGGCCAGACGGGCCGACAGCTCATTGGTGACCCAGTTGGACACCAGCTTAGCGTCGCGGCCTTTCGCAGCCGCCTCGAAATAGTCGGCCTTGGCCTGTTCCGAGATCAGCACCACGGCGTCGTATTGCGACAGGCCGTAATCGGCCATCAGCCGCTTGCGCTTTTCGTCCGGCAGTTCCGGCAGGGACGCCTTAATGGTGTCGATCCAAGCCTGTTCCAGCTCGAGCGGCAGCAGGTCAGGGTCGGGGAAATAGCGATAGTCGTTGGCCTCTTCCTTGGAGCGCATCGAGCGGGTTTCGCCGGCCGTCGGATCGTACAGCCGGGTCTCCTGATCGATCTTGCCGCCGTCTTCGAGGATCTCGATCTGGCGGCGGGCTTCGTAGTTGATGGCCTGGGAGATGAAGCGGAACGAGTTGACGTTCTTGATCTCGCAGCGCGTGCCCAGATGGCTGAAGTCGCCGGACGCACGGAATTGCTCGTAGCCACCCACGCGGCAGACCGAGACGTTGACGTCGGCGCGCAGATTGCCCTTCTCCATGTCGCCGTCGCAGGTGCCCAGATAGATCAGGATGGTGCGGATCTTCTTGACGTAGGCGACCGCCTCTTCCGGCGAGCGCATGTGCGGCTTGGAGACGATCTCCATCAGGGCTGTGCCCGCGCGGTTCAGGTCGACATAGGATTCGCTGGGCGACAGGTCGTGGATCAGCTTGCCCGCGTCCTGTTCCAGATGCAGGCGTTCGACGCCGACGGTGAAGAAGGTGCCGTCCTCGGCCTCGACCTCGACCTCACCCTCCCCGACGATGGGGAAATACAGCTGGCTGATCTGATAGCCCTGCGGCAGGTCGGGGTAGAAATAGTTCTTGCGGTCGAACTGGCTGCGTTTGTTGATCCGGGCCTTGAGGCCGAGGCCGGTGCGCACCGCCTGTTCGACGCAATGGCCGTTCAGGGTCGGCAGCATGCCGGGAAAGCCGGCGTCGACCAGCGACACCTGCTCGTTCGGTCCCGCGCCGAAGCCGACGGCCGCCCCGGAGAACAGCTTGGCCTTCGAGGCCACCTGGGCGTGAATCTCCAGCCCCATGACGATTTCCCAGGCCCCGGTGCGGCCCTGGATGAGATTGGTGGGGGTGGAGGTGGTGGTGTCGGTCATGTTGTCTTCTCTACCCCTCTCCCGTCGGGAGAGGGAGGGGCCCGTTCAACGAAGTTGAGCGGGAGGGTGTGGGGTTACGGTGCCGGCCAGTTTCGCGTGGGCGCGGATGGCGTCGAGGACCGTGTGCAGACTGGTCATCACCTCTTCATTGCGAAACCGCAGCACGGCCCATCCGTGGGCCTCGATCTCTTGCTGGCGGACATGGTCGTTCAGCTGATTGTCGTCCTCGTCGTGAACCGCGCCGTCCAGTTCGACGACCAGCATCAGGCTTTCGCAGGCGAAGTCCGCGAAATAGCGGCTGATCCCGTATTGCCGCCGGAATTTCAGCCCGTCCAGCCGCTTGCCCCGGATGGCCGTCCACAAGGTTCGCTCGGCCAGGGTTTGCCGTCGCCGCAAAGCCCGCGCGAATTCGGTCTGGTCCCGCGTCAACGTCCCTCTCCCGAAGACCCGTTCTCCCTTGGGAGAAGGTGGCCCGAAGGGCCGGATGAGGGGTTAGGGTGTGGCCGTCAACGCCTCCCGGCCAGACCGTAACCCCACACCCTCCCACGCGCGATGCGCGCGGGCCCCGCCCTCTCCCTATGGGAGAGGGATCGCGAACATCGGCAGAGTGACTGTCGACTATCGGCCTTCCTCGCCACCCATACCTGATCGTGGTCTGCTGAACAAAACGTAGGTTGCGAACGCTAACAGGCAAAAACCAGCAAATGCCAGAATGACAAAGGCAACGAACTGTTGGTCCATGCGGGCCAGTTCAGCGGCCGAAAATCCCTGCCAGTTCTCGACATAGACGGCGTTGAATCCGTCCTTGAACTCAGCATTTAACCGGACGTACCAGGCACCGATCAGCCCGACGAGAGCGATCAAGAACCCGGCAGCCAGAAAGACCTTCGGACGCTTCTTTATCACCACCACTTCTCCGGCTTGGCGACGAACCCGGCCGCGTCTTCCAGCGCACTGGCGACCTTGAACACGGTCGCCTCGTCGAGGGCCTTGCCGATGACCTGGAGGCCGAGCGGCAGGCCGCCGCTGTCGACGCCGGCGGGGACCGAGATGCCCGGCAGGCCGGCGAGGTTGGCGGTGACGGTGAAGATGTCGTTCAGATACATCTGCAGCGGGTCGATCTGCTTGTCGCCGAGGGCGAAGGCGGCCGACGGGGTCGACGGCGTCAGGATGGCGTCGACCTGGCCCCAGACCTTGTCGAAATCCTCGGCGATGCGACGCCGGACCTTCAGGGCCCGGACATAGTAGGCGTCATAGAATCCGGCCGACAGCACATAGGCCCCGATGATCAGGCGGCGTTTGACCTCGCCACCGAAGCCTTCGGCGCGGCTGGTCTCGTACAGGTCGGTCAGGCTGGTCGTGCCCTCGGCGCGGTGGCCGAAACGCATGCCGTCATAGCGAGCCAGGTTGGACGAGGCCTCGGCCGGGGCGATGATGTAATAGGCCGGCAGGGCGTATTTGGTGTGCGGCAGGCTGATCGGCACGATCTCGCAACCGGCACCCTTCAGCCAGGCCATGCCCTGATCCCACAGCGTCTGGATCTCGGCGGGCATGCCGTCGACGACGTATTCCTTGGGCACGCCGATACGCAGGCCCTTGATCGACTGGCCGAGCGAAGCCGACCAGTCCGGGGTCGGGACGTCGAGGCTGGTCGAGTCGCGGACGTCGAACGAGCACATCGACTGCAGCATCAGGGCGGCGTCGGCGACCGTCTTGGTGATCGGTCCGGCCTGATCCAGCGAACTGGCGAAGGCGACCATGCCGAAGCGGCTGGCGCGGCCGTAGGTGGGCTTGACCCCGACGGTGCCGGTGAAGGCGGCGGGCTGGCGAATCGAGCCGCCGGTGTCCGAGGCCGTGGCGGCCAGGCAGAGGTCGGCGGCGACCGAAGAGGCCGAGCCGCCCGAGCTGCCGCCGGGTGTCAGGTCGGCGTTGGAACCCGTTGATTTCCAGGGATTGACGACGGGACCGAAGGCGCTGGTCTCATTGGACGAGCCCATGGCGAACTCGTCCATGTTCAGCTTGCCCAGCATGACCGCACCGTCGCGCCATAGATTGCCGCTGACGGTCGATTCATAGGGCGGGACGAAGCCGCGCAGCATGTTGGAGCCGGCCGTGGTCTGGACCCCGTCGGTGCAGAACAGGTCCTTGATCCCCAGCGGCGCGCCTTCCAGCACCCCGCCCTGCCCCTTGGCCAGTCGGGCGTCGGAGGCGCGGGCCATGTCGATCGCCTTGTCGGCGGTGACGGTGACGAAGGCGTTCAGGGTCGGGTTGGCGGCTTCAATGGCGGTCAGGAATGACGTGGTGAGCTCTTCGGACGAGAAGTCGCGGGCCTTGAGGCCGTCGACAGCCGCTTTCAGCGTGAGTTTGGTCAGGTCGCTCATGACTATTCGACCACCTTGGGCACGACAAAGAAGCCGTCGGTCGCCTGCGGGGCATTGCCCAGCACATCGGCGACCTTGTTGCCGTCGGTGACGACATCGGCGCGCAGGCGCAGCGGCTGGGCCACGTTCGAGGTCATCGGCTCGACGCCGTCGACGTCGACCTCGTTCAACTGCTCGATCCAGGCGAGGATGCCGGTCAGTTCCCCGGCCAGGGGCTCCAGCCGGTCTTCCGGGGTCTTGATACGGGCGAGGTGCGCGACCTTGCGCACCGTCGCAGCGTCGATGGCCATGCGGCTCTCCAGACGTGACAGGTCAAGCGGGCGGATTAGCCGCCCGGCGGGCCTTTCACAAGCTACCGGAGCCGCTTTGGCGCTCAGGTCGCCGGGGTGACGGTGATCGAGGACGGCGGCGGCGAGCCGGCAACGCGCGCGTCGTACGTCACGATGAAGCGTTTGACCTCGCCGGTGACCATCTCGCCGTTGTCGCCCATCCGGCCCTGGGTCGTTTCCAGCACGAAACGGCCTGGGCCCTGTTCACCGAGGCTCCAGCGTTCGAAATCGCCGAGCGGGAAGACGCGCCAGCCCTCGGACGGGTCGACGAAGAAGGCCAGATAGGCGTGGTCGCCGTTCAGGGCCGGATCGCCACCGGCCAGACCGAACAGCTTGGCGTCGGCCCCCGGATCGGTGAGCGGCGCAACCTCGACGACCGAGGCGGCCGATTGCAGATAGTCGTCGGCCTGGGTCTGGACCGTCTGGGCCGGCCCAGCGGCGGTGGCCGGGGCGGTTGCGGCGGCCGTGACCGCATTGGAGCCGGCGTCCGGCACCGCGCTCTTGCGGGTTTCCACGCCGGAATCGCAGGCGGCGACGGTGCCGGCGATGGCCAGAAGCAGCAATGGATGTCTGATCATGTCAAAACTCCCCTTTTGACGCGCCGCCATCTTGTCCTTTGACACGCGGCGACGCCAGCCCTACCGCCACCCTGTGTCCATTGTCCCCCTCCTCGACCTGCCCGCCGCCTGCCCGCCGCAAACCGCGTGGATGGGGCTGGACCTCGGCGAAAAGACCATCGGCGTCGCCGTGTCGGACGTGACCCGGATGATCGCCAGCCCGCTGGAACTGATCCGCAAATCCAAATTCACGATCGAGGCCGAGGCGTTGTTCAAGCTGATGGGACACCGCAAGATCAGCGGCCTGATCATCGGCCTGCCGACCAATATGGACGGCACCGAAGGGCCCCGGGCCCAGTCGTGCCGGGCGTTTGCCCGTAACCTGCTGCGGCTTCGCGACATGCCCATCGCCTTCTGGGACGAGCGGCTGTCGACCAGCGCCGTCGAACGCTTCCTGATCGGTGAGCTGGACCTGACCCGCAAGCGCCGCGCCGACGTCGTCGACCGCACCGCGGCCGCCTGGATTCTGCAGGGGGCGCTGGACCGCATCCGTGTCGCCGAACAGTCGTGACGGTGCCGATCTTGCCCGGCCTGTTCCATTTTCCCTGACTCAGCCGTATAGGCGGGCCTCGATGACCCAGCCCAACGCCGTCACCGATATGATCACCGAGCGGCTGGCCCCGTTCCCTCGCCCCCATTTCCTGTCGTCCGGCGATCTCAACGCCCAGACCGCCCGCGACCTGCTGGATCTGGCCGACGCCTTCGTCGAACTGAACCGCTCGTCGGCCAAGACGCTGGACCTGATGCGCGGCCGCACGGTGATGAACCTGTTCTTCGAGAACTCGACCCGCACCAGCGCCTCGTTCGAGATTGCGGCGCGGCGGCTGGGGGCCGATGTCGTCAATATGAGCCCGCGCACCTCCTCGGTGGCCAAGGGCGAGACCCTGATCGACACCGCCGTCACCCTGAACGCGATGAAGCCCGACATTCTGGTGGTGCGCCACGGGGCCTCGGGGGCCGCCGACCTGCTGTCGCAGAAGGTCGGCTGTGCCGTGGTCAACGCCGGCGACGGCCGTCATGAGCATCCGACCCAGGCCCTGCTGGACATGCTGAGCCTGCGCCGGGCGTTCGGTGATGTGACCAGCCTGACCGTGGCCATCTGCGGTGATGTGGCCCACAGCCGCGTGGCCCGCTCCAATGTGGCCCTGCTGTCGATGATGGGGGCCCGGGTGCGGCTGATCGGACCGCCGACCCTGGTGCCGGGCGACGCCGACCGCTGGGGCTGTGAGGTGTTCCACGACATGCGCGAGGGGCTGAAGGGCTGCGACGTGGTGATGATGCTGCGCCTGCAGCTGGAGCGGATGGAGGGGGCGCTGGTGCCGTCGACCCGAGAATATTTCCGCTTCTGGGGGCTGGACCGCGAAAAACTGTCCTGGGCCAGTCCGGGGGCCAAGGTCATGCATCCCGGCCCGATGAACCGCGGCGTCGAGATCGATTCCGACGTGGCCGACGACCTGACCGTGTCCCTGATCCAGGATCAGGTCGAGATGGGGGTGGCCGCGCGCATGGCGGTGCTGGCCGCCCTGTCCGCCCGTCTCGACGGAGCCGCCCGATGAGCGTCCTGGCCCTGGTCAATGCCCGACTGCTGGACCCGGCCAGCGACTATGACGGCCCCGGTGCCCTGCTGATCGAACACGGCCATATCGTTGAAGTCATCCGCGGGACCGCCGGGGCCCAGGCCGCCGGAATCGAGGTCATCGACGTCGACGGCCTGTGTCTGGCCCCCGGCCTGATCGACATCCGGGTCAAGACCGGTGAGCCCGGGGCCGAGCCCAAGGAGACGCTGAAATCGGCCAGCCTGTCGGCCGCCGCCGGCGGGGTGACCACCATCGTCATCCAGCCCGACACCGATCCCGCCGTCGACGACCCGGCCATGGTCGACTTCATCCAGCGGCGCGGGGCCGCGCTCAATCTAGTCAATGTGTTCGCCGCCGGGGCCGCGACCCGCACGCTGGACGGCCAGCGGATGGCCGAGATCGGCCTGATGACCGAGGCCGGGGCCCTGTATTTCACCGACGGCGACCGGGTCATCACCAACAGCCGCACCCTGCAGCGGGTGATGAGCTATGCCGCCGCCTTCAACGCCCTGATCGCCTGTCGTCCAAGCGAGCCGTGGCTGAGCGAGGGCACGGTGGCCACCGCGGGCGAACTGGCGACGCGGCTGGGCCTGTCGGGGTCGCCGGCCATCGGCGAACGCATCCAGCTGGAACGCGACCTGGCGCTGGTTGAACAGACCGGGGTGCGCTTCCTCGTCGACCAGATCTCGACCGAAGGGGCACTGGAGACGCTGGCGCGGGCACGGGCCAAGGGGCTGGAAGTCGCGGCCTCGGTGTCGATCAACCATCTGTGCTTCAACGAGATCGATATCGGCGACTATCGCACCTTCTACCGGCTGGATCCGCCGCTGCGGGCCGAGAGTGACCGTCTGGCCCTGATCGAGGCGGTGCGCGACGGCCTGATCGACGTGATCACCTCGGCCCACGCCCCGGCCCCGGCCGAGGACAAGCGCCGTCCGTTCGCAGAGGCCGCGCCGGGGGCGGTGGGTCTGGAGACCCTGCTGGCGGCGGCGCTGAGCCTGCATCACGAGGACGGTCTGGACCTGCTCGACATCCTGCGACCGCTGACGCACGGCCCGGCCACCCTGCTGGATATGGAGTCCGGCGTGCTGGAGGCCGATGCCCCGGCCGATCTGGTGCTGTTCGATCCGGGCGCGCCGGTGGTGATCGATGCGGCGACGCTGAAATCCAAGTCGCGCAACTCCCCGTTCGACGGTCGCCGCCTGCAAGGTCGGGTCTTGCTTACAATCGTCGGTGGACGCATCGTCCATGACGCGCGCTAGACGGGAGACAAGAACGTGCAGGATCTGGTTGCCCCGGCCCTTGTGACCCTCGCCCTCGTGGCGGTGGCCGGCTATCTGCTGGGTTCGATCCCGTTCGGCGTGATCATCACCCGCGCGGTGACCGGTGAGGACGTCCGGGCCATCGGCTCGGGCAATATCGGCGCGACCAATGTGCTGCGTACCGGGCGCAAGGATCTGGCGCTGGCGACCTTGCTGCTCGACGCCGGCAAGGGGGCCGTGGCCCTGCTGATCGCCCGCTGGCTGTTCGACAGCGAGGTGGCCGGGGCCATCGCCGGCGGCGCGGCCTTTATCGGTCATCTGTTTCCGGTCTGGCTGGGGTTCAAGGGCGGCAAGGGGGTCGCGACCTTCTTCGGCCTGTTGCTGGCCGCCTGGTGGCCGCTGGGGCTGATGGCCGGGGCGACCTGGCTGATCGTGGCTTTCGGGCTGCGCTATTCGTCACTGGCGGCGCTGGTGGCGGCCGCCGTGGCCCCGATGCTGGCGACCCTGACCGTCCCGGCCCTCCACTTGCCTGCCCCCGCCCCGATCCTGCTGCTGTCGGCCTTTACCGCCGTGCTGATCTGGGTCCGTCACCATCAGAACATCGCCCGGCTGCTGAAGGGGACCGAACCCCGGCTGGGCGCCAAAAAGACGTGAGCCCGCCGGACGCGGCGGAACGGTTCGCCCGGCTGCGGCTCGCCCGCGCCGAGCGCGTCGGTCCGGTGACGTTCCGGCAACTGCTCGACCGCTTCGGCAGTGCCGTGGCTGCGCTGGAGGCCCTGCCGGCCATGGTTCGGCGCGCCGGCGGGGCGGGCTTCACCCTGCCGCCCGTCGACCGGATCGAGGCCGAAATGGCGGCGGCCGAGGCGGTCAACGCGCACCTGATGGTGATCGGCGACGCGGACTATCCGCCACAGCTGGCCGCCGTCGATCCGCCACCGCCGGTTCTGTGGACGCGCGGTGACCCGGACCTGCTGTCGCGGCCCTGTGTCGCCGTGGTCGGGGCCCGCATCGCCTCGGCCGGAGGCCAGCGCATCGCCCGGGGTCTGGCGGCCCAGCTCGGAGCCGCAGGGCATGTCGTGGTCTCGGGTCTGGCGCGCGGCATCGACGGGGCCGCCCACACCGGGGCCCTGCCGACCGGGACGGTGGCGGTGCTGGGCGGCGGGGTCGACGACGTCTATCCGCCCGACAATTCCGAGCTGTACGACCAGATCGTCGCGGACGGCTGTGTCGTGTCCGAAAGCCCGATGGGGGCCCGGGCTCAGGCGCGCGATTTTCCCCGACGCAACCGCATCATCTCGGGCCTGTCGCGCGGGGTCGTGGTGGTCGAGGCCGAACTGCGCTCGGGTTCGCTGATCACCGCCCGGCTGGCGGCCGAACAGGGACGCGATGTGTTCGCCGTGCCCGGATCGCCGCTGGATCCGCGATCGCGCGGCCCCAATGAACTGCTACGTCAGGGTGCGATCCTGTGCGAGGGCATCGAGGACATCGAACGCGCTTTAGAGACCCTGCGCCGTCTGGACGAGCCGCCGGTCGACCATCCGTTTGGTGCCGGGGCCGATGACGTGGATGCCGCCCTGATCGAGCGGGTGGCGGCCCTGCTGTCGCCGACCCCGACGCCGCGCGATGAGCTGGCGCGGGCCCTGAATGCGCCGGTCGGGGCGGTCGCCGCCGCCCTGCTGGAGCTGAGTCTGGTCGGGCGCGCGATCCTGCTGCCGGGAGGCCTGGCCTCGCTCTGAACCGCCTTCCCACCCCCTGTCCGGGACCGGGTTTCAGATGGCCGATTGACACGGGCCGTCCGGCCAACCACGTTCCCGGCCCCTTTCCGAGAACCCGTCCATCATGAATCTCGTCATTGTCGAAAGCCCCGCAAAGGCCAAGACCATCAACAAATATCTGGGCTCCGAGTTCGAGGTTCTGGCCTCCTACGGCCACATCCGCGACCTGCCGTCCAAGGACGGATCGGTGCTGCCGGACGACGATTTCGCCATGTCGTGGGAGATCGACGCCCGGGCCTCCAAGCGGATGTCCGAGATTGCCGAGGCCGCCAAACGCGCCAGCCGCGTCATTCTGGCGACCGACCCCGACCGCGAGGGTGAGGCGATCAGCTGGCACGTGCTTGAGGTCCTGACCAAGAAGAAGGCGCTCAAGGACACCCACGTCGAACGGGTCACCTTCAACGCCATCACCAAGAGCGCCGTGCTCGAGGCCATGGCCGCCCCGCGCCAGATCGACATGGAACTGGTCGACGCCTATCTGGCCCGCCGCGCGCTGGACTATCTGGTCGGCTTCACCCTGTCGCCGGTGCTGTGGCGCAAGCTGCCGGGGGCCCGCTCGGCCGGTCGCGTCCAGTCGGTCGCCCTGCGCATCGTCGTCGATCGCGAGATGGAGATCGAGAAGTTCAAGGCCCAGGAATACTGGTCGGTCGAGGCCGACCTGGCCGCCGACAGCCCGCCCTTCACAACCCGGCTGGTCAAACACCTGGGCAAGCGCATCCAGCGTCTCGACATCCCGTCGGAGGCCGTGGCCTTCGCCGCCCGCGACGCGATCAACAGCGGGGCGTTCACGATCAAGTCGATCGAGAAGAAGCCGATCAAGCGCAGCCCGGCCCCGCCGTTCACCACCTCGACCCTGCAGCAGGAAGCCAGCCGCAAGCTGGGCTTCACCGCCCAGCGCACCATGCAGGCGGCGCAGAAACTGTATGAGGGCGTCGACGAGACCGGCGGCCTGATCACCTATATGCGGACCGACGGCCTGTTCGTCAGTCCCGAGGGTATCGCCCAGGCCCGCGAGGTCATCGCCGACCGCTTCGGTCCGGCCTTCGTCCCGTCCGAGCCGCGCTATTACAAGACCAAGGCCAAGAACGCCCAGGAGGCGCACGAGGCCATTCGTCCGACCAACATCACCCGCGCGCCGGAGTCCCTGCGCCTGGAGGGTGACCTGCAGCGGCTGTACGAGCTGATCTGGAAGCGGATGGTCGCCTCGCAGATGGAATCGGCCCGGATCGACCGCACCACGGTCGAGGTCGAGACCCCGGACGGTCAGACCGGCCTGCGCGCCACCGGCCAGGTGGTGACCTTCGACGGCTTCCTCGCCGTCTACGAAGAAGGCCGCGACGAACGCCAGAAGGGTGCCGAGACCGAGGAAGACGACGACTCGACCCGCCTGCCGACCCTGAAGGAAGGGGCCACGGCCAAGGTCGAGGCCGTGCGCGCCGACCAGCATTTCACCGAGCCGCCGCCGCGCTTTTCGGAAGCCACCCTGGTCAAGAAGCTGGAAGAGCTCGGCATCGGCCGTCCGTCGACCTATGCCTCGATCCTGACCACCCTGCGCGACCGCGAATATGTGCGCACCGACAAGAACCGCTTCTATCCCGAGGACAAGGGACGGCTGGTCACGGCCTTCCTCGAGCAGTTCTTTGCGAAATGGGTGGAGTACGATTTCACCGCCGCGCTCGAGACCCGGCTCGACGAAGTCTCGGCCGGCAAGCTGGACTGGAAGGTCCTGCTGCGTGAGTTCTGGTCCGACTTCCATGTCGCGGCCCAGGCCGCCGGCGAGCTGCGCACCACGGCCATCCTCGACGCCCTCAATGAGTCGCTGGGCCCGCACATATTCCCGGCCCGGGAAGACGGTGGCGATCCGCGCGAATGCCCACTGTGCAAACAGGGGCAGCTCAGCCTCAAGACCAGCCGTTTCGGGGCCTTCGTCGGCTGCTCGCGCTATCCGGACTGCAAATTCACCCGGCCGGTGGCCTCGCCCGACGCCGACGGTGGTGGCGCGGACGGCGGCGATCGTGAACTGGGTCTGGACCCGGTCACCAACCAACCGGTCCAGTTGAAGATCGGCCGCTTCGGTCCCTATGTCGAAACCACGCCGCCGGGCGAGGAAAAGCCGAAACGCTCGTCCCTGCCCAAGGGCTGGTCGCCGGCGACGCTTGAGCTGGAACAGGCGCTGCGCCTGCTGGCCCTGCCACGCGAGGTCGGGGCACACCCCGAGGACGGCAAGATGATCACCGCCGGGCTCGGTCGCTACGGGCCGTTCGTCCTGCACGCCGGGACCTATGCCAATGTCGCCGACATCGATGAGGTGTTCGAGGTCGGCCTGAACCGCGCCGTGGTTCTGCTGGCCGAGAAGCGGGCCGGCAAGTTCGGCGGACGTGGTGCCGCCGTGGCCCCACTGAAGGACCTCGGAGCCCACCCCGAGACCGGCGATCCGATCCATGTGATGGCCGGGCGTTTCGGTCCCTATGTCAAATCAGGCAAGATCAACGCGACCCTGCCCAAGGGCACCACGCCCGAGGATCTGACTCTGGAACAGGCCCTGCCCCTGCTGGCCGCCAAGGCCGCGGCCGGGCCGAAGAAAAAGGCACCGGCCAAAAAGGCTGCCGCCAAGAAACCCGCGGCCAAAAAGCCGGCCGCCAAGACCGCAGCCGCCAAGAAGCCGGCGGCGAAGAAAAAGTCTGCAGCGAAAAAGGTCGCAGCCGCCGACTAGGGTCAACAGTCGAGTGAGGTCCGAGCCCCTTGTCATCCCGGACGCCGCAAAGCGGCGATCCGGGACGCTTGAGCGGAGAAACTTCATCCTCCCGGAAGCTGCGCCAGCAGCTATCCGGGAGACAGTTCAGGATCGCGCGGCGGAAACCTTCTCCCGGATAATCGCGCCGCGATTTCCGGGAGGCCCAAAACTATGGGAGCTCTCCGTCCCGGATCGCCGCTTCGCCGCGTCCGGGATGACAACTGCGCAACGCTGCAGTCCGGAGGGTGCCCGCCATTGCTGCGGCAGCCATCAGGCGCGGCGATGACCGGCTGAATCCCCAGTCCATCTCACTGGCCCGGCCATAGCCGGGCCAGGACCGCAGGCAGCCGGTCGGGCAGGTCCTCGGCGATCAGGCCGGGGCCGAAGCCGGCCGCGGCCTCGGCATGGATCCAGACGGCGGCGCAGGCGGCATCGAAACTGTCCATCCGCTGGGCCAGCAGGCCACCGATCATCCCGGCCAGCACGTCGCCGCTGCCCGCTGTGGCCAGCCAGGGGGTGCCGTTGTCGTTGACGGTCATCCGGCCATCCGGCGCGGCGATGACCGTCTGTGGCCCCTTCAGCACCACCACAGCCCCGGCCCGCGCCGCGGCCTCGATCGCAGCCCGCTCGCGACCCTGCTCCAGCAAGTCGGGGAACAGGCGGCTGAACTCACCCTCATGCGGGGTCAGCACGTCGTCCCGATCCAGCAAGGCGAACAGATCAGCGGGCCAGCTCTCGAACACCGTCAGACCGTCCGCGTCGATGATCAGGGCCGCGCCGTTTCCGGCCAGGGCGTGAATATTGGCCACGGTGGCATCGTTGAATCCGGCTGCCGGGCCGACCACCACGGCGTCCATGCCATCGGCCAGCTCGGCCAGGGTCTCGGGATCGGTGAACGGCTTCAGCATCACCGCCTCGACCGCCGGGGCCAGCACGGCGACGGCCTCGACCGGACACAGCAGACTGACCACCCCGGCCCCGATCCTGAGCCCGCCGCGCGCGGCCAGCCGCGCCGCGCCCGTCTGGCCGGCCCGTCCGCTGACCACCCCCAGGCGGCCCCGTGCGTGTTTGTGCGTATTCGGCCCCGGCCACGGCAGCGTCGTCCGCCAGTCAGGGCGATTGGGACCATCGGTCACCGGCGTCTCCTGTTCACAGATGACGACAAAATCGAAAAGAGGCTTGCCTTATTGTGCAATGCAATGTCCCTTTGCTGCCCGAGTGACGGGGCATTCAGCAAGCCCGTCCCGGGACCGCCCATGAAGAAGATCGAAGCCGTCATCAAGCCGTTCAAGCTCGATGAAGTGAAGGAAGCGCTCCAGGACGTGGGCGTGCAAGGCATGACCGTACTGGAGGCCAAGGGATATGGTCGTCAGAAGGGTCATTCCGAACTCTATCGCGGTGCCGAGTACGTCATCGACTTCCTTCCCAAGATAAAAATCGAGGTTGTGGTTCCCGACGACATGGCCCCGGCCGTGGTCGAGGCCATCCAGACCGCCGCCCGCACCGGCAAGATCGGCGACGGCAAGATCTTTATCTCCGACGTCGTCGACGTCATCCGCATCCGCACCGGTGAAACCGGACCCCAGGCCATCTGACCGTCGCGCGTCGCCCGCCCCGGCGGCCACCTCACCTCCTCCCCGAACCCACAGGATTTCGATCATGAACGCCAAAAAGATCCTCCAGGAGATCAAGGACAAGGACGTGCGTTACGTCGATCTCCGTTTCACCGACACCAGGGGTCGGCTGCAGCATATGACCTTCGACATCGACCTGGTCGACGAGGAACTGCTCGAGGAAGGCACGATGTTCGACGGCTCCTCCATCGTCGGCTGGAAGGCGATCAATGAGTCCGACATGCTGCTGAAGCCGGATCTGGCCACGGCCTATATCGATCCGTTCTACCAGCAGACCACGATGTTCCTGTTCTGCGACGTGCTGAACCCGGACACCAACGAACCCTACAACCGCGACAGCCGCTCGATGGCCAAGAAGGCCCTGGCCTATGTCCAGTCGTCGGGCGTGGGCGACCAGGTGTTCTTCGGCCCCGAGGCCGAGTTCTTTATCTTCGACGACGTGCGCTGGAGCACCGCGTCCCAGGACACCGGCTACAGCTTCGACTCGATCGAGCTGCCGTCCAATACCAGTGCCGAATATTCCGAGGGCAACATGGGCCATCGCCCGGGTGCCAAGGGCGGCTATTTCCCGGTCAATCCGGTCGACAGCGGCCAGGACCTGCGCGGCGAGATGCTGGGCGTGATGAAGGAGCTGGGGCTCAATCCCGAGAAGCACCACCACGAGGTCGCTCCGGCCCAGCACGAACTGGGCCTGAAGTTCAGCGACCTGCTGACGATGGCCGACCGGCTGCAGCTGTACAAATACGTCGTCCACAACGTCGCCGCCGCCTATGGCAAGTCGGCCACCTTCATGGCCAAGCCCATGTACGGCGACAACGGCTCGGGCATGCATGTGCACCAGTCGATCTGGCGCGACGGCAAGCCGCTGTTCGCCGGTGACAAATACGCCGGTCTGTCGGACATGTGCCTGTGGTACATCGGCGGCATCATCAAACACGCCAAGGCCATCAACGCCTTCGCCAACTCGACCACCAACTCCTACAAGCGTCTGGTGCCCGGCTATGAAGCCCCGGTGAAGCTGGCCTATTCGGCCCGCAACCGCTCGGCCTCTATCCGCATCCCGCACGTGTCCAGCCCCAAGGCCAAGCGTATCGAAGCGCGCTTCCCCGATCCGATGGGCAACCCGTATCTGACCTTCGTGGCCCTGCTGATGGCCGGTCTGGACGGGATCGAGAACCGCATCGATCCGGGCGCGCCCGCCGACAAGAACCTCTACGACCTGCCGCCGGAAGAACGCGGCAACATCCCCGAGGTCTGCGGCAGCCTGCACGAGGCGCTGGACAACCTCGACAAGGACCGGGCCTTCCTCAAGAAGGGCGGCGTCATGGATGACGACTTCATCGACAGCTATATCGCGCTGAAGCAGGAAGAGGTGTTGCGCCTGCAACTGCACCCGCACCCGGTCGAATTCGACCTGTACTACAGCTGCTGATCTGCGGCTGAAGTCACGAGAAAGGCCCCGGACGGGAAACCGTCCGGGGCCTTTTGCCTGGGTCGCTGCGCATCATCGCTGCTGGTCGCCCAACAGCCGCGCCATCAGTTGCCCAAGTCCGGTAAAATACGCCCGCCCCTGCTCGTAGTCGCTCTCCGTCAGCCAGTTCCGTCCCTTGTCCAGGGACCCGCGCAGACGACCCACGGCGATCGCATCGGCGAAATCACTGTGCGGGCACGACGCAGCCACCGGTGCTTCCGGGCTGACACGCCAGGCTCCGGGAGAGTCGGACACAGGGCGCAGGATGCAACGACGCTGCGGATTGAGCCCGAACCACAGGGTCGCGCGGACATCCGCCAGGCCGCCATTGCTGAAGTCGTCATGACCCAGGCCGGCCCCGGCAACCAGCGACGTATCGATGGTGGTTATGCCGTCCACTACCTGCACGCCTTCACGCGCGTCGCCGAGCCGGAGATCGCCCGCGAAACGGTTCGCCAGTCCCAGGGCACGGTCCTTGTCGGAGGCGTAGATCTCAGCGTGGCTGACCCAGGGACGGGCGCGGGCCCAGTGGGCCTCAAACGCAGGCCGCTCGATATCCGGCGAGGCCAGCACCAGGTTATCGATGAACCCCGCCACCGCAGGCCGCGTCCGGGACAGGCTGTCGAGAGCCGACATCACCAGCCGGTTCCCCATCGAATGGGCCACAATATAGAAGACATCGCTCTGATCCCCGACCTCACGGATCACCCCGGCGAGCGCACTGATCTCTTCAGGCGAGGCCACGACCCTGCGGTCGACCCAATAGAGCAGCGGATTGTCCCGGGAGGCCCAGGAATACAGGACCGTCGCCCCGTTGATCTGCAGGTCGGCATGCAGCTGGGCCGATCGATAGGCCGCGTCGTTGAATCCGTTATTGTAGCCGTGAACGTACAACAGGGTTTCGCGCCGGCGCCCTGCGATATCCGGCGGTGCCCGGAGCCGTTCCAGCCACGCTGCCCGCGAGAGAGGCTGGACTCCGGTCACAATGAAATGACGGTCGGGATCCGGCCGCTCTATCCGGATGAAGAACAGTTCGGCGGGACGCGGGATATCGCCCCGTTCCCGGCGGCAGGGAACATTCACCGTCGTCACGCCGAAATTCAGCGCCGTGACTCCATCCGTGACAGCCGTGCGGCGTGAACCGAAATACCGTTCCCTGGCCACGTCCGGAACCGGTTCGGCGGCCCGGCTGGTGGCGTAATACAGGTCCACCGGGGCGCTGGCTTTCTGGACGCCGTCCGTCACCGCAAGACAGTTCAACTGGTAACGCGTCAACTCCGTCCCGGGGGCGACCATCGCCACGTCGGTGGCCCGAACCGGCGGGTTCCGCTCTGGTGGGGGCGGGGGCGGCGGTGGTGGCGGTGGAGGGGGCGGCGGCGGAGGGGGCGGCGGCGGTGGCGGCGGCGGACGGTTGTCGATGTCCGGACCGCGTTGAGCCGAAATGTCCCGGGCATAGGCCGCCCGCGCCCGGGCTCGGGCTTCAAAGGCTCGCACCGCCGACACCGCTGCCGGATAGGCAGCCAGACGGGACGCGGCCTGACCATAGGCCTGGGCCGCCGCGTCGAATGCTGCGGCTGCGGCCTGGTAGGCGCGGACACGCCGACCGGCGTCCGATTCCAGCGCAAACAGCGCGTAGGCACGACGTTCATTGTCCTCGGCTGTTTCCAGGGCTTGCAAGGCTGCGATCAGGGCGGCGGACGACTCCGATCCCCCCGGCAGATCAACAAGGTCACGCCGCAACCGAACGATCGCCGCGAACTCGCCGACTGACCCGGCCGCCGGACCGGGCCGGATCCGGGATATGGCCGTCGGAATCCCTGTTTCAAGCAGATCGAGCGCCTCGGCCTGATACTGACGTCGATGTCGCGTCAGAAGCAGGCCATCCGTGTCGTCACCGGCATAGGAAGGCAGTTGCGCAATGGCCAACCGCCAGGCCGTGGCTCGAACCGCCAGGTCCAGCGCCGGGGACCGGGCGATGCCGGCATAGACGTCGCCGTCACTGTCGGCGGCCGCCAACCAGCCAGGGCGCTGGGCCAGAAGGGTCTCGACACCCCGGGAATCGCCATCGGCCGCGGCGGCGGCCAGGTCTTCCAGATTATCCGGTGCCGACTGGGCCCAGGCGCTGCCGCCGAATGTCAGGCTGCAAACCGCTGTGGCCACGAGGATGCTTCGGGAGATTGTCATGCCTGGACCAGCCTCCAGCTGTCGCAAGAGTTGAAAACCAAAATCTCACGACTTCCAGTATACCCTCGTTCCGCCACGGGGAAGCTTTGGGTCGACGACAGACGCTGAAGCCGGTCGACGGTCAGCGCCTGTAACGGTACCCGCACCCGGTCGTGGTCGACCCTGACTGCAACCGCCGATCTGACAAAAAAGCCCCCGGACAGTTTCCCGTCCGGGGGCTTTTCTACCGTCGGAATTCAGACTGAACTCAGCGGTTGGTGGTCTCGACCTCGATGCCGTCGCGGCCGGCGCGAACGGTGGTGCTGTCGCCGGTCTGGGCGTCACGCTCGACGACGACAGGCGGGCTCTGGCGCTCGATCACCACCGGAGCCGCGGGCACTTCGCGGGTTTCGACGATGGTGTGGGTGGTGTCGGTGTCGGTTGCGCTCTCGTCGGCGGCCGGGGTGCAGGCAACGGCACCGAGGGTGACGACGGCGAACGCGGTGGCGGCGGTCGCGAATTGGCGATGGTTCATGGATGGACTCCTGAGGGATGGTGCCCAGTCAAACGGCCACGCTCGCCGTCGGTTCCGATCGGGCACGGCGGTTCAGGCCGCCAGTCGGTCGATGAGGGGCTGCAAGGCCGGATCGGTCGTCGGCGCGATCTCCCTGAGGAAGGCGATCAGTGCCCGCTCATTGTCATCAAACTCGCCGTCGCGGCCAATCCGGTCGATCAGCCAGCGGGCCTCCTCGCCGTTCACGGGTGCCGCCGTCGATGCGGCCTGGGTGCGAGACTCAAGCCGCTCTTCGAACACGGCTTCGGCCGGATCGCGCAGGGCCCATTCGAGGGCGCGGGCGATCCAGGTCTGCCTGTCCGTCGCGGTCTCGGGGATCGGATCACGGGTTCGCTGAGCGGCCTCGGCGATGCCGTCGTCGGGATCCGCCAGCCAGCGTTGGCGACGCAGCGATTCCTCACGGTCCGGCGGTGCCCAGCCCGCGGCCGCGGTCACCGCATTGGCGACCGCGCGCATGAAGAAATCGGTCCAGCCCGGGTCGTTGTCGCGGCCCCGCGTAGCGTCGTTGAGGTCGAACAGGGCGGCAGCCTCCTCGCGGGTTACCGCCATCCGCCCCGGTCCGGACAGGGCAAACACCAGCCGCCGCAAACGCTGGACCTCGTCGGCCGAGATGCGGCCGTCATTCTCGACCACGGCGCGGGTGACCAGCGACAGACCAAAGGCGGACAGCGACGCCGGTGCTTCGTCCGCCAGTTCGAGCGCCCGCACCACCAGTTCCAGTTCGGTGCCGTTACGCACCCGCCGGTCGGCCCCGATCCGGGCGATCAGCCAGTCGGCCTGTTGCGGGGTGATGTAGCCCGACGGTTCCTGCTGGCGTACCAGCCAGTCGGTCATGGCTTCCAGGAAGAAGGCGCGCCACTCCGGGACCCGCTTTTCCGTGCCCTCGTCGATGCGGAACAGGGCCTCGACCTCGTCGGGCGTGACGGTGATCTCGTCGAACACGACACGCCGCAGGGCCAGCACGTCGTCGGTCCCGACGACGCCCCGCGCCAGAATACCGTTGCAAAGGTCAGTCAGGGCCATGAGGCGCACTCCCGTTTCGCGGGAGAGGCTAGCAACGGGTGGTTACGGCGGGCCTAACGCTCAGGCCGGTTCGGTCTTCTTCTTGCGCAGCTCAATCAGGCGCACACACCAGATGCTGACCTCGTAAAGCAGCACCAGGGGAACGGCCAGCATCAGCTGGCTGACCGGATCCGGCGGGGTGACTACGGCGGCGACGACCACCACGGCGACGATGGCGTAGCGCCGTCCCTGGGCCATCATCTTCGAATTGACGATCCCGGCCAGTCCCAGAAGGGTCATCACCACGGGCAGCTGGAAACACAGACCGAAGGCCAGCAGCAGGGCGGTAACCAGACTCAGATAGTCCGACACCTTGGGAAGCAGCTGGGCAGAGACGCCGCCGCCGGCGATCTGCTGGCTCAGCGAGAACCACATGACGAACGGCAACATGACGAAATAGACCAAAGCCGTACCCAGCAGGAACAACAGCGGTGCGGCGAACAGGAAGGGCAGGAAGGCCCCCTTCTCGTTGCGATACAGGCCCGGTGCCACGAACCGGTACATCTGCCAGGCCAGGATCGGGAAGGAGACGATGAAGGCTCCGAACCCGGCCAGTTTCATCTTGGTGAAAAGGATTTCCAGCGGAGCCGTGTAGATCAGCTCGACCATCTGCCCGTCGACGAACGGCAGGGCCTTGAGCCCGGCGGTGCCAAGGATCAGGTCCAACGGCGACACATGGGTGCCGGGGGCCAGATTCTGATGGAAGGCGGCGGCCACAGCGAACGGCTTGACCAGGAAGATGTAGAGCGGCTCGGCAAAGGCAAAACACAGAATGAAGCCGAGGATGAAGGCGATGACGCAGATCAGCAGCCGCCCGCGCAGCTCGATCAGATGATCCATCAGCGGGGCGCGCGAGGCCTCGATTTCGGACTCGTCCAGCTCGGGGGCGCTCACAGGTCCACCTTCTTCGCCCGGATGGTCTGCGACTTGCCGCCCGCCTTCTTGATCGATGCAGCGGCGGATTTCGCCTTCGTCCGGGGAGTAGGCTTAGGCTTGGCCTTGACCGCCGGTACCGGCTTCGGCTTAGGCTTAGGCTTAGGCTTAGGCTTAGGCTTAGGCTTAGGCTTAGGCTTAGGCTTAGGCTTCGGCTCTGAACTCGCCGGGGCCTCCAGCGGCGTCATCGCCGGTCCGGCATCGGGCCATTCGTCGGGAGCCGGCGTCATGGTCGGTACCGGGCTCGCGGCCAGGCCGGAGTCGAGATCCTTGCCGATCTCGCGGAAGGCGGCGTCGGCGTCGGCACCGAGGGCGTGGATGCCGTGGTTCGTGCGCAGGGCATCGACCTCCTTGCGCAGTTCGTCCAACTCGGACTGGCGCGCCATTTCATCGAAGCTGGCACGGAATTCATTGGCCATGCCGCGGGCCTTGCCCATCAGCTTGCCCAGCTTGCGCATCAGCGCAGGCAGGTCCTTGGGCCCCACCACAAGCAGGGCTACCAAGCCAATCACCAGAATTTCCATGCCACCGAGACCGGGGCCGAGACCACCCATGCGTCAGACTCCGACCGTCAGGGGGCTAGCTTTTCAGGTCTTCTTTTTCAGCATCGGTCCGCGGCAGCGAACTGGTGCCACCCGACGGGCCATCCTTGGCGTCGTCATCCTTAAGGCCGTCCTTGAACGCCTTAACGCCCTTGGCCGCGTCGCCCATCAGGCCCGACAATTTGCCGCGCCCGCCGAACAGCAGGGCCACGACGATAATCACGATGGCCCAGTGCCAAATGCTCAAACTGCCCACGTAACGCTCTCCTCAGACGGACCGACCCGGTCCGCGTCAAATCTGTCTCGCCATATAGGCCACCTGATGGCGCAACGCCAAATGAATGACGCGTCAGGTCGCCGCGCTGTTGGCGCGAATCCAGTCCGCGAGGCTCTCGATATCGATCTCACCAGCCGCGACGGCCTGCATGGTCCGGATCGCATCCACCGCATCCGGCTCAAGCGGCGCGCCGTTCAAGGCCAGAAACAGGATCATCGCCTGATAGGCCGCGCGCTTGTTGCCATCCACGAACGGGTGATTCGAGGCGACACCGACGGCATAGGTCGCCGCCAGCACCGCGAGGCTGGCTTCATTGTCATAGACGCGGCGGTGGATGGGCCGCTTCAGGGCCGAGTCGAGCAGGCCTTCGTCGCGCAACCCGACCGGGCCACCATGCAGCGCCAGCGTTCGGTCGTGCAGGGCGATCAGGGCGGCCTTTTCGAGCCAGACCGGCTCATAGGGGCTCATTTGGCCAGGGCGCGGAACACGTCGCGATGCGCGTCCATCAGGCTTTCACCCAGGGCGATCTGCTGCCGGACCTTGTCATCATAGGCTGAGACCCGCATGGACCCGTCCGGAGAGCGCGTCAGGTACAGGGTGTCGCCCTTGGTCGCGCCGAGTTCCGTCAGGGCCTCCTTGGGCAGGACGACGCCGACGGAGTTTCCGACCTGGGTGATCTTGAGCGCAATCATGGCTGGCCTCGTTTTCAGCACCCTATATAACATTCGTTATAACGAAATGCGAGTTTCCGCTTGTCTCACGTGATCATCCACACCGACGGTGCCTGCAAGGGCAATCCCGGGCCCGGCGGCTGGGGCGCGATCCTGCAGACGGGCCAGGGCCACGAGAAGACCCTGTGGGGCGGCGAGGTCCTGACCACCAACAACCGCATGGAGCTGACCGCCGCCATCATGGCGCTGGAGGCCCTGTCGCGCCCCTGCAAGGTCGAGCTGCACACCGACAGCAAATATGTGATGCAGGGCATCGACCAGTGGATCCACGGCTGGAAGGCGCGCGGCTGGAAGACGGCCGACAAGAAGCCGGTCAAGAACGAGGACCTGTGGAAGCGGCTCGACACCGCCCGCGAGCGGCACAATGTCCACTGGCGCTGGGTCAAGGGCCACTCGGGCCACGAACTGAACGACCGCGCCGACGCCCTGGCCAACCGGGGCGTCGACGAGGTGCTGGCGGCGAAGCGCGCCTAGAGCGCCCTGCCCGCCTGCAGGGTTTCGCGCGCCATGTCCTCAGCCAGGGCGGCGATGTCGGCCTGTCCCGTCCCCAGATGGAGTTCAAGGCGCAGGGCGGTGACATTGGCCTGGTAGCGGCGGGCCAACCGGTCGACATCCGCATCGGCCGGCAAGGCCCCCTCGGCCCGGGCCTGTTCGAACAGCCGGGCGAATTGCCGACACATGGTAGCCAGATGGGCGCGGGTCCGATCCGCGATAATCGGGTCGGTATTGCGGGTGTCGACCAAAGTCTTCGTCAACATGCAGGCCTGCCGGGCGGCGTCATCCGGGGCCAGGGTCGCATAGGAGCGGATGTGATCCGCCAGGCCTTCGAGGGGAGATGTCGCCCGGGCGATCTGGGCCTGAAACCCGGCCAGGGCGGTATCGAAATAGCGGTCCAGCGCCAGCAGATACAGGGTCTCCTTGCTGGAAAACGCCGCATAGATGCTGCCGGGCTTCATGTTCAGCGCCGCTTCCAGATCCTTGAGCGAGGTCGCGTGGAAGCCCTTGGTCCAGAACAGGGCCATGGCCGCGTCGAGGGCGGCGTCACGGTCATAGGGGGCGGCGCGCGTCATATCGCTCTCGGTATCTCCAGTGTGGCCGGACCAGGGGCCATCGGCGACCCGGCGCGCAGGCCGGGCCGCCGTTGCATCACGCTGCTTTCTGCCAGGCAAATTTCTCGAACGGCTTGTCGACCGGGGTCCGGGCCAGATGGTTGGTGTAGTTCGACATCACCTTCTGGGAATAGCCCAGAATGACGTCGAAAACGCTCTGCCGGGTAAAGCCGGCATCCAGGAACGCCTGCACCGAGGCGTCATCCACATTACCGCGGTCGCGTATCAGCTTCAGGGTGAAGTCACGCAGCGCCTCGAGACGGGCATTCGGCAGGGGAGTCTGATCGCGCAGGGCGTTGGTGATCGCGTCGTCCACGCCCATGCTTTTGGCGATGCCGGTATGGGCGGGAACGCAGTAGTGGCAGCCGTTCTCGACGTTCACCGTCTGCCAGACCACGGTCAGCTCATCGTTGTCGAAGCTGGAGGCCATGAACAACTCATGGACCCGCTTGTAGGCCTCCAGCAGACCCGGAGACTCGGCCATGACCGCGTGCAGGCCGGGGATCATGCCGAATGCGGCTTTCGACTCGGCGAGACTGGCCTTGCTGCCGTCGGGGGCGTTGGTTTCGTCGTACAGGGTGAAGTCGGTCATCAGTGGCTCCTTGGCGCGGCCCGGTCGGGCCTGTTTCGCGTGTTGCCGACTGCATATGGGTAGTTTGAGTGATCACTCAATAGCCCGATGACAAAAACTGCGAACCCATGTTCCCGGCCCCTTAGAAACCGATGTCCGGAAGGTCCGCCGTCGCGAACCGCCTTCTAGAGCGCCCGCACCTTCAGCATCGGACCGGCCACCGAATCGACGATCACAGTCTCGCCGGCCAGGGGCTGGGCTCCGTCGATCATCGCCGGCCATTCGGACCCGGAGATGAAGACCCGGCCGCGGCCGTCGATAAACGCCTCGACCACCTGGGCCTTGAGCCCGACCAGCCGCAGATCACGATCGTTGATGTCCGGCGAATCGCTCGGATTGACGCGCTGGATCAACCGGCGCGACAGCAGGGTCGAGACCACGGTCAGGGCGGCGAAGATGCCCAGTTCGATGCCGAACCCCCAGCGCAGGCCCAGCGCCGTTAGCACGGCCACGACCCCGGCCGAGACCGCCGGCCACAGCAGCCACTCGGTCGAGAAGGCCGCCTCGACGGCCAGCAGCAGGACGCCGACGCCCAGCCAGATCCAGAACGGCTGGGCGATGTAGAGATCGATGATCGGAGTCATGACCTACTCCGTCGTCGGCACCGAACCGCCGGGGCGGCGCGGAGCGCGGGTCTGGACGGGCGGAGCCGAACGGGTCGTGGCCGGAGCCGGAGCGGGAGCCGTCTCGCGACGTCCCTGCTGCGACGCCTGCTGGCCACGGGCCAGGCCGACCAGTTCGCCGATGCCGGCGATGGAGCCGACCAGCGCGCCCATTTCGGCGGGCACGATGACGGTCTTGGCCGTGGTGTTGCGGGCCAGTTCGCCGAAGGCCTCGACGTATTTCTGGGCGACGAAGTAGTTGATGGCGTTGACGTCACCGGCGGCGATGGCGTTGGACACCATCTCCGTCGCCTTGGCCTCGGCCTGGGCCAGACGCTCACGCGCCTCGGCGTCGCGCGAGGCGGCTTCCTTACGACCCTCGGCCTGCAGGATGGCCGATTGCTTGGCCCCCTCGGCGCGGGCGATGGCGGCCTGTTTCTCGCCCTCGGCCTCGGTGATGACGGCGCGACGCTCACGCTCGGCCTTCATCTGACGCGCCATGGCGTTGGTGATGTCGACCGGCGGGGTCAGGTCCTTGATCTCGATGCGGTTGACCTTGACGCCCCACGGCTCGGTGGCGGCGTCGATCACCGTCAGCAGGCGCGAGTTGATGTTGTCGCGTTGAAACAGCACCTCATCCAGATCCATCGAACCGACCACGGTCCGCAGATTGGTCGAGCACAGCTGGGTGATGGCATAGGGCAGGTTCTCGACCCGATAGGCGGCGGCAGCCGCATCCATCACCTGGATGAAGACGATGGCGTCGACCTTCACCATGGCGTTGTCCTTGGTGATGACCTCCTGCTGGGGCACGTCCAGGACCTGCTCCATCATGTTCATGCGCCGGCCCGTGCGCTCGATGAACGGGGCCAGGAAGGTGATGCCGGGCTTCAGGGTGCGGGTATAGCGACCGAAACGTTCGATTGTGAATTCACGGCCTTGCGGCACGATCTTGACCACGCTGAACAGCAGCACAAAGGCCAGAACCACCAAGGCGATAGCAAAATAACTCATGTCGTCCTCCAGTTGCGACCAAGGGTATCCCCCGGGCGGTTCCCACGCCACCGAAACCGGAATCGCTCAACATGACATCGCCGTAATGAATCGGGGCGGCCCCGCCGGAACCGCCCCTTGTTCATTGTCGCTCCAGGTCGAAACCGGAGCATTTTCTGAATCCAGATCGATTCGACCTGAAACAGGAACGGTCTAGCGGATGACCAGCTCTTCGCCGTCCAACTCACAGAAATTGACCCGCCGGACCTGAACCGAGTCGCCGTCATCGAAATCGGCGCGAATATCGTAAACGCAGGCCTCGAGGCCGTCGTCGATCGAAACGGTCATGCTTTCGCCGGCTTCCAGCACGTCCTCGCCGAGGATGTCCTCTTCCCAGTTGTTGGTCGACGGAACCGACAGATACAGCGTCATCATCGTGTGGCGCGTTTTATTGCTCAGCGTGAAGTCGACCGATTCCGTCTGGGCCATGGCCGCCGGAGCCAGCATCGCGGATACGGCAAGAGCGGCCAGCATTGTCTTGAAGTGCATTATGTTTTCCTTCCGGCCCGATGCCGAATAGACTCATCCTGCCCCAGGTTGGACGGATTCAGCGTCCCAAACTTGGGACGGCGATCATTCGGACAGCCTCGGCGATGACGCGGCGGGTTTCGGACCAGCTGACCAGGCCGTCGACCTCGGACAGGGGCACGAATCGCGCCTCCAGCGCGTCGTCGCCGGCCACAGGCTCGCCGGAGAGCCAGCGTGCCGCATAGTCGATCAGCAAGAAGTGGCGGCCCGAGTCCGGAAAGATGCCGTCGACCACGTCGATCAGGCCGGTGAGATCGGCCACCACCCCGGTCTCCTCGGCCAGTTCGCGCAGGGCCGCGTCCACGGCCCGTTCGCCCGGTTCGATCCGCCCGCCGGGCAGGCTCCAGCTACCCAGCATCGGCGGCTTGCCGCGCCGGATCAGCAGCACATGGTCGCCGCGCAGGCAGACGACGCCGACGGCGGGCACGGGGGCTGGCAGGGGCAACGTCATCCCTCCCCTCTAGCCGGTCCGCCCCGGACCTGTCGCCCCGATCCCTTCCCGACCGGCGATCCACTCTGGCGCAAGCCGAGCGGCCTTGGCACAACAGGAGCATGGCCTCCCCCTCCCCCTCGCCCACCGCCCTCGCCGCCCTGAAGTCCGCTGTCGGTGACGGCGGCTGGACCGACGATCCGGCCGAGATCGCCCCGTGGCTGACCGAGTGGCGCAATCGCTGGAGCGGTCACACACCGCTGATGCTGACGCCGCGCTCGACCGCCGAGGTGGCCCGGGCCGTGGCCGTCTGTGCCGAACACGGCGTCGCTGTGGTGCCCCAGGGCGGCGATACCGGACTGGTCGGCGGCCAGATCCCGTTCGGCGAGGTGCTGTTGTCGACGCGCAGGCTGCGCACGGTGCGCGACGTCACCCCGCTGGACGACGCGATGACGCTCGAGGCGGGCGTGACCCTGCTGGAGGCGCAGCAGACCGCCGCCGCCGTTGACCGGATGTTCCCGCTCAGCCTCGCCGCCGAAGGCAGCGCCACCATCGGCGGCGTCATCTCGACCAATGCCGGGGGCACGGCCGTGCTGCGCTATGGCGTGATGCGCGATCTGGTGCTGGGCATCGAGGCGGTCATGCCCGACGGGCAGGTGTTCAACGGCCTGAAGCGGCTGCGCAAGGACAATACCGGCTATGATCTGAAACAGCTGCTGATCGGGGCCGAGGGTACGCTGGGGGTGATCACTGCTGCCACGTTGAAACTGTTCCCCGTCATGCGTTCCCGCGCCACCGCCGTGGTCGGCCTTGACGACCCGGCCGCCGCCATCGACCTGCTGGCCCGCGCCAAGGCCGAGACCGGCGGCGGGGTCGAGGCCTTCGAACTGATGAAGCGGATCGGCATGGATTTCGTGCTGGCCAATATCCCCGACACGCGTGAGCCGCTGGACAGCACGCCGCCCTGGTCTGTGTTGATCGAGCTGGTTTCCGGCGAGCCCGGCGCGGCCGATGCGGCGATGGAGCGGCTGCTGACCCACGCCTTCGAGACCGGCCTGATCAGCGACGCCGCCATTGCCCAGAACGACGCCCAGCGCGCCGCCTTCTGGAAGGTCCGCGAAGAACAGTCGGCGGCCCAGAAGCCCGAGGGCGGCGGCTGGAAACATGACGTCTCGGTGCCCGTCTCACGCATCGCCGAATTTCTGGAAGAGGCCACGGCTGCGGTCGAACGCTTCCACCCCGGGGCCCGGGTCAGCGCCTTCGGCCATGTCGGCGACGGCAACCTGCACTACGACGTGCTGTGCCCGCTCGGCGGCGACCTGAAAGCCTTCCTCGCGCGCTGGGAGGAAGGCTCGCAGATCGTCCACGACATCGTCGCCCGCTATGACGGCTCGATCAGCGCCGAACACGGCCTGGGCCGGCTGAAGACCGACGAGGCACGGCGCTACAAGTCACCGCTGGAGATCACCACCATGCAGGCCATCCGGGCCGCCATCGATCCGCAGCGGATCATGAACCCGGCCGTGCTGTTCTAGGGAACCAGTGCAGCGAGCGCGTGCTCGCTGATCAGGGTGTCGGCGATGCCGTGCGGGTTGCGGACGTTATAGTTCTCGGTCGTCACCACCACGACCGCCTGCAGCGCGGGTACGATGACCACCTTGTTTCCCCCCGAACCGGCCATGGCCCAGGCCGGGTAGCTCTGCCCCTTGACCGTGTAGGCCGGCAGCCAGGTCAGATAGCCATAGTCTCCGCGATCCTCGCCGACCGAGGCGTGGGGCGTGGTCATCGCAGTCACCCAAGCCTGCGGCAGCACCTGACGCCCGTTCCAGCGACCGCCGTCCAGCATCATCTGTCCCAGTTTGAGCAGGTCACGACTGCGCAAACCCAGGCCGCCGCCGCCCTGGGCCAGACCAGTCGGCGAGAACTGCCATTCCTCGCCGGAAATGCCGAGAGGGGTGAACAGCACTTCGCTGGCGAAGGTCGGCAGGGGCTTGTCCGTCGCCGACTGGACCACGGCCCCCAGGGTGGTCACCCCGGTCGTGCAATAGCTGAACGACCGGCCATAGGGGGAATCCTCCGGCCGGGGGATCCAGGCAGGGAAACCGCGGATCGGCAGGTCGAAGGCGAATTTCACCCAGTCCTCGATCAGATACATCCGCTCCTCATTGCCGCGCGAGAACTGGTTCTGGTCGTCGCACTCGAGCAGCGAGCTCATCGACAGCAGGTCCTCAACCGTAATCTGCGCCTTGCGCGGGTCAGGATTGTCGAACGGCCCGTAGCTGGCGATGAACGGCATGACCGGGGCGTCGACACCGCTGATCGAGCCCTCCGCGATGGCGGCCCCGATCAACATGGCGGTCACCGTCTTGGTGGCCGAGCGGGTGTTGCGCCGTCCCTCGGCCCCGGCGTCATCGAAATAGGCCTCATGGACGACCTGACCGTCCCGGGAGACCAGCACGCTGGTGATCGTCTGGAACTCACCGGCCCGCACCGCCGTGTCCATCCGGTTGAAGGCGGCGGCGGTCGCGGTGCCCTCCGCAGGGGCGACAATCGGCCAGTCATTGGCCTGTTGGGCCAAGGCGGGCGCGGCGGCGAGCAGGGACAGGCAGGCGGCGAGGACGAGATTACGCATGAGACACTCCGGTTTCACCGGTTCAATGGCGCCGTTGGGACCCCACTGTCTTGAACCCGTGAAACATTCTCAGGCCAGGGCGGCCGCGCTGGTCATCGGACTGACGCCATAGATGCGGCCATGCTCGCGGGTCATATGACTCTGGTCTGCATAGCCGGCGGCATTCGCTGCCTCGACCGGGCGAAGCCCCCGCGCCAGCGCCGCCATGGCGATGTCGGCCCGGCGGCGGCGGATCGCATCGCCCGGGCTGATCCCGAAACACTGTCGGAAGGCGCGCGCGAGATGCACGGGGTGGACGCCGACCGCCGCCGCGATGCCGCGCACTTCCAGCCCTTGATTGCCGGCGAGGTCGGCAATCATCACTCGCGCGGTTTCGAGCCAGTCAGGCGGAGCCCCCCGTCGTGCCGACGAGCGCCGGGCGGCGACCGCGACCATGGCCAGCGCGTGGTCTTCCAATGCCAGTTCGTCGCCCGGGGCGAAGCGGATACAACCCCCGACCAGTCGGCGCACTGCCGCCGTCGAAACCACGTCATCCAGCAGGACGGGCAGATCTCCACCGATCTCAGAGGTCACAGGGATAGAAACGGACAGGAAGCGTCCGCCCGCCTCGTCGAAACAGTCCTGATGGGTGGTACCGGGTGGATTGTAGATGAGCCCCCCTGCCCTGATCGGGCCACCGCGCCCGTCCTGTCCCGCAAGACTGCGATATCCCTCGTCGAAGGGCAGGATAAAATGGGCCTCGTCGTGGGCATGCTCAACGACGGCCTCAGGCGGCAGGGTGGCGATGCGCAGCTCGACACAAAACCCGCCACCTGAGACGGACTTCCTCAGCGCGCCGAGGAAGTCCCCGCGCGCCAGTCGTCTCTGCGTCATCGTCACGACTCCCGGGCCAGTGGGACCGGGAGCCAGTTAACAACAATCGCTCCCGAGGTTCAATTCGCCATCAAACAGGCCGCGGAGCCGGCAAAGGGCGTCAGTGGCCCCGGCGGGTGTCCTGTTTGCCGAACTCGCGGTCCAGCGCCGTGGTCATCTTGCGCAGCGCACCGCTCACGGCCTTGTCGGGGGTGGCCGCGTGATCGGTGACGGTGAGCGGGCCCTGACCCTGTGGGCGGGCCTCCATCATGCAGCGGGTGTCGGCGGGTCCACTGTGGCCGTTGGCCTCATCGCCGATATGAACCTCGAGCCGGGTCAACCGGTCGCCAAAGCGCGACAGGCCGGCGCGGACATCCGCTTCCACTGCCGAAACCAGGGCCTCGCGCCCATCGATATTGTTCGCCGTGTTGATCTGAATTTGCATGGTGTTTCCGTCGTTATTGAGAGGGATTCGTCTGTCGTTCCGAAAGGCCGTCAGCGGACCTTGCGGGACCGTTCCAGCACGGGGCGTTGCCCCTCCGCGCCGAACGCGCCCGAGGGGGCGATGCCGCCGCGCGGGGTCGCCGTCATGCCCTCGTCCGCCGTCCGGCCGGGATCAGGATGGGACGGGTCGGGGGCAGCGGCCTTCAGGGCCATCGCCTTCTCGGCCAGGTCCTTCTGGGTCTCGGTTGGGGTCTCTTTGCCCTTGGTCATGGAACGCGCTCCTTGCTGTGGGGATACAGGATCAACCCTCGCCATCCCCAGGTGTTCCGGCGCAATGACGTCGCACCCCCGGTTCAATTCGTCGTCAAATCCGCCTATGTGACGGCCCTCGCCGCCCGGAGCCTCGCCTTGCTGATCGTCCTGTCCCCGGCCAAGCGGCTGGATTTTACCGACGTCGCGCCGTCGCTGCCCGCAACTACCCCGCGATTCGCCGGGGAGACGGCCACCCTGTCGAAGGCCACCCGTCGACTGACCCGGGCCGACCTGCGCCGGCTGATGTCGATCTCGGACAAGTTGGCCGACCTGAACCGCGAGCGTTTCCAGGCCTTCGATCCCGAGCCAGCCGACGATCTGGGCGTGCAGGCCGCCCTGGCCTTCGCCGGGGACACCTATGAGGGTCTCGCGGCGCGCGATCTTGATGCCGCCGGCCTGGCCTGGGCCCAGGACCGGGTGCGCATTCTGTCGGGTCTGTACGGCCTGCTGCGTCCGCTGGACCGGATCCAGCCCTATCGGCTGGAAATGGGCACCCGGCTCAAGACCCGGCGCGGCGGCAGCCTGTATGACTTCTGGGGTGACCGTATCTCGCAGCAGCTCAATGCCGACGCCGAGGGTCACACCGATCCCGTCCTGATCAATCTGGCCAGCCAGGAATATTTCGGAGCCGTCGACGCCCGGGCCCTGAAACTGCCGGTGGTCACCCCGCATTTCCGCGAGGAAAAGGACGGCGAAAGCCGCATCATCTCCTTCTTCGCCAAGAAGGCGCGGGGCGGGATGGCCCGCTTCGCCATCGACGAGCGTATCGACCGCAGCGAGGGTCTGAAGGCCTTTAACCGCGACGGATATCGCTTCGACAAGCTTGCCTCCACAGCCACTGACTGGATATTCACCCGATCAGGAAATAACTGATCCGGACCTGTCGCCTTCGCGACCGCGAAAGGCTAGGCTGACTTCTCAAGACAAGACGGACGACACCTCCATGTTTCACTGGCCCAAACGCGGCGACGGCTCCGACGCCGGACAGGCACCTTTTCGCGATATCGGTGACCTCAAGGGTCAGGTCGCGGTGATTTCGGGTTCGACCTCGGGCATCGGTCTGGCGCTGGCCCGGTCGGTCGCCGCGTGCGGCGGCGAGGTGGTGTTGAACGGCCTGGGCGACCCGGCCGAGATCGAGGCGACCCGGGCCGGGATCGAAGCCGATTGCGGCGTGCGGGTCCGCTACCACGCGGCCGACATGCGCCGGGGCGACGAGGTGGCCGACATGGTCGCCTTCGCCCGTCGCGAACTCGGCCGGCTCGACATTCTCGTCAACAACGCCGGGGTGCAGCACGTCGAGGCGGTCGAGAATTTCCCGTCCGACAAATGGGAACAGATCATCGCCATCAACCTGTCGTCGACCTTCTATGCGACGCGGGCGGCGATCCCGATCATGAAGGCCCAGGGCCGCGGCCGGATCGTCAACATCGCCAGCGCCCACGGCCTGGTCGCCAGCCCGTTCAAGTCAGCCTATGTCGCCGCCAAACACGGCGTGCTGGGCTTCACCAAGACGGTGGCGCTGGAACTGGCCCAGGACAACATCACCTGCAACGCCATCTGCCCCGGCTTCGTCGAGACGCCGATCGTCGAAAAGCAGATCGCCGATCAGGCCCGCACGCGCGGCATGTCGAAAGAGGCGATCCTGAAGGATGTAATCCTCGGCTCGCAGCCGACCAAACGGTTCGTCACCACGGACGAACTGGCCGGCATCTTCCTGTATCTGGTCAGCGATCTGGGGGCCTCGGCCAACGGGGCCAGCTTCTCGATCGACGGCGGCTGGACGGCGCAGTAGCGGGCGAGGCTTCGGTTCGGGACAAGGGTTACTGGATGACACACTCGCTGTTCCGGTAAGAGGCCAAGTATGCGCTCTCCCGTTCTCGACGATCTTTTGGAACTAGATCTGCCGATCCTCGACGAAGGCGAGTCTATGAACCTCGTCGCGTCGATAGTCGATCTCGCGTCTGATGAGGGAGACGACGAAGCTCTTTCACAGGCACTGGCACTCATAGATCAACTTGTGACTCGCCCGCTATCGCCACCCAACGGCGCTCGGCTTCAGTATTTTCGGGCTAACGCTTGGAGCGGGCGCCGCCACATCCAGCCCCAAGGTTGGCCCTGGGTCTCCGAAGCGATCGACAACGAACTACTGGCCATACGAAGCGCCGTTACCCACGCGGGCTTCATTCAGTTGCACACCGTTCAACAAGCCCAAATCCACACCAATCACGGCAACCTTCTCAATCACATCGGACGTTTCGTCGAGGCCATCGAGGCATGGGATCAGGCACTCGCCTTGGTGCCAAAGATGGCTATGGCGAACGGCAACCGGGGGATCGGGCTCGCTTGGTATTCCGGGCGGCTTTACGATTCCGGTCATGCCGCTCTGATCGCCACAGCCGCTCGCCGGTCCTTTGGCTTCGCCGTGGCTGACGATGCCCTGATTGAGAGCGAGGGACTAGAACCAGCCCTCAAGACTTTCGCTGAGTACGGAGCCTCGATCGACCGCCAGATCGATGTCGAGGCCGTCGAACGCACGATGACGGGTCGTCGATTTTCCCTCGGTCGGTCAAAAGACGAGCGTGCCTATCGGCAGTGGTGTCTCGCCGAGCGCCTATTCCTTAGTCCGCTCAATGACATCTGCGCGGACCCGGTGGCGGCTCACGATGCCCTAACTCTCCCGACTCTCGTGGAGGTTGGCCTTGACCGCCAAAACTTCGGTCCGCCGTTGGCCATCCGGCAATACAATCTTCTGAAACAGGAATATGTGACTGCCCGGTACGCGCTCTACGAGGCCCTTACCTCCCGACACGTTCACTTCTCTGACAGAGGCGTGCTGTTGCACGACACCCTCGATTTTCCGGCTTTCGGGTTCGCTGTCGAGCGGGCCAAGCTAGCTTTTCGAACCGCCTACGCCATCCTCGACAAAGTCGGCTACTTCCTCAATGCTTACCTTTCTTTGGGCCACCCTGAGCGTCAGGTATCCTTTCGAAACGTGTGGTTCGCGTCGCCCAACAAGAAGGACAAAGAACTTCATCCTTTCTTTGTTGACGCTGGCAACTGGCCACTTTGTGGACTCTTTTGGCTGTCGAAGGACATCTTCGACGACGCCTTCAAATCCGTCACCACGACGGATGCCCGGGAACTTTACGAGCTGCGCAATCACCTCGAGCACAAGTTCGTTTCAGTGCACGACGACATCTTGGAGGACATGGCCCTTTCCAAGCGCAAGCCGACGGCGGGTCTTTACGACATAGACTTTACTAATCTCACCGCCCGCGCGCTGCGCCAACTTAAGCTATCGCGCGCTGCCCTCATCTATTTGTCGCTTGGGGTCCATGCCGAGGAGGGAAGACGGGAGGCACAACGCGGCCCCGGCGGTTTAAGTATGCCCATGGGCCTCTATACGTTCCGAGACGCGGATAAGCGGCGCGAGCAGTGGTAGCGAACAACCTCGCCGCCCGCCTCGGCCGGTCGTTGATCGCCTCGCCGGCCCGGTCGCCGGTATGGGCGACACCGCGATCCGCGCCGGCTTCTCGCGATCCGCCACCTTCAGCCGCAGAAGGCGGTGGCAACTTCGCCCAAGCCAGACCTCACGTCAGCGCGTGGACCGAGGTGTGCCCAACGGCTTCGCGGCTGGGACGGATAACAATCTCCACGTCATGCTCAAGGGCGTTGAGGAAGCTCATCAGCTTCTCGACGGAGAACAGGTCCAGCCGGTAGTTGGCGAGCGCCGACACCTTGGACTGAGGGACGCCCAGCACCACGGCCGCATCGGTCTGTTTGAGCCGACGTTCCTTGATCAGGGCGTTGACGGCCATCGCTAGCCGCGTCTTGGTCTGACGGTCGGCGGGGTCGGAAAGACCCAGGTCGGCGAAGACGTTGCCGCCGCCCTCAGTGATGTCATTTGCCATGCTTGCCTGCCTTGCCCTTGGGCGTCCCGTAGTTGCTCTCATAGTGCTCGCGGGCGCGTTTGAGGCGTCATGCACCAGACCCACATCCGTCCGCGCCGTGCGTACGCCCGATGGCGACTTCTTCTGAAAGACGTGGAGGACATAAACCACGCCTTCGAAACGCACGGTGTAGACGCCTCGGTAGGCGTCGCCCTCGAAGCGTTCCACGATCTCGAACACGCCCGGCCCCTCGCCTTTCCAGGGCTTGGCGTCGGGGTGTTTTCCGCCGAGCGAAGCGAGGCCCAGCGCGTAACCGATGTCGCTCACCACCTCTGGCGGCAAGGCCAGAAGATCAGACTTGCAAGAGCCGACCCAATGGACCGGTCTGTCCCGAGGCGGTGGCGTAAGGGCCATACGAAGTTCATATACCAATATGGGTATATTTTGCAAGTGTCGAGAACTCACCCAGGCAGCGAACTCTACCCCACGAATCCTGCCGCCCGCTTGAGCCGGTCATTGATTGCCTCGCCCAGCCCCTGATCGGGGACCGGGGCCACGGCGATCCCGACGGGATGCTCCCGATCCGCCTCACGCAGTCGCCGGAACAGATTGGCCGCCGCCTCGCGCAGGTCGCCGGCGGGGCTGAGGCTCCAGCGCAGGTCACCGACGCCGGGGCCGAAGCCGAGCAGGATTTCACCCTCCCCCGCCGAGTCGGCATCGATCCGCACCGGGGCGTCCGGGGCATAGTGCAGGGCCAGCCGTCCGGGCGAGCGATGCCCCTGCCCGTCCGTATCGAGCGGCCCGACCAGGGCCTCGATCTCGGCCCGGGTCACGGCCCCCGGTCGCAACAGGGTCACCCGCCCGTCCAGCACCGAGACCACGGTGCTCTCGACCCCGACGGCGCAGTCGCCGCCGTCGATGGCGGCGGCGGCGGCAAAGCCGGTTTCCTCGACCGCATCAGCGAAGGTGGTCGGGCTGGGTCGTCCCGAACGGTTGGCCGAGGGGGCCACGACCGGGCCGCCGAAGGCCGCGATTACCGCACGGGCCCGCCTGTGACCGGGCACCCGGATCGCCACGCTGTCGAGCCCGGCACGGGCCAGGTCGCAGACCCGGTCGCGGTCACGCACCGGGACCACCAGGGTCAGGGGTCCGGGCCAGAAGGCCGCAGCCATGGCCCGGGCCCGGTCGTCGAACACACCGATCCGCTCGGCCGCCACCGCGTCGGCGACATGGGCGATCAACGGGTTGAAACGCGGCCTGCCCTTGGCCTCAAAAATGGCGGCCACGGCCTCGGGGTTGGCCGCGTCGGCAGCCAGCCCATAGACCGTTTCGGTCGGCAGGATCACCAGCTTGCCGGCCTTCAGAGCCTCCGCGGCCTCCCGATCCGTCACGTCAGGCCTCACGGCGGATCTGCAAGGCCACCCGGATCTGAACCTGGCGACCGACAAACCGGTTCAGCGGACCCGATGTGCCGATGCCGAAATCGGTCCGGTCCAGGCTGAAGCCACCGACCATGCGGGCGAGGTCGCCGTCGACGTTCAGGACTACGGGAAAGCGCACCGGCCGGGTGCGCCCCCGGATCGAGACGTCGGCCAGCGCCGTAAAGGTGCCGTCAGCGAGGGGGGCCAGCGACCGCAGTTCGAACCGGATTTGCGGATAGCGGGCGGCGTCGAGAAAGGCCGGGCCCGTGGCTCGCCGGGTGGCGACGGCCGGGCGCATCTGCAGCGAGGCGGCCTGTACCACCACGGTCGCCCGGGTCCGGGCCGGTGCCGCCGGGTCGAAGCGGATGTCGCCGTCCCAGGTTTCGAACCGGCCGGAATGATCCCCGCCGAAGGCGCGGACCTGCATATCGATGGTCGAGCTCTGACGCACGACGGTCCATCCGGGCGGCGAGGCCAGACCCGTCGTCATCAGGGCCAGCAGACCCGCCAGCAGGACGGCGCGCCGCCTCACGGTCGACGGCGAATGAACGGCAGCATCCGGTGCAGGACGTTATCGCGGTTCACAAAATGATGCTTCAGCGCACCCAGCACGTGAAGACCGATCAACACGTACAGGACCTTAACCCCCGTCCCGTGCGCCGTGATGAAGGTTTTGGCCAGATCGCGGTCCAGCGGAACCGGCAGACCTGGCCAGGTGAACAGGCCGAACCATTCGATGGCGCGCCCGGCCGCCGAAGATGCGGCCCAGCCTCCCAGCGGCAGGCCGATCAGCAGGATATAGAACAGCACATGGCTGCTCCGGGCGATGATTTTCTGCCAGCGCGGCGTCGCGTCCGGCAGGGGAATGGCCGGATTGAATATCCGCCACAACAGACGCGCGAGCGTCAGCACCAGAATGGTCAGACCGACAGACTTGTGCAGACCGATATAGGTCCCGGCCATCGGATCGTCGGACGCATCGTAGCCTTCATAGATCGTGATCAGAACGATCTGGAGCACAACCAGCAGGGCCAGTCCCCAGTGCAGGGTCAGGGACACGGTCGAATAACGGTGGCGGGGCTCAGCCATGTGTCTTCCATTCCGTGGCGGCAGGATGCGAGATTGCCGGACATGCCGGGGTTTTCCAAGGACCCTTGCACCACCCTGTCTACACCGGCAGACACTCACAGATACACTGAAGACCTCGTCAGGACCCTCCGATGACCTACCGTGCGCCCGTCCGTGATCTTGCCTTCACCCTCGAGGCTATCGCCGGCATCGAACAGGTCGCCGCCAGCGGGGCCTTCCCCGATTACGACAGCGAACTGATGGGCGCGGTGCTGGAAGCGGCGGGGCAGTTTTCCGAAGGCGTGCTGGCCCCGCTGAACCGCACCGGCGACCAGCAGGGCTCGACCATCACCGACGGCAATGTCACCGCCGCCCCCGGCTTCGCCGACGCCTACCGCCAGTTCGCCGCCGGGGGCTGGACCAGCCTGTCGGCCTCGACCGGGGCCGGTGGCCAGCACCTGCCCAAGGCGCTGGAACTGGCGGCCTATGAGACCGTGCATTCGGCCAACATGGCCTTCGGCCTGTGCCCGATGCTGTCGCTGGCCACGATCGAAGCGCTGGAGGCGCACGGCACGGACCATCAGAAGTCGACCTATCTGACCAAACTGGTGTCCGGCGAATGGACCGGGGCCATGGTCCTGACCGAGCCCCAGGCCGGGTCCGACCTCGGGGCCCTGACCGCCACAGCCGTGCCGAACGGCGACGGCACCTATGCCCTGAGCGGCCAGAAGATCTTCATCACCTGGGGCGACCACGACGCCACCGACAACATCGTCCACATGGTGCTGGCCCGTCTGCCCGACGCCCCCGCGGGCCCCAAGGGCATCAGCCTGTTCCTCGCCTCGAAATATGCGGTCAATGCCGATGGCTCGCTGGGCGCGCGCAACGCGTTCAGGCCCGTCGGCCTCGAGCACAAGCTGGGCATCCACGCCTCACCGACCTGTGTGATGAGCTATGAGGGCGCGACCGCCGAACTGGTGGGGCAGCCCAATCAGGGCCTGTCGCATATGTTCGTCATGATGAACGCGGCCCGTCTCGCCGTCGGCATGGAAGGGGTCGGCATCGCCGAACGCGCCTATCAGCACGCCCTCGCCTATGCAGCCGAGCGGCGGCAGGGTCGGTCGATCTGGACGGGCGAGAAGAACGCGCCGATCCTCGACCACCCCGACGTGCGACGCACCCTTTCGGTGATGAAGGCCAAGATCGCCGCCGCCCGCGCCATCTGCCTGTCGACCGGCGTCGCCGCCGATCTGGCGAAGCACGCCGCGAGCGCGGAAGACCGTCAGGCCTGGAAGGGTCGTGAGGACCTGTTCACGCCGATCGCCAAGGCCTGGTCGACCGATGTCGGCTGCGAGGTGGCCTCGCTGGGTGTGCAGATTCACGGCGGCATGGGCTTCATCGAAGAAACCGGTGCGGCCCAGTACTATCGCGACGCCCGTATCGCCCCGATCTACGAAGGCACAAACGGCATTCAGGCCATGGACCTGGTCGGTCGCAAACTGGCCCAGGACGGCGGGGATTCGGCCCGGGCCCTGATCCAGGAGATGAAGCTGACCCTGCTGGAGCTGCCGCGCCTCTATGACGGCAAGCCGCTGGAACGGTTCGCCAATGCCGTTGAGGCCGTTCAGGACGCGACCTACTGGATTCTCGACCGCAAGGCCGCCGAGGACGGCGAGGCCGACGTACTGGCCGCCGCCGATGCCTATCTGAAGCTGCTGGGCGATGTTGTCGGCGGCTGGCTACTGGCCAAGGGGGCGCTGGCCGCTAAGGCCCGGCTCGACGCCGGTGACGGCGACGCGGTCTGGCTCAACGGCAAGATTACGCTGTACGAGGTCTATGCCGCCAATGTGCTGGGCCATGCGTCGAGCCGCCTCGCCGCCGTCGGTCAGGGCGGGGCCCTGCTGGAACGGATGACGGCCGAGGTTCTGGCCGGCTGAACCCCGCCGTCACGGCTCCGGCGCGGCGTCCATCAGGGCGATGGCCTCGCGCACATATTGAGCGTGGGCGACCACACCGATGCCCAGCCCTTCGCCGTCGACCTCAACCGCCTGAACCAGCACCCCGGCGATGAACGGATGGTCCGGCATCGGCGTGCCCGGCAGCCGCCGCGCGCTCGGCGTCCAGAATACCGGCCCGCCCGAGTCCCCGGCATGGACCGGGAAGTCGAGCAGGAAGGTCGGGAAGGCACTGATCGGGGTCAGCGGCCACGAGGCGATCCGTCCGACCCTCAGGATCGGGAACCCGGCCCGGTTGGCCGACAGGCCACGCGGAAACCCCAGCGACAGCAGTTCGTCGCCCGGCCCGACCTGCCACCGGTCAAACTCGGTGGCCTCGGCCAGCCAGCCCAGCGGGATGGCCGCCCGGGCGAAGGTTTCCGGGGCGACGATCGCCATCACCGCGATGTCGTGGTCCGGATGGCGGGTCCAGACCGGCGTCCGGTCGACCTCGCGGATACGCAGCGGTTCCGGCGTGAACCGCCACGCCCCGTCCGGCAGGGCGATGCGCCAGCCGATCCGTGCCTCGGTCGTCGGCATCCGCTCCAGCACATGGGCGGCGGTGACCAGCACGGTGCGCGGCGTACCGTCCGGCCGCGGAGCCTCGACCAGAAAGCCGGTCCCGACCGTGCGCCGACCGTTTCCGTCCGGCTGGTCCAGTTGCACCGTGGCGTCGATCAGCCCCCGGGTCAGGTCCCACGACGGCGCTGAAACCGGCACGGGCACGGGCGGGATCTGGATCGCGATCATGGAAACTCCGGGGCACAGGGGCGGAACTTCATTTGACGGCGCACACCGCGCGCGCACAAGGTCCGGCCACACCGACAGGAGCCAGGCTCGATGAACCGCCGTGAACTGATCGCCACCGCCGCCGCGACCGCCGTCGCCGGCCCTGCCCTCGCCCGCCAGCCTTCCGGAGCCTCGATGACCCGTCCCCAAGCCCCCGTCGCGAAGAAGATTCCCGTGACCATCGAACAGCTGGGCCGGGTCCGGACCGATGACTATCAGTGGATGAAGGACGACAACTGGCAAGCGGTGCTGCGCGATCCCACCCTGATCAAGGCCGAGGTCAAGGAGCACCTGACCGCCGAGAACGCCTATCGCGAGGCGATGATGGCCTCGACCGTGCCGCTGCAGGCGACGATGTTCGAGGAGATGAAGGGGCGTATCAAGGAGGATGACAGTTCGGTGCCGTCGCCGGATGGTCCGTGGGCGTACTACACCGAGTTCAAGACCGGGGATCAGCACCCGCGGTTCATGCGCACACCCCGCGACGGTTCCGGTACGGCCCAGTCGCTGCTCGATTCCAACGCCCTGGCCCAAGGCAAGGCCTATTCGCAGGTCTCAGCTGCCGACCACAGCCCCGACCACGCCCTGTTCGCCTATGCCGAGGACGCCCAGGGCTCGGAGGTACACCAGATCTATATCAAGGATCTGGCGACCGGCGACCTGCTGCCCGATCCGATCGGTTCGGCCACCGGCGACTTCACCTTCTCGCCGGACAGCCAGTGGATTTTCTGGACCAATCGCAACGACAACGGCCGTCCGGACAAGATCTTCCGCCGCCCGGTGCGCGGCGGCGAGACCAGCCTGGTCTATGAAGAGGCCGACGAGGGCATGTTCATCAGCGTCGGCCGCACCTCCGACGACGCCTTCGTGCTGATCTCGATCGCCAATCAGGAGACCTCGGAGGCCCGGGTCATTCCGGCCGCGACCCCGACCGCCACGCCGGCCGTTCTGGAACCGCGCCACACCGCCCGCTTGTACGATGCCGACCACTGGGGCGACCGCTGGGTGATCCGCACCAATGCCGACGACAGCATCGACTTCAAGATCGTCGAGGCCCCGACCGCAACGCCCGGCAAGGCCCACTGGACCGATCTGGTCGCCCATGCGCCGGGCCGCTACATCGAGGGCGTCGCCCTGGTGAAGGATTTCATCGGCCGCCAGGAGCGCGCCGACGCCAACACCACCATCGTCATCCGCGAACGCTCAGGCACCGAACACCAGATCGCCGTCGACGAGCCCGCCTATGCGCTGTCGTTGCGCGGGGCGTCGGAGTTCGACACCACGGTCATGCGCTACGGCTACAGCTCACCGTCGACGCCGAACTCGACCTATGACTACGATCTGGCGACACGCGAACGGACCCTGCGCAAGGTTCAGGAGGTGCCGTCCGGCCACGACCCGGCCGACTATGTCGTCGAGCGACTGAACGCCCCCGCCGCTGACGGCGCGCTGGTGCCGGTGACCATCGTGCGGCGCAAGTCGACGCCGGTCGACGGATCGGCGCCGCTGCTGCTGTACGGCTATGGCTCCTATGGCATTCCGATGTCGGCCAGTTTCTCGACCAACCGGCTATCGCTGGTCGACCGGGGCTGGATCTATGCCATCGCCCACATCCGTGGGGGCTCGGACAAGGGCTGGGGCTGGTTCCTCGACGCGCGCCGTTTCACCAAGAAGAACACCTTCACCGACTTCGTTGCGGCGGCCGAACATCTGATCGGCAGCGGCCACGGTAAGGTCGGTCATATCGTCGCCCAGGGTGGCTCGGCCGGGGGACTGCTGATGGGGGCGGTCAACAACATGCGGCCCGACCTGTGGGCCGGGGTGATCGGTCAGGTGCCGTTCGTCGACGTGATCAACACGATGAGCGACACCAGCCTGCCGCTGACCCCGCCGGAATGGCCCGAGTGGGGCAACCCCATCGAGGACCCCGAGGCCTACGATTACATGATGAGCTACAGCCCCTACGACAACGTCGAGGCCAAAGCCTATCCGGCCGTGCTGGCCACCGGCGGCCTGTCGGACCCGCGCGTGACCTATTGGGAACCGGAGAAATGGGTCGCCAAGCTGCGACCCGCCACGACCTCGGGCAAGCCGATCCTGCTGAAGATCAACATGGAGGCGGGCCACGCCGGATCGTCAGGGCGGTTCGACTATCTGAAAGAGGTCGCCCACGACTACGCCTTCGCGGTCTGGGCCATCGACAAGGGCTGGGCGGTGGTCTGATCGACCGTCCCCGGCTCAGTGGAGCCTGACGTTGGGATCCAACCGCGTCATCCACGGGGCGATCCGGAACCGGCGTGGAGTCGCGCCGACGGTGTGGTTGACGATGAACTCGCGGGCAAAGCCGACGACGTCGTTGACCGTTCGTTCGTCGATCGGCTTGGACATCACGCCAAGCGCTCCGGAGAAGCCTTCGGGGATCTGTTCGGGATTGGCCGTCAGAAAGACCACCGCCGCGCCGAATTGTTTGACGAGGGCCTGCGCCACCAGCGGCCCGGTCATGCCGTCCAGCAGATTGATGTCGACCAGCGCCAGGTCCGGGCGCTCGCGCTCGGCAAGGGCCAGGGCACCGGCGCGGTCCATGGCGCAGCCCACGACCGCGCAGCCTGAGTCGGCCAGGACCAGCTCAAGTTCCATGGCCAGCAAGGCCTGGTCTTCGACGATCATGACCCGAAGGTCAGGCTTTGCGGACAAACCGATCCCAACTCGTACAGCGCCCCGGCACGATCATGTGTCGGATAGCGGACACTTTGAACGCGCGTCACCGGAAATGGTTCACGCGTATTGACCGTGCGGGGATCGGACTTCCGTCAGGGCCGGAGGTGAAAATGTCAGATTTGTCCGGGTCGGGCGAAATCGCCGCTCACGACGGTCCCGCGACACCGCCGGCAGCGGCGGACGGATGGCTGGGGAACAAGGACTCGAACCTTGAACGACGGTACCAAAAACCGCTGTGTTACCATTACACCATTCCCCAGCAGGTCCGGCATCCCTGACGACAGTGCGTCAGGAGGCGGTCGGGATACGCGAACGTCGCGGGCGATGCAACACCCGCTTTTCAGACAATTTTGCAGGAGCGAATATCCCCGCTTGCGGCGGTCTGGCCCCACCGTTATAAGCCGCGTCCTTAAGTCGGAGTGTGGCTCAGTCTGGTAGAGCACTGCCTTCGGGAGGCAGGGGTCGGAGGTTCGAATCCTCTCACTCCGACCAAATATCCGGTTTCCCCCCGGATCGGACCGGCCAAACGCCCGGTTGCAGCGGGGCAGACCCGGCCCACGGTTCTACTCCGGTGCCCATCCAACCGGGCGGCGCACCGTTCCCTCGATACGAAGCTCGCCATCGGTCATGGTGATGTCGTCCAGGCTCATGCCGACCCACTGCAGGTCGCCGCCGGCGACGTTGACGTACATGTCGAGGATATCGAAGGCGAAGAAGGCCGCCAGGACCCGCTTTCGCTTGTCGTGCGGCAGGACGAACATCTCATCAAGCGACGGATGGCCGGTCGCGCCCTCGTAAAGGGGCTCGAAGCCAACGCCCGCGTCGTCCTCACGCAGTTCGGCCATGACCTGCTCGAAGCGGGGCCGGAAGCGGAGCAGGAACGGGGCCTCTTCGGCGAGCAGAACGAACGGGTATGTCTTCAGGGGGGGATCGGACTGTCGGCCGAAATTGAACTGGCTGAAGGCGACCGTCCGGGCCTCGACGCGCTGGCCAGCGACCCGAATCTCGGCCTCCAGCGGTGCGTCCGTCGGAGCCGGCCCGGCGATATCTGATGGAAAGTCTGACGACATTCGATCATCCTTCGGTCATGAGTGCCAAGATCACACCCGACGAGGTCATCACCTTCTGGAAAGATGCCGGCCCCGGCAAGTGGTTCGCCAAGGACGACGCCTTTGATGCCGAGTTCCGCCGTCGCTTTGAAGACGCCCATTTCACCGCCGCACGACGCGAGCTGGACGCCTGGATGGAGACGGCGGACGGGGCCCTGGCCCTGCTGATCCTGCTGGACCAGTTCCCGCGCAATGTGTTTCGCGGCACCGGCCATGCCTTCGCCACCGACCCGCTGGCCCTCAGCCTGGCGCGCGAGGCTGTAACGCGCGGCCATCACGATGCGGTCGACCCGACCCTGCGCAATTTCCTGCTGCTGCCGTTCGAACATTCCGAACGGCTGGAGGATCAGGACCGCTATCTGGAACTGGTCGCCGGAAATGCCGATTCCGAGAAATGGGGCCGCATCCACCGCGACATCATCGTGCGCTTCGGCCGCTTCCCGCATCGCAACGCCGCCCTGGGCCGTGAGACCACGTCGGAGGAACAGACCTTCCTCGACAGCGGCGGTTTCGGGGGCTGAAGGCCAGAATCGCCCCAAACCATCCCGGAAACCGGTCACCTTTCTGTGGGCAAGCGAATCAGACGGCTGATCACGCGCACGAATCAGCGGCATCCTTCGGGGCATGAACGCCCTGGCCCAGATCGCTGACCTTCAGACCCGCACCGGGGCCGTTCCGGCCGCGTCAGCGGACCACCCCGAGTTCCAGTATCTGAACCTGCTGCGCGACATCCTCGACAACGGCGTGCGGCGCGATGACCGGACCGGCACCGGGACCCTGGGCGTGTTCGGTCGCCAGATCCGCTTCGACCTGGCCAGGGGCTTTCCGCTGCTGACCACCAAGAAGCTGCACCTGCGGTCCATTCTGGTTGAACTGCTGTGGTTCCTGCGTGGTGACACCAATATCGCCTGGCTGCAGGAGAACGGCTGCTCGATCTGGAACGAATGGGCCGACGACAGCGGTGACCTTGGCCCGGTCTACGGCAAGCAGTGGCGCTCATGGGCCACGCCGAACGGCGAGACCATCGACCAGATCACCCGACTGGTCGAAGGGCTGAAGACCAATCCCAACAGCCGCCGCCACATCGTCAGCGCTTGGAACCCGGGCGATATCGACGACATGGCGCTGCCGCCCTGCCACTGCCTGTTCCAGTTCTTCGTCGCCGACGGCAAGCTGAGCTGCCAGCTGTATCAGCGCAGCGCCGACGTGTTTCTGGGCGTGCCGTTCAACATCGCCTCCTACGCCCTGCTGACCCTGATGGTGGCGCAGGTGTGTGGTCTGGAGCCGGGCGAGTTCGTGCACACGTTCGGCGACGCCCACCTGTATCTGAACCACGTCGAACAGGCCGAGCTGCAGCTGACGCGCCAGCCCCTGCCCCTGCCGGTCATGACCATCACCCCGCACGACGACCTGTTCGCCTATACGCCCGCCGACTTCGTACTCAGCGACTATGCGCCCTGGCCCCACATCAAGGCCGCGGTCGCGGTTTGATGGCCGGTCTCCTCCCTGTTCGCGTCGCGAATGGGGAGGTGGCGCGGCGCAGCTTCGCGCCGTGACGGAGGGGTTAGGGTCCACGCCTGAGCGTCTCCCCTCCACCACTTCGTGGTCCCCCTCCCCACCGCTACGCGGCAAGGAGGAGACAGGGCCGCCGTCCAGCCTGTAGGACCGTCCCATGAACCTCTCTGATCTAACCGCATCCGTCCTGCGCATCTCCGACATCTATGCCGCCGAGCACAATATCGACCGCGACCGCGACTGGGCCCTGCTGAAGCTGCAGGAGGAGCTGGGTGAGCTGACGGCCGAGCATCTGCGCCTGACCGGCCGGGCGCGCGGCACACCGGACAAGGACAAGCTGGGCGACGAGGCAGCGGACGTGCTGGGGATGTTGCTGCTATACTGCGATCGTGCGGGCATCGATCTCGAAACCGCGATGCAGCGGAAGTGGCTGCACTGGCTGGAAAAAACCGCATGAGGGTCACGCATCGCCTGACCAGACTGGTCGTCGCTTTCGGACTGGCGATCGTCGCATCCCCCTCGGCCGCTCAAACCCTGCGCACGGAGATCATCACCATCACACCGCCCGAGGGGTGGGTGTCGAGCGTCTGGCGGGGTGGAACCTTCGAACTCGGCGAGTTCACACCTCCGGGGCAGACCGGCGCGGCCTACATCGACGTTCTCGGCTACAGCGCCCTGCCGCAAGCCGCGAGCAGGCTCGACACGGTCGATAAGCTGCGGGACTTCGAATCCCGGGACGCCTCCGGTGATTGCCGTATCTCGGCGATGCACGAGCGAGTCGCGCCTGACGGCTGGTTCGCGCTCGCCCGCATCTGCGTCGGGCGGGACGGAGCCGAAACCGACATCGCTGAGCTGGAGTTCGCCGTCACCACCGCGACCAGCCAGGCCGTCTACCGCGTCTGGCGTGCTCACCGCGCCCCGTTTGCCGAACTCGCAGCGCGGACGGGCCTCGCCAACCTCGTTCCCGGAAACCTGGATGAAACCAGTTTCGCCGCCCTGACGGCCGCCTGGGAGCCGGTCCTCGCGCCCGACCTTGAGAGGCGCAACATCTGCGATCTGACCCAACCCGTCGACTGCACCGATTTTGCCCAAAGCCTTCCGCCCGGGGGCGAGCGCTGGTTCGAAGGTAAGGGCTATGTCATCGGTGCCTGGGCTCCCGGCCAGAACCGGATCACCCGCGCCAGGTTCCGCGAATTCTTCCAGCTGACCGAGGACGACGGCACACCCAACATGGTCATCATCCGTCTCGGGCCTGACGACGTCGATTGGGATGACGCGTCATCGGTAGACAGGCTGCTGACCATGTTCGCCTATGGCCAGGCCGCCGACGGAGCCTTTCTGGGGGTGGCCGATCCGGAAGGTCAGCTCTCGGCGAACGAGCGGGCGAGGCTTCGCGCCCGGATTATCGAGTTACTTCGCCGCCTTGTAAGGCCGGGGACGTCTCCGTCCGACATTGTCGTCGCCCTGCCCGCCGGATAGAAGCGCCCATGCCCATTCCCTCCCTCGCCCTCGTTGTCGCCCGCGCCCGCAACGGGGTGATCGGCCGCGACGGGGATTTGCCGTGGAAGCTGCGTTCGGACCTGCAGCGGTTCAAGGCCATCACCGTGGGCAAGCCCTGCATCATGGGCCGCAATACGTGGGAGAGCCTGCCGCTGCGGCCCCTGCCCGGCCGGCTGAATATCGTCCTGACCCGCGACGAGGGCTATGAGGCCGACGGCAAGTCGCGCGGGGCGCTGGTCTGCACCACCCTGGACGAGGCGCTGGACATCGCCCGCGAGCACGGGGCCGAGGATGAGGTCGACGAGATCTGCGTGATCGGTGGCACCGCCCTGTTCGCGGCCACCCTGGGCCGGGCCAAGACCCTGTACATCACCGAGGTCGAGGCCGAGCCCGAGGGCGACGCCCTGTTCCCGCCCTTCGATGAATCCGCCTTCGAGGAGGTCGCCAGCGAACGCCACGAGCCCGGCGAGAAGGACGACCACGCCTTCACCTTCCGCGTCCTGAAACGACGCTAAGCATCAGGAGGCCCTCAATGATCGTGGTCACCACCAATGAGCTGTCCGGCTATCGCATCGTGCGACAGGTCGGGCTGGTGCGCGGCATCACCGTGCGGTCGCGCAGCGTGGTCGGCAATCTGGGCGGACAGATCCAGGCCGTGTTCGGCGGCAAGCTGTCGATCTACGTCAACCTGGCCGAGACGGCCCGGCAGGAGGCGCTGGAGCATCTGATCGAACACGCTCAGGAGCAAGGGGCCAACGCCATCCTGGCCATGCGTTACGACGCCAACGAGATCATGGACGGCATCACCGAGGTGCTGGCCTATGGCACGGCGGTGGTGGTTGAGGCTGATTAGGTCGTAGGAATTAGGGCTTAGGTCTTAGGGGAGCGCTCGCCCTAATTCCTAAGCCCTACTCCCTAATTCCTCAGCTCAACGTCGCCATCGCCGAGCGTTCGAAATCCTTCAGCTCGTCATGACGTCCGTCGCGAATCTTCTCGACCCAATGCGGATCGGCCAGCAGGGCGCGGCCGACGGCGACCAGATCGAACTCCCCGGCCTCCAGACGCTTGACCAGACCGTCCAGTGAGGCGGGCTTGGAGCCGGCCCCGCCGAAGGCGGCGATGAACTCGCCGTCCAGACCGACCGAGCCGACGGTGATGGTCGGCAGGCCGGTCAGCTTCTTGGTCCAGCCGGCGAAGTTGAGGTCCGAGCCGTCGAATTCCGGCTCCCAGAAGCGGCGTTGCGAGCAATGGAAGACATCGACCCCGGCCTCGGCCAGCGGGGCCAGCCATTCCGCCAGTTCATCCGGCGTCAGGGCGTTCCGGACGGCGTAGTCCTGCAGCTTCCACTGCGACAGGCGCATGATCAGGGCCATGTCCGGGCCGACGCCCTCGCGCACGGCCTTGACCACCTCGGCCCCGAAACGGGCACGGTCGCGGATCGTGGCCCCGCCCCAGCGGTCGTCGCGGTCGTTGAGGCCGGACCAGAAGAACTGGTCGATCAGATAGCCGTGGGCGGCATGAATTTCGACCGCGTCGAATCCCAGCTCGCGCGTGGCGCGGGCGGAGCGACCGAAGGCGGCGATGGTGTCGGCGATGTCCTCGTCCGACATCGGCGCGAGGCCCCGCTTGCCCGGCGTGGTCATGCCCGAGGGGCTGTCGACCTTGCCGAGCGGGGACCAGTCGTCGCCGCGACCGCGGGCCGAACCGACGTGCCACAGCTGGGGCGCGATCAGGCCGCCGGCGGCGTGAACTTCCTCGACCACCGTCTTCCATTCCGGCAGGGCCTCGCCGTGAAAGACCGGCACGGCGGCGTCATTGCGGGCGGCGGGGCGGTCGATGACGGTGCCCTCGGTGATGATCAGGCCGACGTCCCCCTCGGCCCGACGGCGATAGTAGGCGGCGACATCACTGGTCGGGATGCCACCGGGCGAGAAGGACCGCGTCATCGGGGCCATGACGATGCGGTTGGGCATCTTCAGGGACTTGACCTGGAAGGGCTGGAACAGGGCGTCGACGCTCATCGGGATTCCTCATCGCATACTGGAACCGACAAGGTGGCGATTAGAGTTGCGTTTGGAAACCCTCAGAGGTCGAGTTTCTCAACGACGGCGGCGGCCACCACGCCGAAACGGCGCGCCATATCCCCGTCCCGCTCGACCGCGACCAGCGGCCGACCCGCGTCGCCGCCCTCGCGCAGGGCCTGACTGAGCGGCAGGTCGCCGAGGAAGGCCACACCGAGGCGTTCGGCCTCGTCCCGCGCTCCGCCGTGACCGAAGATCGGAATGAGATCGCCGGTGACCGGATCGGGAAAGCCACTCATGTTCTCGATCAGACCCAGGGTTTTGGCCCCGACCTTCTCGAACATGGTGTGGGCCCGGCGAGCGTCGGCCAGGGCCACCTCCTGCGGGGTCGAGACGATGACCATGCCGTCCAGCAGGGTCTTCTGCACCAGCGTCAGATGCACGTCGCCGGTGCCGGGCGGCAGGTCGACGACCAGAATGTCCGTCGGTTCGGCCTCGGTGCCCCAGCGCGTCTGGGTCAGCATCTGGGTCAGGGCCTGCGAGGCCATCGGCCCGCGCCAGATCATCGCGTCCTCGGCCTTCGTCAGCAGGCCCACCGACATCACCTTCAGCTCGAACGCCTCGTGAGGGATCAGGGCCCCGTCGACATAGTCCGGCTTGCCCGAGACGCCGAGCATGGTCGGCAGGGACGGGCCATAGACGTCGGCGTCCAGCAGACCGATGCGCAGGCCCCGCGCCGCCAGCGCACAGGCCAGATTGACCGCCACGGTCGACTTGCCGACCCCACCCTTGCCACTGGCCACGCCGATGACCCGCCGCACATGGGCCGGGCGTTCGGTCGCCACCGGGGCCTTGGCCCGCGACTGGTCCATGGCCTGGGGCGACAGGCCCGCCGTGCGCCGGGCGGGGGCCTGAACGGCCTCGGCGGTCAGGACGACGGACACACGCGCCATCCCGGGCAGCGCCGCCAGAGCCGCCTCGGCTGCGTCCCGAACCGGCGCATACTGGCCGGTCTCGCCCGCCGGCACCTCAATGACGAATCCGGCCCGGTCCTCGGCCACCACCAGACCCTGCACCAGACCCGCCTCGAACAGCGGTTTACCCGATTTCGGATCGATCACCGCCTCGAGGGCGGCGAGAACGGCGGCACGGTCAACCACGGGGAAACTCCGACAAACCTTGAGGCGGGGGCCGGGGCGTTCTATCGCCCCCGGACACAAACCGCGAGCCACTGCATTGTCACAGCCCCTGATCCAGCTGATCGCCGGCCCGACCGCCTCGGGCAAGTCCCGGCTGGCGCTGGAGACGGCCGAGCAGACCGGGGCGGTGATCGTCAATGCTGACAGCCAGCAACTGTATGCCGACCTGCGCATCCTGTCGGCCCGACCCACGGCCGAGGACGAGGCGCGCGCCGAACACCGCCTCTATGGAATTGCCGACGCCGCCGACGCCTGGTCGGTCGGTCGCTGGAGTCGGGCCGTGATGCCGGTGCTGGCCGAACTGACCGCCGAGGGCCGCCCTGCCCTGCTGGTCGGCGGCACCGGTCTGTATTTCAACGCCCTGACACGGGGACTGGCCGACATTCCCGACATCCCCGATTCCGTGCGCGACGAGATCGGCGCGCTCTACGACTCGGCCGGAGAGGGTTCGGTCCGTCGGCGTCTGGTTGAGGCCGATCCCGAGTCCGAGGCCGCCATTGCCCCCGGTGACCGCCAGCGGCTGATCCGCGCCCTCGCCGTGCTGACCGTGACCGGGCAACCGCTCAGCGTCTGGCGCGCCGACACCCGCCCCCTGCTGGCCGAGGACAGCTGGCAGGCCGTGGTGATGGAACCGCCGCGTGACCGTCTCTATGCCGCCTGTGATGCCCGGGTCTCGGCCATGATCGAACAGGGGGCGCTGGATGAGGTGCGGGCGCTGGTGGCCCGACGCCTGGATCCGACCCTGCCGGCGATGAAGGCCGTCGGTGTGCGCGATTTCGCTGCCCATCTGCGCGGCGAAGTCAGCCTGAACGACGCCGTCGCCGCTGTGCAGCAGGCGACTCGCAACTATGCCAAACGCCAGCTGACCTGGTTCCGGAACCAGACGCCGGACTGGGCGCGCCACCCCGGCTTCACCTGACCCTTGGAATACCGCCCCTAAGCGCCTATATTGGGTGTGCCGGGGCTTGCTCCGGATATGGCGATAAACGTGCTTGTAATAAGCGGACCGGACCCGGGTGCGATTCCCGGCGGCTCCACCATTTCTTCCCCGCGTTATCGGCGGAGCGAGCATGGGGCCGACTAGCATCGACGGACGTGTAAAAAGGTTTCTTTCGCCCGTCCTGGCCTACCGTATCGGGCCATTTTCTAACTGCGAACGATAACTTCGCTGGAGAAGTCCGCCTCGCCGCGTAATGCGGTTCGGTTGATTTCGAACTCTTAAGTCCTCAGGGATCAGTTCCTGGGGCGGGGCCGCCGGGGGGCCCGTCAACAGAACCCCCGGCACTTTTCCGGTTTTCGGCCCCGGCCGAAGCCCTTGGACTGACATTTCCTTTCATCACCACCTTCCGCCGACTGGCCAGCACGGCTATCAGTCACGGCGAACAACCGAGGTGACGATGGCCGACGAGACCCCCCCGGTCGACGAGATGCACTATGAGCAGCTCGCGCAGGACGCCCTACGTGGCGTGATCCGTGCTGCCCTCGAGCTCGCTGCGGGGCCCAGCGGCATCCCCGGTGCCCACCATTTCTACATCACCTTCAAGACCCGGGCCCCCGGCGTCAGCGTGCCGCCTGACATCCTGGCCAAATACCCGGACGACATGACGGTCATCCTGCAGCACCAGTACTGGGACCTGAGCGTCGATGCGGACCGGTTCAGCGTGATGCTGAAATTCGGCGGCATGCCCAAGGTGCTCAACGTGCCCTATTCGGCCGTGACCCGGTTCTACGATCCCGCGGTGCAGTTCATGCTGCAGTTTGAGCCCCCGGAGACGATCGAGGAATTGACCGCCGAGCCCGAACCGACCCCGCCGCCGCCGTCGGGCGATGACGGCCCCAAGGTCGTGTCGCTGGATCAGTTCCGCAAGAAATAGACTGCGGTTCAGCCGTCGGCGCCGACCCGGGGAAACACCCGGATCGTGATCCGTTCGCGCTCACCCTGTCGCCGCTCGACCAGCAGTCGCGCCACCTGGCTGTCGTCGTGGAACAGATAGCCCTTGATCGCGTCCAGCAGGGCCTTGGCCAGGTTGTCGAGGTCCATCCACGGCGGGTCGCCCACGTGCTCCATGACGATCTCGACGGTGAAGTCGCCGTAGCTGGGGCGCGAGCTCCACTCCTTGCGGAAGAACTCATAGGCCAGCGGCTTGTAGTATTTAGCCTGGGTGGTCAGGCCGTCGATGGTGATCTCGACCACATCGCCGGTCTCACGGGCGCGGACCTTGCCCGTGCCGATCCAGTCCGCCGTCATGCCGCTTTCCTCACCTTGTCCTGCCGGTCCTCCGTGCTACACCGCCGCCACCCCTCAAGCCACGCCTGAAGAGCCCGTTCAGATGACCAAGACCCGTACCGAGACCGACACCTTCGGCCCCACCGAGGTCGCCGCCGACCGCTACTGGGGCGCGCAGGCGCAGCGCAGTCTGGGCAATTTCAAGATCGGCTGGGAAACGCAGCCGCTGCCGATCGTGCGGGCGCTGGGCATCGTCAAGCGCGCCGCAGCCGAAACCAATATGGCGCTGGGCAAGCTGGATCCGAAACTGGGCCAGACCATCATCGCCGCCGCCGACGAGGTGATCTCGGGCCAGCTCAACGATCATTTCCCGCTGGTGGTCTGGCAGACCGGGTCGGGCACCCAGTCGAACATGAACGCCAATGAGGTGATCTCGAACCGCGCCATCGAGATTCTGGGCGGCGAGATGGGCTCGAAAAAGCCGGTCCATCCCAACGACCACGTCAATATGAGCCAGTCGTCCAACGACACCTTCCCCACGGCCATGCACGTCGCCTGCGCCGAACAGGTGGTCAACGACCTGATCCCGGCGCTGAAGCATCTGCACGCGGCGCTGGACACCAAGGCCAAGGCCTGGGCCCACATCATCAAGATTGGCCGCACCCACACCCAGGACGCCACCCCGCTGACGCTGGGCCAGGAGTTCGGCGGCTATGCCCAGCAGGTCGCCAACGGCATCGAGCGGATCGAACAGACCCTGCCGAAACTGATGGAGCTGGCCCAGGGCGGCACCGCCGTCGGCACCGGACTGAACGCGCCGGTTGGCTTTGCCGAGAAGGTGGCCGAGCAGATCGCCACCATCACCGGCCTGCCCTTCACCACGGCTCCCAACAAGTTCGAGGCCCTGGCCGCCCATGACGCCATGGTGTTCAGCCACGGGGCTATCAACACGGTCGCCGCCTCGCTGTTCAAGATCGCCAATGACATCCGCTTCCTCGGCTCGGGTCCGCGTTCGGGTCTGGGCGAGCTGGCCCTGCCCGAGAATGAGCCGGGTTCCTCGATCATGCCGGGCAAGGTCAATCCGACCCAGTCCGAAGCCCTGACCCAGGTCTGTGTGCAGGTGTTCGGCAACAACGCCGCCGTCACCTTCGCCGGCTCGCAGGGCCATTTCGAACTGAACGTCTACAACCCGGTGATGGCCTACAACTTCCTGCAGTCGGTGCGGCTGATGGCCGACGCGGCAGTGTCGTTCACCGACAACTGCGTCGTCGGCATCGAGCCGCGCGAGGACAACATCAAGCGCGGCCTCGACAATTCGCTGATGCTGGTCACCGCCCTGAACGGCAAGCTGGGCTACGACGCCTGCGCCAAAATCGCCAAGACCGCGCACAAGAACGGGACGACCCTGCGCGAGGAAGCGGTCGGCGGCGGCTACCTCACCGACGCCGAGTTCGACGAGGCGGTGCAGCCCGGGAAGATGATCTCGCCGGGGTGATGGATCCAGCGGCCTTTGAACATGACGGCGCGCTACGGTTCGAGCGGCAGCTGACGAAGGATGAGATCGACAGCCTGCGCGCCGTGGCAGACGAGCGGATCGGCAGCCGGCCAGGCGCGCGGCTCGATGGCGAGCCCCGACTGACCCATATGCTGGCTGTGTCAGGTACGGTCGGCGGCGTGGCGGCGGGCTTGACGTCTTCGCGCGCACGGGCAGTTCGCGCTGTCCTGTTCGACAAGACCGAGGACGCCAACTGGGTCGTGGCCTGGCATCAGGACCGAACCATTCCGGTCAGGACGCGGATTGACGTCGAAGGCTTCGGGCCATGGTCGACCAAGGACGGCGTTCCGCACGTCGCGCCGCCGTTCGAAATTCTGGCTCGGATGGTGACGCTGAGGGTTCATCTCGACGCGGTGGACGAATCCAATGCGCCGTTGCGGGTAGCCCTCGGAACCCATCGCCTCGGCCGTGTTCCGGCGGATCAGGCGGACCGCATCGCGGCGTCTGCGGCACAAAGAGTGTGTCACGCAAACACCGGAGACATCTGGGCCTATCGCACGCCCATCCTGCACACCTCCGAACGGTCGATGACGCCGACGCGACGGCGGGTGCTGCAGGTGGACTACGCCGATTTTGACCTGCCCGGCGGTCTGGAATGGCGGCCGCTGTAGCGAGGCCGATGGCCCCGGGGTGATGGGTACCTACTTCGGGTTGGTAGCGAGGCCGCGGGTTTCGGCGTAACCTCGCCCCATGGCCAAACCCGAATTGAAGAAGATCGAGATAGAGCCGGCACTGCTGGAACAGGCCGCGCGGCTCGGCATCGACGTCACCGGCGTGGATGAGCGCAGCTTGCGCCTGTACCTTCAGAAGGTCGATCCTGCCGGAGCCGAGGCCCGCGCCAAGCGCTGGGCCGAGGAGAACGCAGAGGCAATCCGCCTCCACAACGAACGGATAGACCGCCATGGCGTCTTCGGCGAAGACCTGCGCCGCTGGTGATCCGGCAGTTCGACGTCATCGACAATCCGTCGGTGCGCTCGCAAGCGATTGCGCCGTACCTGGTCGTTGTCCAGTCGCAGTTCTACGACGAAACCCCGACCGTACTCGTCGCGCCCTTGTTGAATATGCCGATGCAAGCCGTGCTGACGAGAGTGAGCCTCAGAGTGGAGTTCGAAGGAGAACCTTTCGTACTCCTGCTCTCCGAGATCGGTGCGATAGATCGTCGACCGCCCACCCGTGCTGTCGGCTCACTGGCCCGGTATGAAGACCGCATCCGCCGATCCCTTGATCGCCTGTTCACAGGGTTCTGATCATGACCGCCCTCAACCGCCCCTACTGGATCGAGGCGCGTTTCGAACGACGCGAGGGCTGGGACGACGGCGTCTACCCGTTCAACCTGCCGGTCGTGCGCACGACCGACACCCTGGCCTTCCACCCGCGCGTGACCTTCATTGTCGGCGAGAACGGGTCGGGCAAGTCGACCCTGATCGAGGCCCTGGCCATCGCCTGGGGCTTCAATGCCGAGGGCGGGTCGAAGGACCACCAGTTCACAACCCACGCCTCGCACTCGCCGCTGCACCGGTTCGTCCGGCCCGTCCGCGCACCGGTCAAGGCGACGGACGGCTATTTCCTGAGGGCCGAAAGTTTCTTCAATACGGCGACCTATCTGGAAGCCTCCGGGACGAGCCGCGCGGGTCAGACCGGTCTGCACGAACAGTCCCATGGCGAAAGCTTCTTCAACCTGTTCGACAACCGGTTCGAGGGCGACGGCCTCTACATCATGGATGAGCCCGAGGCGGCGCTGTCGCCCTCACGCCAGCTGTCCTTCCTCGCCCGGATGCATGAGCTGGTGAACAGACAGTCCCAGTTCATCATTGCCACCCATTCGCCGATCCTGCTCGGCTATCCCGACGCCTGGATCTACCAGGCCTCGGCGACCGGGCTCGAGCGGGTCAGCTGGGAAGACACCGACCACTACCAGGTGACGCGCGGCTTTCTCAATCGGCCGCAGACCTACCTCGACATCCTGCTGGCCGACGACTGATCAGGGCTTCACCCGGATCGTCGCCCCGACCGGCAACATGGCCAGCTTGGCCAGTTCCAGATCCTTCAGCGCGAAGGGGATGCCGATGATGGTGATGGCCTCGGCCACCGCGATGAGGATGTGCGACAGGGCGATGTACCAGCCGGCGAAGACGAACCAGATCACGTTGAGCCCGATGCCGAAGCAACCGACATCCTTGCCGGTCACCTCGCCGGCCCAGACGACCTCGCGGCCGAAGGGCCAGAAGGAATAGCTGGCGATGCGCCAGGCCGCGAAGCTCCACGGCAGGCCGACCACGGTCAGGGCCAGGATCGCGCCGCCGACCAGCCACAGGAAACCGGACAGCCAGCCGCCCATGATGAACCACAGGATGTTCAGGATCAGGCGGATCACGGCGGTCGTCTCCTCAACGTCGCGGGCGGATGCGACATCCGGATTATGCACGGCGACCGGCGGCACCGGGGTGAATTCGCGGTAAGCCGCCCCCGTCCGGATACCTGGCCACGACCGTACAGGCTTGATCCGGCGGCCGTCTGCGCCCAGCCTGTCGGTCAACTGTCGCTCAGAGCATCGGAGGCCCGGATGGCCGAGATCATCAATCTGAACCAGGTTCGCAAGGCGCGGGCGAAGGCCGAGGCCAAGGCGGAAGCCGTGACCAACCGCGCCGCCAGCGGACGAACCAAGGCCGACCGCAGCGCCGCCGCCAAGGCCAAGGCCCGGGCCGCGCGCCTGCTGGACGGCCAGAAGCGCGAGGACTGAGCCATGGCCGATCCGCGCGAGAACATGCGCATCCGCCACGGACTGGTCCCGCTGCTGGTCGCCATGCGGGTCATGGCCGAGCGCAAGGCGCGTGAGGAAAAGGCGGCGCGTGAGGCGGAAGACGCCCGGGACGGCAAACCGCGCAAACGCCGCCGCCGGCGCTGGTTCAGCTAGGCTTCGGGGCGCGGATCAGCAGGGCCTGACCGGACAGGACAAGAGCCAGACCGGCCAGGGCGGGCCAGCCGAAACGGGCACCTTCGAACAGCACCGAAACCAGCATGGCGATCGGCGGGGTCAGGGCCGAGATATAGCTGGCCAGGGCATAGCCGCGTGACCGGGCGATGGTGAAATAGATCACAAAGGCTACGACCGAGCCGAAGATCGACAGATAGAGCAGCGACCCCAGATAGGCGGCCGTCGGCTCGAAGCTCCAGTGCACACCGGTGGCCAGGCCGTACAGGATCAACATGCCGGTGCCATAGGCCATGGCCCAGGCCGTGCCCGGGATCACCCCTGCGCCGGCCATCTGGCCGCGCCAGGCAAAATAGTTGCCGACGGTCGAACTGGTGACGGCGATGACGGCGAAACCGATGCCGATCAGGGCCGCGGTCTCCATCCGGGCTCCGATGATCTCACTGGCCGACAGGACGGCGACACCGAGCAGTCCCAGACAGGCTCCGGCCCAGGCGATCGGTGCGGCCTTCTGACCGGCGACGACGCGGAACAGCACGAGGTTGAGGAAGGCCAGGGCGGCGAAGATGACGGCAACGATGGCCGAGGCGACACGCTGCTCGCTGGCATAGACGAAGGCATAGCTAAGCGCGAAGACGAAGGCCCCCTGCCCCAGGGCCGCCAGATGCTGGGCCCGGGTCAGGCGAATTCGGCGACCGGTCACCAGACAGCCGGCAAACAGGACAATCGCGGCCAGGCCGAAGCGCCAGACGACCGAGACGACCGGATCGACCGTGCCCAGCTGCAGAGTGATGGCGAACCAGGTGGTCCCCCAGATCAGGGCGCACACGACAATGCCCGCGATCAGCCAACGGTAGGCGACAGGTGACGGTGACGGAGAGGGCAAGGAGCGGGAACCCATCGATACGGGAGGAGGCCGCGACCCTTGAGCCGAATCGGCGAAGATTGCGAGCACGCGACCGCTGAAGCCGGTCACATACGGTTCCAGCCGATTTCATCTATCTGCATTTCGCTGCAACGCTTGGCCGCCTGAACCATTTGTCTGACTCAGCAGTCCGTAACAGTGGGGGATAATGGAACATCAGGGTCTGGTCCTCGCGGCAATCGGCGTGCTGGGTATCGGCGCGCAATGGATCGCCTGGCGTACCGGGTGGCCGGCCATCGTCCTGATGCTTCTGGCCGGGATCATCGGCGGCCCCCTGACCGGTTTCATCCAGCCCGAGCGCGACTTCGGCGATCTGCTGAAGCCGATCATTTCACTGGCCGTCGCCATCATCCTGTTCGAGGGCGGGCTGAACCTCAATTTCCGTGAGCTACGCCATGCCGAGGGTGCCGTGCACCGGTTGGTGGTGCTGGGTGTGCCCATCGCCTGGGTGCTGGGCACCCTGGCCTGCTACTACGTCGCCGGCCTGATCTGGCCCGTGGCCATCCTGTTCGCGGGCATTCTGGTGGTGACCGGCCCGACCGTCGTCCTGCCCCTGCTGCGCCAGACCAATCTGGCGCAACGCCCGCGCGCGATCCTGAAATGGGAAGCAATCGTCAACGACCCCCTGGGGGCCCTGTGCGCGGTGTTGACCTATGAGGTGCTGCACCGGGCGGGTCAGGGTGACACCGTTGTCGGCGTCGTCGTCTCACTGTTGCTGGCCGCGGTGGTGGCCGGACTGATCGGCTGGGGCGCGGCCCGGGCGATCGCCTGGGCCTTCCCCCGGGGTTATGTGCCCGAATTCCTGAAATCGCCGGTGCTGCTGATCACCGTCATCGGGGTCTTCGTCGGGGCCAACATGATCCAGGACGAAGCGGGTCTGCTGACTGTGACCGTCATGGGCGTGGCCCTGGCCAATATGAATCTGGCCAGTTTCCGGGACTTCCGGCACTTCAAGGAGAACATCACCGTCCTGCTGGTGTCGGGCGTGTTCGTGATGCTGTCGGCGTCGCTGAACCTCGAGGTGCTGCGCCAGTTCGAATGGCGGTTCATCGCCTTCCTGATCGTGCTGCTGTTCGTGGTGCGGCCGGCCACCGTCCTGCTCAGCCTGGCCTTCAGCCGGGTGCCGATGCGCGAGCAGCTGTTCATCGGCTGGATCGCCCCGCGCGGCATTGTCGCCGTCGCCATCACCGGCCTGTTCGCGCTGCGCCTCGACGAGCTGGGCTATGCGGATGGCAACACGCTGGTGACGCTGTCCTTTGCCGTGGTCATCACCACCATTGTCGCGCACAGTTTCACCGCCAAGCTGGCCGCCCGCTGGCTGGGGGTCACGGGGTCGACCGACAAGGGTGTGCTGATCGTCGGGACCACCCCCTGGAGCCTGTCACTGGCCCAGCTGCTGACATCGCTGAAGATCCCCGTCCTGATCGCCGACACCAGCTGGCAGCGCCTGGCCGCCGCGCGGCAGATGGGCATGCCTGTGTTCCATGGCGAGATCCTGTCGGAAGTCACCGAGGACGATGTCGACATGAGCCAGTTCCAGGCCCTGGTCGCGACGACGGACAACGAGGCCTACAACGCCCTGGTCTGCAACGAGCTGGTGCCGGAGATGGGGCGTCACGCCGTCTTCCAGCTGGGCGATACATCGGCAAAGAACCCGCGGGCCCTGCCCCCGAGCCTGCGCGGCCGCACCCTGTTCGCCTCTGGCCTGGGCGTCGAGGAGATCGAACGGCGCGAACGCGAGGGCTGGGGCTTTCGCAAGACCCGTCTGAGCGAAAAGTTCAGCATGGACGACGCGCGCGATGAACTGCCCGCCGAAGCTGACCTTTTGCTGCTGGTCCGCGACGACGGTAAGCTGCACTTCTTCAGCCACGCCTCACGCCCCAAGCCGCAGCCCGGCGATACCGTCGTGTCCTATGTCCCGCCGCGCGACCCGGCCAAGGCCCGGGCCCGCAAATCCCCGCCCCCGAAAGGAGACGAAGGCATGACCCAACTTCCTTCGCCAGCAGGCGCATGATCCGCCATCTTCCCGCACTGAGTGTCGGTCTCGTTCTCGCTGGTCTGACGGCCGCCTGCGAAGACCGGCCCGCCGATCGCGATCCCGCTCCGGCTCCGGCGACGGCCGCCGGGGATGAAACACCGCCCACGGCGTCCATAATCCGGCCGTCGGTCCGGGCCGAGATCGAGAAGAGGGCGGAACCGGCACCGGAACCGGTCGAGGCCCGGGTGCTGTTCGACTATGGCAGCGCCGATCTGTCCGATGCCGCGCGGACCCGTCTGGACGAGGTTCTGGCCACCGAGGGGCTCGTCGACAGCGGCTGGACCCTGACGCTAACCGGTCGCACGGACAGTCGCGGGGGAATCCAGGCCAACCAGCGCATGGCGCAAGAGCGCGCCGAGGCGGTCCGCGACTATCTGGTCGCCGGCGGCCTTGCGATCGAGCAGATCACGGTCGTTGCGGCCGGCGAAGTCGAACCCGCTCCGGATCAGGCCGGGATGGATGCGTCCGCTGCCCGCCGCGTCGATGTGCTGGCCACCCCGCCGCCCCCGACATAGGGACCGAAAACGGGCCGGATCAGACTGAACGCAGTTTCAGGCCCTGACGCACCGCCACAGGTACCGCGTCATAGACAGTCGGGGGCCGGATACCGAGCGCCTGACGCACCTCGCTCAGCGGCCGGTCGAACAGGGCCTCATAGTCCAGCCCCGGCAGCCAGCGCGCGGCGCGGCCGTTGCGCCACGCCTGCAACACCGCCTTGCGCGCGGGGATGCTGCGATTTTCGCGCTGGACCTCACGCGCCGCGCCCCAGCCGATGAAAGCGAAGCCGAGGTTACGGGTCTGGCCGTAGGAAAACGACACGACACAGGCCTCGCCCAGGGCGTCGGTCTCATAGCCGGTCAACACGTGCCAGATGTCGTGCACGTCGCGCAGGCGGCGCGAATACCAGATCAACGGATGCGGGGCGTCGATGAAGGGCACCACTTCCCGCTCGACCGCGGCAAGGCCGTCGGCGGTAAAGCCCCGGGCGGTTCGGAACGCCCGGTATTCCGCCCCGACGCTGCCCTCGGGAAACCGGGCCAGCCAGACGGGATCATCGAGCTTGTGCGCCAGTTCGTCGCGCAGAAAGGCCTGGCGGCCGCCCTCTGTGGTCTTGAGCAACTGGTTGTAGCCGCGCGACACCGAGCGGCCGCTGAGGGCCTTCATGATCTCGAACACCTGGGCGGTGTCTTCCTTGTCGCGGATCAGACGACCGAAGGCCTGAATGGCCTTGATCGGGCGCAGGCGTTCGGAACGCTGGCGCATGAAGTCATCGGAGCCGGTCGCGGTCGTCATTGTCATGCCAAGGGCCTTCCTGATCACTGACAACATAGCGGCTTTCGCGCCGAACGGGAACGGCGCACTGTGGTCAGACCTTAAGGGTTCATCGTCGTCCAGGATCAGCCCATTTGACCCAGTCCCCTGCCCGCCTCGCTTCCCTGGCCGTGGCCTGGCCGCCGCACATTCTGAGACAGGAGGACGTGGCCGCCAACGGGGCCGAAATGTTCGCCACCACCCACGGCGGCTTCGAGCGGCTGGCCCCGATCTATCGCAATGCCCTGATCGAGACCCGGCACTCCTGCGTGCCGATCGACTGGTATCTGAAGCCGCACAGCTTTTCCGAACGCAACGATCTGTTCCTGGACAATGCCGTGGTGCTGCTGGCGGAGGCCGCCGGCAAGGCGTTGGATCAGGCGGGGCTGGCGGCGGAACAGATCGACGCCATCGTCGTGGTCTGCACCACGGGGATCGCCACCCCCTCGCTGGACGCCCGGCTGATGCAGGTGATGCCGTTCCGGCCTGACGTGAGGCGGCTTCCGCTGTTCGGTCTGGGTTGCGCCGGCGGCGTGATCGGCCTGGCCCGGGCGGCCGACATGGCCCGGGCCCATCCCCAGGACCGGGTGCTGTTGTTGGTCATCGAACTGTGCGCCCTGACCTTCCGGGCCCAGGACCGGTCCAAGAGCAATCTGGTCGCGACGGCCCTGTTCGGCGACGGCTGTGCCGCGGCGGTGATCTCGTGCCGGGACGACGTCACCGGCCCGGCTCTGGGCGCGGCCCATGAACACACCTGGCCGGACAGTCTGGACGTGATGGGCTGGGAGGTGGCCGACGACGGGCTGAAGGTCGTGTTCAGCCGCGACATCCCGACTCTGGTGCAGAATGATTTTCGCCCGGTCGCCCTCGACTTCCTGGCGCGGCAGGGGCTGACCCCGAACCAGATCGGCGGCTTCGTCTGCCATCCGGGCGGGGCCAAGGTCATCGAGGCGCTGGAGTCGTGTTTCGCGCTGGACCCGGGCGCGCTGGTCCACACCCGTCAGGTGCTGCGCGACCACGGCAATATGAGCGCCGCCACCGTGCTGTTCGTGATGAAGGCCGTGCTGGAAGACAGGACCGAAGGGCCGTTGCTGCTGACCACCCTGGGGCCCGGCTTCACCACAGCCCTGATGCTGGTCCACCCGTGATGTGGGTGCCGCTGATCCTTGGCCTGGTCGCGGTCCAGCGGATGGGCGAGCTGGTTCTGGCCCGGCGCAACACCGCCCGGTTGATCGCGGCCGGTGCGGTCGAGATCGGAGCCGGCCACTATCCGCTGTTCGTGCTGCTGCACGCCAGCTGGCTGGCGGCGTTGGCGGTGCTCACCCCGTGGACCACGGTACCGAACCCCTGGCTGATCGCGGGGTTCGTGGCCCTGCAGCTCGCCCGCATCTGGGTCATCGCCAGCCTGGGCCGGTTCTGGACGACACGGATCATCACCCTGCCGGGTGCGCCACTTGTTCGGCGCGGTCCCTACCGGTTCGTGCGCCATCCCAACTACTGGATCGCCTCGCTCGAACTCGCCGTGCTGCCACTGGCCTTCGGTCAGCTCTGGATCGCGCTGGTCTGGAGCGTGGCCAACGCGCTACTGATTCATCATCGGGTGCGCGTCGAGGAAGGCGCGCTGTCGGAGCGGAACAGATGCTGAAGAAGCGATCGGTCATGTTGTCGGGCCACGCCACCTCCGTGGCGCTGGAGCCGGAGTTCTGGGTGATCCTGGACCGGATCGCCGACGCGCGCGGGTTAAGCCACGCGGCCCTTCTGGCCTGGGTCGACGAGACGCGCGGACGGCAGCCGCTGGCCTCGGCCTGTCGGCTACTGGCCCTGGATTGGGCCGCCAGCCCCCGGGACTGACCAGGGCTACGGGTGTCAGTCGCCCGCCTCCGGGCTCGCCACGCGCGGATCGACCGGCGGCACAATCGGTCCATCCGGCAGGCGCGGCGCATCCGGCAAGGTCGGCTCCGGCAGGGTGATGTCGACCTGGACCGGCCGACGATATGGCAGGGGCGCGGTGCCGTTGATAATCAGCGCGATAATGACGACCGCCAGCCCGACCACCAGGCCCGCGACCACCAGGCCCGGCCAGCCGGGACCAGGCCGGCGTCCGGGCGAGGGGTCGCGGGGTGCGGTCATGACGGCATCAGCCGGCGGGTGCAGGCACGGACGGGGCCGAGACCTCGGGCAGGCTCACATCGACATCAACCTGCTTGGGCTCGGGCGAGGCGCCGGAAAAGACGAAATAGGCCACGATGGCCAGGACCACGACGATGCCGCCGACAATGAAGGCCAGACCGGCATTGCCGCCGCCGCCGCCGCTGTTGCTGTTGCCGCCGTTGTTGCTGTTGTCAGTCATTGGGAACTCCTGCTCCGCTTCGGTTGATAGGCAAACGACAGTCAGGCTTTGCGGTTCCAGCGCCCCCGCACGATGACAACACCGGCCGGTAGCCGGTCGACGGATGTGCTCATTATGTTCTAGACATCGCCCTCCCCGCTCCCGACTGATCCGGAACCCCGCCACCCGTGACTGATCTGCCTGTTCCCAAGATTTCCGACCTCGCCCGCGCCCGTCCGCCGGGCGGCGGGACTGGCGACTATCTGGCCGGGTTGAACCCCGAACAGCGCGAGGCGGTCGAGAGCGTCGACGGCCCGGTGCTGGTGCTTGCCGGGGCCGGAACCGGCAAGACCCGGGTTCTGACCACCCGACTGGCCCACATCCTCGCCACCGGCCGGGCCAAACCCTGGGAACTGCTGGTCGTCACCTTCACCAACAAGGCGGCGCGCGAGATGCGCGAGCGCATCACCCATCTGATCGGTCCGTCGGCCGAGGGGCTGCGCTGGCTGGGCACGTTTCACTCGGTCGCGGCGCAGATCCTGCGACGGCATGCCGAACTGGTCGGGCTCAAGTCCAGGTTCACCATCCTCGATACCGACGATCAGGAGCGGGTCTGCAAACAGCTGCTGGAAGCGGCCAATCTCGACACCAAACGCTGGACGCCCAAGTCACTGAACGGCCTGATCGACCACTGGAAGAACCGCGGCTGGACCCCCGAGACCCTGCCCCCGGCCGAGGATTTCGCCAACGGCAAGGGCCACGGCCTGTACGCCGCCTATCAGGCGCGGCTGCGCAGCCTGAACGCGTGCGACTTCGGCGATCTGTTGCTGCACAATCTGACTATTCTGTCGAAACACGCGGATATTGCCGAGGAATACCGGCGACGGTTTCGCTACATCCTGGTCGACGAGTACCAGGACACCAATGTGGCCCAGTATCTGTGGCTGCGGCTGCTGACCTCCTCGACCGGCAATGTCTGCTGCGTCGGCGACGACGACCAGTCGATCTATGGCTGGCGCGGGGCCGAGGTCGACAACATCCTGCGCTTCGAGCGCGATTTTCCCGGCGCTAAAGTCATCCGGCTGGAGCGCAACTATCGCTCGACCCAGCATATCCTCGGTGCCGCCTCGGGCCTGATTGCGGCCAACCGCGACCGGCTGGGCAAGACGCTGTGGACCGAGGACGACAGCGGCGACAAGGTCCAGGTGCGCGGCGTCTGGGACGGCGAGGCCGAGGCCCGGTTGATCGCCGACGAGATCGAGACGGCGCGCCGCCCCCACGCGGGCGAAGCCGGCATGAAATACTGCGACATGGCCGTGCTGGTGCGGGCCTCGTTCCAGATGCGGGCGTTCGAGGAACGGTTCGTCATGCTGGCCATCCCCTATGTGGTGATCGGCGGGCCGCGCTTCTACGAACGGGCCGAGATCCGCGACGCCCACGCCTATCTGCGGCTGCTCAATTCCGAGGACGACGACCTCGCCTTCGAGCGCATCGTCAATGTGCCCAAGCGCGGCATCGGCGACACCAGCGTGCAGAAGGTGCTGTCGATCGCTCGGCTGTCCGGCGTCTCGGCGATGGCGGCGGTACGCGACCTGATCATCTCGGACGAGCTGCAGGCCCGGACCCGCACGGCCCTGTCGAATTTCGTGCGCGACATTGACCGCTGGCGCGCCATGTCCGTCGACTCCCACCACTGGGAGGTGACCGAGACGATCCTGGAGGAGAGCGGCTACACCGACATGCAGAAGGCCGACCGCGCCACCGGCCAGACCCGCCTCGACAACCTCAAGGAACTGACCCAGGCGATGCAGGCGTTCGAGACGCTGGGGGCCTATCTGGAACATGTGTCGCTGGTCATGGAGATCGACCGCGGGGCCGGCGACGACGCGGTCCAGATCATGACCCTGCACGGGGCCAAGGGGCTGGAATTCCCGCTGGTGTTTCTGCCGGGCTGGGAAGAAGGCGTGTTCCCGTCGCAGCGCTCGATCGACGAGAAGGGCGAGAAGGGCCTCGAGGAGGAACGCCGCCTGGCCTATGTCGGCGTGACCCGGGCCAAGGCCAGCGCCCGCATCAGCTTCGCCGCCAACCGGCTGGTCTATGGTCGCTGGACCAGCCAGCTGCCGAGCCGCTTCGTCGACGAACTGCCGCTGGTCCACGTCGAGGCCCAGAGCGAGACCGGCTACTACGGCGCGTCGGACGGCATGAAGGAGGCCAAGTCCCGCTGGGACGAGGCCCCCAGCTTCGGGGCCGGCTATTCATCCCCCGGCTGGAAACGGGCCCAGAGTTTCACCGCCGGCTCGACCCCGCGTGACCGCCAGGCCCGCAAGACCGTGATTGAGGGCCAGGGCCGTCTGATCGCCACCGCCGACCCGAAAGCCGGCTCGAAATGGGCGAAAGGCGAACGCGTCTTCCACCAGAAATTCGGCTACGGCTCCGTGCGCATCATCGAGGGCAACAAGCTGCTGGTCGATTTCGAAAAGGCCGGCGAGAAACGGGTCATCGACAGCTTCGTGGAGAAGACGGGGTGATGCCTTCTACGATCACATTCGACGGGTTGGCAATTGGCGGTTTCAACCTGAAGGGGTGACTCGCGAACAACGAATCAATCCTTGGTCGCAATCACTATTCCCCTCGTTGATGCTGTGCGACACTGCTCACATGGCGAGCCTCACCATCAAGATGAGCGATGAAGCGCTCCGGAAACTCACAGCAGCAGCACGGCTGGCGGGCGTGACGCCCGAGCGCCTGGCTGAGACAAGGCTCGAGGCATGGGCCCAAACAGACGATGAAAGTCCACTCCCGGACCATGTTCCGCCCATGGTTAGCGAGCCGGCTCGCGCCTGGGTGGGCACGACTGACAAAGATCGTGATCCGCACGAAGACAATGCCGGCAACTACGATCTGAACGAGGGCGGACGCCCCTGGAGTGAAGTGAGGGCCGAGCTGGAAGCCCTCCTGGAGCGCAAGCTCAGCAAATCCAGATGACTCTGACGCTGTCGGCGCAGGCCGAACGCGACCTGGCTGAGCAGATCATCTGGTTGACCGAGCGGTCGCCGCAATCAGCACGCAGGGCGGCGACCCACATCCTTCGCGTCTTCGACCTGCTGAACGACAATCCCTTGATCGGGACGGAGACGGAGCGGGGCTGGCGCGAGAAGGCCGTGAAATTCGGACGAGACGGCTATGTCATCTGCTACGTCGTCCGGCATCAGGACGTATTCGTGGTCCGGTTCAGGCACTCACGTCAGAATCGCAGCTGAACAGCGCCCCCAACCCTTCGTTAAGCACGACCGCGCACCCTGCGCCGGTGCGCCCGTCCCGTCCTGATTCCCGACTGACCGATCGCGAGCCGCCCCTGTGGGAGCGGGTCGGGGCGATGATCTGTATCGTCATGCTGACCGGGGCCCTGATCGGGCCGGTGTTCGCCCCGAACCAGGGCGAGACGCCGATGCTGCGGCTGATCTGGCTGCCGGTCTATGCGATCATTTTCGGCCTGATCGCGGCCCGGTTCCAGCAGGTGCTGCGCGCCTGGCCGGCCTGGCTGGCGTTGGCGGGGCTGATCGCCCTCGCCTATGCATCGAAATATTGGTCGATCGATCCGGCGGTGACCGGGCGGCGGGTCATCGCCATGACCATGACCGGCAGTTTCGCCCTGTATCTGGGCACGGCCTTCACCGGCGAGCGCCTGCCACGCCTGCTGATGCAGTCGGTGCTGATCATGGCGCTGGGCAGTCTGGTCATGGTGTTCGCCTTCCCGGCCATCGGCATACACCAGGAGGACAATGCCGGGCTGTGGCGGGGCCTCTGGTACGAGAAAAACCAGATGGGCATCGTCATGGTCGCCGGGGCCACGGCGGCGGCGGCCTGTCTGGCGGCGGGCACCGGGCGCTGGAAGGCCCCGGCCCTGACCCTGGTGCTGAGCACGGCGCTGGTGATCGCGACCCAGTCCAAGACCTCGCTGCTGTGCCTGTTGCTCGGCCTGGGTCTGATCTCGGCCCTGTGGGCGATGCGGCGCGGCGGCCCGGTCTTTGCCGTTGTCTGCGTCTGGCTGGGAATCGTGGTGGTCGGGATCGGTGCCTATGTCTTCCTGACCGACCCGGAATCGATCCTGGTGGCCCTGGGCAAGGACCCGTCCCTGACCGGGCGCACCCACATCTGGGACAGTCTGATGCGCCGCGTCGCCGAGCGGCCGTGGACCGGCTACGGCTACAGCGCCTTCTGGGGCCGGGAGTCGATCCCGGCCGCCTTCGTCCGTCAGGAGACCGACTGGCCGGTACCCTCGGCCCACAACGGCTGGATCGACCTGCTGGTGCAACTGGGCTGGCCGGGCGCGATCGCCGTCGGCAGCCTGTTCGTGACCGCCACGATCATGACCCTGACACGGCTGGGATCGGCCGGGGTGCGCGAAGGCTACTGGGCCATCGCCTATCTGGGGGTGTTTCTGCTGCTGAGCCTGTCGGAGAGCGTGCTGCTGAGCCACGCCGACCTGCCCTGGACCCTGTTCCTGGCGATATTGGCGCGCGCCCTGTCACCCGGGACGGCGGCGATATCCACATCGCTTGCCCCGAACCCCCATGCGGCCTACCAGACCCGTTCCCGAATCGCCGCACAGTATGCTTATGGGCCAGCCCGCAGACCTCTTTTCCGCCTTTGACGACGACCAGCCGACGCCGGTAACGACCGCCGCTGCGGTACCCCCAACCACGCCTGCTGCTCCGCCGGCCCCGGCCGCAGCCACCCCGGCCCGCACAGCCACGACGGTGAGCGCACCGTCGGCCCCGCCCGTCCCCGGCAGCTATTCCGCCTCGTCGATCGAGGTGCTGGAAGGGCTGGAGCCGGTGCGCAAGCGGCCCGGCATGTATATCGGCGGCACCGACGAGCGCGCGCTGCACCACCTGTTCGCCGAAGTCCTCGACAACGCTATGGACGAGGCCGTGGCCCGTCATGCCAAGCTGATCACCGTCGACCTCGACGCCGATGGCTTCCTGTCGGTGCGCGATGACGGGCGCGGTATCCCGGTCGACCCCCACCCCAAACACCCCGGCAAGTCGGCGCTGGAAGTGGTGATGACGGTGCTGCACTCGGGCGGCAAATTCTCGGGCAAGGCCTATGAGACCTCGGGCGGCCTGCACGGTGTCGGCGTTAGTGTCGTCAATGCCCTGAGCGAGCGGCTGGACGTTACCGTCTGGCGCGACGGCCATGAGTGGAAACAGTCGTTCAGTCGCGGCCTGCCACTGGGTCCGATCGAACGCGGTGCCGCGTCGAAGAAGAAGGGCACCCTGATCCGCTTCCGCCCGGATGAGCAGATCTTCGGTACCGGCGCATCGTTCAAACCGGCCCGTCTGTTCCGCATGGCCCGGTCCAAGGCCTATCTGTTCCGCGGGGTCGAGATCCGCTGGAGCTGCGCGCCGGAACGGATCATCGATCACACCCTGACCGAGGCGGTGTTCCACTTCCCCAACGGCCTGGCCGACGCCCTGGCCGAACGGGTCGGCGATCTGGAGACGGTCACTCCAGCCTTCGAGGGTCGGGTCGAGCGCAAGGGCGAGGCCGGGGCCGTTGAATGGGCCGTGACCTGGTCGCCGATCGGGTTCGGCGAGTCCGACGGTTTCGTCCAGTCCTACTGCAACACCGTCTCGACACCCGACGGCGGCACCCACGAGGCAGGCTTCCGCGCCGCCCTGGTCAAGGGGCTGAAATCCTATGGCGAGCTCAGCAACGAAAAGCGCGCCAGCCTGATCACGGCCGAGGATGTGATCGCCAATGCCGGGGCGATGATCTCGGTGTTCGTGCGTGAACCCGAGTTCCAGGGCCAGACCAAGGACCGGCTGTCATCGCCGGACGCCCAGCGCCTGGTCGAACAGCTGCTGCGCGACCCGCTGGACCACTGGCTGACCGAAAGTCCGAAACAGGCCAACACCCTGCTGGGCTTCGTCATCGAACGGGCCGAGGACCGACTGCGCCGCCGCAAGGACAAGGAGGTCCAGCGCGCCCAGGCCACGCGCAAGCTGCGCCTGCCGGGCAAGCTGTCGGACTGTTCGCGCCAGTCGGCCAACGGCACCGAACTGTTCATCGTCGAGGGCGACTCGGCCGGCGGCTCGGCCAAACAGGCGCGCGACCGCACCACCCAGGCCATCCTGCCCCTGCGCGGCAAGATCCTGAACGTCGCCTCGGCCACGGCCGACAAGCTGCGCCAGAACATCGAACTGTCCGACCTGCAGCTGGCGCTGGGCGTGATCACGGGGCCGCGTTTCAACATCGACGACCTGCGCTATGAGCGGATCGTCATCATGACCGACGCCGACGTCGACGGGGCCCATATCGCGGCCCTGCTGATCACCTTCTTCTATCGCGCCATGCCCGAGGTCATCCGTCAGGGGCGGTTGTTCATGGCCCTGCCTCCGCTGTACCGGATCAGCGCCGGGGCCCTGTCGGACTATGCCCGCGACGACGCCCACCGCGACGAACTTCTGGCCACGACCTTCAAGGGCAAGAAGGTCGAGATCGGCCGCTTCAAGGGTCTGGGCGAGATGATGGCCGCCCAGCTGAAGGAGACCACTATGGATCCGAAGAAGCGCACCCTGGCCCGCGTCACCCTGCCCGAGAGCGAGGATGAGATCGAGGATCTGGTCGAGCGCCTGATGGGCAAGAAGGCCGACGCCCGCTTCCGCTTCATCCAGGACAATGCCCAGTTCGCGGTGGCCGACCTCGACGTCTAGACGGCCGGGACCACAACGACCTCCGGCGACGGCAGATCGGCCAGCTTCCGTCGTAGCTCGCGTCGCAGGAACCACAGGGCAATCAGCATGTGCAGGGCGACCGAAGCGGCCGACAGCCACCAGACGTGCTCCAGCCGCGCCCAGGGCTGGGTCGACAGCCAAATGGCGGGCACGGCGAAGGTGACCAGCCGCGAGCCACTGCCGAACAAGGCCGGACGGGTGTCGCCCAGGGCCTGAAAGGTGCCTGAGGCGGTGAAGATCAGGCCGGTGGCCACGAAATTCAGCGAGATGATGCGCAGGAAGGTCGCGCCGATCCGGATCACCTCGGGGTCGCGGGCGAACAGGCCGACCAGCGTGTCAGCCTCGATCTGGCACAACACGGTCAGACAGACCATCAGCCCGGTGCTGATCAGGGCCGCCTGACGCACGGTCTCGCGCACGCGGTCGCCACGTCCGGCCCCGAAATTCTGGCCGGCGACCGGGGCCACGGCGAAGGAGACCGCCATGGCCGGCAGGAACACCGCCTGCATGACCCGGGTGCCGACGCCGTAGCCGGCCTGGGCCTCGCTGCCGAACTGGCGGATCACGCCATAGACAACCCCGGCCGTGACGAACATCAGCAGGAACTCCGCCGCCGACGGCAGACCGATACCGATGATCCTGCGACAGACGGCGAAGTCCGGTCGCGGCAGGCGCAACGGCCCGCCGATCAGGGTCTGGACCCGACCGAACACCCACAGGGCCCCGAGAAAGCCGACGGCCGCAGCTATGGTGCTGGCCAGACCGGCCCCGAACACCCCCAGCGGCACGCCGGTGCCCCAGCCCGCGATCAGCACCGGGGCCAGCAGGGCGTTCAAAACGACGGTGCCGGTCTGGATCAGCATGGTCGGCTTCACCACCCCGGCGGCGCGCAGGGCTGCGCCCATGGCATTGGTCGGAAACATCAGGGCCAAGGCCGGCAGGAAGCCGTACAGATAGGCCGTCCCCTGCCCGGCCGTGTCGGCATCGGCAGCCAGCAGCGCCATGCCCGATCGCGCGAACAGATAACCCCCCGCCAGGGTCAGGACGGTCAGGCCCAGGGCCAGGATCATCGACTGATGATAGACGGCCGCTGCCTCTTGCGGGCGCTTGCCGCCGATGGCCCGGGCGATCAACGACAGGGCCCCGACCGAGATCATCTGGGCCGCAGCCATCGACAGAAAGAAGCTGGTTCCCGCCAGGCCGACACCGGCAATCGCTGTCGGCCCGATACCGGCGACGAAATACAGATCGATGAGGAAATAGGCGGTCTGGAACACCAGGCCGATGCCGATAAAGGCGGCCATGGACAAGTGATCGAGCCGTGGGTCAGGTCTTGTTGCATCGCGGCCGTCCAGAATGTCCGGACATGAGCCATTCATGCCGGGCGGTCGGGGATTTACCCGGACAAAACCTCGTCGTCAATATTACCCGGGTAAATTATTGGCTGCCGCCCGCAGCATTGTCGCCCTGCCGTCCGGCGACGAGGACATTCTGGACGCGACGGCCCAGCGGGTCGCGCGACTGCCAGGTCTCGCCGACCGAGGCGTCGATCATTGCCGTGCAGAAACGGGGGATGATCATGCTGGGCTGCATCCGGTTGAGGCAGACGCGATCGCCATTGACCGCCCACCGGGCGCGCAGCTCACGACCGTCGGAAAACCGGGCCAGATAGGAGCCGTCACGGTTGAACCAGTGTTTGACCCAGCCGCCGTCCGGATAACGACTGACAACGGTGTTGCCGAAGACAACATCAATACCGGCATGACCCGGAGACGCCACGAGGCATCCGGCCAGTGCGATAATCAAACCGATAAGGCGCATGGACAAAGCCCCCACTTCCATCCCGTCGGAGCGACCATTAACGATCTGTTAGGAAATGCCAAGCGACTTGCCGAGACCGTGACCGGGGCGGAAAACTTGACTCAGGCGCGGGGTCTTCTATACCGCTGCCATCCGGAACAGGTCTGGCGAATCCGCGCCGCCCGCTCGCCCATCGAGGGGCGGTTCCGTGCATTTGCCGTCGTCCCCTAGCGAGGGGCGCCTATTGTTCCCAAGGATCCATGACAGAATTTAATCAACTGGGCCTCTCGCCCACGACCCTAAAAGCGGTCGCTGATACCGGCTACACCACAGCCACCCCCATTCAGGAGCAGGCCATTCCGGTCGCCCTGGCCGGACGCGACGTGCTGGGCATCGCCCAGACCGGCACCGGCAAGACGGCAGCCTTCACCCTGCCCCTGATCGACCGCCTGGCCAAGGGCCGGGCCCGGGCGCGGATGCCGCGGGCGCTGGTACTGGCCCCGACCCGGGAACTGGCCGACCAGGTCGCCTCCAGCTTCGAGAAATACGCCAAGGGCACCAAGCTGAACTGGGTGCTGCTGATCGGCGGCGTCTCCATGGGCGAGCAGGTCGCGGCCCTGAACAAGGGTGTCGACGTTCTGATCGCCACGCCCGGCCGGCTTCTGGACCTGTTCGAACGCGGCAAGATGCTGTTGACGGGCGTCGAGATCATGGTCGTCGACGAAGCCGACCGCATGCTGGACATGGGCTTCATCCCCGACATCGAGCGCATCTTCAAACTGACCCCGCCCAAGCGTCAGACGCTGTTCTTCTCGGCCACCATGCCGCCCGAGATCACCCGGCTGACCACGCAGTTCCTCAAGGATCCGACCCGCATCGAGGCCTCGCGTCCGGCCATGACCGCCGAGACCATCGCCCAGTATCTGGTGCGCGTCCCCAACAGCGACCCCAAGACCAAGCGCGCGGCGCTGCGGGCCCTGATCGGCCGGGACGATGTTCGCAACGGCATCGTCTTCTGCAATCGCAAGTCCGAGGTCGATGTCGTCGCCAAGTCGCTCAAGCAGCATGGCTTCGACGCCGCGCCGATCCACGGTGATCTCGACCAGTCGCTGCGGACCAAGACCCTGGCGGCTTTCCGCTCCGGCGAACTGAAGCTGCTGGTCGCCTCGGATGTGGCCGCGCGCGGCCTCGACATCCCCGACGTCAGCCACGTGTTCAACTACGACGTCTCGCACCATGCCGACGACTATGTGCACCGCATCGGTCGTACCGGCCGGGCCGGCAAGAAGGGTCAGACCTTCATGATCGTGACCCCGGGCGACGACAAGTCGCTGGATAAGGTCCTGAAGCTGATCAAGATGGACCCGGAAGAACTGGTGCTGGATCTCAATTTCGGCACTGGCAAGAGCAGCGCGCCGCGCCGCGACGAAGGCCGGTCCGGCCGGGGTCGCAGCGAACCCGCTGCCGAGAGCCGCAGTGAAAGCCGGGGCGGCCGCGCCCCGCGCGCCAAGGCCGCTGACGCCCCCCTCGTTGAAGCACCGGTCGCCAAGGTCGCGGCCGAGCCGGTCACGCCTGTATCCGACACCGGTACCGAGGACGCACCGCGCCGCGCCCGCAGCCGTCGCACACCCAAAAGCGCCCCCGGCACCGCGCGTCCGACACCGGCCGAAGCCCCCGCGGCCGAGGTCCCTGTCGCACCGACCGCGTCTGCTGCGCCTGAACGCACACGCACACGCACACGTAGCCGGGCCGCCAGGCCCGAACGGGCTGCGCCGGTCGAAGCCGCACCGGTGACACCGGACGCCCCCAACGCACGACCGGTTCAGGAACCGCGGCTGCGCCAGGTCGATCGCCGTGCCGGAGCCGAGGCCGCCGAACCGGTGTCCGCCGCCACCGGCAAGGCCTTCGGTGAGTCCGACGTTCCCGCCTTCCTGCGCCGGCCCGCGACCCTCAAGGGTTGAAACCAACTGACCGTCTCTATTTTGCCGTCGGTTTAACTCGACGTTACGGAAGCCGGGCCTAGTCTTTCCGCATCAAGGACCTCCGGCGGTCCGTGGGGGCTAAGAATGGCTGCACAGGTAGAAACCACGCTTCGGGGACCGGACTCCTACTCGCTGGCGCGTCGCGTCATTGAGGCGATGGAAGCCGCCGAGGTCTGGCCGACACCGGTCAATTTCGAGCTCTGGCTGTACTATCTCAGCGAACCCGACGGGGCCCTGGGGCGCGAGATCCAGCGCCTGCTGGATACGCGCGAACCGATCAGCGAAGCGACCGCCGACATGCTGGCCGCCGAATACCTGCCGCGCGGTCGTCTGTCCGAGGAAATCCGTGACGCCGGACGCGTGCTCGACCGCGAGTTGACCAGCGTCGCCGAGGCGATCTCCGAAGCCCACAGCAGCAATGTCGCCTTCGGCGCCACCCTGGCCGAGGCTTCGGCCAATATCGAAAGTGCCGACGATCCGGAACAACTCAAGGTTCTGGTCACCGGCCTGACGGCCGCGACCCACCAGGTCCAGGCTGAAAACGCCAGCCTCGAACAGCGGCTGGACAACTCGACCCAGGAAGTCGCCCGGCTGCGCGAACACCTCGAACAGGTGCGCCGCGACGCCATGACCGATGCCCTGACCAACCTGGCCAACCGCAAGGCTTTCGACATCCAGCTCGACAGCGCCACAGAAGCGGCCGAGGCGAATTCGACGCCGCTGGCCCTGGCCGTGCTCGACATCGACCATTTCAAGCGTTTCAACGACACTTGGGGCCACCAGACCGGCGATCAGGTGCTGCGCTATGTCGCCAGTGTGCTGGCGCGGATATCGTCCGAGCCGCGCTTTGCCGCCCGCTACGGCGGCGAGGAGTTCGCGGTAATCTTCCCGGCCGAGAAAACGACGGCGGTGATGGCCGCGCTGGAATGCATCCGCAAGGAAATCCGCTCGCGTTCGTTGCGCCGACGCTCGACCGATGATGACCTGGGGGCCGTGACCATCTCGATCGGTTTCGCCGAACGTCGACCGTCCGAAACCGCCACCTCCCTGCTCGAACGGGCCGACGCCGCCCTCTATGAGTCCAAGCGCGGCGGTCGCGACATGACGACCCGGGCCAACGATCCGCAACAGGCCGCCGCCTGATCTTCGGCGGGATGATTTGCTGATGCATCCGCGGCCTGTGGTGGCATAGTCCGGTAATGCGAAGCTTCACCTTCAGCGTCTCCTACTGGATCCTGTCCGTCACCTATGCGGGCGCGGCGGCCCTGGCAGCCCTGACCCCCAGCCAGACCGCGACCGGCTGGATCATCCGCCGCTATGTGCGCCGCATGGTGCAGGCGATGCGGATCTTCGCCGGTATCCATATCGAGGTCCGCGGACGCGAACATCTGCCGGCCGGGGCCTTCGTCATCGCATCGAAACACCAGTCGTGGGGCGACGGCTTCGCCACCTATGACCAGTTCGATGACCTGGCCTTCGTCACCGGCGACCATCTGGAGCGATTTCCGCTGCTGGGCACGGTGCTGCGCAAGCTGGGCGCGATCGTCGTCAACAATTGCGGCGGCCATGACGCGCGTCAGGCGCTGGCGGCCCGCGCCGCCGACGCCCACGCCAGGGGCCGCCGCATCCTGATCTATCCCGAAGGCAGCCTGGCCAAGGTCGGTGAGAAATTCCGTTATCGGTCCGGCGTCTGGCACATGTACCGCGACTTCGACATGCCGGTGGTGCCGCTGGCCAGCAACCTGGGCCTGTTCTGGCCGCAGGAGGCCTATCGCAAGACCCCCGGCCGGGCGACGCTGGAGTTCCTGCCGCCCATCCCCACCGGCCTCGACAAGGGCGAGTTTCTGGCCCGGCTGGAAGCGGCGGTTGAGGATCGCACCGCTGAACTGATCGCCGAGGCGACTGGCCGGCCGGTGACCCCCGCGGTGCGGGTGACCGGTCCGAACGAAGCGGTCCCTTCGCTCTAGGCTTTCAGCTTGCGGGGCTTCTTATTCGCCGCCTTGCGCACCGCCGCCGCCATCGCCGCCCGGGCCCAGCGCACAGCCTCATCGGTGTCGTCCGCGGCGCTGTCCGGCAGGCTCCAGTAGCCCATGGCCATCGACCGTCCGTCCTTGGCCGAATAGGTGAACTGGCGCGCGCCGGCCGCACGCAGGGCCGGTTCGTTGTCGTCATCGGCCTTCAGCCAGACCACGCCGTCGTCCAGCAGGGCCCAGATCAGCCCGTTGGCATAGACGCTGCCCGCGCCGAACATCGGCTTGATCTCCAGTGGCCCCAGGGCGGAGAAATGCTCCCGCACCCAGTCACCGAAGGCCGGGTCATAGGCCATCGCTCAGTCCTCGAGCGCCGAGGCCGGGATGATGGTGACGCTCTCGCCGCAGCCACAGGCGTCGGTCTGGTTCGGATTGCGAAACACGAATTTGGACGACAGGGTCGAGGTCTCGAAATCAATCTCGGAGCCGATCAGGAACAGGATGGCCTTGGGGTCGATCAGGATGGTGACGCCCTTGTCCTCGACCACCTCGTCCAGCGGCTCGATCGTGTCTGCATAGGCGAAGGTGTATTCCTGCCCGGCACAGCCGCCGTTCTTGACCCCGACGCGCAGGCCGACGCGCGGCGTTTCGGCCCGCTCCATGATCTCACGCACGCGTGCGGCGGCGGCATCCGTCAAGGTCACAGCCTTGGGACGGGGTCGACGCGGACGGGTCGTGGTCTGTAGTGCAGTCAATGATTGATCCTCAGAACATGTTCAGGGCCAGCTTGGCCTCGTCACTCATCTTGGACGGATCCCACGGCGGGTCAAACACCAGGCTGGCGTGGGCCGACTTGATGCCCGGCACCGTCATCACCGCATCCTCGACCCAGCCCGGCATCTCGCCGGCGACCGGGCAGCCCGGGGCCGTCAGGGTCATGTCGATCAGGACTTCCTTGTCGTCGGAAACGTCGACCTTGTAGATCAGGCCCAGCTCATAGATGTCGACCGGGATCTCCGGATCGAACACGGTCTTGAGCGCGGTGATCAGGTCGTCCGTCAGCTTGTCGAGCTCGGCCTGCGAGATCGCGCTCTTTGCCGGTTCGTCCCAGGTCTCGGCGAAGGTGCCGCTGCTGGTGGTAAGGGTTCCGTCGTCCATCTTATCCGTCATACAAAAAACTCGCGCGCCCTGATCAGCGCATCGACGAAGGCATCGGCGTCCTCCGTCGTATTATATAGGGCGAAACTGGCCCGGGCGCTTGAACTCACCCCAAATCGTTTCGCCAGCGGCTCGGCGCAGTGCAGTCCGGCCCGCACCGCCACGCCGTAGCGATCCATGATCTGCGCGATGTCATGGGCGTGGGCGTCGGCCACGGTGAAGGTCAGGATAGCCCCCTTCCCTTCTGCAGTGCCGAGGATACGCAGCCAGTCGAATTCGGCCAGCCGGTCGCGGGCGTGGTCATACAGCGCCGCTTCTTGGGCGGCGATGGCGGCGCGATCGAAGCCGGACAGCCAGTCCAGCGCCGCGCCCAGACCGATGGCCTCGATGATCGGCGGGGTGCCGGCCTCGAACCGGTGCGGCACCCCGGCATAGGTGACCCGGTCCTGTTCGACGATGCCGATCATCTCGCCCCCGCCCTGATACGGCGGCAGAGCCTCCAGCGCGGCGCGTTTGCCGTACAGGCCGCCGATACCGGTGGGGCCGTACAGCTTGTGGCCGGTGAACACATAGAAGTCGGCGTCCAGCGCCTGAACGTCGGGCATGCAGTGCACCGCCCCCTGGCAACCGTCGACCAGCACCAGCGCCCCGGCCGCATGCGCCAGATCGGCGATAGCGCGCACGTCATTCACCGTGCCCAGCACGTTCGACATATGGGTGACCGCCACCAGTCGCGTGCGCGGCCCGATCAGGCCTGCGAGAGCGTCCATGTCCAGCGACCCGTCGTCCAGCACCGGGGCCCATTTCAGCACCGCCCCGAAACGCTCGCGCAGCATGTGCCACGGCACGATATTGGCGTGATGCTCCATCTGGGTGACCACGATCTCGTCGCCCGGCTTGATCGACTGACCAAGACCGGCCGCGACCAGATTGATCGCCTCGGTGCCGCCCTTGGTCCAGACAATCTGGTCGGCACTCTCGGCGTTCAGGAACCGGGCGACGGTCTCGCGCGCGGCCTCGAACGCCTCTGTGGTCTCGTTGGCCAGGGTGTGCAGGCCGCGATGGACGTTGGCGTAGTGGGCTTCCATCAGACCGGTCATGGCGGCGATTACCGCGCGCGGCTTCTGGGCCGAGGCGGCGGAGTCCAGATAGACCAGCGGCTTGCCGTTGACCTGACGCGACAGGATCGGGAACTGAGCCCGGGCGGCGTTCACATCAAAGCGCGGCGGCACGGAACCGTCCATCACAGCCGCTCCGTCAACCATTGATTAACCAAACCTCGCACCGCCTCAGGCTCGATCCGGTCGGTCACTTCGCGCAGGAAGGCCTCGGTCAGCAGGGCGCGGGCCTCGTCCAGCGGGAGACCGCGCTGCTGCAGATAGAACAGGGCCGCCTCGTCCAGATTGCCGACCGTATTGCCGTGGGCGCACTGCACGTCATCGGCATAGATCTGCAGTTCCGGCTTGGCATCGACCTCGGCCCGTTCGCCGAGGATCAGGGCGTGATGGCCCATGCGGGCGTCGGTGCCGTCGGCCCCGCGCTCGACGATGATCTGGCCCTGGAACACGCCACGGGCGGTGTCGCGCACCACCCCCTTGGTCAGTTGTGAGGTCAGGCCGTCGGGGCCGACATGGTCGACCACAGTGGTCTGGTCGGCGTGGCGACTGCCGGACAACAGATACACGCTGTCCATCCGCACATCGGCCCCGTGACCGGCGTGGTCCACCCGGGTCTCCAGCCGCTGCAACCGCGCACCGGTGGTCAGGACGGTCTGGCGATAGACACCCCCCTGCCCGACATTGACCGTGGCCTCGGTGATCGAGACGGCGTCCTCGGGCTCATCGACCAGGACGATGCGGGTCACCCTGGCCCGGGCGGCGACGTCGATGGTCAGGCGGTTATGCGCGGCATAGGCCGAGCCCCGGCCCTCATGGCTCTCGAGGATCAGCAGGTCGGCGTCAGGCTGGGCCGCGATGCGGACGGTGGTCGTATGGCCGGTCTCGACCGCATCCGACACGAAGCGCAGACGCAGGGTCTTCTCGCCCCGACCGACATAGGCGTCGGCCCCGACGGCGCGGCCGTTGGCGAACACCACCCCGTCCCCGCCCAGGGCGAAGAAGGGCCCGCCCCCGTCGACCACACCCGGCGGTGACGGCGGCGGCGCATCGCGCAGCCAGCGCTTCAGGTCGGTGTATTTCCACGTCTCGACCCGACGCGACGGGAAGCTCGTGGCGTCGTTCAGATCGATACGGACGGGCGCGTTCACGCCGCCGCCGGAAGGTACTGATCGTAGCCTTCCGCCTCAAGCTGATGCGCCATCTCGGGACCGCCCGAAGCGACGATGCGACCGGCGACCAGCACATGCACCCGGTCGGGTTTGATGTAGTCGAGCAGGCGCTGGTAGTGGGTGATGATCAGCATGGCCCGGTCCGGCGACCGCATGGCGTTGACCCCGTCCGCGACGATGCGCAGGGCGTCGATGTCGAGCCCGGAATCGGTCTCGTCGAGGATCAGCAGCGACGGCTCCAGCAGCGCCATCTGCAGGATCTCCATCCGCTTCTTCTCACCGCCCGAGAAGCCGACGTTGAGCGGCCGCTTCAGCATGTCGAAATCCATTTTCAGCGCCGCCGCCGCCGCCTTGACCTGCTTCAGGAAGGCCGGGGCCGAAACCTCGTCCTCTCCCCGGGCGCGCTTCTGGGCATTCAGCGCCGTGCGCACAAACGTCAGCGCCGGGACGCCCGGAATCTCGATCGGATACTGAAACGACAGGAACACGCCGTGGGCCGCCCGTTCCGCCGGATCCAGCGCCAGCAGATCCTCGCCCTTCCAGCTGACCGACCCGTCGGTCGCGCCATAGCCGGGCCGTCCGGCCACGGCATAGCCCAGCGTCGACTTGCCGGCCCCGTTCGGCCCCATGATGGCGTGGACCTCCCCGGCGGGAACGTCGAGCGTCAGGCCGTTGAGGATGGGGGTGTCACCTATGGTGACGTGGAGGTTCTGGATGGTGAGCATTCAACTGGACTCTGGCGTGGGGTGAACGCGGCTCAGATCCTGCCGCGCGTCGTAGAAGGCGATGATGGCGACCGCGTCCTTCGTCACGTGAAAGACAACGACCTTGTGCCACCGGATAAGGCTCGCTTCCCGCAGTCCGCCCCAGCGAGAGGGGCGAAAGCTGTAGGGTCGCTTGCCGGTACTGATCGAAAGCGCTTCGCTTTCCACCAGGGCGCGATCGGTCAGGCGTGGATCGATGGTCTCAAGATGATCGAGCCAGTCTCGCTGGGCGTTCCGAGCCTCCGTTGACCATCGCACCTGTCTCATCGCGCGAAGCGGACTTTCAACTCCTCAAAAACCTCGGCGTGGGAAGATGTCCGACCGGCCGTGACGTCAGCCAGCCCGCGTTCGATCGCCGCCACCTGTTCGGGCGAAAGCGGATCGCCCAGACGGGCCTCGTTGTCGGTGACGAACTGCTCGGCTGCCGAGGCGATGAACACCTCGAGCGGCATGCCGATTTCCGCCGCCGCGCGCTTGAGGCGGTCGGCCGCATCCGACTGGAACGGAACGGAAATCGTCTCCATCAGACCTTCTCCTGCATTGAGGCGGTTGCGCGCTCGATCATCGGTCATCCCACCGATCCCTCGAGACTGATCGCCACCAGCTTCTGGGCCTCGACGGCGAACTCCATCGGCAGTTTCTGCATCACGTCGCGGACGAAGCCGTTGACCAGCAGGGCCACGGCCTCTTCCTCGGTCAGGCCGCGCTGCTGGGCGTAGAACAGCTGGTCGTCGGACAGGCGGGTCGTCGTCGCCTCGTGCTCCAGATGGGCCGAGCCGTTGCGGGCCTCGATATAGGGGATGGTGTGCGAGCCGCAGTCCTTGCCGATCAGCAGGCTGTCGCACTGGGTGAAATTGCGCACCCCGGTCGCCTTCGGATGCACCGAGACCAGCCCCCGATAGGTCGAATCCGATTGACCCGCCGAGACCGCCTTGGCGATGATCCGGCTCTTCGAATTCTTGCCCAGATGGATCATCTTGGTGCCGGTGTCGGCCTGCTGATGTCCGTTGGTGATGGCGATCGAATAGAACTCACCCGAGCTCTCCTCGCCCTTGAGGATGCAGGACGGATACTTCCACGTCACCGCCGAACCGGTCTCGACCTGGGTCCAGCTGACCTTCGAGCGGTCACCGCGGCAGTCGGCCCGCTTGGTGACGAAATTATAGATGCCGCCCTTGCCCTCGGCATCGCCGGGATACCAGTTCTGCACCGTCGAATATTTGATCTCGGCGTCGTCCAGCGCCACCAGTTCGACCACCGCCGCATGCAGCTGGTTCTCGTCGCGCATCGGGGCGGTGCAGCCCTCCAGATACGAACAATAACTGCCCTTGTCGGCGATGATCAGGGTGCGTTCGAACTGGCCGGTCTGTGACGCATTGATGCGGAAATAGGTCGACAGCTCCATCGGGCAGCGCACGCCCGGCGGGATGTAGACGAACGACCCGTCCGAAAACACCGCACTGTTCAGCGCCGCGAAATAGTTGTCCGACACCGGCACGACCGAGCCCAGATACTGGCGCACCAGATCGGGGTATTCGCGCAGCGCCTCGCTGATCGGCATGAAGATGATGCCGACCTTGGCCAGCTCGGCCTTGAAGGTGGTGACCACGCTGACGCTGTCGAACACCGCGTCGACGGCATAGCGCGGCGCGCCCTCGACCCCGGCCAGAACCTCCTGCTCCTTCAGCGGGATGCCCAGCTTGGCGTAGACGGCCAGGATTTCCGGATCGACCTCGTCCAGCGACTTCAGCGTCGGCTTCTCCTTGGGCGCCGCGTAGAAGAACAGGCTCTGATAATCGACCGGCGTGTATTTCACCGACGACCAGGTCGGCTCATCCATCGCCAGCCAGCGCTCATAGGCGGCCAGACGCCATTCCAGCATCCATTCCGGCTCGCCCTTCTTCTCGGAGATGAAGCGGACGATGTCGGCGCTCAGCCCACGCGGCGCGTATTCCGTCTCGATGTCCGAGGTAAAGCCGTGCTCGTACTTCTCCAGCGCGGCGACAGCGTCGATGGTTTTCTGAACAGCGGCCATGACTCAGGCGGTTTCCTTCGCACGTTCGGTCGCCCGGGCGCAGTGCCGGGCATAGGCGGAGACCCACAGGTCGGCGAAACGGATCCAGTCGGCCCGGGTCGTGCCCCAGCCGCCGGAGACGCGCACGCCGCCGGTTTCCAGATGATGCAGGCCCATGGCCGAGACGGCCTTGGACGGCTTGGTCTTGCCCGACGAACAGGCCGATCCGGCCGAGACCATCACCCCCTGCAGGTCGAGGGTGATCAGCTGCTGCGGGCTGTCCCAGTCGGGCACGGCCATGAACAATGTGTTGGGCAGGCGCTCGGCCTTCTCGCCCAACACCGTAGCCCCGGCGGCGGTGACGGCGGCGGCGGCGTCATCGCGCCAGACGGCGTGGCTCAGGCATTCCGGCAGGTCGCGCAGGGCGCAGACCGCCGATTCGCCGAAGCCGGCGATGCCCGGGGTATTCTCGGTGCCGGCGCGCAGACCGCGTTCCTGGCTGGAGCCGTGCACCATCCGCACGACCGGCAGCCCCTCGCGTGAGATCAAGGCCCCGACGCCCTGCGGTCCGCCCAGCTTGTGGCCGGACAGGGTCAGGGTGTCAGCCTCCAGCGCTGCCATGTCGACCGGGATCTTGCCCGCCGACTGGATGGCGTCGACATGCATCCAGCCCCCGGCCGCATGGACCAGACGCGCGGCCTCGGCGACCGGCTGGACCACCCCGGTCTCGTTATTGGCGTGGTGGACGGCGACCACGGCGCGGCCGGGCCGCTGCAGGGCCTCGGCCAGCCAGACCAGATCGATCACCCCCTGGTCGTCGACCGGCAGGCATTCGACCGGATGACCGAAGGTCAGGGCCGTCTCGGACACGCACGGATGTTCGGTGGCGCTGACGATCAGCCGCTCGCAACCGGCGGCCAGGGCGCTGACCAGGGCCTGACCATTGGACTCGGTCCCGCCCGAGGAAAACACCACGGCCGTCGGATCGACGCCGACCAGCGCGGCCACATGGGCCCGGGCCGTCTCGATCCGCGCCCGGGCACGGCGCCCGGCGGCGTGGACCGCATTGGGATTGCCGTTGTCGGCCAGCGCCGCGGCCATGATGGCCTGGACCTCGGGGCGGACGAGGCCGGACGCGTTGTAGTCAAGATAGATCGCGCTCACGCCGCCGCTCCAATATTGTCGTCATCGGCCGCACGCCGTCGCGCGCCCGTTCTGTTCAGCACCACATCTTCCAGCGACACCTGCGCCAAAAAGCGGTGAATTTCGTCGCCCAGATCGGCCCACAGATTGTGGGTGATGCAGCGTTCTCCGGCCAGCATGCAGCCGCGCGGCGCGGTATTGCCGGTACAGCGGGTCGCCCGGATCGGTTCGTCGACGGCAAAGACGATCTCGGCCACCACGGTCTCATGCGCGCCCTTGGCCAGGCGATAGCCGCCGCCGGGACCGCGCACGCTGTTGACCAGCCCGCTTTTGCGCAGCCGTGCGAACAGCTGCTCGAGGTAGCTGAGCGAGATCTCCTGACGCGTGGCGATCTCCGACAACGACACCGCGCGATCGGTCCCGTTCCGGGCCAGATCGGCCATCGCCATCACCGCATATCGTCCCTTGGTCGACAGACGCATGGTCCACCTTCAAAAATCGCGCGCATTTCGGGGCTGTTGTGTTAGAACCCGCGCCTTCACGAAGGCTGCAGCGCGCCTGCTGGACATAGAAAGTCCTACTAGCGCGGTCAAGTATTACGCAGCTGCGAAATGATTGTTGAACGGATTTTTCGAGCCCCCATGCCTGAAGTCATCCTGCCCGGCGCCTCCGGCCGTATCGAAGGCCGCTATTCCCCCGGCAAGCGCCCCAACGCGCCCATCGCCCTGATCCTGCACCCCCACCCCAAGGCGGGCGGGCATATGAACAACCCGGTGACAGTCACCCTGTACCAGCTGTTCCAGAAGCGCGGCTTCGCGACGCTGCGCTACAACAGCCGCGGCGTGGGCAAGTCGCAGGGCGAGTTCGATTCCGGCATCGGCGAGCTGGCCGACGCCGCCACCGCGCTGGACTGGCTGCAGTCGAACAACCCGGCCGCGACCCAGACCTGGGTCGCCGGCTATCAGTTCGGGGCCTATATCGGCATGCAGCTGCTGATGCGCCGGCCCGAGACGGACGGCTTCATCTCGGTGTCGCCGCCCTCGAACATGTACGACTTCAGCTTCCTGGCCCCCTGCCCGGCCTCGGGCCTGTTCCTGCACGGCACCGCCGACACCGTGGTGCCCCCGGTCGAGGTCGAGCGTGTGGTCAACAAGCTGCGCACCCAGAAGGGCATCGTCATCGACTATGAGCTGGAAGAGGGCGCGAGCCATTTCTGGCAGGACCATATCCCCGCCGTCGACCGCCGCGTCGGGGCCTATCTCGACAAGCGGCTGGAAGAACGCCCGGCGTAAGCCAGACTTCCCTCTGGCTCATCCCCGCTCAGGCGGGGATGAGCCAGAGGAACCCTGCCGGGTATCAGCCAAGCTCAGCGAAAGGGCACGCGTCCTGGAGTTCGGAGCCCAGCGCGAGGTCCGAATTGAAAATGTCCGAAACAATCAGCCAATTTCCGGCCGCCTGCTTCCTGCGGACCTCGAGGAATTTTCCGACGTCCACGCCGTAACCGCCCGACTCTTTCGGGATAAAGACGCAGGATCGGCCCCTCACGACGGCCATGTCGCCGCGCCCATCGATCTGTTGGACATCCAGCGCAATCCGGAAACCCTCCTCGGACGCGGCTTCCCAGGCGGCGATCGCGTCGCGACCGACGGCTTCGGGGCTGTTGGGCGGCATCATGGACGCGTCCGGCGCAAACAGTTCGGCCAATGCCGTCCAGTCGTTCTTGTTATAGGTCGCCACCCATTCGGCCGATGAAGCGCGTATCGCGCTCACGTCCGCGTCCGAAAGCCCGTCCGGACTCGGTTGGCAGGATGCGAGACCAACACAGATGGCTGCCATCACTAGAAGTGGACGCCTGGTTTTCATACTTCCCCCCGGAAATCGTAACTCTGCGTTATTCCAACGGCCTTGTCGCCCTTGTGGCAATGAGTAGAGCAGGATCGGCCTCCGCGCCTCCACCCAAGGTAGGAAGAGCGTCCGGCCTGATCAGTCCTCGGTGCAGGGCGGGTAGTGGGCGAACAAGTCCTCGTACTCGGCGAGGGTCCAATGGAAACCCATGTCCGCGCGGCGTTCGTCGGCATGCTCCGGGTCTTCAAGATTGGCGTAGTCGATCACCCATTTGCCGGCCTTGCAGGTCATCTGGGTGCCGTAGCGCTGCGGCCGCCCCTCATTGATGGCCAGTCGATCGTACATCAGCCCAAAGTCCTGCCCGTCGATCTCGCCGGCGAGCGCCAGCGGTTCGAGGACCGGCACGAACCGACGCCACTGCTCGATAGTCGAATGCTGGATGATCAGGAAGGCTGCACTGGAAGCCTGCTCTCCATAAACACTCGGCAGGAACCAGCCCTCCTCGGGCACCAGCGGCAAAAGCTCGCCAGTCAGACGCCCGTCCAGCGCCGTGACAGGGGCCCACAGCGCGGCCATCGCAACCTGCCGCTCGCCCTCAGGCAGCGCACTCAGATCGACCGCGATGCCGGCCATGCGACCAGCCTGATCCAGCCGCCCCATCCGCTCGAGCCGCTCCCGCACGTCTGCCGGAGGGGGCAAGGCCGCCTGCCGAGCTTCTTCCGTGGCGATGGCGGCGGCGACCGGAGCAATCAGCGCCCGGGCCTCTGCTGACAGCGCAGGTGCCTCGACGGCGACTGGTTCCTGTTGGGGCGCTTCCCCAGCGCAACCGCCCATCAGGGCGGCGATCAGCAGCAGCAGTTTCATCGCACCAGCTCCCGGTTGGCTTCGAACCATCACCGGTAGAACGACAGCCGATCAAGGCAACCCTGTGGCGATCAATACAGCAGGAACGGCTTCCGCTCGGCCACCCACGCCCGCTCATCCGGCACCGTCATGGCATCCAGTTCCTCCGGCGTGGAATCGGCCCGGTCGACCCACTCGCGCAGCGCCGGCCCGCCGTTGATCACGTCGATGGCCAGCTTGCCGAACGCGTATTCATACGGGAAGTCGCGCCACAGGTCGTAGTCGGGATATAGCCGCCGGATCGCCTTGAAGCCCAGCGCCTGGACCCGCCACGGTTGGAAGGTTGCATGGTCATAGGCCGGGTCGTCGATGTGGATCTGCACCCCGCTGCACAGCTGGCCGACGTGTTTGTGGAAGGTCGGCTCGAACCAGCAGTCGCGCAGCCGGCAGCCCTTCAGCCACTGCGGCGCAAAGGCCAGCATTTCGGCGATCACGGCGCGGGCATCGATATCGGGGGCCCCGAACAGTTCCAGCGGCCGGGTCGTGCCGCGCCCCTCGGACAGGGTCGTGCCCTCCAGCATCACCGTCCCGGCATAGGCCCGCGCCATCGACAGGTTCGGCGCGTTAGGGCTGGGGTTGATCCAGCTGCGCTCACCCAGCGGCCAGCCGAAACCGGGCCCCTGTTCCGGCTGCCAGCCCTCCATGGCGATGACGCGATAGGCGACGTCCAGTTTGAAGTGGTCGATGAACCAGTGACCCAGCTCACCCAGGGTCACGCCGTGACGCATCGGTATCGGCCCGGCCCCGACGAAACTCTCCCAGCCCGGCAACAGGGTCAGGCCCTCGACCGGACGCCCGGCCGGATTGGGCCGGTCCAGCACCCACACTTCCTTGCCGTGCTTGGCCGCCGCCTCCAGCACATAGAGCAGGGTCGTGACATAGGTGTAGATGCGGCAGCCGAGGTCCTGCAGGTCGACCAGGATGACGTCAAAGGTCTGCATGGACGCATCAGTCGGTCGCCGCACCTCGCCATACAGGCTGAACACCGGAAAGCCGTGCACCGGATCGGTGAAGTCCGGCGACTCCATCATATTGTCCTGCAGATCACCGCGCATGCCGTGCTGTGGCCCGAAGGCGGCGCTGATCGTCAGGTCCGGACAGGCCGTCAGGGCGTCGATCGCATGGGTCAGATCGGCCGTCACCGAGGCCGGATGCGCCAGCAGGGCCACTCGCTTCCCCTTCAGGGGGGCGCGCAGTTCGGGGTCGGACAACAGGCGGTCGAGGCCGAATTTCATGCGGGCTCCGGGGGCGGTAGGGTCAGGGTGAAGGAGTCGGGATGGTGGAAATCCGGGCTGGCCGACGGATGGGTTAGCGCCCAGTAGGATGTACCGCCTTCAACGACCTCAACAACCGCCGACAGGCCGATTGACCAGGGTACAGCGGGATCGAGCCCGTCCAGACGAACTATAGCCGTCATGGCGAACTGATCGTCATCCGACGCGCGGACCAGAGTCTGGCTTTCCACACCGTCCGGTGACGTCCGGCCCTCGCGGTAGGCCTCGAAGCCATAGACCGCCCATTCGCCCGACGGCGACAGGTTGACCTCGTGATAGCCGGGGCCGGAACCGGCGCGGACAAAGGCCTCGAAACAGGTGTGTCGCCACAGGTCGTCGGCCCGCATGCGCCCCGTCCAGGTCGGCACCAGCACCTGGAACAGGTCACCGCTCAGCACATAGTCCAGCGCCAGCACTGACGGCTCCGGCCGGAAGGCGCTGACCGACAGGCCCGCCACCGGCCCCGCGGTCCCGGCGGGGTGGGCAATCAGGTCGTGAAGGGGCCCCGGCGCACCGGTGGTTCGCGCTTGCATAGGCTCGTGCTACACGCCCTCCTCTCTCCAGGCAAAGCCCATCCCGATGACCGATCCCGTGTTCAAGTCCGACTTCCTCAAGACCATGCAGGCGCGTGGCTATATCCATCAGATCACCCACCCGGTGGAGCTGGATGCGGCGGCCACGACAGGCGTGGTCACCGGCTATATCGGCTTCGATGTCACCGCCCCCAGCCTGCACGTCGGCCACCTGATCCAGATCATGCTGCTGCGCCGTCTGCAGCAGGCCGGGCACAAGCCGATCGTCATCATGGGCGGCGGCACCACCAAGGTCGGCGACCCGACCGGCAAGGACGCCTCGAGGCCACACCTGACCGACGAGACGATCGCGGCCAACATGGCGTCGATCAAGGGCACGTTCGAGAAATTCCTGACCTTCGGCGACGGCCCGACCGACGCCATCATGGTCGACAACGACGCGTGGCTGTCGAGCTACGGCTACATCCAGTTCCTGCGCGACTACGGCACCCATTTCACCGTCAACCGCATGCTGGCCTTTGACTCGGTGAAACTGCGGCTCGAGCGCGAGCAGCCGATGACCTTCCTCGAGTTCAACTACATGCTGATGCAGTCGGTCGACTTCCTCGAGCTGAACCGCCGCTATGGCTGCACCCTGCAGATGGGCGGGTCGGACCAGTGGGGCAATATCGTCTCGGGCGTCGATCTCGTGCGCCGCGTCGACCACAAGGCCGCATTCGGCCTGACCACACCGCTGCTAACCACGGCCTCGGGGGCCAAGATGGGCAAGACTGTCGGCGGTGCCGTCTGGCTGAACGCCGACGCCCTCAGTCCCTTTGACTACTGGCAGTACTGGCGGAACACGGAAGACAGCGATGTCGGCCGGTTCATGCGCCTGTTCACCGAGCTGCCGCTCGAGGATGTCGCCCGGTACGAAGCCCTGGAAGGGGCCGCCATCAACGACGCCAAGAAGGCCCTGGCCGACGCGACCACCACCATGCTGCACGGAGCGGACGCCGCAGCCCATGCGCGCGGGGCCGCCGAGGCCGCCTTTGAACAGGGCAAACTGTCTATCGACCTGCCGACCGTGGACCTGCCGCGCAACGAGGTGATCGGGGCCATGATCGCCGCCGTCACCACCAAGGCAGGACTGACCACGTCCAACGGCGAGGCCCGACGTCTGGCCCAGGGTGGCGGCCTGCGCCTGAACGACGCCGTGATCGCTGACGGGGCCCAGTTGGTCACCGAGGCCGATGTCAACGCCGACGGCGTGTTCAAACTGGCCGCCGGCAAGAAGAAGATCGTTCTGGTTCGCCCGATCTAGTTCTTCCGCTCATCCCCGCGAAGGCGGGGACCCAGTGTTTTGGGCGATCCGTGCGGGGTGGACACAAGGCTGTCGGTCCAGACAGCGACACGAAAGAACTGGGTCCCCGCCTTCGCGGGGATGAGCGGAGAGTTGGAATGCCGGAAATCACCGAAGGCTCGAAGGCCTCCGCCTTCGACATGGCCACAGACGGCGGCGGCAGAGTCTCGCTGGATGGCCTGAAGGGCCAGACCGTTGTCCTGTATTTCTATCCCAAGGCCGACACGCCCGGCTGCACCACGGAAGGTCAGGACTTCTCGGCCCTGTCGGCTGAATTCGCGGCTGCGGATGCCGTGATCATCGGCGTGTCCCGCGATCCGGTGAAGAAGCTGGACCTGTTCAAGGCCAAATACGACCTGACGGTCATCCTCGGTTCCGACGAGGACGGCACCGTATGCGAAGCGTTCGGCACCTGGGTGCAGAAGAAGCTCTATGGCCGGGAATATATGGGCGTCGAACGCGCCACCTTTCTGATCGATGCCGAGGGCAAGATCCGCCACATCTGGCGCAAGGTGAAGGTAAAATCACACGCAAAAGAAGTACTTGAAGTCACGCGCACACTCAGGGGTTTGTAACGCGGTTCGCTCGCAAGCTTCGACAAGATCACGATAGATTCGATTTTTCCCCTGACACGCGAATTATGCTCGTTCTCAGGTCATTATTCGCCTGAATCCTGGCCAAGTTGGTTAACCGCGGGTGAATCGTCTTGATGGCTGGTCCCGGTTGCCGCATATTTGCCTCATGTTTTGGGGGCATCGCATATGAACGACGAAGAGATCGCTGCAAAGCGCTCTTTGATCGAGCGTTGGTTTCCGGTCCGGTATCTGTATCTCCGGGACGGGGACGACGTCCGTGCCTGCGCCCTGTCGTCCGGTCGCCAGTGTCTGATCGCCGTCGCCGCGGTGATGTTCTCGGTCTGGACCCTGGTCGCCTCGGGCGGCCTGATCTTCGACATGATAGCCAACAACCAGGCTGACCGCGCGGTGATCCGTGCCCGCGCCGCCTCGGAACGGGTCAATGCCGACCTGCAGGCCAGACTGGACAGCGCCGTCATTCGCATGACCACGACGACCGGCTCGATCGACGACATGGCCACCATGGTCGAACGTCGCCACGCCGCCCTGACCAACGTCATGGGCATGTTCCACGGGGTCGACGGGGCTGAACTGGCGCTGCGCCCCGCCCTGCCCCCAACCACAAACAGTCGCAGCCCGGTCCAGCGCATTCTCGCCGTCCGCCTGGACCAGGAGCGGCTGATCGCCCGCGCTGAGGAAGTGTCGCAAACCCGGGCCGAGCGCCTTCGCCTGGCCTTCCGGCTCGCCGGCCTCAACCCGTCGGCCTATGCCGCGACCGGTCCCGGCCTCGGCGGGCCGCTGGTCGAGGCCAAGGATCCCCGCGCTTTGGCGGCCGTGCTGGACGTCGATGAGGCCTTCGCCGTCCGCATCCGCCACGCCGCCGACAATCTGAACGACATGCGCCGTCTCGCCGACGCGGCCGAGGGCCTGCCGTTCCGGCGCCCGACCCAGGCGCGCACCACATCGAGCTTCGGCGTGCGCTTCGATCCGTTCAATCGCCGTCCGGCCCTGCACCAGGGACAGGACTTCGCGGCCCCGTTGAACACGCCTATCTACGCCACGGCCCCGGGCGTCGTTTCTTTTGTTGGTGTCCGTTCAGGGTATGGCAACACCGTTGAGATAGACCATGGTCGCGGTTTCAAGACGCGCTTCGCCCATCTCAACTCCATGGCCGTCACATCCGGCCAGCAGATCGCGCTTGGCCAGCGCATCGGTGCCATGGGGACGACTGGGCGCTCCACGGGCGTTCACCTGCACTACGAAGTGTGGATGAACGGTCGCCCACAGAACCCAGCACGCTTTATGAAAGCCGGAGACCAACTTGTTCAACAAGAATAAATCCCCCGCCCCATCGCCGCAGCCCCGTCCCTCGACCCCTGCGGCCATCCCGCCCCTGCCGGACATGCCGTCGGCCGGTGCCGCCAAACCGGCAACCGCCGCGAGCGCCGCCCCCGCAGGCACCTCGAGCCGCGGCCTGTCGACCCTGTCGTCGGATCTCAAATTCGAAGGCACCATCAGCGGTGCCGGCGACCTGCAGGTCGATGGCCAGATCAAGGGCGACCTCCGTGTCGGCCGTCTGATCGTCGGCGAAACCGGTGCCGTCGAAGGCAATGTCTCGGCAGACTATATCGAGGTCCGTGGCCGCATTGTCGGCGCGACCTCGGGCAAGCAGGTCAAACTGGTCTCGACCGCCTATGTCGACGGTGACATCACGGCCGAACAGCTGTCGATCGACATCGGTGCCTATTTCCAGGGTCGCTGCGTCCAGGGCCGTCGCGATGCCCCGGCGGCGACCGCACCCAAGCCCGTCGCCGCGCCGGCGTCGGACCTGGCCCCGATCCCGCAGCAGCCTGCGGGTCAGGTCATCGACATGAAGCCGCACTAGGCAGAGGTCGACGTCACAGAAAAGGGGCCCCGGAGCGATCCGGGGCCCTTTTCTATTCGCTCGTGGCGTCGCGGGTTTCGCCGACCCGGGCGGCCAGGGCCGCGCCCATGAAGGCGTCGAGGTCCCCGTCCAACACCCCCTGGGTATCGGACGTCTCCACATTGGTGCGCAGGTCCTTGACCATCTGGTAGGGCTGCAGGACGTAGCTGCGGATCTGGTGACCCCAGCCGATGTCGGTCTTGGCGTCGGCCACGGCCTGGGCCGCCGCCTCGCGCCGCTGCAGTTCCAGCTCGTACAGACGCGCCCGCAGCATCTTCCACGCCTGTTCGCGGTTCTGGTGCTGCGAGCGACCGGCCTGGCAGGCGACCACGGTGTTGGTCGGCACGTGGGTCAGGCGGATGGCCGAGTCGGTCTTGTTGATGTGCTGACCGCCCGAACCCGAGGCCCGGTAGGTGTCGGTACGCACATCGGACGGATTGATCTCGATCTCGATGGTGTCGTCGACCACGGGCGAAACCCCGATCGAGGCGAACGAGGTATGGCGTTTGGCGGCGGCGTCATAGGGGCTGATCCGCACCAGCCGGTGCACGCCGGATTCCGACTTGAGCCAGCCATAGGCATTGGGTCCGGTGATCAGGATGGTCGCGGACTTGATCCCGGCCTGGTCGCCGTCTTCCTCGGCCTCCAGCTGGACCTCATAGCCATGGGCCCTGGCCCAGCGCGAATACATCCGCAGCAGCATCCCGGCCCAGTCGCACGACTCGGTGCCGCCGGCCCCGGCGTTCACTTCCAGATAGGCGTCGTTGCCGTCGGCCTCGCCGGACAGCAGGGCTTCCAGTTCGGCCCGAGCTGCGCGGTCCTTGATGGCTTTCAGCGAGGCACGGGCATCCGCCAGGGCAGCCTCGTCGCCCTCCTCGTCGGCCATGTCGGCCAGCATGACGCCGTCCTCCAGACCGGACTCCATCTGCAGCACGGTGTCGATCTGGCCTTGCAGCCGGGTGCGGTCGCGCATCAGAGCCTGGGCGGCCTCGGCATCGTCCCACAGGGTCGGGTCCTCGACCCGCGCGTTCAGCTCATCGAGCTTGCGGAGTGCAGGGTCCCAGTCAAAGACGCCTCCTGAGCAGAGCGAGGCTCTGCTCGATGTCGGCCTTCATGGCCTCGACATCCGGTCTCATCGCAATCTCCACGCGACAGAAAAGAAAAGCGGCGCGCCGCTTTCGGGGCGCGCCGCAGGGAGGCCTACCTAGAGCCTTAGTAGAGTCCGCTCAAGTCCTCGGCCGGTTCCTTCTTCGGCGGCGGCGTCGGCGTAGCGGCTGGCGGCGGCGTGTTCGGGTTGGCCAGACGCACAGTCTCCTGCTCGCGCCGGATCACGTCGGAATAGTTCTGCGGGCCCACCGGCGTCAGGACTTCCGGCACGAACGCGTCCTGGCGGCGCCGCTCGGTGCCGGGCCGGAAGGCTTCCTCAATGCCGTTGACGGTGCGGAACACGGCATTGGCCGGGCGCACGAACGGCCGCGCCGGTCGCGTGCGCAGCGCCGTCTGCATGAAGTCGGTGAATACCGGCAGGGCCGCCTGCGCCCCCGCCTCGCCATAACCCAGCGAACGGTTGTCATCGAAGCCGACGAACACCCCGACCACCATGTCGGTGGTGAAGCCGACGAACCAGGCCGAGCGGTATTCGTTGGTGGTGCCGGTCTTGCCACCGATCCAGCGTCCCAGGCCACGGGCGCTGGCACCGGTGCCGCGCTGGACCACGCCCTCGAGCATCGAGCTGATCTGATAGGCGGTGATCGGATCGATCACCTGGGTGCCGCGCAGCTGCAGCCGCGGCGACTCCTGGCCACTAAAGCCCCGGTCGCACTCGCGGCAGGTGCGCTGGTCAGCCTTGAACTGGACCTCGCCGTTCCGGTCCTGGACCAGTTCGATCAGATAGGGATCGACCCGGCGGCCGCCGTTGACGAAGGCCGAATAGGCGGCGGTCAGGTGATAGGGCGTGGTCTCCCCCGCCCCCAGCGACACCGACAGGTTGGGCTGCAGATTGTCGGCGACGCCCATCTTCTTCGACAGGTCGACGATGTTGCGCATGCCGACCTGTTCGGCCAGCCGCACTGTCATCACGTTGCGCGACAGCTCCAGCCCGCGCCGCAGCGACTGCGGCCCGTAATACTGGCGGCTGTAGTTCTCGGGCGTCCAGCGTTCGCCGTTGCGGCCGCCGGCAAAGCTGATCGGCGCGTCCAGCACGATCGAGGCCGGGGTGAAATCCCCTTCCAGTGCCGCCGCATAGACGAACGGCTTGTAGGCCGAACCCGGCTGGCGATTGGCCTGGGTGACCCGGTTGAAGCTGGACAGCACGTAGGAATAGCCGCCGACCATGGCCAGCACCCGGCCGGACTGCGGCTCGATCACCACCAGCGCCCCGTTGACCGCCGGCACCTGTTTCAGCGCGAACTGGCCATTGGTCGGCTCGACGAAGATCAGATCGCCGCGCTTCAGCTGGCGATTGGCATTGGCCCAGGCCGCGTCAGCGGTCAGCAGGGTGCCGCTTCGGTCGTCGCGGGCGGTGCGGATCTGCACGGTATTGCCGGACACGCTCTCGACCGCCGCCGCCTGCCAGGCGCGCCGTTCGGGCGGCTTGGTTTGTTTCAGCGCCTCCTTCTGCCAGCCGTCGGCGAAGTCGGTGGTGCCCCAGGCTCCGCGCCAGCCGTGGCGACGGTCATAGTTCTCCAACCCGCGCATCAGGGCGTCGCGCGCCGCCGACTGCAGGCCGGGGTCCAGCGTGGTGCGGATATAGTAGCCGGCCCCGTTGACGGTCTCGCGCCCGAACCGGGCGGTGGCCTGACGACGGGCCTCCTCGACGAAGAAGTCGGCGTCAGCATACTGGGCGCGACGCGGCGCGTCCTGGGTCACCAGCGGGCGGGCCCGGGCGGTGGTCAGTTGCGCCGGCGTCAGCCAGCCGCTCTGGGCCATCTCGCCCAGCACCCAGTCACGCCGCCCCTTGGCCGCGGCCGGATAGCGTTTCGGATGATAGTTGTTGGGCCCCTTGGGCAGGGCCGCCAGAAACGCCGCCTCGTCCGGCGTCAGCTGGCTCAGCGACTTGCCGAAATAGTTGTAGGCGGCCGAGGCCACGCCGTACGACCGGTACCCCAGGAAGATCTCGTTCAGATACAGTTCGAGGATCTGCTGCTTGGTCAGGGTCGCTTCCAGCCGGCTGGAGAGGATCGCCTCCTTCAGCTTGCGGTTCAGGCTGGTCTCATTGGTCAGCAGCACATTCTTGGCTACCTGCTGGGTGATGGTCGAGCCGCCCTCCAGCCGTCGCCCCGCCACCACATTGAACAGGTTCTTGAACACGGCCCGGCCGATGCCGCCCACGTCGATGCCGCCGTGCTGGAAGAAGTTGCGATCCTCGGCCGCGAGGAAGGCCTGGACCACGGGCGTCGGGATCTGGTCGAACGACACATAGATGCGGCGCTCGTCCGAGAATTCCCCGATCAGGGTGCCGTCCCCGGCATAGACCCGGGTCGCCGTCGGCGGCCGATAGTCGGCCAGGTCAGAGGCGTCCGGCAGGTCGTGGAACAGCCACGCCGCATAGACGGCCACCACCAGCCCGACCAGCGCAATCGCGCCCAGCAGGCCAATGCCCGCCATCACGAACCAGCGTTCGGCAACCTTCACCGCAAACTCCGAAAAACCCACTCGAGAGAGGGTTTAGCCCGCGTCGCCCCCCTCCGCTAGGGTGCCAGTGACGCCCCGGCGCGACGGTCCAGCTCCTGTCGCGCTGCGGCCACGACATCGGCGTCCATATCGCCCTGCCCCGCCATCCAGCGCAGATAGTCCTCGGGCGGCTCGGCCCACGGTTTGCCGCGATGTTTGCCGAACGGAATCCGGTCCAGTTTACGCGGTTCATTGGTCCAGGCGATCATCTGGTCCACCGTCGCCGTCTGCAGCAGATCGATCAGCAGATGCGCCGTCACCCAGGCGTCCGGCCCCGCCCGGTGCGCCGGATTGGCCAGCGCCGGATCGAGGTCCAGCGCCCGCCAGTACCTCAGCACCTGGTTCGAATGTCCCGGGGCCTCGGGCCACGCATTCTTCGACGCCCGCACCGTACAGATCCACGGCAGGCCGCCATGCGCCGTATCGGCGATAAAGCCGCGTTCAAACTTGGCCGAATGGGCCACCATCACATCGGCCGGCTGCGTCAGGAACATCTCTCGCAGCGCATACTCATCGCAGTGCGGATCATCGTCACAGAAATGCGCCGGCGTCAGATGATGCACCGCCATCGAATGAAACGAGATCTCGCCGCGCGGCCGGAACAGCTTGGTCACCGGCGGCAGGGCTTTCCACCCCGCCCCCTCAGCCACCACATCGACGATCCCGACCTCGAGAATCTCCGAGGTCCGGTCCCCGCCGGAGGTTTCAAGATCGACGACCCGTAAACGCATGGACCGGAGATAGGGGGTTTGGCGGGCGAGGGCGAGTAGGAGAGATCACCCCGGTGCCTGCAGGCCGGTGTAGATCAGGGTCAGGCCGATGCTGTTGACCAGACCATGCGACAGGCTCAGCGGCCACAGATTGCGTTTGCACAGCAGATACAGAACCCCGGACACCAGCGCCGCACCCCCGGTCGCGACGGCCCCGCCGATGCCCTGATAATAGAAATGCTGCTGCCCGAAGAGGATCGCCGGCAGAACGACCGCGAACATCAGCCCGAACGGAATGCGCGACAACAGCCGTTCCAGCCGGGTGATCAGAAAGGCCCGGAACAACATCTCCTCCGCCATGGCCCCGACGATCCAGGCTACCGCCAGCCAGTAGACGAAGACGAGCGTGTTGCCGGGCACGTTAGCGAATCGACCGGAATTGCTCCTGACCGGCTGGTTCGCCGAGGCCTCCAGCACCGAGCTGACCACCCCTTCCAGAACGATGCCGGCAACCGTGGTCAACCCCAGCGCCAGCAGGGTCCACAGCGCCGTCCTGCCCCAGGAGTCGGGCCGTCCCAGACCGAGCTCAGCCCAGGTCTCACCCGCACCGCGCAGTCGCCAGGTCGCCACGGCCAGGGCTGACAACAGGGATATGGGCCCCGCATAGGTCCACATCGCCTCGACGCCCAGCAGGCCGTATTTGACGATCAGCAATGTCCCCAGCACGAGGCTGATATCGATCGCCACCCTGCCCTTCGCGCCCTTCCTGCCCGGGGCGACGTGGCTTTTCGGCGCGACTGTCTGTGCAGCGTCCATGGTCATTGTCCTTCAGAAACAGGGCGGGGAGCCGCCGTCGCGGCGGGCTGGCCGGCGTTGAGCCGCTCGAGAATGGGTGACCGGTCCAGGGCGGCGATGGCCCGCCGCGCCATGGCCGCCAGGTCGCAGTCAATCTCCACGAACAGGGCCGCGAACACATCCGCCACCCGGGCCAGACGCGCCGTCAGCCGCTCAAACTGGTCCGCGCCCCTGTCCGTCAGCACCAGAATTTTGCGCCGCCCGTCCCCGGGATCACTACGCCTCGCGATCAGCCCCAGATCGACCAGCAGATCGGCCCGTTGCGTGACCAGCTGATGCGGCTGCTGCAACTGGCCGGCGATGTCGGCCGCCGACATCTCGCCGCGCTCGCCGATCATCAGCAGGATGGACACCGCCCGCGCCGGCACATCCAGCCCCGCCTCGCGCAGCATGGCCTCGCCCTGGGCCGAGATCAGGTCGGCCAGCTGGACCAGGGTGTTGGCGGCAAAGGCCGCCCGCAGGGGATGGGCATCGAGATAGGTCATGACCGGCCGCGCCTCCATTTACACAATCAGTTGTGCAATTGATTGTGCAATAGGCTGAATAGCTGGGCGGGTCAAGAGGTTCGGGCGGGGGCTGTCCGGCGTACCCGCACAGCATCGCTACCCTGCGGGGCCCCGCGACCGCCCGGGGCGCAGCCCAGGACAATGTCAGTATTGATCGCGCCATTCCGGGGCGCATTCAGCCAAGACCCGGTACTCGACCCGTGTGGGAGGACCGTCCCCGCCGCAGTGCGACAGGGCCAGACGCGTCACGTCCGCCCTGCCGCCCAAGGTGGCTATTCTCCCAACGCCCGTTCGATGTCCTCGACCGGCGAATTGATCAGGGTCTTGGCCTGCTGGAGGACAAGCTTGTCGGTCACTGTACTGTGCAGCAGCGGCCGGATTTCACCCAGTGTGACAGGGTCGGCGATCAGGATCAGGCGGTCGAACGCCCCGGCGTGGGCCGACTTGTACAGCCGTTCCGCGATCTGCTTGGAGAAGGTCGCCTCGTTGAGGTCCCGGTCCGACTGGTCCGGCGGCGTCTTGCCCGAGGGCCCGTCGTCGGCGAGGTCGGTTGGGTTCCAGTCGCCGGCGTGTTGCAGGGCACCGCCCTTCACACGGAAGGTCTTGGCCACCTCCCCGCTGGCAACGACGACGAAGGTTCCTTCCGGGAAACGCAGTTGAGTCATGGCTGTATCCTGTTCTGGCGTCCGCGGGTCCGGGACCGGACTGCGGACGGTTGTGGTCGCCGCGGCCAACCGGCGTGGCGGCAGCCGCTGTGCATGGGGGCTCGGGGCGTTCGCATACTGACCGCGACGATCAGGCCCGGCCGAGGTTGCCGCCGGGGCTGCCGCCACTGCCGCCACTGCCGGGTTCGCCGATCGGGCCCTCGCCCGGCGCGCCCAGTTCGACACCGGCGCTCTTGATCGCATTGATCGCATCGGACTCCAGGCCCGCCCGGCGCAGGTCGGACCAGTCGTGGTACGGCCGATTCTCGATCACGGTCTCGGCCCGGTCGCCGATCGGCTCCACGGAGGCGAGATCGGCGGCGGAGGCGAGGTTCAGATAGACGGTCGGGGAGTCCGACATGCAAATCTCCTGTTCATGTGCTGACGGCCCGGCCGGGTCGCCGGAGGGGGGCTGCGCCGTCGGTGGTGCCTGTCTAAGCCATCGGTACGCGCCCCGGTTCCATGCGGCGGGGCCGCCGCGACACGTACCGGTGGCTGGCCGACATCGACCGCGAGGCGCGCTGGCTGGCCCGGCTCGACGGTCGGGAGCATCCCGATGAGGACTATGACACGCGCGCCGTCCGCCGGCTGTGCGCCCGCGGCAACGGGCTGCCGTGGAGCAGCGAATGGAATGGGGAGAAGGGCTGAATGCGCTGTTGAATGCGCGCACTCAAGGCATGTCAATTTCCGCTCATCCCCGCGCAGGCGGGGACCCAGTCCTGTTGTTAGGCGGGGCGCGTTGGATAAGCGGCGGCGCGCGCGAACTCGCCGGATCGTCCAAACCCCTGGGTCCCCGCCTTCGCGGGGATGAGCGGGGTATCGGACCCTAGGGCTGTCCCACCGCCCCGTTCGAGGCCATCAGCATATTGCCGGTCGGGTCGCGGAAATAGCGGTCGATGCCGTTGACCACGGCCCGCATCAGGTGGCGGCGGCCGCGGTCGTCGTTCAGGGTCCGCTCGTCCTCGGGATTGGTGATGAAGCCCATCTCCAGCAGCACGGCCGGCACATCGGGGGCCAGCAGCACGGCCAGGCCGGCGTCACGGTGGCTGCGGCGCAGCATCGGATGGTCGGCCTCTTCCAGCCCACCCAGCAGGGTCCGGGCCAGCTGGGCCGAGCGGTTCTGGGTGGTGCGCTGGGTCATGTCCAGCAGGATGCGGTCGACCGAGGGGTCGCGGCCCGGCAGGCGCAGCTCGCGGTGCCAGTTGTCGCCGCGCGTGAACTCGCGCACGGCGCGGCCGGCCCCCTGTTCGGACAGGGTGTAGACACTGGCCCCGCGCGTGGCCGGGTCGGACCCGGCGTCGGCGTGCAGGCTGATGAACAGGTCGGCGTCGGCCGAGCGGGCGATCTCGACCCGGCGGTACAGGCCGACATAGGAGTCGTTGTCGCGGGTCAGCCGCACCCGATAGCGGCCGGTCCGTTCCAGCTCGGCCTTCAGCGCATGGGCGGCGGCCAGGGTGATCGCGCTCTCGCTGGACTGACTGCCCCGGGCCCCGGGATCGCGGCCGCCGTGACCGGCGTCGATCACGATCAGCGGCCGCTCGGCCGGGGCGGTGTTGCGCGATGACGGCGGCGGCGCGGCGCGGCGCACGGCGGTGGCGGCGCGGCCGGTGGTCTTCAGGTCGATGACATAGCGATAGTGGCTCACGCCGTCGCCGGGCGGCAGCAGGAAGCGGCGCTCGATCTCGGCTCCGGTCGCCAGGGTCAGCTCGATGCGCGAGGCCCCGCCCCCGGCGACGACGCGATAATCGCGCACCAGTCCGGTGCCGGCCCCGCCCATCTGGCCGCTCGGCGCGACCCCGGTCAGGGCCACGACCACGCGTCCGTCGGCCCCGCCGGACACCACGGCGCCGCGGGTATTGCTGTCCAGATCGACGACCACGCGGGTGCGTTCGGCGTCGCCGCCGAAGCGCAGCCGCAGCACCTCTCCGGCGCTCCCGGCGGCCAGACCGCGCCCGGCCGCCAGCGCGCCAAAGCAGAACACGACGAGGGCCAGGGCCGTCATCGTCCACTCACGCACGCCCCACCGGGACAGGTCGAATCGCAACATTCCGTACATTCTGACGGCTACCCACCTTATTGGTTGAGACCACCCTGCCCCCGGGGTCCCTTGGATTCCGTTAAAGCCTTCGTGCTTTTCATTCGGCTCGGGCGTGCGTATGGTCCGCCGCGCATGCGAATGATCGCGTCCCCTGGACTCCAGGTCCGGACGCGCCCTCCTCGCGGCGCTGACTTTCACCTATCCGAAGATCGATCGGGCCTGGCCTGGCGATTTGACGACCGGACCCGGGACGCCGCCGTAACCGGCGCGTCCGGTTCCAGGACCCTGACGAACCCCATGGGCTTTTCCGCCTGCGCCCCCACCCGGTCTGATTTCACAGGCCTCGCCTCCGGCTCCGACATTGGTTCGGGCCGCGGCGACGGGATGACGCCTGCGTGCGCCTTCATTTCCATTCGGCGAGCCGCCTTGCCCGTCGGGACGTCCGTCCCGCGGTCCGGCCGAGCGCGCCCAAGAGAGAATTTCCATGTCAAAGACCATGCTTATCGATGCGGCACACGCGGAAGAAACCCGCGTTGCGATCGTCGACGGACGCCAGATTGAGGAATTCGACTTTGAGTCGAAGGCCCGCCGCCAGCTTCGCGGCAACATCTACCTCGCCAAGGTCACCCGCGTAGAGCCCAGCCTGCAGGCCGCCTTTATCGAGTACGGCGGCAACCGCCACGGCTTCCTCGCCTTCAACGAGATCCACCCGGACTATTATCAAATCCCGGTCGCCGACCGCGAAGCCATCATGGCCGAAGCGGCCACAGACGACGACGATCACGACGATCTCGGCCGCGAAAGCGACGACGGTGAGCACGAAGGCGGCATGGCCGACGAGGAGCGGCTGAAGCGTCGCCTGATGCGTCGCTACAAGATCCAGGACGTGATCAAGCGCCGCCAGATCCTGCTGGTCCAGGTCGTCAAGGACGAGCGCGGCGGCAAGGGCGCGGCCCTGACCACCTGGCTGTCGCTGGCCGGCCGCTACTGCGTGCTGATGCCCAACACCGGCAAGGGCGGCGGCATCTCGCGCAAGATCACCCAGGCCACCGACCGCAAGCGCCTGAAGGCCGCGGCCCAGGCGCTGGAGGTGCCCAAGGGCATGGGCCTTATCATCCGGACCGCCGGGGCCAAGCGCACCAAGGCCGAGATCAAGCGCGACTACGAATATCTGTTGCGTCTGTGGGAGACGATCCGCGAGACCACCCTCGGCTCGAACGCCCCGTCGATCATCTATGAGGAAGAAAACCTCGTCCGCCGCGCCGTACGCGACATGTTCGACAAGGATTTCGACGGCATCCAGGTCGAGGGCGTCGAAGGCTGGAAGGAGGCGCGCGACTTCATGCGCGTGCTGATGCCCTCCCAGGCCAAAAAGGTGCACCTGTACCAGGGCTCCAAGCCGCTGTTCGCCGCCAACGGCATCGAGGAACTGCTGACGCAGATCCACCAGCCGGTCGTGCCGCTGAAGTCCGGCGGCTATCTGGTCATCAACCAGACCGAGGCCCTGGTGGCCATCGACGTCAACTCGGGCAAGTCGACCAAGGAACGCAACGTCGAGGCGACCGCCTTCAAGACCAACTCCGAGGCCGCCGTCGAGGCCGCCCGCCAGCTGCGCCTGCGCGACCTCGCCGGCCTCGTGGTCATCGACTTCATCGACATGGATGAGTCGAAGAACAACCGCACCGTCGAGAAGATCCTCAAGGACGCCCTGTCGCACGACCGGGCCCGCATCCAGATGGGCCGCATCTCCGGCTTTGGTCTGATGGAGATCAGCCGCCAGCGCCGTCGCCTCGGCGTGATCGAGGGGGCCACAGAGGTCTGCACCCACTGCCAGGGCTCGGGCCGCATCCGCTCGGCCGAATCGGCCGCGCTGATGATCCTGCGCGCCGTCGACATCGAGGCCGGCAAGGGCGGCGCGGGGTCGATCAACCTGCGCGTCTGCACTGCGGTCGCCCTGTATATCCTCAACCACAAACGCGACTACCTGCAGCGCCTGGCGCAACAGCGCGGCCTGAACGTCGTCGTGCTGATCGACGACAGCCTCGCCCAGGGCGAGCATGCCGTCGAGCGCACCGAGACCAACGAGGACTTCGTGCCCGAGGACGGGGCTGTCGCCCTGCCCGACCTGACCGACGACTTCGACGACGACGCCTATGACGACGAGGAAGACGAGGACGAGATCTTCGAGGACGACGCCCTCGCCGCCGAAGATACCGATGATGACGCCCCGCGCGCCCGGGCCGAACGCCACGATGCCGATACCGCGCGTGGAGATGGCGACTCCGGACGCGGTCGCGGCCGCCGCCGCCGCCGCGGCGGTCGTCGGGACGAGGAATCCGCTCCGGCCGAGGGCGTCGAGGCTGACGCGCCGTCCGCCGCCGGTGCCGAGGACGACGACAGTGAAGGTGCACGTCGCCGTCGTCGCGGCCGTCGTGGCGGACGCCGTGTCCGCGAGGAAGGCGATCGCGACGGCTTCACTTGGGTTCGCGGGCGCACGCCGTCTCTGGAAGACCCCTATGTCTGGTTCGACCCAATCAACCCCGGACGCGGAAACGACAGGGATTCCGGTGCGGCCGCAGCGGACGAAACGGCCGGAAACGGATCGACGTCGGCTGACGAGCGTCCCGAAGCCGGGTCCAACGGGGAGCACGAGGGCGGACGGTCGCGTCGGCGTCGTGGTCGCGGTCGCGGCCGCGACCGGGAGTCCTCCGGGGACAACGACCAGAAGCCTGTCGTCAAGGTCGAAGCCCGGGCCACCAATGAGGGCATGCCGCCGGAAGGGTCGCCCGACACGCCGATGGCCACCGTCGTCGCGGATGATGCCCCGCCCGCCCTGGCCCCCGAACCCAAGCGGCGTCGGGTCCGGCGTAAGACAGCGGCTTCGGCCACGCCCGCGTCCGACCTCGACCCGGCACCGATCGAGCCGAACGAGGCCGAGCCGACTGGGGACCCGGTGCAGCGGGACGTCTCGCCGGTCGAGGCCCCGCTGACCAAGCCCAAAGGCAAGCCGGAAGCCGCACCGGAACCGGTCGATATCGCCGCGATCATTGAGGACGATCCGAACCAGATCGTCGCCCCGCCGGCCAAGGCCAAGCGCGGGTGGTGGCGTCGCTGACCGGACGGCGCTAGATTGAGGCGGACGAAGACGGGGGCGTCATTCGTTAGGAGTAACCCTTGACCTGGCTTCCCCGAGTTGTTTCCCGGTTTCTGGCCGCCGCGACCGCCGTCACCCTGACGGTCGCGGCGGCCGGACCGGCCGCGGCCCAGAGCGCCATCCGCGACACCGAGATCGAAGGCATCATCCGCGAATGGTCCGATCCGGTGTTCACGGCCATCGGTCTTGAACCGTCCGAGGTCGAGATCCTGCTGGTCGGCGACAATGATCTGAACGCCTTCGCCACGCCGGGCCGGGTGCTGGGTGTCAATACCGGCCTGATCCTCAGGACCCGCAACGCCAATGAGTTGTTGGGTGTGATCGCCCACGAGGCAGGTCACATCAAGAACCGTCACACCCTGAGAGACGGGGCCCGCGACGCGGGCATGCAGCCGATGATCATGAGTATGGCGCTGGGGGCCCTGGCCATCGCCGCAGGCTCGCCGACGGCCGGCGCTGCCCTGCTCGGCTCGAGCACCTATTTCGGCGCGTTGGGCAGTCTGCGATACATTTCCCAGCAGGAGGGCGAGGCCGACAATTCCGCCGCGCATGCGCTGGAAGCCGCCGGCGAATCCGGACGCGGACTGGTCGAGTTCTTCGAGAATTTTCGCTCGCAGGAAGTCTTTTCGGACGCCCGGCGCTATCCGTTCTTCCGCAGCCACCCCCTGTCTTCGGCCCGGATCGAAAACCTGCGTCGGCTGGTCAGCGAAGCCCCGCACTACGGCCATGCCGAAAGTCCGGAACGCATCGGCCAGCACGCCCTGATCCAGGCCAAGATCCGCGCCTTCATGGACCCGCCCAACCAGACACTGCGGACCTATCCCTCGACGGACACCTCGATACCGGGCCGATATGCCCGGGCCATCGCCTGGTATCGCGACGGCCAGACCAACCGTGCCCTGACCGCTGTCGATGCCTTTCTCGTCGAGCAGCCGGATAACCCGTACCTCTGGGAGCTGAAGGGTCAAATCCTGTTTGAGGAGTCCCGGCCAGCCGAGGCCATCGAGGCCCACCAGCGTTCGGTGGAGCTGATGCCGGATGCACCCCTGCTGCGCATCAACCTGGCCCACGCCTTGATCGAGACCAATGATCCAACGCGGCTGGACCAGGCGGTCAACGAGCTGAAACGCGCCACCGCCCTCGAGAAGGACAACACTCTCGCCTGGCGTCTGCTGTCCCAGGCCTATTCCAGCCAGGGCAAGGAGGGTGAGGCCCGGCTGGCCTCGGCAGAATTCTATTTCGCCCAGGGCCGGCAGGACCAGGCGACCCAGTTCGCCCTGCGCGCCCGGGACATGCTGCCGCGTGGCTCGAACGAGTGGATTCGGGCTATGGACATCGTCTTCGCTTCGGGCGCGACGCAGGAAGACGTCGACGCCGCCGACGAACGTTATCGTCGTGACCAACCCGTCCGCGTCATTCCCGCCGACGCCGGCTGATCTTTTCTTCGACCCAGGACTCCGCATGACCGACGACTCCCCCGCGCCCGCCCCCCAGTCCCCGCCCTCGACCCTCCGCGACTGGTTCGGTGGCCACCGGATCGGCGTGGTTGCCCTAGCCATATCAGTGTTGGCGTTGGGTCTGGCCGGAGCACCCTATCTGAGCGGTGGGGATTTCGGTGGCCGGGTGCGAGCCTATCTTGTGGCCAACCCGCAGGTTTTGGATGAGGTGGTTCAGGCCCGCGACATTGCCGCCCGCGCCGACCGGACGTCCGGGATCAATGCCGTTGTCGCCCGCAACCCTGCAGCGCTGGCCCCGGCCGCCGGGGAACCGACCTTCGGCCCGGTCGACGCCCGGGTCACGGTCACCGAGTTCTTCGACTACCGCTGCCCCTACTGCAAGATGGCCGCGCCGCAGTATCTGGCGATCATGCAGGCCAATCCGGACGTCCGCTTTGTCTTCCGTGAATGGCCGGTGCTGGATCAGGGCGAGGACGTCACCTCCCAGTACGCCGCGCGCGCTGCGCTGGCAGCCCATGCCCAGGGCAAATATCTGGCGGTCCACAAGGCCCTGATGGCCCAGTCAGCCCTGTCCATCGACGGGATTGATCGTATCCTCGAGGCCAATGGCGTCGACCTGCCGAAGGCCCGCGCGGCGATGGCCACGGCCGACACCTCGCGGATACTGGCCGATGTCCATACCGGGGCCGCCAGCCTGGGACTGGAGGGCACGCCGACCTTCTTCATCAACGGCAAGGTGACCGCCACCAACAATCCCGCCGACCTGTCCCGGTTGATCACCGAGGCCAAGGGCGGCTAGGTCGCCGGTCGCGTCCCTTGTTCCGGCCCGGATTCGATCAGAGGCCGGATCAGGTTCGGGACACGGCCTCTGATCTCACCGTCGAGGCAGAGGTCAACGATCCGGTCTTCATAGTGGCGGTAGATCGGCACCAGATGCTCGGCTCGCCACATCGCCGCGATCCAGATGCGCCCCGTCGTCTTCTGGGTCACCCTGACGACATCGCTTTCCAGCGCCCGGGCCATGACGGCGGGCAGCTCCCGCGCATAGGTACCAACCGCGCGGCAAGCCAGGTCATGGAGGCCGTCGCCCCGGGTCAGCGTCACGCCGCTCTGATGGATGATGGCTCCGCCATCGATGGCCGCCGTGGTCTCGTGCAGGGTCATGCCGGTCATCTGTGGTTCCAGCATGTAGGATGGCCAGAAATGGGTGTGGACCCCGCGATACCAGGGCGACAGGCCGCCATGGGTGTTCCAGAACCGGGCCGAAACACTGCGCAAGATCGTCTCGTCCAGCTTGTGGCAACCATACGACAGGACATGGGACGGGGCCTTGTCGATCAGAAAGGCCCGCACCCGGTCACCGTTCAGATCGGCGAGGTTGACGGTCAGCCGGTCCACCGCCACCCCGTCCGGTGACAGCACACCGAAGGCCTTGTGCTCCGCCGCCTCGCGGCGCTGAAAATGCCGGTTGAACAAATCGTGCAGGGCGACGGGAACATCATCGCCGGGCACGGGCACATGGGGTTCGCGGCGCTCGACGACCCAGCCGGAAAGCAGGCCGGCCCGGGCCAGTTGCTGCACCACATAGACGTGACGCGGGTGATCGCCGGTGACGGCGACGACGCTCATCGCCCCGCTGCCTTCAGCAGGCCCTCGGCCTCCAGCCGGTCAACCACCGGCATCAGATCGTCAAGGCTACAGTCAAGTCGGGCGGCAATGTCGATCATCCGGTGCTCGCCGTCACCGTCGCTGAGAACGGTCAGGATCCGATTCAACAGGGTGCGATCGTCGACGACCCGGTCAGATGAGGCACCCCAGGTGGTGGGGCTGTTCACCGACGGATAGAGACCGCGTCGCCCGAGCTGGGCCTCGCCATACGGCGCCTGGTTGATGAAGACGCCCGCATATTCGTGTCGGCGCAGCAGGGCCTCGATCCGGTCGATCGCATCGACCAGCGGCGCGATACCCATGAACGCCTTATCATCCCCCGAGGTGTGATAGCCCGCATAGTCCCCATAGAGGGTCCGCCCCATCTGCCCCATCGGCAGGTTAAAACCCGGCGAGCAATACTGACGCTCATCCGAGCCGCTGGTCGGGGTGAACGGACGCACGGAAAAGCCCTCGTCCGCGCCGAGCCGGGCCACCAGCGCGTCCAGGGTCGAGGTCCCGCGGCGGCTGGACTTGTAACTCAGGGCCTCGGCCGGGCCACCCAGACAGGTCAGAACCAGCCCCCCGGCGAGACTTTCCTTCAGCTGGGGCCCATGCCGGGACAGATAGCAGAGACTGCCGATGGTCTCGGGGGCGAGGACAAAGCGATAGCTGAAACGCCGCCGCTTCCAGCGCGAAATCCGGTCGTACAGACCCAGCAGCACCAGCGGCCCGGACAGCTCGTTGTTAGCCAGGCTGGGGTGGCACAGATACGAGCTGAGCATGACCTCCCGCTCCGTCTCGCCGGGCAGCATGCAGTCGGCGAAATCGACCCCGCCCGCGTATGTCCGACTCTGGATCACTGCGCGGTAGCGTCCCGGCTTCAGAGCCTGCCGCGCCCTATGTGTCAGGCAGAAACCCCAGGCCTCACGGTAGTAGGATGTGACGTACGGAATCAGATCCGGTTGGTCCGGAATCGAGTGCAGGTGAGCCTGCAAATCGTCCAGGTCCAGCTCGACATCGACCGGCGTCGAATAGTTGACCACCTGCAGGTTGGAGCGGTCGCTGTCGGCGATGACCTCACCGTCCGGCCCGGTCAGGACAGCGCGTGTCAGAGCCCATTCCAGCGGGACGATCCAGTCGAACACCGCCTCACCGCTGGCCACCTGATCCCGGTGCAACGGCATGTACTCGCCGAAGATGTCGAGGCTTTCGCGTAGCCCCGGACCGGTGATGCTGCGGATAATCGGAAACAGACGATCGAACAGGTCCGAGAAGAAGCCCGGTGCGGCCGAGTCGATCGGTTCCAACCCGGTCACAGGTGCGGTCTGAAGCATTCCCTCCGGATACAGGAAGGGCCCGAGTCGACCAACCGGTGCGATCAGGCTTCCGCTAGGCTCATTTCGCCACCCAGCCATTCCGCACCGGCGCGACTCAGGGCCGCCGCCGCCGCCGCGTCATGGCCCAGCGCCGCCTCGGCCCGCGACAGCACGAAATAGCTATAGGGATCGTTGGGCCAGTCCTTCAGCAGCTCCTCGACCTTGGCCTTGGCTCCAGCCGCGTCACCGCTGGCCAGCATGGCGGCGGCCAGGCTGCGACGCGTCGGATACCAGATGGCCGGCGGATCCCCGCCCTCATCCCCGTCTTCGGCCTGCAGTTCTGCGGCCCGGGTGAAGGCGGCGATCGCGGCGTCGGTATTGCCTTCGATCATCGCAGCGCGTCCCTCGAGCACGCGCTGGAACAGTTCGGTGAAGCTGACCCGCGCCTCGGCCATGGGACCGGTGGCAAAGGCCGGTGCCTCACGAATCGCCTTGATGGCGGCGACCTCGGCGCGAACGGCGGCCGCGTCGCCCCGCCGGCTGGCGGCTTCACCGCGGCCGTAGCGCCAGCTGACCCGCTGCAGCGGATTGGCCGCCGACGGCTCCTTCAGCGCCTCGACCTGGGCCTGCGACCCGAAGCGGCCGTACAGGGCATAGGCGTCATTGGCGGTGATCTGACGCCACAGACTGTCGGCCGGGATGTCGTCGAAGACATTCAGGAACCAGTCCGCCAGCTTCAGCCCCTCCTCCGACCCGCCGGCCATCAGGGCACCGCCCATGCCGAAATGGATGTTGTGGCCATGCAGCGGCATGCCGGACAGGCCGCCGGGCGGACGGGCCAGACCGTCATACTGGCGGTCCAGCGCCACTGCGGCGACGTTGGACATCATGGCGTCGCGATAACGCCCGACGCGGAAGAAGGTGTGGGACGGCATATGCACCAGATGGCTGGCCCCCGGTGCCAGTTCGGCCAGCCGTTCGCCATAGGGAATGGCCTTGTGCGGATCGGCCGACCATTCAGTCAGGTGGATGTACAGATGGATGGTCCCGGGATCGTCCGGGGCCTTGGCCAGCGCCGCTTCCAGAATGGTCATGGCGCGGGCGATGCCCGGGTCCTTGGGCGTGCCGTCCTTGTTCCACCAGTCTTCGGCATTGATCATCCAGGCGTCGGCGGCGATGGCGGCCAGATTGATGTCGTCGGGATTGTCCCGGGCCTGCCTGTCCATCACCCGCGCGAAACGGTCGCTTCGGCTGCTCTTGCGGCCGGAATAGCGCTGGATCAGGCCATCGATCATCCGTCGCTGCTGAACGGAGGCATCACGGGCCAGTCGACGGGCGTCGCGCGCGATCTTCAGGGCGGCGGGATCAACCGAATCCGCCCGGCCGCCGCCGTTGAGATTGGGGCCCATCGCCCAGGCCTCACCCCAGGCACACATGCCGCAGGTTGGATCGAGCAGGCGCGCCTTCTGGAAGGCCCGCACCGATTCCGTATGCTGGAAGGCCCAGCGGAGCTGGATCCCGTAATTGAACCAGACCTGGGCCTCCGGGCTGGCGTCCACTGCCATCTGACTGGACCCGATCCCGGGGACCATGACCATGTCGGGGATCGGGGCGCCGGCCAGAACATCCTCCGGACGATTGGCCGCGCCGCAGATTGAGGGGTTCTCGATCAGGTCGCGGATCGCCCGATCAGCCGTCGCATCGGCTACGGCCGCGGGCCCGACCACAATAGCGGCCAGGGCCACCCCCGCCATAAGCATCGGTCGCATGGATCGTCTCCCCCGTTCAGCCGAGCATGGACTGCGACCGCGGTTACGCCAAGCCCCGTCCAGCCGAAAGCGTCGCTAGATCAGGCCGGCGAGGGGTGAGGACGGGTCGGCGTAAAGGCGTTTGGCCATTCGACCGGCCAGATAGGCCTCGCGTCCGGCGATGACCGCGTGCTTCATGGCCCGGGCCATGCCGATCGGGTCACGCGCACCGGCGATGGCCGTGTTCATCAACACGGCGTCGCAACCCAGTTCCATGGCGATGGTCGCGTCCGATGCGGTGCCGACCCCGGCATCGACCAGAACCGGCACGGTCGCCTGTTCGACGATCAGCCGGACATTGACCCGGTTCTGGATACCCAGACCCGAGCCGATCGGCGCGGCGGCGGGCATGATGGCGGCGGCCCCCGCCTCCTCCAGCCGCCTGGCCATGACCACGTCGTCGGTGCAGTAGACCATGACGTCGAAGCCGTCCTTGACCAGCATGTCCAGCGCCCGCAGCGTCTCCACCATGTCGGGATACAGGTGCGGCGTATCGGACAGCACCTCCAGCTTGACCAGATCCCAACCCCCGGCCTCGCGTGCCAGCCGCAGGGTGCGGACCGCATCCTCGCCGGTAAAACAGCCGGCGGTATTAGGCAGATAGGTGAACCGGTCCGGCTTCACATGGTCAACCAGCATCGGCTGCGACGGATCCGACAGGTTCACCCGACGCAAGGCCACGGTGACGATCTCAGCGCCTGCCGCCTCGGCCGCGGCGGCGTTCTGGGCATAGTCGGCATATTTGCCGGTTCCGACGATCAAACGGGAGGTGAAGGTGCGGCCGGCGACGGTCCAAGTATCTTCGGGTGTGGTCATGGCTATTCCCCTAAGCCTCAGGGACGCTGCGGGGAAGCGACTGATTGGCGCAGATCACCCACCGCCCACGAATTGCACCAGCTCGATGCGGTCCCCCTCGGTCAGCACGGTCTCGCCATGCAACGACCGCGGCACGATGGCCAGGTTACGCTCAACAGCCACCTTGCGCGGGTTGAGGCCCAGTTCGGTGACCAGGTCCAGCACGGTGCGCGCGGTCACGGTCCGGATATCGCCGTTGACTTGAATGTGCATGTCGTTAGGTCAACCTTATCTCCGGCGCGGTTTGACCCGCGCCGTCCGTCAGCTAAAAGACCGCCCCGGCCGGAGGCGGTCGGTCCCTGTTTGTCAGAGCGAATGCCCGGAACACTCACCCTCTACGTCCTGAACGGTCCCAATCTCAACCTGCTGGGGGTTCGGGAGCCTGAGGTCTATGGTCGCGAGACCCTGGCCGATGTCCAGGCACGCTGCGAGTCGGCCGCCGGGGACGCCCGTGTCGTGTTCCGCCAAACCAACCACGAGGGCGAGTTGATCGACTGGGTCCAGGAGGCCCGGGAACAGGCCTCGGCCCTGGTCATCAACCCGGCCGGCTACAGCCACACCTCGGTGGCCCTGCTGGATGCCCTGAAGACCCTGACGATCCCGGTCGTCGAATGTCATTTGTCGAACCCGGCGGCGCGCGAGCCGTTCCGGCATCGATCCTTCGTTTCGCCGGTCGCGACCGGTGTGGTTTCGGGCTTCGGCCCTTTCAGCTACGAACTGGCCGTGAAGGCCGCCCTGAACCTGGTGCACGACAAGGCGTCAGCTCCGGGCCGTTCGCACAACGCATAAGAAGAAGAGGCACACTCGTATGGCCGACACCCCCAAAAAGACCCCGCCCAAGCTGGACAATGATCCGGCCGGTGAGATCGACACCAGCCTGGTTCGTCAGCTGGCCGACATCCTGAACGACACCAGCCTGACCGAGATCGAGGTCGAGCGTGGCGAACTGCGCATCCGCGTCGCCCGTGAGCTGACCATGTCCGCGCCGGTCCAGTATGCCGCTGCGCCCGTTCAGATGGCACAGGCCGCCGCACCGGCCTCAATGCCGTCGGACCCGGCGACCATCGTGGCCCGCTCGGGCGAGGACGTGAAGTCGCCGATGGTCGGCACCGCCTATCTGCGTCCGGCCCCGGAAGCCGATGCCTTCGTGTCCCCCGGCGACAAGGTCCGCAAGGGCCAGACCCTGCTGATCGTCGAGGCGATGAAGACGATGAACCCGATCCAGGCGCCGCGTGATGGTGTGGTCAAGGAAATCCTGGTCGGCGACGCCCAGCCGGTGGAGTTCGGCGAGCCGCTCGTCGTGCTCGAGGCCCAGGGCTGACCATGTTTACCAAGGTCCTGATCGCCAATCGCGGCGAGATCGCGCTACGGATTCACCGCGCCTGCAAGGAGATGGGGATTTCCACCGTCGCCGTGCACTCGGAAGCCGACCGCGGGGCCATGTGGGTCCGGCTGGCCGACGAGAGCGTCTGCATCGGTCCGGCTCCGGCGGCCAAATCCTATCTGAACATCCCCTCGATCATCGCCGCGGCGGAGATCACCGGGGCCCAGGCCATCCACCCCGGCTACGGCTTCCTGAGCGAGAACGCCCGTTTCGCCGAGATCGTCGAGGCCCACGGCATGACCTTCATCGGCCCCAAGCCCGAACATATCCGGGTCATGGGTGACAAGATCACCGCCAAACAGACGGTCAAGGCGGCGGGCATTCCCTGTGTGCCAGGCTCAGACGGCGGCGTGGCCACGGTCCAGGACGCGATCAAGGCCTCGAAATCCATCGGCTTCCCGCTGATCGTCAAGGCAGCCTCGGGCGGCGGCGGGCGCGGCATGAAGGTCGCCCTGACGCCTGATGACCTGGCCGAAGCCGTGCAGACCGCCCAGTCCGAGGCCGCCGCGGCCTTCGGCGACGGCACCGTCTATCTCGAACGCTATCTGCAGAAGCCGCGCCATATCGAGATCCAGGTTGTCGCTGACGCCCACGGCAATGTCGTCCATCTGGGCGAGCGCGACTGTTCCCTGCAACGCCGCCACCAGAAAATGATGGAAGAGGCCCCCTCGCCCGCCCTGTCGGCCAAAGAGCGGGCCGCAATCGGCGAGACCGTCAACAAGGCGATCGCGTCCATCGGCTATCTGGGCGTCGGCACTATCGAATTCCTGTGGGAGGACGGCGAGTTCTTCTTCATCGAGATGAACACCCGCCTGCAGGTCGAGCATCCGGTCACGGAGATGATCACCGGCGTCGACCTGGTCCGTGAACAGATCCGCATCGCCGCCGGCGAGCCCCTGTCCTTCACCCAGGACCAGGTCAGCTTCCACGGCCACGCCATCGAATGCCGGATCAATGCCGAGAACGCGGAAACGTTCACCCCGTCGCCGGGCACCATCACCGACTTCCACGCCCCCGGTGGGCTGGGCGTGCGGCTGGATAGCGCCATCTACAACGGCTATTCGATCCCCCCCTATTACGACAGCCTGATCGGCAAGCTGATCGTGCATGGTCGCGACCGGGCAGAATGCGTCGCCCGCCTGAAGCGCAGCCTGGGCGAGATGGTCATCGGTGGCATCGACACCACCATCCCCCTGTTCCAGAAACTGCTGCAGGAGCCGGACATCCTGTCGGGCGACTATGACATTCACTGGCTGGAAAACTGGGCCAAGCGCCAGGCCGGACAAGGCTGACGGCATCGGACGAACCCTCGGTGCGGGAGGATCGGATGACCGAACCTGATTTCAGTGTCTCCGATCCGTTCGGCGGCTTCGGGCCGCAACAACTGTTGCGCTGCTATGCCGATGGCGTCTTCCCGATGGGCGAGACGCGCGACGATCCCCGTATCTTCCTCGTCGAGCCGGATCAGCGCGGGGTCATCCTGCTGGACCGCTTCCACATTCCGACGCGCCTGCGCCGCACCGTGCGCAGCGAGCCCTTCGAGCTGCGGGTCGATACCGCCTTCGCCGACGTGCTGGACGCCTGTGCCGTAACCGGAAGCGGGCGCGAGGACACCTGGATCAACGGGCCGATCCGGCGGCTCTATCTGGAACTGTTCGCTGGCGGCCATGCCCACAGCATCGAATGCTGGCGCGACGAGCACCTGGTCGGCGGCCTGTACGGGGTGACCCTGGGCGGGGCCTTCTTCGGCGAGAGTATGTTCAGCCGTGAGCGCGACGCTTCAAAGGTGGCGCTGGTGCATTTGGTGGCACGTTTGAAACTGGGCGGCTGGACGCTGCTGGATACCCAGTTCCTGACCGGGCACCTGGCCCAGTTCGGCGCAGTGGAAACGCCCCAGGCCACCTATCTGAGGATGCTGAAACCCGCCCTGAAGATGGTGCCGGACAAGACCGCCCTGGCCCGCCCGCTGGGAGGGGCCGTTGCGGTGACCTATGCCTTGCAGGCCACGACCCAGGCGTCGAACACCGGGTGCTGAAGGCCGTTGACGGCGGGTGACGAGGCAAACATCCAGCCCCGGAATATCTGGCGTGGATCGGTGCCCGGCAAGGCCCCGCGCGGCTGCAGGCTGACTTCGACATAGGCGATGGCGTCGTCGGTCACTTCGTCCGGAGCCGACATTTCGCAGGCGCGGACCTTAAAGATCAGGGTGTTGTTGAAGCGAACCGGCTGACCACCGACCTCGACCTCGAAACGCATGGTCTCGGCAGTCACCTTGTCGATGGCCTGTATCACCGCGACCGGGCGACGCTGACGGCGGGCAGGCACCAGCGGCTCATCGTCCTTTGGCGTTGCTTCTGAAACCACCACCGGCTCGGGCTCGGGCTCGACCAGGGGCGCGGCCTTCTCTTCAACCCGGGTCACGACGGCCACAGGCGGCGGCGTGACCGCGACCGGCGCAGCCGGGGCCGGGGTGCCGGCAGGGGCAGATTCTACAGGCGCAGTATCCGCCGGTCGCGCCGGCGTCTGGCGCAACAGGTCAGCGACGGTCGCCGGAGCCGGCGTGGCATCCTGCGGCACGTCCAGCCGTGCGCCTGCGTCGACGGTACCGGACCCCATCAGGGCCACGACCGCCACGCTCGCCAGGATCACCCCACGATGGGTCATTCCGGCTTCCACGACTCATAGTCGCCGGTCGCCGCGGGACGCTGGCCTTCCGCGGCCATCGACCCCTGCGGCAGCCAGGCCATCGGCGTGCCTGTCAGGTTGGGGATGTGGTCCCGCTCCCACGAGCGACGCGGCAGCGGCTCGACGGTCGGCGGCTCCTCAAAGGTGTAGTGCAGCCAGCCGTGCCAGTCGGGCGAGACCTTGGTGGCCTCGGCATAGCCGTCATAGATGACCCAGCGACGCTTGCGCCCGTCATAGCTGACGTTGTCACGCGACTGGTAATAGCGGTTGCCGTGTTCGTCAGTTCCGACCAGCGCGCCGCGCTTGGCCACGGTAAACAGGGTCCCGATCGTCGCCCCGTTCCACCAACCGAAAATCCTGCTCAGCACGTCCACGCACCCGTATCTTTCGACGCGCGGGGAGGTCCGGCGACGCTGACGCGATCATAGAAACCGGCGGCCCGTCCGTCCAGCACAAGCCGCGATCACTTCAGATCAATATGTTGGGGGTAACACAGGCAGCCCACGCTAGATTTATTGCGGGAGGACCGGAACATCTTCTAGGATCAAGGTTACGCCACCCAGGATCGCCGCATGCGCTTCATGGCCCGCTTCGCCGCCCTGGCGACGACCGCCACTGTCACCACCCGCGAGATCGAGCGCGCGAACCGGATCGATTCGGTCCTCGCGCCGACGGACTGGACGGATGTGCGCGTTGAGGCCTGGCTGGACTGGGCCGACGCCCAGCCCGAGGTGCCCTACAGCCCGGATGACTGGCTGGACGGCGCTGTCGACGCCTGGGCCGCCCGGATCGCCGCACGCGGCCTGAAGCTGGGCCTGTTCACCCGCGCCATGGCCGAGGCCTTCGCCGGGGAATTGTGCGCCACCATCCGCCTGGGGCTCGTGGCCCCGACCCTTCCGGACCGAAGCGCGCCGGTCGAGCCGCTGGACCTGTCCGATCCTGATGCCCGTCGGTATCTGTCGGACGCTGTGGCCGCCCGCCGCTGTGACCGGCTGGCCCCGGCGGCCGTCGAGACCGCCTCCATTGCACTCAACGCCGTCGCCGACGCCGTCCTCCGGTGCGAAGGTCCCCGCGAGGACTGTGCCGATCCAGCCCGCAACCCGGCGCTGGCCCGCGTCGCCCTGGCCGCGCGCCGAGCCGGTGCGGCCGACGCCGATATCCTGCGCGCCATCGCCGGCGAACGGTTCGACGTCCGCACCCGTCCCGCGCCCGTGCGGTCACCACTGGTGGCCTGCGCCGCGCGCGACCGGATCATTGCCGGCGGGACCGAAGCCGGGATCGCCGCTGATGCCTCCCTGGACGGCGACCTGATCCTGACCTTCGCGAGCACCGATGCGGCCCGCTTGAGCCAGACCGCTCGGGCCGGCGGAGCCCTGCTGTACCTGCCGGCGATTGCCGCCCTGCCCGGCGGCTGCAGCGACGAAAACCTGAGCGCTCTCGCCCAGCTCTGGACCGTGGCCCTGGACCTGGCCGGGGCCGGAACGGCCATCGCCCTGGGTCTCTCGGGTCTGGCGGATCTGGTGGTGGTAGAGCCCGTGAGTGACCAGCCGATCGACGCCGAGGCCGGTCGAATCGGCGAGCGGATCGCCCGGGCCATGACCACGGCCTCGATCGACCTGGCCCGGTCCCGCAACCTCAAGGGAGCCGGCGGCGACAAGGACCGCGACAGCGCGTTGCGGCGGCACACCGCCCTGTCCTTGTACGTCGATGATGCCGAGGCCGCCCTGCGCCTGGGCGCGACCCCCTTTTCGCCGGTTGATCACTACCAGACCGGCGACGGCGAGGTCGTTCCTCGCCTGCGCCCTTCCCTCGCAACGGCCATCACCAATGCCGGTGGCGACGTCGAGGCCGCCGAGCGTTACCTGTTCGGACACCGCACACTGGCCGGAGCGCCCGGTTTCGACCACGCGACCCTGCGCGGCCTGGGCTTCACCGACGTCGAACTGGAGGCGCTGGAGGGTGCCCTGGTCGATGCTAGCGGCTTCCAGGAGGTCTTCTGTGCCCCGGTGCTGGACCCCGGCTTCCTGTGCGATGTGCTGGGCGTAAGCGAAACCACGCCCCCCGACCTGCTGAACCATCTCGGTCTGACCACCGACAGTGTGCGTGAAGCCCGCGCCTGGGTGTTCGGTCACGGGACGCTGAAGGCCTGGCCCGAGGCCCCTGAGACCCTGCGGACAGTGCTGAACGATCCCCAAGCCTTTGAGGCCGAACTGCGGGCCGCGCTGGAGCCTTACAGCGAGGCCCCCGACGTCGCCCCCGTGACCATCGACTGGCGCGCGACTCCAGCCGAGGCCCTGGTCTTGCTGGGAGAGGCCGCAGAGTCTGGCCGACGTGCGGTTCGCCTGCGCCGGGCCACGCCTCCCGCCGGTCCGTTGCTGACGCTGACCGAAAGTGAACCCGCCGCCCGTCGCACCGAGCCCGAAGCCCGGGCCGTGGAGCGGGTGGTCGAGAAGGTCGTCGAGCGCGACCGGACCCGACGCAAACTGCCGGACCGTCGCAAGGGCTATATCCAGAAGGCCGCCGTGGGCGGTCACAAGGTCTATATCCACACTGGCGAATACGACGACGGCGAGCTGGGTGAGATCTTCATCGACATGCACAAGGAAGGGGCCGCCTTCCGCAGTGTGATGAACAATTTCGCCATCGCCATCTCGATCGGGCTGCAATACGGCGTGCCGCTGGACGAATTCGTCGACGCCTTCGTCTTCACCCGGTTCGAGCCGGCGGGACGGGTCACCGGCAATGACTCGATCCAGTCCGCGACCTCAATTCTCGACTACATCTTCCGGGAACTGGGTGTGTCCTATCTAGACCGGCACGAACTGGCCAATGCCGGGGCGGATCAGCTGAACGCCGACGGCCTGGGCTCGGGCAAAAGCCACGACATTGAGGCCGTGCCTGCCGCCCGCTTCATTTCCAAGGGCTTCGCCCGCGGATCCACGCCCGACAATCTGGTCGTTCTGCCGTTCGGACAAAAGCGCGACACAGCGCCTGCATCGACCAGCGTGCCGACTGAAGCCGCCACCTGCCCGGCCTGCGGCGATTTCACGCTGCAACAGCGCGGCGGAGCCTGGATCTGCGACACCTGCGGTGTGGCTCCGTCCATGCAGGGATAGGTAAGGGTCTCAGCGCTATATTGGTCCGCGTCTTGCATAGGCTGACGTCAACGACCGGAGAGCCTCCCGCCATGAAACCGATTCTGACTGCATTCGCCGCCCTGGTCCTCGTGTCTACCGCAGCGCCTGCCCTTGCCCAGAACGCCGGCCAGATCGCGCGCGTTCGCGGCGGAGCCAGCTGCCCGGGGTGTAATCTGTTCCAGGGCAGTTTCGGCGGTCTGGAGGCGCGAGGACTCAATCTGACCGGTGCCCGGCTGCGTCAGGCGGATCTGAGTCTGGCGGTGATGAACCGGACCCGGTTCAGCAACACTGACATGCGCGACGTTGATGCCTACGGCGCGGTGTTCTCAAGCAGCAATTTTGCCGGTGCCAACCTGACCAATGCGAGCTTTGTCGGGGCCTATCTGCAGGGGTCCAACTTTTCGCGCGCAACCCTGACCGGCACCAATTTCTCGGGGGCGCAACTGACACGCGCGACCGGTCTGACGCAGAGCCAGCTGAACCGGGCCTGCGGCGATTCCGCCACCGTCCTGCCCTCTGGTCTTCGCATTCCCGCCTGCTGAGGGCCCCCTTCCTTACGGCGATTTAAGTAGGGACATCACAGCTTTGGGGTCATTGAGACAGGGTGTTCCAGTTCAGTCTGTCCCGTATCTGTCGCCTTTCGACCGCCAGCCTCATCGCTGGTGCGGCGATCGGCGTGATGACGCTGATCACGCCCGCCGCCGCTGAAGTCCAGTTTTCGTTCCAGGACCGGGATATCGCCCGGATGGTTTCGCTGGGCGGATCCTGCAACGGCTGCGAACTGTCCGGACGGAATCTGTCGGGCGCGACCTTCACCGGGGCCTCCTTCATCAACGCCACCCTGGTCGGAACCAATCTGCGCGGGGCCGAGATGGTCGGCTCCAATTTCAGCGGCAGCGACTTCAGCCGGGCCGATCTCATCGGTGCGGGGATCCTGGGCGCGAATTTCACCGGGGCCAATTTCACCGATGCCAGCCTGATGGGGATCGAGGCCACGGGTGCCACCCTGGTGCGAACCCGTCTGAGCGGGGCCAATCTGTCGGGTTCAGAAATGTCCGGCGCCAACATGAACGGGGCCGTCCTGGTCCGCGCCAATTTCAGCGGAGCCGAAGTGAGAGGCGCAACCCTGGCCAATGTCGACGCGCGGTCCGCGAATTTCGACAATGCCGAGATCGATGCCTCGAACCTGTCCCGGGGCGACTTCCGCTCGGCCTCGTTCCGGAACGCATCGCTGGATGGAGCCCGACTGCTGGACGGCCGGTTCGCCAACGCCGACTTTTCCAATGCATCGCTGAACCGGACGGATATCCGGAGTACCGATCTGTCCGACGTCCGCGGCCTGACCCAGAGTCAGATCAATCGCGCCTGCGGCGATTCCGAGACGCGTCTTCCCGCGGGTTTGTCGGTGAGAATCTGTCGCGGGGTTTCGATCATGCGACGCCCTTCGCCACCCGCTCCGCCTTCGCCGCCCGTGCCACCGCGGCGCAATTTCGCGATGGCCACCGGCGACTGACCGGCCGCTCAGGCCTTCAGCGGCGGCGCTGAGCGGATGTGCAATTCTTTCAGCTGCTTTTCATCGGCCGCGGCCGGCGCATTCATCAGCAAATCCTGACCCTGCTGGTTCAGCGGGAAGGCGATGACCTCGCGGATCGCCGTCTGGTTGGCCAGCAGCATGACGATGCGATCGATGCCGGGGGCCAGACCGCCGTGCGGCGGTGCGCCGTAGCGGAAGGCGTTCAACATGCCGCCGAACTGCTCCTCGACCACCGAGGCGTCATAGCCGGCGATCTCGAAGGCCTTGAGCATGATCTCGGCCTTGTGGTTCCGGATCGCGCCCGAGCACAGCTCATAGCCGTTGCAGACGATGTCGTACTGGTAGGCGAGGATATCGAGCGGGTCCTTGCTCTCCAGCGCCTCCATCTCACCCTGCGGCATGGAGAAGGGGTTGTGCGAAAAGTCGACCTTCTTCTCTTCCTCGGACCATTCGAACATCGGGAAGTCGACGATCCAGCAGAATTTGAACGCGTCCTCCGGGATCAGGTTCAGGTCCTGGCCCAGCTTGGTGCGGGCCGATCCGGCGAATTTGTGGAACACGGCCGGGTCGCCGGCGACGAAGAAGGCGGCGTCGCCGGTCTTCAGGCCCAGCTGGGCGGCGATGGCGGCGGTCTTCTCATCTCCGAGGTTCTTGGCGATCGGGCCACCGGGGCCTTCGGGGTTCTGGTCATCGGCCGCGCGCCAGAAGACGTAGCCGAGGCCGGGCTGCCCCTCGCCCTGGGCCCAGGAGTTAATCCGGTCGCAGAAGGCGCGGCTGCCACCGGTCGGGGCCGGAATGGCCCAGATGGCGTTCTTGGCATCGGCGGCAAGGATCTTGTTGAACAGGCCAAAGCCGCCGCCGCGGAAATGCTCGGACACGTCCTGCATCTCGATCGGGTTGCGCAGGTCCGGCTTGTCGGTGCCGTATTTGGCGATGCTCTCACGGTAGGGGATGCGGACGAAGGGATAGGCGTCGACCGTCTTGCCGTCGGCGAACTCCTCGAACACACCGTGCATGACGGGTTCAATCGCCGCAAAAACATCCTCTTGCGTGACGAAGCTCATCTCGACGTCGAGCTGGTAGAATTCCAGCGAACGGTCGGCGCGCAGGTCCTCGTCGCGGAAACAGGGCGCGATCTGGAAATAGCGGTCGAAACCCGAGACCATCAGCAGCTGTTTGAACTGTTGCGGGGCCTGCGGCAGGGCGTAGAATTTGCCCGGGTGCAGGCGCGACGGCACCAGGAAGTCGCGCGCGCCTTCGGGACTCGAGGCGGTCAGGATCGGCGTCTGGTATTCAAGGAACCCCTGACCGACCATACGCTGGCGGATCGAGGAGATCACCCGCGAGCGCAGGACGATGTTCTTGTGCAGGGTCTCGCGGCGCAGATCGAGGTAGCGGTGCTTGAGGCGGATGTCCTCGGGGTATTCCGGCTCGCCGAACACCGGCAACGGCAGTTCGGCGGCTTCGGACAGCACCTCAACGGCCTTGACCTGGATCTCGATCTCGCCGGTCGGCAGGTTGGCGTTCTTCGTCTCGGCGGAACGGGCAACGACCTCGCCGTCGATCTTGATCACGCTCTCGGCGCGCAGCCGCTCAACAGCCGCGAAGCCCGGCGTTTCCGGATGCAGCACCAGCTGGGTCAGGCCGTAGTGGTCGCGCAGGTCGATGAACAGCAGACCGCCGTGGTCGCGCTTGCGATGGATCCAGCCTGACAGGCGGACGGTCGAGCCGGCATCGGAAGCGCGCAGAGCGCCGCAGGTGTGTGAACGATAGGCGTGCATGGAGGGCATTCGTCTTGGAAAACGGCTGTGAAACAGCGAAAATTTAGAGGGCCGGAAGGGCGCATTATCGCCCCCTAAAGTCAAGGCGGAGACCCGCTTATCCGCCATCCACAGCCAGCGTGCATTGTCCACGGCGGGGGCGTCGAACGCATACGCCCCCGCAAACCGATCTGCTATGGGAAGACGATGCATGTCCCGGCTCGCCGCGATCAGTTAAAACTGCCCCTCGAACGGGACGTCCCGGCCGGGGCGGCTGAATTTGTGCGCTCGCCCAGCAATGCCGAAGCCATGGACGTGCTGGAGCGCTGGCCGGATGGCGGGGAACAGGTGCTGGCCCTGCAAGGCCCGGCCGGATCCGGCAAGAGCCATCTCGCCGCGATCTGGGCCGAACGGGTCGGGGCCATCGCCCTGCACGGAGCCGAGGCCGGTCTGGCCGACCCGCTGGAACTGGAAGGCCGTCCTGTCCTGCTGGACCGGGCCCAGGACGCCGATGACGAGACCCTGTTCCACCTGATCAACCTGGCCCAGTCCGGCGGCGGAGCCCTGCTGCTGGCCTCGCGTCCGTCTCCCCGCGACTGGGTCACCGCCCTGCCTGACCTGCGTTCGCGGCTGGACGTGGTCCGGGTCATCGGCCTGCAGGAACCGGACGACACCGTGCTGGCCGCCATCCTCCGGGCCCGTTTCGCCGCCCGCAGCATCACGCCGGGCGACGAATTGATCGATTATCTGGTGCGACGTATCGACCGCTCGGCGGCGGCCGTGGAGTCGGTGGTCGACCGGCTGGACGCCGAACACCGCCCTGTGACCCGCGCCCTGGCCCGTCAGGTACTGGAGTCGGACGACGCGACCGGCGAACTGTTCGACTGAATCCCGGAAGCCCGGGCGCGGCGGGCCATCGAAATTTCCACCTTGCCCGGCGGCCATGGGGCGCTGAACGCTTGCAGCCGCCGCACCCCCGCGTCAGAACCGGACCATGACTGACATCGCGGCCATCACGGATACGACCAGCGGCGAGGTAGTCCCATCATCGCGCGCCCCGCAGATGGACCTGTCCGAAACCCTGATGGCCTCGCAGGAGCGGTTCTTCAACCGCGAGATTTCCTGGCTGAATTTCAACGCCCGGGTGCTGGAAGAAGCCGCCAATCCCGCCCATCCGCTGCTGGAGCGACTGCGCTTCCTGTCGATCTCGGCCAATAACCTCGACGAGTTCTTCATGACCCGGGTGGCCGGGCTGAAGGGGCAGGTGCGTGAGCGGGTCCGGGTCGTGTCGGCTGACGGCCTGACCCCCGCCGAGACGCTGGAAAAGGTCAATGTCGACGCCGGAACCCTGATGGACGAGCAGCAGCGGCGCTGGCGCAAGCTGCGCAAGGAACTGACCGTCGCGGGCATCGAGGTCGTCGACGCCGACCGCATCACCAAGACCGAGCGGGAACGGCTGGAGCCGGAATTCCTCAACCGCCTGTTCGCCGTGCTGACGCCGATGGCCATCGATCCGGCGCATCCCTTCCCCTTCCTGCCCAATCTGGGCTTTTCGCTGGCGCTGAAGTTGCGCCGGCGGCGGGACAATCGCACCCTCTATGCCCTGGTCCCGGTGCCGACCCAGGTGAAGCGGTTCTGGCCCCTGGCCACCGATGGTCGCTCCAAGCCGGGCAAGCGCCGCTTCGTGACGCTGGAAAGCCTGCTGATGATCTTCATCGATCATCTCTTCCCCGGCTGCGAAATCCTCGAACGCGGCGTGTTCCGCCTGATCCGCGATTCGGACATTGAGATCGAGGAAGAGGCCGAAGACCTGGTCATGGAATTCGAGGAGGCGTTGAAACAGCGCCGCCTGGGTTCGGTGGTGCGTATCAAGATCGAAGCCGGCATGCCCGCCGACCTCCGTACTTTCATCACCGACGAGCTCAACGCCGCCCCGCGCGACATCGTGCTGGTCGCCGGCATGCTGGGCCTGTCACAGGTTTCGGACCTGATCCCGGCCGGCCACCCGGACCTGAAATTTCCGGGCTACGAACCCCGCTATCCCGAGCGGGTTCGCGACAACGGCGGCGACATCTTCGCGGCCGTGCGCGAAAAAGACATGCTGATCCACCACCCGTTCGAGAGTTTCGACGTCGTGGTGCAATTCCTGCGTCAGGCGGCGCGCGATCCCAATGTCATCGCCATCAAGCAGACCCTGTACCGCACCTCCAAGGACAGCCCGATCGTCGCCGCGCTGATCGAAGCGGCCGAGAACGGCAAGAACGTCACCGCCCTGGTCGAGATCAAGGCCCGCTTCGACGAGGAGGCCAATCTGCGCTGGGCCCGGGCGATGGAGCGGGCGGGCGTCCACGTCGTCTTCGGCTTCGTCGAATACAAGACCCACGCCAAGCTCAGCATCGTCGTGCGCCGCGAGGGCGACGGTCTGAAGACCTACTGCCATTTCGGCACAGGCAACTACCATCCGGTCACGGCCCGAATTTACACCGACCTGAGCCTGTTCTCCTGTGATCCGGTGCTGGGCCGCGACGCCACCCGGGTGTTCAACTACATCACCGGCTATGCCCAGCCCGACGAACTGGAAGCCCTGATCGTCTCGCCACTGAACATGAAGGCCAAGCTGGTCGAGATGATCGGCAAGGAGATGTCGGCGGCGGCCAAGGGCAAGCCAGCGGCCATCTGGGCCAAGATGAACTCCCTCGTCGATCCCGAGATCATCGATGCCCTGTACCGCGCCAGCCAGGCCGGCGTGCGCATCGAGCTGGTGATCCGTGGCATCTGCTGCCTGAGACCGGGCGTGGTCGGCCTGTCCGAGAACATCCGGGTCAAGTCGATCGTCGGCCGTTTCCTCGAGCACAGCCGCATCGTCGCCTTCGCCAACGGCCACGAGCTGCCGCACGACAAGGCCCGGGTCTATATTTCCTCGGCTGACTGGATGAACCGCAACCTTGACCGGCGCGTGGAGCTGATGACCCCGGTGCGCAACGCCACTGTCCACGATCAGGTGCTGGACCAGATCATGGTCGCCAACCTGAAGGATGACACCCAGAGCTGGGTTCTCGACTCCGGTGGCGACTACCACCGGGTCAAGCCGGTCGATCCCGAGCGTCCGTTCTCGGCCCACAAATACTTCATGACCAATCCCAGCCTGTCCGGCCGCGGTCGCAAGGTGAAGAACCGGCCGCGCGAGCTGTATTTCGATGATCGCCGCAAATGACCGGTCTCGAGGACTCAACCACCGCACCCCGCGATATCGCCGTCATCGACATCGGATCCAACTCGGTACGCCTGGTCCTGTACCGGCTGGAAGGCCGGGCCATCTGGACCGTTTTCAACGAAAAGGTGCTGGCTGGACTGGGCCGCGACCTGGCGACAACCGGCCGTCTGTCCGAGGACGGCGTAACGTCCGCGCTGGCCGCACTGAAGCGCTTCGCCGCGGTCATTGAGGGGGTTCGTCCCGCTCACACCTTTATCGCCGCCACGGCTGCGGTGCGTGACGCCGAAGACGGGCCTGACTTCTGCGGTCGGATCGCCGCCGAGACCGGACTGAACGTACGGGTCCTGACCGGGGCCGAGGAGGCGCATTTCTCCGCCCTCGGCGTTCTGGCCGGTATTCCGGACGCCGAAGGGGTCACCGCCGACATGGGCGGGGCCAGTCTTGAACTCGCGCGGATCGCCAACGGCGAGGTCTCGCCCGGAATCACCCTGCCGCTGGGCCCGTTCTCCCTGATCGACCCCAAGGGGTTCGACGCCGGTCGGCTGCGCGACACCATCGGCCGCCGGTTGAAGGCCGCCGGTGACTATCGCAGCGACCACCTGCTCGCCGTCGGCGGAGCCTGGCGTAGCATCGCCCAGGTGCACATGGCCCTGATCGATTACCCGCTGCACATCGTTCACCAGTATGAGATCAGCGCGCCGGCGATCCGTGACACGGTCCGGCTGATCGCCCGCCAGTCCCGCTCATCGTTGGACAAGATGCCCGGCGTTTCCAAGAAGCGGGCCGAGACCCTGCCCTATGCCGCCCTGGTGCTGGAGGGGCTGATCGACCGGCTGGAGCTGAAACGCATCACGATGTCAGCATGGGGCGTGCGCGAGGGCCTGCTGTTCGAGGCGCTGGACGATGAAAGTCTGGCAACTGACCCGCTGCTGGCCGGCTGCCTGGCCCTGGGGGCGCGTCAGGGCATCTCTCCCACCCTGCCCGGCGCGCTCAATGCCTGGATCGGTCGCTTGCTGGATGCCGCGCCGGGCAGCGGCGACCCCACACGCGACGCCGTCCTGACAGCCGCCGCCTGCAATCTAGCCGACCTCGGCGCGCGTCTGCACCCCGACCACCGGACGGAACTGGTGTTCGATCAGATCCTGCGGGCCCCGATCCCCGGCCAGACCCATGCCGAGCGGGCCTTTCTCGCCTGCGCCCTGAACGCCCGCTACGGCGGGTCTGCAACCACGCCCCAACCCGCGACCGTGGCGCGCCTGCTGACTGATGAACAGCGGCTCCGGGCCCGGACCCTGGGTCTGGCCATTCGTCTGGCCTGCGACCTGTCCGGACGCTCGCCGCAGCTGCTGGCCAATGCCGGTGCCGCCGTCGACAAAGGCGTGCTGAAGCTGACCGCTCTGGACGGCTATGCCGACGTGCTGCTGGGCGAACAGACCCGGCGACGTGCCCGCGCCCTGGCCGACGCCATGGGGCTGAAGCTCGACATCGGTCGCGGTGCCGGGGCAAGCTGACTCCACACAGGGAGGCAGTGACATGGCAGTGACCGGAATCGGCGGACTCTTCTTCCGCTGCACGGACCCGAAGGCCCAGGCGGAATGGTACCTGACCCACCTCGGTGTCGGGGCCCCCGAGGGCGTCTGGATCTGGAACCAGCAGGCGGGGCCGACCGTGTTCCAGCCGTTCAAGGCCGACAGTGACTACTTCCCGGCCGACAGGGCTTACATGCTGAACCTGCGGGTCGATGACCTGGACGGCCTGATGGCCAGTTTGAAGGTCGCCGGCATCGAGGTGATCACCAAACCCGAATGGGATGCCATGCCCGAGGTCGGCCGCTTCGCCCGCATCCACGATCCCGAGGGCAACGCCATCGAGCTGTGGGAACCTGCAACGGCCGCCTAGACCATTTTTGTTTCGGGTCGAATCGACCCGAACCCAAAAAATGGTCCAGCATCATGCAGGAGCGAAATCTGAGGCGGGTTGGACAGCGTCCAACCCAACCGATTTCGCTCTAGCCTTCGGCTTCGATCTCGACGACCTCGACCCGCGCACCGTTCAGGACCAGGGCGATCTCGCCGCGCTTGAGCTTGAGCGCGTCCTCGCCGAACAGTTCCCGTCGCCAGCCCTTGAGCGCGTCGACCGGGGCATTGTCGTCCAGGGCGATCTTCTCAAGGTCGGCGACATTGCCGATCAGCTTGGTCGCCACACCGGCGTTGTCCGACTTGGCCTTGAGCAGCACCTTCAGCAGTTCAACCACCGACGGCGGGGCCGGTTGATTGTGGGACGGCCGGTCAAGCTTGGGCGCGTGAGCCTCGGGATCGGCCAGCACCCGTTTCAGTTCGACGATCAGCTCCGCGCCCAGACGCGAGCCACCAAACCCCTTCGGCACCGAGCGCAGCCGGTTGAAGGCCTCGGCGTCGGTCGGGCCCTGGGCGGCGATCTCGTCGATGGCGTCATCTTTGAGAATGCGCCCGCGCGGCTGGTCACGCTCCTGGGCCGCCTGTTCGCGCCACACGGCCGTGGCCTTGAACGCCGCGAGGTATTTGGCCGAATATTTCTTGGGCTTCAGCCGTTTCCACGCCTTGTCCGGCGTGGTGTCGTAGAGGTCCGGATCGATCAGCCCGGCCATCTCCGAGGTGACCCAGCCCAGCCGTCCGGCCTTTTCGAGCCGGTCGCGTAGCTTGGGATAGAGGGTGGCCAGATGGGTGACGTCGCCGATAGCGTAAACCAGCTGGGCATCGCTGAGCGGGCGGCGCGACCAGTCGGTGAACCGGCTGCCCTTGTCGATCTCCTGCTTCAGCATCTGGCGGACCAGAGCCTCATAGCTGACCTGATCGCCGAACCCGGCGGCCATGGCGGCGACCTGGGTGTCGAACATCGGGGCGGGCATGGCCCCCAGTTTGACGAAGATTTCGGTGTCCTGGCGCGCGGCATGGAACACCTTGATGATATCCGGATTACGCAGCAGATCGAGGAACGGCTCCAGATCCAGCCCCTCGGCCAGCGGATCGATATTGGCCTCGTCGGTGGCCGAGGCCGCCTGGATCAGGCACAGCTTGGGCCAGTAGGTCGTCTCCCGCATGAACTCGGTGTCGACGGCGATGAACGGGGCCTTGGCCAGGCGCGCACAGAATTCAACGAGTGCGTCATTGGTGGTGATTGGCGTCATTGGGATGCTATAGCCCCGCGCGAGCCGGTTGTGGCAAGAGCTGCGACAGAATTCCGCCCCCTGATTCAGGCCGTGACCGATGAGTGACACTTCCGAAACCCCGCGTGGCGGCCTCACCTACGCCGATGCCGGTGTGGATATCGATGCCGGCGAAATGCTCGTCGATGCCATCAAGCCGCTGGCCAAATCGACTCGCCGCCCCGGAGCCGAGGCATCGCTGGGGGGATTCGGTGCCCTGTTTGACCTGAAAGCGGCCGGATTCGTCGATCCGCTGATCGTCGCCACCACGGACGGCGTCGGCACCAAGCTGAAGATCGCCATCGAGACCGGGCGTCACGACGAGGTCGGAATCGACCTGGTGGCCATGTGCGTCAACGACCTGCTGGCCCAGGGCGCTGAGCCCCTGCTGTTTCTCGACTATTACGCCACCGGCAGGCTTGAGATCGACGCGGCCCGTCGGGTGGTGTCCGGGATCGCCGAGGGCTGCCGTCAGGCTGGCTGTGCGTTGGTCGGTGGCGAGACGGCGGAAATGCCCGGCATGTATTCGGGCGGCGACTATGATCTGGCCGGCTTCTCGCTGGGCGCCGTCGAGCGCGGCCATGCCCTGCCGTATCTGGACCGTCAGGCGTCCGGCGACGTCATCATCGGTCTCGCCTCATCCGGCCCGCATTCGAACGGCTATTCGCTGATCCGCAAGGTGGTCGAGGCCTCGGGCCTGGCCTGGGGTGATGATGCGCCCTTCGCCAAGGACCGCACCCTGGCCCAGGCCCTGATGGAGCCGACCCGCATCTATGTAAAACCGGTTCTGCCGCTGATGAAGGCCGGCCTGATCAAGGGCGCGGCCCACATCACCGGCGGTGGTCTGATCGAGAATCCGCCGCGCTGCATCGCCGAGGGCCTGCAGGCCGAGTTCGACTGGAACGCCTGGCCCCTGCCGCACGTGTTCCAATGGCTGGGCGAGGTTGGCGGCATCAGCGATCACGAGCTTCGTCGCACCTTCAACTGCGGGGTCGGCTTCATCCTGATCGTCGCCCCCGAGAATGCCGAACCGGTGCTGGCTGGCCTGCTCAACGCCGGTGAGACGGCGTTCGTCTGCGGACAGCTGACCGCCGGCTGACAGCGGCGGGGCGCATTGACCGTCCCGTTCCGTCCCGGCAAGGTCCGCGCCCCGGTATTCAGTGAGGCCCGATTATGCGCGTCGTTTCCATCGCCCTCTTCGGAGCCTGCCTCGTCGCCGCCTCCCCTGCCCTGGCCCAGACCCCGGCAGCGGTCGAACAGCCGCTGCTCCACACCCTGGCCGCCGAGGTTCAGCCGGAGCGGATGCGCGCCGACATCGAGGCCCTGGTGGGCTTCGGCACCCGTCACACCCTGTCCGAAACCCGTTCCGACACTCGGGGTATCGGGGCCGCCCGGCGCTGGACCCAGCGCCAGTTTGAGGCAATGAGCCGTGACTGCGGCGGCTGCCTGACCATCGCCACCCCGTCCGACACGGTGACCGGGCCACGCGTGCCTGTGCCGACCGAGGTGGTGGACGTGCTCGCCATTCAGCGCGGCACCGGCGATCCCAACCGGGTCATCATCATCTCCGGCCATATCGACTCCCGGGTCACCGATGTGATGAACGCCACTTCCGACGCGCCGGGAGCCAATGACGATGCCTCGGGCGTGGCGACGGTGCTGGAGGCAGCGCGGGTGCTGTCGAAACACCGGTTCGACGCCACCCTGGTGTTCGCCGTCCTGTCGGGTGAAGAACAGGGCCTGCTGGGCGGCAAGATCCTGGCGGACTATGCGACCGCCCAGGGCTGGCAGGTCGAGGCCAATCTGAACAACGACATCGTCGGCAATTCCGAAGGTCAGAGTGGCGTGCGCGATACGACGCGGGTCCGGGTTTTCTCGGAAGGCACCAAGACGGTCGAGACCGCCGCCCAGGCCGAGCGCCGGCGCTACAACGGGGGCGAAGTCGACTCCTCGTCGCGCAACCTGGCCCGGTTCATCGATGGCATCGCCGATCGCTATCTGACCAATTTCGACGTCGAGCTGATCTACCGCACCGATCGCTACGGCCGCGGCGGCGACCAGGTCGAGATGCTGCGGGCCGGCTTCCCGGCCGTGCGCGTATCCGAAGGGGCCGAAAACTACGACCGCCAGCATCAGGACCTGCGCACTGAGGACGGGGTCGTCTATGGCGACACTATTGAGGGCGTCGACTTCGACTATCTGGGTCAGGTGGCCCGGCTGGACATCGTCTCCATGGGGGCCCTTGCCTCGGCACCGTCCGTCCCGACCGGCGTGACCATCGCCGGTGCGGTGAAGCCCGACACTACCCTGAGCTGGACGGCAGTCCCCGGTGCGGCCGGCTACCGGGTGTGGTGGCGCGCGACCACGGCCCCGCAATGGACCTGGAGCCGCTGGGCCGGGTCCGCGACCGAACTGGTCCTGCCGGGCGTGGTGATCGACGACTGGTTCTTCGGGGTCTCGGCCGTCTCGGCGGACGGGTTCGAAAGCCCGGTCGTCTTCCCGGGGCCGCCGGGGGCCTTCGTCTCGGTCGGTGACCCTGCACCACGGCCGGGGAACTGATGCCGATCCGCATTCCGGGTCGCCGCCGCGTGGCCGTGCTGATCTCCGGGGCCGGTTCGAACATGGCGGCCCTGATCGCCGCCGGTCAGGCCCCAGACGCCCCGTTCGAGGTCGTGCTGGTGATTGCCAACACCCCTGAGGCCGGGGGTCTGGCGATCGCCGGGGCCGCGGGCGTCCCGGCCCTGACCATCGACCACCGACCGTACGGCAAGGACCGCGCGGCCCATGAACAGGCGATCAACGCCATGCTGGACGAACACGGCGTCGAGGTGGTCGCCCTGGCCGGATACATGCGGCTGCTGACTCCCTGGCTGGTGGGTCGGTGGGCCGGGCGAATGCTGAACATCCATCCCAGCCTGCTGCCCCTCTATCCGGGACTGGACACCCATGCGCGGGCCATTGCCGCCGGGGATTCCGAAGCCGGCTGCACGGTCCATATCGTCACCGAGGGGGTCGATGAGGGCCCTGCCCTCGGGCAGGCCCGCGTACCGGTACGCGACGACGACACCCCGGCGACCCTGGCCGAGCGGGTCAAGGTGGCGGAACACCAACTCTACCCTCACGTCCTGAGTACCTACTGCCGGACCCTGCATTAGCGATTTGTAATGTTTGGTGATCCCGGCCGCCCCTATTCTGTTCGCGACAACCTCATCATTGAACGCAACGACAGGCTGACCATGACCCGACATTCCATCCTTCTCGCCAGTGCCGCGCTCGGCCTGATCCTGTGCACCCCGGCGATGGCGCAGCCGTCCGCCCACGCGGCGCATGCCCGGGCACCTGTCCATGCCGTGATCGGGACCTGGGGCTTCGACCCGGCGTCGATGGATACGACCACCCGGCCCGGCAATGATTTCGACCGCTATGCCTCAGGCACCTGGAAGGATGAGACAACCATTCCGGCCGATCGGGCCTCATGGAGCGTCTGGAACGTCCTGTATGACGAAGCCCAGGAGCAGCTGAAGGCGATCATCGAGAACAGCGCCGCCAACCCCGACTCCTCGCCCGAGGCCCAGCGCATCGGCAATTTCTACGCCAGTTACATGGACGAGGCCCGCGTCAACGCCCTCGGTGCCGCACCGATGCAGCCGGGACTGGCCGCCATCCGTGCCGCTGACAGCCACGCCGCCATCGCCCGACTGATGGGCGAAAGCTTCGGCAAGGCGGGCTCCAGCCTGTTCGCCCTCGATGTATTCGAGGACCTGAAAGATCCCGACACCAACAGCGCCTATATCGGTCAGGGCGGGCTGGGCCTGCCCGATCGCGACTACTATCTGGAAGCCGCCTTCGCCGAGAAGAAGACCGCGTATCAGGCCTATGTCGCCCAGATGCTGACGATGATCGGCTGGGCTGATCCAGACAAGGCCGCCGCCGCCATCGTCGCCTTCGAAACCCGACTGGCCGAAAAACACTGGACCCGCGCCCAGTCGCGCGAAATCGACATGATCTACAATCCGATGACGATGGCCGAGGTCGCGACCTATGCGCCCGGCTTCGACTGGGCCGCCTGGACGAACGGTGCCGGCCTGCCGACCGCCGCCCACACGGTCGTCGGCGAAAAGACCGCCATTCCCGAGCTGGCCCGCATTTTCGGCGAGACCGACCTGGCGACCCTGCAGGCCTATGAGGCTTTCCACTACGTCGACCAGTCCGCGGCCCTCCTGTCGCAACCCTTCGTCGATGCCCGCTTCACCTTCCGCAGCACCGTTCTGAACGGCATCACCGAGAACCGGCCGCGCTGGAACCGGGCCGTTCGCGCCGTCGACGGCTCGATGGGTGAAGCCCTGGGCAAGGAATATGTCCGCCTGCATTTCCCGGCCTCGTCCAAGACCGAGATGGAGGCTTTGGTCGGCAATCTGCGGATCGCCATGACCAACCGTCTGCAGCACCTCGACTGGATGGGCCCCGCAACCAAGGAACAGGCGCTCTACAAGATCGGCAATTTCGGCGTCAAGGTCGGCTATCCCGACCAGTGGCGCAGCTATGACGGCCTCGAGATCCAGGCCGACGACCTGTACGGCAATGTCGAGCGGGCCGGAGCCTTCGAATGGGCGTGGCAGATGGGCAAGCTGACCCGCGCTGTCGATCCGCTCGAGTGGGGCATGACGCCCCAGACCATCAACGCCTACTACAATCCGCCACGCAATGAGATCGTCTTCCCGGCGGCCATCCTGCAGGCTCCCTTCTTCGACCCGGCGGCCGACCCCGCCGTCAACTACGGCGGCATCGGTGCCGTCATCGGCCACGAGATCACCCACGGCTTCGACGATCAGGGCCGCAAGGTCGACGGCGACGGCGTGCTGCGTGACTGGTGGACGGCCGAGGACGCGGCCAAGTTCGAGGCCCGCGCCGCGGTCTTCGGGGCCCAGTACGACGCGACCGAGCCCCTGCCGGGCATGTTCGTGAACGGCGACCTGACCATGGGCGAAAACATCGCCGATCTGGGCGGCTTGCTGTTGGCGCTGGACGCCTATCATCTGTCGCTGAACGGTCAGCCGGCCCCGGTCATCGACGGCTTCACCGGCGACCAACGGCTCTTCCTCGGCTGGGCCCAGGTCTGGCGCGCCAAACAGCGGGACGCCGCCCTGCAGCAGCAGCTGGCGACCGATCCGCATTCCCCCGCTGCCGTGCGGGCCTCGGTTCCGGTACGCAACATCGACGCCTGGTACGCGGCGTTCGGAGTCAGTCCCGGCGACGAACAATACCTCGCCCCCGAGGCCCGCGCCCGCATCTGGTAAATTCTGCCTGATCTGAAACGAGGACGGCCCCGGAACCTCGCCGGGGCCGTCTTCAATTCCGGGATCCCGTCGGGTGGGACAATCAGTCAGTTCGAGCAGTGCGGGCCTCGGCCCGTCCGACCAGGACCGTCAGCAGGACCACGGCTGCCGCGGCGACCCACAGCGCGAGAACGCCATACCGCAGGAACACCACCGCACCCAGCGCGCCACCACAGGCCAGACCGCCCCACAACAGCAGGAACGGGACCCAGTCCCAGCGTGGACCGCCGTGCAGGGCGGTCGCGATCCTCTGGCCGATCCTGACCAGGGTGCCGGTCATATAGGTCAGGCCGACGCCGACCTCCCCATTCTTCTGGAACACGGTATTCTCGACGCCCATGGCCAGAACGACGGCGACCATGCCCGGCCCGTACAGTCCGACGGTGCAGAGCCCCGCCCCGATCAGAAGAAGTCCGGCCTCGAGACCGAGTATCATCGCCCGCCGTCCCTCCCCGAACCGCCGGGCGCAACTCGCCCCCAGAACCACCCCGCACACGAACAGGCCGATCAGGCCGATCGCGATCAGAGCCTGGGTCCATTCACCGGTCGCCAGTCCAACGCCGAACCGGGTCGAATTGCCGCTCATGAAGGAAACGAAGAACCCGCCCAGCGTCAGGAACCCTACCGCGTCGACATAACCGGCGAGCGCCGACAGGCTGGCGGCCAGTAGGACACCGCTATGGCCATAGTCTTTCACGTCGATATCCCCTGCACGGGTGCAGCCTGACACGAAAACGGCCGGATCGTTACCGATCCGGCCGCCTGTCGTTCGATCTGGTGACGATCGCCTAGCCGACGATCTGATCGGCCGTGAAGAACTGGGCGATTTCGATGCCGGCGTTCTCGAGCGAGTCCGAACCGTGGACCGAGTTCTCGCCGATCGACAGGGCGAACAGCTTGCGGATAGTGCCGTCAGCAGCGTCCTTGGGGTTGGTCGCGCCCATGACATCGCGATAGGCGGCAACGGCGTTGGGGCCTTCCAGCACCTGGACGACGACCGGCTCGGCGATCATCTGGCCGACCAGCTCGCCGTAGAACGGACGCTCGGCGTGGACTTCGTAGAATTTCTTGGCCTGGGCCTCGGTCAGCTTGATGCGGCGTTGGGCCACGATCCGCAGGCCGGCACCTTCGATGACAGCGTTGATCGCGCCGGTCAGGTTGCGGCGCGTGGCGTCGGGCTTGATAATGGAGAAGGTGCGTTCGGTCATGGAAAAGGACTTCTTCTGTGGGAGTTTGAAGGTGGCGGGCTTATAGCGGCGCCCTCCCCGGTTTCCAACTGCTGTCCGAAACGTCTTTCCTGCCATGCTCCAGATCACCGACCTGACCTTCAATGCCTGGGGACGCAAGTTCCTGGAAAACGCCTCCGTGAGCCTGCCCCCGGGGGCCAAGGTCGGCCTGGTGGGCCGCAACGGCGTCGGCAAGACCACCCTGTTCAAACTGATCCTGGGCGAACTGGCTGCCGGTGGCGACGAGATCAGCCTGCCCAAGACCGCCCGTATCGGCTCGGTTGATCAGGAACACCCGGCCACGCCGTTCAGCGTGCTCGACACGATTCTTGAAGCCGACGTCGAACGCCATACGCTGATGGGACGGCTGGAGACCGCCCCACCGGAGGAGCTGGGCGAGATCTGGGCCCGGCTGATCGACATCGACGCCGACTCGGCCCCGTCGCGGGCTTCCGAAATTCTGGCCGGTCTGGGCTTCAATCAGGATGACCAGCAACGGCCGATGTCTGAATTCTCTGGCGGCTGGCGCATGCGCGTCGCCCTGGCCGCGGCCCTGTTCGCCGAGCCGGACATGCTGCTGCTCGACGAACCGACCAACTATCTCGATCTGGAAGGTGCTCTTTGGCTGGAATCCCGGCTGGTCAAATATCCGCACACCGCCCTGATCATCAGCCACGACCGTGAACTGCTGAACAATTGCTGCACCCATATCCTCCATCTCGCGAACAAGACGATGGAACTCTACACCGGCAACTACGACACCTTCGAAAAGACCCGCGGTGAGAAGGCCCGACTGCAGCTGTCGGCCAAGGCCAAGCAGGACACCGAACGCGCCCACCTGCAGGCCTTCGTCGACCGCTTCAAGGCCAAGGCCTCCAAGGCGGCCCAGGCCCAGTCGCGCATGAAGCGACTGGCCAAGATGGAGCCGGTGGCCACCACGATCGAGGAACGCGTCGCCCCCTTCACCCTGCCGTCGCCGCCGCGGCCGCTGGCCCCGCCGCTGATCCGGCTCGAGCGCGCCAATGTCGGCTATGAGACCGGCAAGCCCATCCTGCGCAATCTGAACCTGCGCATGGACCTCGACGACCGCATCGGCCTGCTGGGCGTCAACGGCGCCGGCAAGTCGACCTTCGCCAAGATGATCGCCGGGGCCCTGAAGGTGTCCGAGGGCGAACTGCACCGCGACCGCAAGATGCGGGTGGGCTGGTTCCACCAGCATCAGATCGAGGCCATGGACCCGACCGATACGCCGCTGGAGATCATCCGCCGCGCCATGCCGGATTCGACCGAAAGCAGCCGCCGATCGAAATTGGCCCAGTTCGGACTTGGCTATGAGAAACAGGAAACCACGGTCGAGAGCCTGTCCGGCGGCGAGCGCGCGCGCCTGCTACTGAACATGGTGGCCATGGACGCGCCCCACGTCCTGATCCTCGATGAGCCGACCAACCACCTCGACATCGACAGTCGCCGCGCCCTGCTGGACGCGCTCAACCGCTACAACGGCGCGGTGATCCTGATCACCCACGACCGCTCACTGATGGAGCTGGTCGCCGACCGGCTGTGGCTGGCGGCGGACGGGACCGTCAAACCGTATGACGGCGATATGGACGACTATGCCAAATTCGTCCTCGACCGGGCCAAACAGGCCTCGGTCCGCCCGACCCAGGTCAAGGACGAGACAGCGGCCGCGACCGGCGGTGGTGGCGGCAACAAGAACAAGAAAAACAACAAGAAATCCGGCCCCTCGCCCTCGACCCTGCGCCACGGGGTCAAGAAGGCCGAGGAACGGATGACCCAGCTGACGGCCGAGATCGCCCGCATCGACGACGACCTGGCCAATGCGGCGATCAGCAACCCCAGGGCGCTGGAAGGCCTGACCCGCGCACGCGCCAAGACCCAGATGGATCTCGACACGGCAGAACAGGCCTGGGTCTCTGCCGAGGAAGCCCTGGCCGAGGTCTCCTGAGGCAACAGGGGCCGGGACCCCGACTGGCAATCAGCCGCAGTCGACCGACTTGATGATGCCCGTCGCCTCGTCGAAGCGAATGTTCAGTCGATCGGGGTCGTGATCCAACGTGGCGGCGCATGTGGTGCAGACCAGTCGAACATTGGCACCACGCGGAAAGGTCACCGCCCCGATATGGCTGCCGATCAGCGATCGTGAAGCTGCGGCGTCGCAGCGCGCAGGGGCCGGAGCCTCTGTGACCGGAACCGGGGCACAACCCGCCGCCAGGACGACGACACCGCTCAGGATCACGGTAAGGTAAAGCTTGGACATGGGGAGCTTACCTCTAACCACAGCGCACCTGTTCGACCAGATTGGTTTGCGCGTTGAAGAAGATGTTCAACCGGTACGGCGAATAATCCATGGTCACCGGGCAGGTCGTGCAGACGACCCGCCGGTTGATCACATCGACCGGAACGGGGATGTCGTTCCGCGACCGGCCGACCAGCCACTGCAACTCGCCGGCTCGGCACAGGTCGCGCGTCGAATCGTCCGGCATCCGCGATCCCACAGGCTGGCTGCGCTGGGCTTCCTCCACCGCGCGGGGACCCGACTGGTTTGAAACGGGTGTCGACGAACAGCCGGCCAGGGCCAGCAGCACGATCAGCCCGCCTTTTCCCAGCGCCCCTCGGGAGACTGTTTCCAGTAGGCGAGGGTCGCGCCCTGCGCCTTCAACGCCTTCCAGCGCTCGCGTGACCCGGTCAGGGCCTGATCGTTGCGTCCGTCGAAGATGATGAAGCATCGTTCCAATCCATCCGTGACACCGATTTCAGCGCCATCGATCATGAATAGCGCCTGAGCAGCGTTCAGGTTCTCGCCCGATTCGCTCAGCAGGATCGGCTGACGGTCGGCATTCGGCTCTGAAGCCCGGCCGTGAGCCAGAAAACTGTCGTCCCGCCACGTCCACAGATGTTCGTCCAGCGCATCCAGTTGGGCCGGGTCGGACACGTGAATCAGGGCTTTCCAGCCCCGTTCACGCGTCTTTTCCAGCAACCCCGGCAAGACCTGCTCAAGCGTCGACCGCTCGAGATGATAAAACCAGAACTCACACATCACCGCTGTCCGGGCTTCAGCTCTCGTAGGTATCGGCGACCATCCGGTCGAGCGTCCGCACGCCAAAGCCCACGGCACCGTCCGGCACGATGGCGCGCGTCGACTTGTCGGCCCAGGCCACGGCCGCGATGTCGAGGTGCGCCCACGGCGTGTCCTTGACGAAGCGCTGCAGGAACAGGGCGGCCGTGATCGAACCCCCTGCGCGACCGTTGCCCGTGTTCTTCACATCGGCGATCGGGCTGTCGATATGCTTTTCGTACTGCGCCGGCAGCGGCAGACGCCAGAAATTCTCGTCGACCTTGTTGCCGGCAGCGATGATCGGGTTGGCGACCGCGTCTGAGTTCGAGAACACACCGGCGTAGTCCTTGCCGAGAGAGACGATGATCGCCCCGGTCAGGGTCGCCAGATCGATCATGAATTTCGGCTTGAACCGCTCCTGGGTGTACCAGAGGCAGTCGGCCAGAACGAGTCGGCCCTCGGCGTCGGTGTTGATGACCTCGACCGACTGACCCGAGAGGGAGATGACCACGTCACCGGGACGCTGGGCGTCGCCGTCGGGCATGTTTTCGACCAGGCCGATGACGCCGACGGCGTTGACCTTGGCCTTGCGGCCCGCCAGCGCATGCATCAGGCCGGACACGGCGGCCGCGCCGCCCATGTCCCACTTCATGTCTTCCATGCCGTCAGCCGGCTTGATCGAGATGCCGCCGGTGTCGAAGGTCACACCCTTGCCGACGAAGGCGATCGGCTGGTCGCCCTTCTTGCCGCCATTCCACTTCATGATCGCCACCTGGCTGTCGCGACGGCTGCCCTGGCCGACGCCCAGCAGGGTGCGCATGCCCAGTTTCTCCAGCTCGGCCTCGCCCAGCACCTCGACCTCGAGGCCCAGCGATTCCAGCGCCTTGACCCGGCGAGCGAACTCGACCGGATAGAGGACATTGGCCGGCTCGGCGACCAGATCACGGGCGAAGATGACGCCATCAGCCACCGCCGACATCGAGACGAAGGCGGCCTCGGCGGCCTTCACATCGCCGCTGACGATCCGGACCGTGGTGATCGACGGGATCTTCTCGGGTTTCTGCTTGGTCAGATATTTGTCGAAACGATAGGCGGCCAGACGCGTGGCGAAGCCGATGCGGGCTGCCTGTTCGGGCGACAGGGCGGTCGCATCGACCGTCAGCACCGTCGAACCGGACAATTTCGCCGCATGATAGGCGGAGCCGGCGGCGGATTCGATCGCGCCGTCGTTGAGTTTGGCCGCGGCTCCCAGGCCACTCAGCAGAACCGTGCCCGCGTCGATCCCGGTCGGCGCAGCGACCAGCAGGGTGCTGTCGCTCTTGCCGGTGAAGCGGCTGGCGGTCATCGCGCGGGACAGGGCACCGCCGGAGGCCTTGTCATGATCGGCACCCGCACCGATCAGGGCGCGGCCCTCATGAACGAGGAACACCAGAATTTCCGCGGCACCGGCCGCCGAGACAAACTCGACCTTCATTGATTTACTCCAGCCGGAGCGGTTTGCCCCGGTCTTGATTACAGGCAACTGGGCAATCGTGACCGGTTGTCCCGGGCACGTGACGGTGTGTATTAGAGTCCCTCTTTGGCTCGCCTGCAACCGGGCGATTTTTTTCAGTCATGACCCTCATTCAACGCTATTTCTTTCGCCAGATAGCCCTGCCCGTCGCGGCCGCGTGCGCCGCGCTGGTCGGAATCGGCATTCTGAGCCAAAGCCTCGACCAGCTTGAGATCATCGTCGAGCGCGGCCAGAGCGTCTGGGTCATGGTCAAGCTGACCCTGCTGGCGGTGCCGCAGCTGCTGGCGGTGATCCTGCCGATCGGTCTGTTCGTCGGGGCACTCATCTCCCTGACCCGTCTGCAGCGCGAGCAGGAACTCACCGCGGCTTTCGCCAGTGGCGTGACCCGATGGGCGGTGATCCAGCCGGCCATTCTGCTGGCGGCTATCGTGGTCCTGATGACCCTGGCGACCACCCTGGTCCTGCAGCCTGCTGCCCAGCGTCAGGCGCGGGCCGAGGCCTTCGCTATCCGTACCGACCTTGCCGCCCTGCTGGTTGAGGAAGGCCGGTTCGTCCAGGGCCCCGGCGGCCTGACGGTCTATGTTCAGCAGGTCGAGCAGAACGGCTTGATGAAAAACCTGTTCGTCTATCTCGATAACGGCAAGGCAGTGCGAACCTGGGACGCGAACGAGGCCCGCTTTGGCCGCAGTGCTGACGGCGCACCGACCTTGCTGCTGAAGTACGGAACGATGCAGGAATATTCGTCCAAGGGGGTTCTGAACCAGCTCTCGTTCGACAGCCTGCCTTTCGACCTGTCACCGTTCACCAGCACCGACGAAAAGGTTCGCTACAAACCCTCCGACCTGTGGATCGGCCAGCTGTTCAATCCGTCCCCGGCCGTGCTGGCCCGGGTCGGCACGCACGGGGAATTGCTGGCCGAGGCCCATTCGCGCCTGTCCTCACCCCTCTACGCCTTGACGGCCATGGCCATGGCCCTTGCGGCGATCATGGGTGGAGCCTTCAGCCGCACCGGCTACGGTGCCCGGATCGGTAAGGCCGCCGCCGTCTTTCTCGTCGTGCGCGTCCTCGGCTATGTCGTCGTGGCCGCCAGCGCCTGGAACGGCTGGCTGAACCTGTTGCAGTACCTGCTGCCGATAGCCGCCACGGCCGTCGCGCTCCGGCTGGTGTTCATGGCATTGAAGCCGCACCGCCGTCGGACCTGGCCGGCCTGGCGTCGGTTGAAAGCCCGTTTCGCATGATCGCTCCCGCCGTATCCCGGATCGTGGCCGTGCCGGTCAGTCGCGTGCGCCTCGGCAGTATCGAACGCTATGTGCTGGTCCAGCAGATCCGCGCCCTCGGCATGGCCCTGGCGGTGATCGCCGCCCTGGTCATGCTGATCGACTTTGTCGAAATCTCTCGCGGCGTAGGGTCCGACGTCGACCTGTCGGCCCTGCGAATACTCGGACTGATGGTGCTGAAGTCCCCGGCCGTCATCGTTCAGTTGCTGCCCTTCGTGTTCCTGTTCGGCACCCTCGCCGCCTATATCGGGCTGAACCGACGCAGCGAACTCATTGCCATGCGGGCTGCAGGCGTCTCGGCCTGGCGATTTGTGCTTCCGGCCGCCGGTGCGGCCTTCATGCTGGGGATCGTGACCGTGGCGGCACTCGGCCCGGCGGCGGCCTCGGCCGACGGCCTCTTCCAGCGTGAGCGTGGCCGCCTGAGCGGTGGCGCGGCGGGGGCGGACACCTCCGGCGTGGTCTGGTTGCGCGAGGGGGACGGACCGCGCCAGGTCGTGATCCGGGCCGAGCGTCAGGACCGCGCCAACGCCCGCCTGCTGGGCGTGACCTTCTTCATCTATTCGACCGACCCCGAGGGTCGCCGGGTGTTCACCGAGCGCCTCGACGCGGCCTCGGCCAGTCTCAGCGCCGGGCGCTGGCGGTTGGTCGATGCGATCGGGGCCCAGACCGGGCAGCGCGCCGTGTCCTATGCGACACTCGACCTGCCCTCCAGCCTCGCCGACGAAGAGGCGTTCGAACGGTTCGCGCGTCCGCAGTCGACCCCGTTCTGGTCCCTGCCCGCCCAGATCAAGCGTGTCGAAGACGCCGGCTTCTCGTCCACGGCCTACCGGCTGCGGCTCCAGCAACTGCTGGCGACCCCGCTGATGTTCGCCGCCATGTCGATCCTGGCCGCCGCCTTTTCACTGCGGCTGATGCGGCTGGGCGATCTGGCCCGGATGAGTGCCGCCGCGGTCGTTCTGGGCTTCGGCTTCTTCTTCCTCAACCAGTCCGCGGCGGCCTTCGGTTCGGCCGAGGTGATCCCGCCCTTTGTCGCAGCGTGGCTGCCCCCGATCCTGACGGCTCTCGCCGCCCTGACCTTGCTGTTCTATACCGAAGACGGCTAAGCGGACGCTCTTCCGCCCCAGAGTGAATGTCGAATGCAGCGTGACCGCAGCGTCCTGAACAGGAGAGCCCTGCGCCTCCGGCTTCTGGCCGGCACGGCGGCGATACTGCTTGGCCCCTGGATTCCCGCCGCAGCAGCCCAGGCCCAGACTCCGACCCCCGCTCCGGAATCCGCCGCCGAGGCCGGTCCCGACGGCCTGACGCCCCAGGCGGCCTATTTCGACGCTGACATCCTGAGCCGGGAAGGCGACGTCGTCACCGCCGACAGCTATCCGGGCAACCGGGTTCTGGCGCGGTTTCAGCAACACACCCTGCGCGCGGGCAAGGTCACCTATGACCTCGCCCAGGGACTGGCTTCCGCCTCGGGTAATGCGCAGCTGGTGGACCCCGATGGCAACATCGTCTTCGCCAGTCTGCTGGAACTCAATTCCGACCTCCAGACCGGGGTCGCGGTCGACTTCGCCACCCGAATGACCAACGGGGCCAGTCTGATGGCCGCCACCGCCGTTCGGCGCAGCAGCACCGTGAACGAACTCAACTATGCGATCTTCACGCCCTGCCCGGTCTGCAACGCCGACGGCAGTACCCGGACCCCCACCATCTCGATCCAGGCTGAGAAGGTGGTCCAGGACGAGGCCTTGCGGGCCATCCTGTATCGCAACGCGGTCTTCAAGGTCGGGGGCGTACCGGTCTTCTATCTTCCGGTCTTCGCCCACCCCGATCCCACCGTCGAGCGCGCCTCAGGCTTCCTGGTGCCGCTGATCAATTATGACCAAGGTCGCGGCCTCAGCTACGAGCAACCCTATCTGATCGTGGTCTCGCCGTCCGAGGACTGGTTGATCAGCCCCCAGATCAATTCCCGGGTCGCGCCTCTGCTGAACGCCCAATGGCGCCGGCGTTTTGCCAACGGCACTGTCGTCGCCCGGGGTGGCTATACCTACGCCCAGAATTTCGGTGACTTCGATATCGACGGCGACGGCATCGACGATACGCTTGTCCCGCTGGCCGAAGAACACCGCAGCTATCTGTTGGCCCACGGGCGGTTCGATCTGGATGGTCCGTGGCGCTGGGGCTTCACAGCCGAACGGACGTCCGACAAGACACTGTTCGACCGCTACGACATAATCTCCCCCTATCAGGACAACGGGCTCTACTACGGCGATCAGCGTCGTCTGATCAGCCAGCTGTACGCCGAGCGCCAGACACAGAATTCCTATCTGTCCGTTGCAGCCTTCTCGCTCCAGAGTCTGCGGGTCGCCGCGGCCAACGAGGACGCCCCGGGCCTGAACATCTTCGAGAACGACAACAGCCTGCCGATTGTCGCCCCGTTGATCGATGCCCGCTGGGAGCCGTCCGGTCCCCTGTTCGGCGGTCGATTGCGGCTGCGTGGTTCGTCGGTGGCGCTGTTCCGCGACGCCTATGTCGGCGGCCCCGTCCTGCGACCCGAGCAGATCCCGACAGGCTCCACCTTCGGTTTGCCCGGCGTCGACAGCCGTCGAATCAGCGGACAGGCGGAATGGCGACGGACGCTGATCTCGACGGCCGGGGTGCGGTGGGAACCGTTCGTCGACCTGCGTACCGACATCTATTCGGTCGCCGACCTGCCGCCGATGCTTGGCGTCGACAGCGCGACGATCACGCGCGGTCGCGCCACCGCCGGGCTTGATGTCAGCTATCCGCTTGTCCGTCGCTTCGCCGGCGGCGCTGATCTGGTTCTGGAGCCGGTCGGCCAACTGTCGCTGTCCACCGACGCCGATCTCGACCCGCGCATTCCGAACGAAGACAGCCAGACCCTGGAACTGGACGAGAGTTCGCTGTTCCGCGTCGACCGCTTTCCGGGTCAGGACCTCTACGAAGGGGGTCTGCGCCTCACCGCCGGCACCCGCGCCACGCTGAACTGGGCCGGCGGACGACAGGCCAGCCTGTTCGTCGGCCGCAGCCTGCGATTGGACGAGGAACCGGCCTTTCTTGTCCCCGTGCCCGACGCGCCCACGCAACTTTATGATCCGACCGGTCTGGCCGAAAAATCATCGGACTGGGTGGTCCAGGGCAGTTTCACCCCCTCGGACCGGGTACGCGGCTGGGGTCATGCGACGGTCGACAGCAGTGGCAGTATCCGGCGCGCCGAACTGACCGTCGACGGGCGCTGGGGACGGCGCAACCAGGGCAGCCTGACCTATATCGTCGACCGTTCCGACCCACTGCGGCGGCTGAACCCCTATCCGAATCCGTTCGATCCGGCCGGACCGCCGATCCAGCAGTCGCTGAATCGCAACTACGAGTTCGTCCAGCTGGCGGTCCAGCAGTTCGTCCGTGGCAACTGGGGCGTGACCGCGACCGGCATCGTCGATCTGGAGCGAAATCTGATCACCCGTTCCGAAGTGGGCCTGCTTTTCGACGACGATTGCTTCCGTTTTGAGCTGGGCTTTCGCCGGGACAACACCCGCGTTCGGCCCAGTGGTCCGTCGGAAGGTGTCTATGTACGCCTAAACCTCGCCACTTTCGGCGGTTCAGGTTATGGACAAAGCGACAGGCGTTGGTAGCGACGCCGATAAGGTGCGCAGGCCGTTGACGATCCCTTCGGATCGATGCGTTGCCGCCTTAAGGAATCAGGACTGACGATGCGTTTTAAGCGTTACACGACGGGCGTCGCCATCGCCGCGCTCCTGGCCGGCTCGGCCTATGCCCAGACTCCGGGACAAGCCCCGATCGCCGCGGGAACCCTGAACCCGGCCTCGGAAGAAGCACCGGTTCGTCCGGTCGCGGCACCGGAATTCCGGATGGCGGACGGTATCGTCGCCACCGTCAACGACAGCATCATCACCGGTTTCGACCTGCGCCAGCGCATGTTGCTGGTCATCGCCATGACCCAGGTCCAGCCGACGGATGAAAACATTCAGTCAATCCAACAGGAAGCGCTGAACGTCCTCATCGACGAGCGTCTGCAGGCCCAGGAAATCGCGACCTACAAGGATCTCATCGTCTCGGACGCGGAAGTGGACGCCGAGATCGCGGCCATGGCCCAGGAAGTCGGCACCAATGCCGAGACCTATCTGAGCTTCCTGGCCGAGGGCGGCATTCGCCCCCAGACCTTGCGGGAACAAATGCGTGTCTCGATCGGCTGGCGCGCTCTGGTCGGCGGACGCTTCGGCACCCGGGCCCGGGTCAGTCGGGGTCAGGTCGATCAGGTCATGCGCCAGTTGGCCGAGTCCGCCTCCAAGCCCCAGTATCTGATCGGCGAAATCTATATCGAAGCCGCCCGCGTCGGCGGCCAGCAGCAGGCGCTGGATGGCGCGGCCCAGTTGGTCCAGCAAATGGTCCAGGGAGCCCCGTTCCAGGCCGTCGCTCAGCAGTTCTCGGCTGCACCTTCGGCTGTGCGCGGCGGTGACGCGGGCTGGGTGGTGCAGGGGACGGTCCAGCCGGCGCTGCAGACGGCGCTGGACCAGCTCGACGTCGGACAACTGTCGCGGCCGATTCCGGTCGAGGGCGGGGTCTACATCGTCTACATGCGCGACAAGCGGGACAATTCGGCCAGCAGCCTGGTGCAGCTGAAGCAGGTGATGGTGCGGTTGCCGGAGACGGCGAGCGAGGCCGAGGTGATGGCGGCAACGGCGCGGCTGACGGCGCTGCAGCCGCAGCTGACATGCGACAACATGCTGGCGCGGGCCACCTCGGAAGAGGGCCTGCTCGGCGCGGACCTGGGCGAGGCCGAGGTGCCCAGCCTGGCCCCGCAGTTCCAGCAGGTCGCGCGCTCGGGGGCCATCGGTTCGATAAGCACGCCGCTGCGCACGCCGCTGGGTGTGCATCTGGTGGCCGTTTGCGGCCGTCGCGCCGGCGGGGTCGAGGCCCAGTCCTATCGTGACGTCGAGAACCGCCTGCGCGGCCAGAACCTGGCCATGCTGGGCCGTCGCTACATCCGTGACCTGCGCGCCGACGCCCTGATCGAGATGAAATAGTGGCCGGGCCCCTGCCGCCGCTGGCCCTGTCGCTGGGCGAGCCGGCGGGTGTGGGGCCCGAAATCGTCGCCGCCGCCTGGACCGCCTTGAAGGCCGAAGGGCCGGTCTTCGCCGTGATCGGTGACGCAGGCCTGCTGCGCGCCCGCGAGGTGCCGGTGGTCGAGATCACCGCCCTGTCCGACGCGCCCGGCGTGTTCGCCCGCGCCGTACCGGTACTGCACCATCCCCTGCCCGCCCCGGTGCGTCCGGGCCGGCCCGAGCCGGCCAATGCCGGGGCCGTGGCCGACGGGATCGAGCTGGCGGTCAACCTGGCCATGTCCGGTGAGGCCTCGGGCGTGGTCACCGCCCCGATCGCCAAGGCCCCCCTGTACGCCGCCGGCTTCCGCTTTCCCGGCCATACCGAATTCATCGCCGAACTGACCGCCGACCTGCCGTTCCGCGGCACGCGCGGCCCGGTGATGATGCTGACCGCACGCGACCTGCGCGCCTGTCTGGTGACCATCCACGCGCCGCTGTCGGAGGTGCCGCAACTGGTCACCATCGAACGGGTGTGCCGCACCGCCCGGGTCGTGCACGAATCGATGCAGCGCGACTTCGGCATCGCTCGCCCCCGGCTGGCGCTGGCGGCGCTGAACCCGCACGCCGGTGAAAGCGGATCCATCGGCCTGGAGGAGATCGAGGTGCTGGCCCCGGCGGTGAAGACCCTGCGCACCGAAGGCATCACCATCAGCGACCCGACGCCCGCCGACACCCTGTTCCACGACGAGGCCCGGGCCCGCTATGACGCGGTCATCTGCCTGTATCACGACCAGGCCCTGATTCCGGTCAAGACGCTGGACTTCTGGGGCGGCGTCAACGCCACCCTGGGCCTGCCCATCGTCCGCACCTCGCCCGACCACGGGACCGGCTTCGACATCGCCGGACAGGGGGTGGCCCGGGCCGACAGCCTGATAGCGGCGATCCGGCTGGCCGGGGTGATGGCGGCGGCAAGGGCCCTATAAAACCGCTCATCCCCGCGCAGGCGGGTTGATCGTCTCCTCCCTGTTGCGCAGCAATGGGGAGGTGGATCGACGGCGAAGCCGGCGAGACGGAGGGGTAGGTAGTTCGCGCGGCCTGTTCCCCTCCACCGCTTCGCGGTCCCCCTCCCCATTTCATGGGGAGGAGACGGGCGGCGGGCGGTGCGCTAAGTCCCCCCAATGACCAACCTCCCCTCCCTGCGTGAAAGCCTCGATGCCCACGGGCTGCTGGCGAAGAAGAGCTTCGGCCAGCATTTCCTGCTGGACCTGAACGTTACCCGCAAGATCGTGCGGCTGGCCGGACCATTCGAGGGACGGGCGGTGATCGAGGTCGGGCCGGGACCGGGCGGACTGACGCGGGCGTTGATCGAGAGTGATGCGGGCAAGGTGGTGCTGATCGAGAAGGATCCGCGCTTCCTGCCGCTGCTGGCCGAGCTGGACAGGCCCGAATTCGGGGGCCCCGGGCGGCTGGTCACCGTCGAGGCCGATGCGTTGAAGGTGGATGAGGCGACGCTGGTCGCGGGCCCGGCCCATGTGGTGTCGAACCTGCCCTACAATGTCGGCACGCCGCTGCTGATCAAATGGATCACCGGGCCGTGGCTGCCGCACGCGCTGACCCTGATGTTCCAGAAGGAGGTGGCCGAGCGTATCGTCGCCGCCCCGGGCGAGGATGCCTATGGCCGGCTGGCGGTGATCGCCCAGGCGGTGTGCGAGGCGCATATCGTCATGCATCTGCCGGCTGCGGCCTTTACCCCGCCGCCCAAGGTGGCCAGCGCTGTGGTGCATCTGATCCCCCGTCCCGACCGGCCCGACCGGACGACGCTGAAACGGCTGGAGACGGTGACGGCGGCGGCCTTCGGTCAGCGGCGCAAGATGCTGCGATCGAGCCTGAAACAGCTGGGCGGGGCGGCCCTGTGCGAGGCGGCCGGGGTCAATCCCGACGCCCGGGCCGAGGTCATCGACGGTGCGGGATTTTTGCGGCTGGCCGGAGCGTTGCGTTAGGCCCCCGCCCGGCGCGGCGGATAACGGACGACGTCGGGTCCTTCCGAAGACTGCCGACCATGGCGTCGCCGAGATAGATGGTCGCCATGGTGCTGGAGGGGTGTTCGCCCATCATCCAGCGGGCGTGTTCACAGGCGGCGTCGATCCCGCCCGCCTCGACGATGTCCATGAGCGGGACCGTCGAGTTCCCGAGTTCGATGTAGCAGACGTATTCCACAGCACGACCCCCACGACCGTTCAGGCGAGAGCAGACGAGCGACGTCTCCCAGCCGCTGACACCTGATCCAACAATCAGCGGTATGTCCACTATGTGTCCTTACCGACTTAAAGGCGAGTCCTCCCGATCCTCCCCCGCAGGGGGAGGGGGACCGCGGAGCGGTGGAGGGGGAATGACAGCTGCGTCATTCCCGGATAGATTGCACACATGGAAGCGCCCGAACTCACCGTCCGGCGCGCGCGGGAATTGCGCCGCAGGATGAGCCTGCCGGAGGTTCTGGTGTGGCAGGCGATCCGGGGCGGGAAACTCGGTGTGCGCTTTCGTCGTCAGCACCCGGTCGGTCCATGGATTCTCGACTTCTACTGCCATGCGAGGCGGCTGGCCGTCGAGATCGACGGCACAACCCATGATCATCCGGACCGGGTCGCGTTGGACCATCGCCGGACTGTCTGGCTGCAGAAGCGGGGGATACAGACGCTCCGGATCGCGGCGTCCGAGGTGCTGGGGAATCTGGACGGGGTGCTGGAGGGGCTGAAGGCAAGGGTTGAGGCGGGCCACGCTTTGCCAGAGGCGGATTGATCGTGTGGCTGAAGACCCCCTCCACCATCCTTCGGATGGTCCCCCTCCCCCGTTGGGGGAGGAATGGGCCGGGAGATCCTCCCCCGCAGGGGGAGGGGGACCGCGAAGCGGTGGAGGGGGCGGGTCGGCGCGGATAGTTCGGGCTTACAAGGCGCGACAAGGGGCAACGAACCGGCTCTGAGTAACGTTGAAGGAAGGCTGGACCACCCCGGTCCGGACTGAATTCGTGAGATGCTCCATGCACGTCCTCGTCGCCGGTGCGACCGGCAAGACCGGCCTTCGTCTGGTCCGTGAACTTCAGACGCGCGGTCACCAGCCCGTCGCCCTGGTGCGGGAGGGGTCGGACACCGCCGCCCTGCCCGAAGGTGCCACGCTGCGTCGCGGCGATCTGACCAATCTCGATACCGACGTCTGCGACGGCTGCGACGCGGTGGTGTTCGCGGCCGGGTCCGGCGGGTCCACCGATGACGCCATGACCGATAAGGTCGATCGCGACGGGGCCATCCGCCTGATTGATCTGGCCAGCGACGCCGGGGTCGACCGCTTTGTCATGCTGAGTTCGGTCGGGGCCGACGATCCCGACCCGGACAGCGACCTGGCCCACTATCTGCAGGCCAAACACGCGGCGGATGAACATCTGAAGGCGTCGGGCTTGAGCTATGCCATCGTCCGTCCGGTGGCCCTGACCGACGACGACGGCGGGGGCGACGTCCGCTTCGGCGACGCGGTCGACGTGCGCGGCAAGGCCGCCCGGGGCGATGTCGCAACGGTTCTCGCCCAGGCCGTGACCGACAGCGACTGGACCGGACAGACCCGGACGATGGAGTCGGCCCCGGCCTGACCGGCCGAGCGGGCACCGGGCCCTCGTTTTCTTCACCGCCCGACTCGCCGGTACGATTCGGGCAGGGCCGCAGGTTCAGCGCGGCCACAGACGAAAGGGAAAGTCATGTCGACCTGCAAGGATACCACCGGCGACACCTGGGAAATCTATATGGGGGCGGACGGTCACCGATGGCGGCGGACCGCCGCGAACGGACGGATCGTCGGTGCCGCGACCCAGGGCTATGCCAACCTGCAGGACTGCATCGACAACGCCAAACGCAACGGGATGACCTGCGAACCGTCCTAGGCCGCGCTCATCTTGGTGCCCCCCGGGTCCTGTGGGATACCCGCTCCATGTCCACCGGAATCGAACCGTTTCGCGCCATCGCCATCAGCCGGCTGGCCCATGCGCTGAAGGCCGAGGGGCGCGGCATCATCCATATGGAGTTCGGCCAGCCCTCGACCGGGGCCCCGGCCGCCGCCATCGCCCGCGCCCACGACGTGCTGGACAGCGACGGCATGGGCTATTGGGAAAGCCCGCTGCTGAAGGTGCGGATCGCGCAGCACTATCAGGACCGCTATGGCGTCACGGTCGCGCCCGAGCGGCTGCTGCTGACCTGCGGCGCGTCACCGGCCCTGGTGCTGGCCCTGACCTCGCGTTTCGCGCCCGGTGACCGGATCGCCATGGCCCGGCCCGGCTATGTCGCCTATCGCAACGCGGTGCGCGGCCTGCGCATGACGCCGGTCGAGATCGGCTGCGGCCCCGAGGAACACTATCAGCTGACGGCGCGAGCCCTGGCGGCGCTGGAACCGGCCCCGGCGGGGGTGATCATCGCCAGCCCGGCCAATCCGACCGGATCGATCATCCCGGCGGCGGAACTGGCGGCCATCGCCGCCGTCTGTGCCGAGCGCGGTATCACCATCATTTCGGACGAAATCTATCACGGGCTCAGCTTCGGCGCGCCGACGCCGTCGATGCTGGAGTTCACGCCCGACGCCCTGGTGATCAACAGCTTCTCGAAATACTGGAGCATGACCGGCTGGCGGCTGGGCTGGCTGCTGGTGCCCACCGACCATGTCGACACGGCCAAGGCCTATATCGGCAACCTGTTCCTGACCCCGCCGTCACTGAGCCAGCACGCCGGTCTGGTGGCCATGGACCAGACCGAAGAGCTGGAGGGTCATGTCGCCGTCTATCGCCGCAACCGCGAGCTGATGCTGGCCGCCCTGCCCGCCCTGGGGCTGAAGACCATCGCCCCGCCCGACGGGGCCTTCTACATCTGGGCCGACATCGGCCACCTCAGCCACGACAGCCTGGCCTTCTGCGAAGTCCTGCTGCGCGACACCGGCGTGGCCACGGCCCCCGGCGTCGATTTCGACCCGGTCGACGGCGGCCATTTCATCCGCATCAGCTTCGCCGTGTCCACGGCGGAGGTGGAAGAGGCGTTGAAGCGGATGGTGGTGTGGTTTGGGGCGCGGAAGGTGGAGTGACGGTGGGCAGAGCGAACGTTCGTCGACAGGGCCCGCTGGCTCCATATTGATGGCAATCCCATCCTGAAAATCGGGTGGGCGACTGTGCAACGGACCGTAGATCGCCCATAGATGAAACCGACCCGTTTTCTGTCCGGCACGGAAAAATCAATCGGCTTTTCTTCGCCCGCAGGAGCTACCGACTGCATGACGGCAGAATCTGATGGCGAGAATTCCGGAAATTACTCGAAGACTGTCGAGTTCGCAGTCGCTGCTGCAGTGTTTGTCGTTTGCGCGATGTTTTTCGGTCTTTCGCGTGCGCTGCTTCTAACGACGGCAACGGGCGTTGTTTTCATAGTCACCACGGAAAAGTGGCACCTTGCATCACGACCCTGGTTTATCATTTTGATGGCGAGCGTCTGGATATCGCATGTTTCGGCAATCATGCTCTTTGATGTTCCCAGTCATATTCAGGGAGCCGCCCTGCTTGTTCCAATCATGGTTGTCGAAGCCATTGCGCTGTTCCTGCTGGTTTCTGCGATAGAAAAGCGCACCGAAAAGCCCCACGCTGACGGCAAGAATTAGCGGAGACCAGGTCGGGCCCCCGCCCCCTCACCCGTCAGGCCAGTTCCGCCAGCCTGTCCTCGGCCAGTTTCTCGACCAGGGCGGAGCGGGAAATACCCAGTCGGCTGGCCGTGGCGTCGATCGCCGCGAGAATGCCGGAGTCGAGCGACAGATTGGCCTTCACTGACCGTCCCAGCTTGCGCACCAGGGTCACGCTGCCAAGCGTCGCGCCGGCGGCAAAATCCTCGGCGAACCGCACATCAGCCCGGATCGCGTCGGGTGAGCGAGGCTCGGGAATGGCCCGGCCCCGGGCGTTGGCGATTTCGACCCACTGACGCAGGGATTCGACGGCGTTGGTGAGTGCTTCATCGATCGTTTCACCCATGGCGGTGCAACCGGGCAGATCGGGAAAGATGACGCCATAGGCCCCGGCCGTTCCATCGATCAAAACTGTATATCGGCTCATGACGGCGACTCTGGCTGACGGGAAGATCGGGGCTTCCCCTGGGATGACTAACGGGCGACGGACGACCAGCCCGCGACCCGCGCAATGGCCCGGGCGACACCCGGTGACAGGTCCTTGTGCCGGGGTACGATCGCCGGATAGTCGAAGTCCGGGTGGGTGTAGGCGTCGTGCTTCTTGCCGCCTTCGTTCGTCCATCCCTCTTTCGCGAGACGCCGAACGATCCTGGCGCGGTTGACTTCCAGCATCGCGAAGATCGCCCCTCCATGCGTAGGATAATGCGCCTGAAAACCTGAAAAGTCCATAACTGTAGGCGCACATTTGTGCGCACGGCAGTTCCGCGTACCGACCACCCCATCGACGACACACCCGACGCACCGCCCCGGCCACACCCGCTACCTCATCCACAAATGCGACCTCCCCGGCCAGAATCCGCGCTTCTCTACGCTACAGACCACTGATCCAACGCGCCTTTCTCCGCCAGCCCGCCAAATTTCCCGCCCCGGTCCGGGTCTGGGCGATACTGGGGGCATGACCATTGCCCTTCCCGCTCCGTCTCGCTGTCCGGCCAGTGCCCCGCCACCGCTGCGCGGTCCGCCTCCGCATCAGCATGGAGAGGAGACGGTGAACGTCCCCGACGGTCGTCATCCTTCGGCGTGCGTCAGCACGATCCTGTCGCGGACACCGGCGGCCGGGATCAACCGGCCTCGCCGTGGTCCTGGGAAATCGAATGACAGACGGGACGCCCTCGGCGGCATTACGATGAGCAAATTTCCGATAATCTGGCACGGTTACCACGGCCCCGACCGCCGGTTTGGCTGTTAGATGACGGTTTCAAAAGTGTTTTCCATTTTGGCAGGGTGGCACGGTTGGCACCCCGAATTCGGAACCCCGGCCCGGGGCAAACCCCACCCGATCTCCATCCCCGGGTCAGTGCTCCCCCGGGATTGTCGTCATCCCGGCGCAGGTCGGGACCCGGCGGACAGACCCGGACCCGGCTGCTAGAGATGCGACACACAGGCGGAGATCGACGACGGTGTTCAAGGGTCTGAAGGCGGTGCCGCGCGGGGTCTGGGCCCTGGGGTTCGTGTCGATGTTCATGGATATCTCGTCCGAGATGATCCACGCCCTGCTGCCGGTGTTTCTGGTCGGGACCCTGGGGGCCAGCGCCCTGCTGGTCGGGCTGATCGAGGGGGTGGCCGAGGCGACGGCCTCGATCACCAAGGTATTTTCCGGCTGGCTCAGCGACCGGCTGGGCCGGCGCAAGATCCTGGCCGTGGTCGGCTATGGGTTGGGGGCCCTGACCAAGCCGGTCTTTCCGCTGGCCGTGACCCCGTTCGAGGTGTTCGGGGCCCGGTTCGTCGACCGGATCGGCAAGGGCATCCGCGGCGCGCCGCGCGATGCCCTTGTCGCCGACATCACCGCGCCCGAGGCGCGTGGGGCGGCCTTTGGCCTGCGCCAGTCGCTGGACACGGTCGGGGCCTTCGCCGGGCCGCTGATCGCCATCCTGCTGATGTTGGTGCTGGCCAATGACATCCGCGCCGTCTTCGCCTGGGCCATCGTCCCGGCCACCCTCGCCGTGCTGGTGTTGGTCTTCGCCGTGCGCGAGCCGGAACGGGCCGACCCGACCGGGGCCGCCAGGGTGCCGATCCGCTGGAGCGAGGTGCGCGCCATGGGCACCGCCTTCTGGATCGTCGTGACCATCGGCGCGATCTTCACCCTGGCCCGGTTCAGCGAGGCCTTTCTGGTGCTGCGGGCCCAGGACATGGGCCTGGCCGTGATGCTGGTGCCGCTGGTGCTGGTGGTGATGAACGTCGTCTATGCCGTGGTCTCGACCCCGGCCGGCATCCTGTCCGACCGGATCGGCCGCAAGGGGCTGCTGGTGGTGGGTCTGGTCACCCTGATCGTCGCCGATGCCGTGCTGGCCCTGGCCCCCGGGGTGACCGGGGTGCTGATCGGGGTCGGCCTGTGGGGCCTGCATATGGGACTGACCCAGGGCGTGCTGGCCAGCCTGGTCGCCGACCGGGCTCCGGCGCGGCTCAGGGGCACGGCCTTCGGCCTGTTCAACCTGGCGACCGGCCTGACCCTGCTGATCGCCAGCGTCCTGGCCGGAGCCCTGTGGTCGATGTGGAGTCCGGCCGCCACCTTCGTCGCCGGCGGAATCTTCGCCCTGGCGGCCCTGGTCGCGACCGCCGTCCTGCTGCCGGGGTCTAGACCGCTTCGTTCAGCAGGGCCCGGCGGTAGCCCTTGAGCCAGATGTTGCGCGACTGTTTCGAGCGTTCGGCATGGTAGATGTGGGCCAGCTCGGCGTAGGAACGGTCGAAATCATCGTTGACGAAGACGTAGTCGAATTCCTCGCAATGCTCGATCTCGCCCTTGGCGTTCTGGATCCGCTGTTCGATGACCGACTCGGCGTCCTGCGAGCGGGTCACCAGGCGGCGGCGCAGTTCCTCGAGGCTGGGCGGCAAGATGAACACGCGCACGGCGTCGTGCGGGCATTTTTCGGCGATGTCGCGGGCCCCCTGCCAGTCGATGTCGAACAGCACGTCACGTCCCTCGGACAGGGCCCGGTCGATCGGGGCGCGCGGGCTGCCGTAGCGGGCCCCGTGCACATCGGCCCATTCGAGGAAGGCGTCCTGGTCGATCAGCCGCTGGAACTCCTCATCGTCGACGAAATGATAGTCACGGTCGGCGACCTCGCCGGGGCGGATGCCGCGCGTGGTCATCGACACCGACAGCTCCAGCCCGCCGTGATCGGCCATCAGCCGGCGGCACAGGCTGGTCTTGCCGGCACCCGACGGACTGGCGACGATCAGGAGGACACCCCGGCGGGGCGTGCGTTCATTCGACATTCTGGACCTGTTCACGCAGCTGTTCGATCACCGCCTTCAGTTCGAGTCCGGTGGCGGTGAGCGCGGTGGTAGCCGATTTGGCGCACAGTGTGTTGGCCTCGCGCATGAATTCCTGGGTCAGGAAGTCGAGTTTCCGCCCGGCGGGGGGTTGGTGCAACAGGGTGCGGGCCGAGGCGACGTGGGCGGTCAGCCGGTCCAGCTCCTCGCGGACGTCAGCCCGGGTCGCCAGGGCGGCGGCTTCCAGCACGATGCGGTCGGCCAGGCCGGGGGCGTCGGGTGCCATATCCGTCATGCGCCGGGCGAAGCGCTCGCGCACGGCGGTGGTCTGATCGTCCGCCCCGGTGGTGGCCTCGGCGACGAGGGCGGCGATGCGGTCGACAAAGCCGGTCAGCACCGGCATCAGCTGGGCCCCTTCCCGCTCACGCGAGGTCTTCAGCGCGTCGAGGGCGGCGTCGACAGTCAGGGCCATGGCGGCTTCGACGGCGGCGCGGGCGTCGGGGTCCTCGACTTCCTCGGGGATCTCCAGCACCCCGCGCAGGGCCAGCAGGCCGTCGGCGGTGGGGGGCGTGGCCCCTTGTGCGGTCAGGGTGTTGGCGAGGGCCAGATAGTGGTCGAGCACCGGCTGGTTGACCCGCACGGTCGGGGTGCCCGTCTCGACCCGCCGGGCCTGCAGACCGACGGTGACCTGACCCCGGCCGAGACGGGCCTGAGCAGCGGCACGGGCCAGTCGCTCCAGACTGTCGAAGCCGGGCGGGCCGCGAAAGCGCACATCGAGGGTGCGGCCATTGACCGACCGGGCCTCGACCGACCATGTCCAGCCGTCCTGTGCCCCGTCGGCCCGACCGAAGCCGGTCATGCCCGAGATCTGGCTCATGGCCGGGTCAGGGCCGGACGGGCCGGAGCCTGCGGGCGGACCGTGATGACGGCGACGCCGGACCCGGGGGCGCTCCCGGCCGCAGTCTCGGGTGCTGGCTCGGTCACCGCCTCGGACGCGACCTCGGGCACCACCACCGCCGGGGGCAGACCGGCCTGTTCGCGTTCAATCGCGCGCCAGCGAGCGACATTGGCCAGATGTTCGGCATAGGTACGGGCAAAGACGTGGCCGCCGGTGCCGTCGGCGACGAAAAACAGCTCGTCACTGCGCGGCGGGTTGAGCACGGCGGCCAGGGCTTCCTCGCCCGGATTGGCGATCGGCGTCGGCGGCAGGCCGGCGATCTGATAGGTGTTCCACGGCGTCTGGCGATCCAGCTCGGAGCGGCGGATGCCGCGCCCCAGCGGCCGCCCCTTGGTGATGCCGTAGACGATGGTCGGGTCGCTCTCCAGCCGCATACCGATGCGCAGCCGGTTGGAGAAGGCGGCTGCGACGCGCGGACGCTCCGAGGCGATTCCGGTTTCCTTCTCGACGATCGAGGCGAGGACCATCGCCTCCTCGGGCGAGGTGACCACCGAATTGGGACTGCGCAGTTCCCACAGCCGGGCCAGATTGCTGTCGCGGGCCCGCTGCATCCGGGCGACGACGGCCGAACGGGCTTCGCCACGGCTGATCTCATAGGTGTCCGGCCACAGACTGCCCTCGGCCGGAACCTCAACCTCACCGGTCAGGATCGGCTGGCGCATCAGGATGTCGACGGCCTGGGCCGAAGACCAGCCCTCGGGCAGGGTCAGATAGTGGCGCACCACCCGGCCCTCAACCAAAAGGATGATGACCGAGCGCAACGAGGCCCGTGCCGGGACCTCATACTCACCGGCCCGCAGCTTGCGGTCGGCCCCGGTCAGGCTGACGGCCGCCTTGAACATGTCAGGCGAGCGGATCACCCCCGCCTGTTTCAACGTCGCGGCGATCGCCGGAACGCTCGACCCCCTGGGCAGGGTGACGACGGTGGTGTCGCCCTGCGCCGCCGCCGGACCCGGGGCATAAAAGACGCTCCAGCCCCAGAACAGACCGGCGATCAGGAACAGGCTGAAGGTGGCCGAGGCAGCCAGCAGCCCGACCATCAGGCCGGAGCGGCCGCCCGCAGGCGGGGCCGGCTTGGTGCCGCCCGCCATCTAGTCGACCTTCTTGAAAATGACCGAGGCATTGGTGCCGCCGAAGCCGAAGCTGTTGGACATGGCGACATCGATCTTGCGGGCCTTGCCCTTGTGCGGGACCAGATCGATGGCGGTCTCGTGCTCTGGATTGTCGAGATTGATGGTCGGCGGCGCGACCTGGTCGCGGATGGCCAGAACGCAGAAGATCGATTCGATGGCCCCGGCGGCCCCCAGCAGGTGACCGGTCATCGACTTGGTCGAGGAGACTGCAAGGTTCTTCGCATGATCGCCGACCAGCCGTTCGATCGCCCGCAGTTCGATCCAGTCAGCCATGGTCGAGGTGCCGTGCGCATTGACGTAGTCGAGGTCGGACGGCTGCATGTCCGCGCGCTTCAGCGCCGCCTTCATCGCCCGCAGGCCGCCCTCACCGTCCTCGGACGGGGCGGTGATGTGGTAGGCATCGCCGCTCATGCCGTAACCGACGACCTCGGCATAGATCTTCGCGCCACGCGCTTTCGCGTGCTCGTATTCCTCGAGGACCATGATCCCGGCCCCCTCGCCCATCACGAAACCGGCGTGGTCCTTGTCATAGGGCCGGCTGGCCTTCTCCGGCGTGTCGTTAAAGGCGGTGCACAGCGCCTTGCAGGCCAGGAAGCCGGCGATGCCGATCGGCACGATCGAGCTTTCGGCCCCACCCGCGACCATCACATCGGCGTCGTCCATGGCGATCATCCGGGCCGCGTCGCCGATGGCGTGGGCCCCGGTGGCGCAGGCGGTGACGACCGAATGGTTCGGGCCCTTGAGCCCGTGCCGAATCGAAATCTGGCCCGAGGTCAGGTTGATCAGAGCCGAGGGAATGAAGAAGGGGCTGACCCGACGCGGCCCCTGTTCCTTGAGGATGATGGCGGTGTCGGCGATGGGGCCGAGCCCTCCGATGCCCGAGCCGACCATGACGCCAGTGCGTTCCTGGTCTTCGTCACTCTCGGGCTTCCAGTTAGCATCCGCCAGGGCCTCGTCGGCCGCGGCAATGGCATAGACGATGAAATCGTCGACCCGCTTGCGGTCCTTGGGCGACATAATCTGTTCGTGATCGAACACACCCGGCTGCCCGGGTGCACCGCCACCACGTCCGTCGACCGACGGAATCTCGCCGGCGATGGTGCAGCCCCAGCCCTCAACATCGAAATTGGTGATGGGTCCGATACCCGAGCGACCGTCCCGGATTCCCTGCCAATTATGCTCAACACCCGCACCGAGGGGGGTGAGAAGGCCGAGACCGGTGACTACAACGCGGCGCATGGGCGCTCCTTCAACAGAATCCGTGCCCAGAAACAGTAATGGCCGCCGGGCGGCCCCGCTAGGGGCGCACCACGGCGGCCACTGAAACCGTCAGTTGACCGAAGGTCAGCCGGCCAGTTTGCCATCGATGAATTTGACGGCGTCGCCGACGGTCTGGATGTGCTCGGCGGCATCATCCGGAATCTCGATGTCGAATTCTTCTTCGAAAGCCATGACCAGTTCGACGTTGTCGAGCGAGTCAGCGCCCAGATCGTCGATGAAGCTGGCCTTCTCGACCACTTTTTCGGGATCGGCGTCCAGATGGTCGATGACGATCTTGCGAACGCGTTCCAGGGTATCGGACATGGGGTCTCTGCCTTCATTATGGTGCCGCAGCACCAGCGTTTGTCTTCGCGATTGCCGTCCCACGACAGCGCCAGTCGCGCAAGCCCAAAGAGGCTGCGCAGCCGGTTGCGTCTCCGCCCTTTAGCACAGCCGTCCCCGTGGGGAAGAGTCGTTGCAAGGTTTGATCGCATGCGTTGTCCGTGTCCGGACGGTCAGATCATTGCCATGCCGCCGTTCACGTGCAGGGTCTGGCCGGTGACGTAAGCGGCCTCGTCCGAGGCCAGATAGACAGCGGCGGCGGCGATCTCGTCGCCGGTGCCGAGGCGACCGATCGGGATGTTCTTGAGGATGGTCTCGCGCTGGGCATCGTTCAGCACATCGGTCATCGGCGAGGCGATGAAGCCGGGCGCGATACAATTCACCGTGATGCCGCGGCTGCCGACTTCCTGGGCGAGGGATTTGGAGAAGCCGATCATGCCGGCCTTGGAGGCGGCATAGTTGGTCTGGCCCGGGTTGCCGGTGACGCCGACCACCGAGGTGATACCGATGATCCGGCCCGAGCGGCGCTTCATCATCCCCTTCATCGCCGCCCGAGACAGACGGAAATAGGATTCCAGATTGACGGTGATGACCGACTGGAAATCCTCGTCCTTCATCCGCATCAGTAGGCCGTCCTTCGTAATCCCGGCATTGGCGACGAGGATGTCGAGCGGGGCCCCGGCGGCCTCCTCGGCGCGGGCGATCAGGCCGTCGACCGAGTCGGGGTCCGACAGGTTGGCGGCGGCGGCAAAGGCGCGCTCACCCAGCTCCTTCGCCAGATCCTGCAGCACCGCCTCACGGGTGCCCGACAGGACCACGGTCGCGCCCCGGGCATGCAGGGCCCGGGCGATGGCCCCGCCGATACCGCCGGTGGCCCCGGTGACGAGGGCGGTTTTTCCGTTGAGATCGAACATTGAGTGCTCCCTTCCTTCTCCCCTTGCGGGAGAAGGTGGCCCGAAGGGCCGGATGAGGGGTTTCACGAACCCCTGCGGTTGATGTTCGAGGGGTCGATCCGGTGCGGCCGGTGTGACCCCTCATCCGTCATCCCCGGATCAAGCCCGGGGCTGACACCTTCTCCCGCAAGGGGAGAAGGGACGTCAAAAGCTCTTCGCGAACGCTTCCAGATCTTCCGGCGTGTTCAGCGCCACACTCTCGGCATCCGGCGCGATGCGTTTGGCCATGCCGGTCAGGACCTTGCCCGAGCCGATCTCGGCGAAGCGGGTCACCCCGCCCTCCCCGGCCATCCACTCCATGCTCTCGCGCCAGCGCACCCGACCAGTGACCTGTTCGACCAGCAGGCGGCGGATGGTCTCGGGGTCGGTCTCCGGACGGGCGGTGACATTGGCGACCACGGGCACGCGCGCGCCCAGCAGGGTGGCCCCGGACAGGGCCTCGGCCATTTCGTCAGCGGCACGCTGCATCAGCGGACAGTGGAACGGAGCCGAGACATTCAGCGGAATGGCGCGCGCGCCCAGTTCCTTGGCCTTTTCGATGGCCCGGTCGACGGCGGCCTTGTCACCCGAGATGACGATATTGCCGGCGTTGTTGTCATTGGCGACGACGCAGACGCCGACCTCGGAGCCGGCTTTCGCGGCCGCCTCGGCCAGGGCGAGGTCGGTCTTCGGGCCGATCAGCGAGGCCATGGCCCCCTGCCCCACCGGCACGGCGCGCTGCATGGCCTGACCGCGCAGCTTCAGCAACCGGGCGGTGTCGGCCAGCGACAGGGCCCCGGCGGCACACAGGGCCGAATATTCACCCAGCGAATGCCCGGCGACCAGGGCAGCACGCGCCACATCGATATCAAACTCGACCTTCAGCACCCGCACAGCCGCCAGCGACACCGCCATCAGGGCCGGCTGGGCGTTCTCGGTCAGGGTCAGCTGGTCCTCGGGGCCCTCGCGCATCAGGAGCGAAAGCTTCTGGCCCAGAGCGTCGTCGATCTCGGCATAGACCTCGCGAGCGGCAGCGAAGGCGTCAGCCAGGGCCACGCCCATGCCGACCGACTGGCTGCCTTGTCCGGGAAACAGGAGAGCGAGGGTCATGGGCGGTCCGGAAACTGTTGAATCAGGGGGCAGCGGTAGGACAAACCCCGGAAGGCGGCAAGTCGCGAACGCCTTGCCCTGCCCCGCTATTTCCCCTATATGCGCCCGCTTTCCAGGGCTTCGGTCCTGTCGCGGAACATCAAAGGGTTCGGGAAGTCATTCCGGCCGCCGCTGCAGGAGCCATCGTGGGATCGGACTTTAACCCGGTCTGTTCCACGCCGACGCCCACAAGGGAGACTACCGCATGGCTCTTTACGAGCACACGGTCATGTCGCGCCAGGATATCAGCGCGCAACAGGCCGAAGCGCTGAACGACACCATCAAGGGCTTGATCGAACAAGGCGGCGGTTCCGTCGCCAAGATCGAGTACTGGGGTCTGCGCAACCTGACCTATCGGGTCAAAAAGAACCGCAAGGCGCACTATTCGCTGCTCGCCGTCGACTGCCCGCCCGCCGCCATGGCCGAGGTCGAGCGTCAGCTGTCGATCAATGAAGACGTGCTGCGCTGGCTGACCGTCCGCGTCGAGGAGCTCGATCTCGAGCTGTCGCCGCTGCTGGCCCGCCGTGAACGCGAGCGTGAACGCGAGCGCGAACGCACCCCGCGCACCGACGAGGCCCCTGCGGCCGCCGTCGCTGAAGCCGAATAAGGAAAGCGCAGCATGACCGATACGACTGCTCCCGCCCGCGGCCCCGTGACCCCCGGCACCCCTGCCGGTTCCGGCGCTGCCGGCCGTCGCCCCTTCCATCGTCGCCGCAAGGTCTGCCCGTTCTCGGGCGAAGGCGCGCCGAAGATCGATTACAAGGATGTGAAGCTGCTGCAGCGTTACATCTCCGAACGCGGCAAGATCGTGCCCTCGCGCATCACCGCTGTTTCCCAGATCAAGCAGCGTGAACTGGCCAAGGCCATCAAGCGCGCCCGCTATCTGGCCCTCCTGCCCTATGTGGTGAAGTAATGAAGGTCGTTCTCCTCGAGCGCGTCGATAACCTCGGCGCCATCGGCGATGTCGTGACCGTCAAGGACGGCTTCGCTCGTAACTTCCTGTTGCCGCGCGACAAGGCGCGTCGTGCGACGTCCAACAACCTGAAAGCCTTCGAACTCGAACGCGTCGCCATCGAGGCCCGCAACGAGAAGAACAAGGAAGAGGCCGGCAAGATCGGCAGCAAGATCGACGGTCAGACCTATGTCATGATCCGTCAGGCCGGCGAGACGGGCCAGTTGTACGGCTCGGTCGGCGGTCGCGACGTCGTTGAGGCCGTTACGGCCGAAGGCGGCAAGGTCGAGCGCAGCCAGGTCGTGCTGAACATCCCGATCAAGCATCTGGGCGTGCACGAGGTGGCGATCCGTCTCCACCCCGAGGTCTCGGTCAAGGTCAAGATCAACATCGCGCGTTCGGCCGAAGAAGCCGAGCGTCAGGCCGCTGGTGAAGACGTCATCAAGGCCGCCTATGACGAGGACCGCGCCGCGGCCCTCGAACAGGCTCGCGACATGGTGGCTGGCGGTGCCGGTCAACAGGACGGCCTGGGCTCGGAAGCCTAGGTCCGACAGCGACCTCAAGACGAAGAGGGCGCACCTTTGCGGGTGCGCCCTTTTTCGTGTCCGGTGAGCCTGGTCGACGCCCTTGTCCGGCCATAATCCGACTGCCAGACTGAAACCCTCAACCGCAGGACGTCACCATGATCCGCAAGACAACGCTGGCCGTGGTCCTCGTGGCCAGCCTCATCGCCGGCACGGCCGTCGCCCGTGACATCACGGTGCGCCAGTTCCTGACCACCGCCGACGGTATTCCGCGCAATCCCACTGCGCTGCTGCGGTCCGATACCCGCCGGCTGATGAACGAGATGAAGGGAGCCTTCCAGACGGTCCGTTCGGAAGAGGTCGCCGCCCGCACGGCCGGTCGCCGACCGGCCACCTGCATGCCCGAGCGGGTCTCGGTGAACCCTGACCAGTTGTTGGGCCGCCTCAACGCTATCCCCGCCGCCCGACGCAACATCAGCCTGACCCAGGCCATCCGCGAATGGATGGCCGAAGAGCATCCCTGCCCGGCCTGAACCGGCCACACCGGACCGTCCACAGAGGTGTCCCCGTTCATCTGGACCGGGAGCGACATTTCCGTCCGCTTCCGACGCAGGGGAAGGCTAAGCGTTAACCGATGAACGCCTTCTCCCCCTTCTCGAGCGACTCCGCGTCGATTCCGTCGCTGCCGCACAATCTCGAGGCCGAGCAGGCGCTGCTGGGCTCACTGATGTTCGACAATGCGGTGTTCGAGCGACTGTCCGACCGGCTGCGCGGGTCGCATTTCTACGAGCCGTTCCACAACCGGCTGTTCGATGCGATCGAGGACCATATCCGCCAGGGCATGCTGGCCGAGCCGACCATTTTGATGGAGCGGTTCAAACAGGACCCGGCCTTCGCCGAATTCGGGGGCCTGCGCTATCTGGCTGATCTGGTCGACCGGGCCCCGCCCGCGGCCAATGCCGCCGACTATGCGCGGGTGGTCTATGACCTGGCCCTGCGTCGCGACCTGATCCGTATCGGCGGCGATATCATGAAGGAGGCCCCCGATCCGGAGCGGGCGGCCATGGACCAGATCGAGCAGGCCGAGCAGTCGCTCTACTCCCTCGCCGAGACGGGCAAGCCTTCGACCGGATTTGTCAGCTTTTCCACCGCCCTGGCCGGGGCGGTTCAGATGGCGGGTGAGGCCTACCAGCGTGACGGCAAGCTGGCCGGTCTGGCCACCCAGTTGCACGACCTCGACCAGAAGCTGGGCGGCCTCTATCCGTCCGACCTGCTGATCCTCGCCGGCCGCCCGTCGATGGGCAAGACGGCGCTGGCGACCAACATCGCCTTCAACATCGCCCGTAACTATCGCTGGGAGCCGACGCCGGAGGGCCGCAAGACGGTCAATGGCGGGGTCGTGGCCTTCTTCTCGCTGGAGATGAGCGCCGAGCAGCTGGCCATGCGGATCCTCGCCGATGCCTCGGGCGTGTCGTCGGACCGGCTGAGAAAGGGCGAGATCGACGCCTCGGACTTCGGCAAGGTGCGCGACGCAGCGATCGAGATCGGCGAGAGCCCGCTGTACATCGACGCCACCGGTGGTCTGGCCATTTCCAAGCTGGCGGCGCGGGCGCGACGGCTGAAGCGGGCCGAACAGGGTCTGGATCTGATCATTATCGACTACCTGCAGCTGATCACCGTCGGCGACGGCAACAACCAGCGCAACCGGGTGCAGGAGGTGTCGGAGATCACCGGCGGACTGAAGGCCCTGGCCAAGGAGCTGAATGTGCCGATCCTGGCCCTGTCGCAGCTGTCGCGTCAGGTCGAGAACCGGGAGGACAAGCGGCCGCAGCTTTCCGACCTGCGTGAATCCGGTTCGATCGAGCAGGACGCCGACTGCGTGATGTTCGTCTATCGCGAGAGCTATTATCTGGGCCGGACCGAGCCGCGCGAGGGCACCGAAGAGCATCTGAAATGGCAGGAGGACATGGACATCCTGCAGCACCAGGCCGAGGTCGTCATCGGCAAGCAGCGCCACGGCCCGATCGGCATCGTCAAGCTGAGCTTTGACGCCGACACCACCCGCTTCGGCAATTTGGCCAACGATGGCCGCTATTCGAACTTCCGCGATATCCCTGAATAGACCCGGCCTTTTCGGGTGTGCGCCGCACAACAGTTGCGGCATAAGGGGCTCATGCCCGCCCCTGCCACGCTTTCCGTCGATCTGAACGCGCTTGCCCACAATTTCCATACGCTGGAAGCGGTCGGCGGCGTGCCGGTGCATCCGGTGGTCAAGGCTGACGGCTATGGGCTGGGGGCCGTGCCGGTAACCCGACGGCTGATGGCCGAGGGCGCGCGCACCCTGTTCGTAGCCCGGACCAGCGAGGGCGAGCGTCTGCGCACTGCTGTCGGCGCGGAAACAACCATCTATGTGCTGGACGGTTGTCTGACGGGCCGCGCGGCCCGGCTACGGGCGGGCGACCTGCGGCCGGTCCTGAACACCGCGGCCCAGATCGCCGAATGGCAGGCGGCGGGTGGTGGTGCCTGTGGCCTGCAGATCGACACCGGCATGAACCGGCTGGGTTTCCGCCCCGAGGACGCGCCCGAGCCGTTCACGGGTCTGGATCTGGTCATCAGCCATCTGGCCTGCGCCGACGAGCCGGCCTCGCCGATGAACCGCCAGCAGCGCGACGCCTATGCCGCTGCGGTCCAGCGTTATCCCGGCGTGATCCGGTCATTCGCCAATTCCGGTGGCACCTTTCTGGGCCCCGACTTCGGCTTCGATGCCGTGCGCACAGGGATCAGTCTGTACGGCAGCGGCCCCGAAGGCCGCCCCGACGACCGGCTGAAGCCCGTCGCCACCTTCACCGCCGAGGTGCTGCAGGTGCGGGAGGTGCCGGTCGGTGAGAGCGTCGGCTATTCGCAGGGCTTCCGGGCCGAGACGCCGCGCCGGATCGCCGTCTGCGCCGCCGGCTATGCCGACGGGATACCGCGCAGCTCCAGTCCCTGGGGTGCCGTATGGCTGGGCGGTGCCCTTCGGTCGATTGTAGGCCGGGTATCGATGGACGTGATCACCGTCGACGTGACCGGCGCTGACGTCGCGGTGGGCGACCGGGCCGAGCTGTTCGGGGCTCACCGGATGCTGGACGAGGCCGCGACCGCGGCCGGGACCATCGCCTATGAGCTGCTGACCTCGGTCACGCCGCGGGTGCCACGGGTCTATATCGGCTGAGCGGCACAGAGGTTGCGTCAGAATCGGACGCAGGCTGGATCCGCCCCCTGCCCCACCGCTCGCGACTCCTGTAAGTCAGGGTCATGGCCAGAGACGGTGCGATCTATGTTTGTCAGTCCTGCGGGGCGGTCCACGGCAAGTGGTCCGGCCAGTGCGGGGCCTGTAACCAGTGGAACTGTATCGTCGAGGAGAGCCGCTCGGCACCACCGGGGGCGATGAAGCCGGTCAGTGCTGCCCGGACCCGTGGCCTGCAGTTCGAAACCCTGCAGTCCGACGCGCCGGAGCCGCCGCGCATCGTCACCGGGGTCAAGGAGTTCGACCGGGTATGCGGCGGCGGGGTCGTGCCCGGCTCGGCCATATTGCTGAGTGGTGATCCCGGCGTCGGCAAGTCGACGCTTCTGCTGGACGTGGCCGGACGGGCAGCCCTGAAGGGGGCACGGGTCGCCTATATTTCGGGTGAGGAGGCGATCGAGCAGATCCGCGCCCGGGCCAAACGGATGGGCCTGTCCAAGGCCCCCGTCGAGCTGGCCTCGGCCACGGCGCTACGCGACATCCTCGGCACGCTGAAGCGCGAGAAATTCGACATCGTCATCGTCGATTCGATTCAGACCCTGTGGTCCGACGCCCATGAGGCCGGGCCGGGTTCAGTGACCCAGGTACGCGCCTGCGCCGGCGAGATGGTGCGGCTGGCCAAGTCGCACGGCGTGGCTGTGGTTCTGGTCGGCCATGTGACCAAGGACGGTCAGGTCGCCGGGCCACGCGTGGTCGAACATATGGTCGACGCGGTGCTGAGCTTCGAGGGCGAGCGCGGCTATCCGTTCCGCATCCTGCGCGCCGGCAAGAACCGGTTCGGGGCCACCGACGAGATCGGGGTGTTCGAAATGGGCGACACCGGCCTGCGCGAGGTCAGCAATCCGTCGGCCCTGTTCCTGGGCGAGGGCAAGGACCGGGCCCCCGGTGCGGCCGTCTTCGCCGGCATCGAGGGCTCGCGCCCGGTGCTGGTCGAGATGCAGGCGCTGGTGTCGAAATCCGCCTATGGCACGCCGCGCCGCGCGGTCGTCGGCTGGGATACCGGACGACTGGCCATGGTGCTGGCCGTGCTGGAGGCGCGTTGCGGCTTCGGCTTCGGCGACCAGGACATCTATCTGAACGTCGCCGGCGGCCTGCGTATCAACGAACCCGCCGCCGATCTGGCGGCCGCTGCAGCCCTGATCTCGTCAGCCACGGACAAGCCCCTGCCCCAAGGCTGTGTGGTGTTCGGCGAGATCAGCCTGTCGGGTGAGGTGCGGGCCGTCGGCCGGGCCGAGGCGCGGCTGCGCGAAGCGCGCAAACTGGGCTTTGACAACGCCCTGACCCCGCCCCTGACGGTCAAGGGTGGCGGGGTGGCGGTCACCTCGGTGACGCGATTGACGGAAGCGGTCGATCGAATCTCGCAAAGCCGCTATGAAGGTGTGCAGTAACCCCCACCCGAGGATCGACCGACCGCGTGACCGGCTTTGACGCCCTCGCCCTGATTGTGATCCTTGCCTCGGCCGCGGCTGGCTGGGTGCGCGGAGCCACGCGTGAAATCATCACCCTGCTGAGCTTCGTCCTGGCCGCCTTCCTGGCGCTGGTGGCGCTGCCGTTCACCACCCCGATCGGCCGGTCGCTGATCGATCCCGACTGGGCCGGGGCCATCGCCGCGGCCATCGTCTCCTTCCTGCTGGTCTATTTCGGCATCCGCATCTTCGGCTCGGCCCTGTCGAAACGGGCCCAGGCCCATCCGCAGCTGGGCGGGGTCGATCGCTTCTTCGGTGTCTTCATCGGTGCCGCCCGCTCGCTGGTGCTGCTGGGCGCGATCCATCTGGTTATCGTCGCCGCCATGCCGGGCGAGTCGACGCCGCGCTGGCTGACCCAGGCCATGCTGTATCCGGTCAGCGCCGGAGCCGCCCGCGTCATCCAGATCGTCCTGCCCGGCATCGGCCGGGGGGCCGACGCCCTGACCCCGGTGATCAATTCCTCCGTCCAGGAAGGATTTTCCGACCCTCAAGCCTTGCCCCCGCCCCAAACAGGGCATACCCCGCGCCGCACCACACCCTAGACCATTTTTGTTTTGGGTCGAATCGACCCGAATCCAAAAAATGGTCCAGAATCAGGCTGGAGCGAAATCTGAGCCGGGTTGGACGATGTCCAACCCAACCGATTTCGCTCCGGTCGCTTCCCGGACCATCGGAGTCACGATGCGCCACCAGATTGCTGATCCCGTCGTCCATCGTGACCATCATCGCGATCCCGACGATGACCGTCCGCGTCTCGAATGCGGTGTCTGCGGTGTCTGGGGGGCCGAGCCCGACGGGGCAGCCGCCATCGTCGCCCTGGGCCTGCACGCGTTGCAGCATCGCGGTCAGGAAGCCTGCGGCATCGCCAGCGTCCATCAGGAGCGGTTCCATACCGAACGCCATCAGGGCCTGGTCGGCGACGCCTTCGGTGGCACCGATCTGTCGAAGCGAATGCCGGGACAGGCCGCCGTGGGCCACACCCGCTATTCGACCGCGGGCGGATCGTTCCTGCGCAATATCCAGCCGATGTTCGCCGATCTGGATTCCGGCGGCATCGCCCTGGGTCACAACGGCAATCTGACCAATTTCCTGTTCCTGCGGAACCAGCTGGTCTCGGAAGGGTCGATCTTCCAGTCGACCTCGGACTCCGAGGTGATTCTGCACCTGATCGCCCGTTCCCGGAAGGCGCGGATCGTCGACCGCTTCATCGATGCCCTGGCCCGGATCGAGGGCGGCTATGCCCTGGTGGCCCAGACCAGCAAAAAGATGATCGGGGCCCGCGATGCCCTGGGAATCCGTCCGCTTGTGCTGGGCAAGATCGGCGAGGCCTGGGTGCTGGCGTCCGAGACCTGTGCGCTGGACACGATCGGGGCCACCTTCGTGCGCGACGTCGAGCACGGCGAGGTCGTGGTCATCGATGAGAACGGTCTGCGGTCGTTGAAGCCCTTTCCGACCCGCGCCGCCCGGCCCTGCCTGTTCGAATATGTCTATTTCTCGCGACCCGACAGCGTCGTGAACGGTCGGTCGGTCTATGGCGTGCGCAAGCGGATGGGCCAGGGTCTGGCGCGTGAGTTCCCGGTCGACGCCGACGTCGTGGTGCCGGTGCCGGACTCCGGGGTGCCGGCCGCACTGGGCTATGCCCGCGAAAGCGGCATTCCCTATGAGATGGGCATCATCCGCAGCCACTATCTGGGCCGGACCTTCATCCAGCCCAACCAGGGGGCCCGGCAGAAGGGCGTGCGCATGAAGCACAGCCCCAACCGTTCGGTGCTGGAAGGCAAGCGGGTCGTGCTGATCGACGATTCGATCGTGCGCGGCACCACCTCGATCAAACTGGTGCGGGCCGTGCGCGCCGCCGGCGCTACCGAGGTGCATCTGCGCTCGGCCAGTCCGCCGATCCTGTATCCGGACTTCTATGGCATCGACATGCCCGAGCGGGATCAGCTGATCGCCGCCAACATGACGCTGGAGGAGATGCGGGCCCACCTCGAGGTCGACTCCTTGGGCTTCCTGTCCGTCGACGGCCTGTACAATGCGATGGGGGTCGGGCCGCGCGACAAGGACAATCCGCAGTTCACCGACCACTATTTCACCGGCGACTATCCGACCCGGCTGCTGGATCGCGAGATCGAACAGGGCGGGCGCGACGTCGTCCAGCGCCAGCTGTCCCTGCTGGTCACGGCATAGGGCGAAATCGACCCGGGCGCCGGCGCGTCCGGACCCGGATCTTCGCGTCAGATCGAAGCGGGGTCTTTGCCCCGGCACGGGCGCGCGCTATCAGGCCCCATGTCTGCTGATCTCCCCCTGAAAGACCGTATCGCCCTCGTCGTCGGGGCCTCGCGCGGCATCGGCTATGAAGCCGCCCTGGCGCTGGCCAGGGCCGGGGCCCATGTCGTGGCCACCGCCCGCACCCAGGGCGGGCTGGAGGAGCTGGACGACGCCATCTATGCCGCCACCGGCCAGCACGCGACCCTGGTGCCGTTCGACCTGGTCGACGGCGGGGCCATCGACCGGCTGGGTGGGGCCATCTTCGAACGCTTCGGCAAGCTGGACATCTGGGTCCAGGCGGCCGCGACCATGGGGGCCTCGGGCCTGACCCCGGTCAGCCATGCCGATCCGCGCGTCTGGGCCAAGGTCGAGAAAACCAATTTCACCGCCATCTATCGGCTGATCCGCTCGCTGGAGCCGCTGCTGCGGGTCTCGGACGCCGGACGCGCCGTCTATCTGACCACCAGTGTCGCCGCCTCGCCCAGGGCCTTCTGGGGCATGTATGCCGCGACCAAGGCCGGGGCCGAAGCCCTGATCAAATGCTGGGCCGACGAGATCGAATCGACACCGATCCGCGCCGCCGTCGTCGATCCGGGCCGGATGCGCACCCAGCTCCGGGCCCAGGCCTATCCGGGCGAGGACCCTGAGGACGTCCCGCATCCGTCGGAGATCGGCCCGCTGATCGTCGAGCTGGCCCGCGGCGACCGGGAGCCGCCGCTGGAGGTGAAGTTCAAGGACTGGAAGGCGGGGCCGGGTGTGGCGGCGCTGGTGTGAGGGGTCGGTCGGTCCGGCTCGCGCTACTCGATCCGGCGTGGATCGTGGTCGCGACGCTAGTTGGATTGACGGCGGCCGTGTTGACGGAGACCTCCGGTGGCCCGTGGCGCTTTCTCTCCAGCCTTTCGGTTGTCGTTCCGCTGTTGTGGCTACATGGAATTTACCAGATTTCACGCGAGCGCATGCCGGCAGATCAGCTGGCCAATTCGGGCGAAAAGACCTGGGTTTTCCTGACTGCCGCGGTCGGACTGGTGATTTTGACGCTTCCCGGGATTGTGCTGCCCGGATCAGAGCTCGGGCGCACTGTCGGCAAGATGTTAGGCGCGCCGGTCGCCCTTGCCTATTTCGCTTCGTGCTGGCTTGCCGCGGCCGCGTTGCTGACAGCAGAGAGCAAGAAGCCGAACTGGTCCGACCCACGCCTGTTCGGCGTGTTTTTACTCATGGTCTATGCCTTCGCCGGAGCCTGGATCCTGCGCAGTCGAATTCAAGCCATAGCGAGCCGGAATCCGACTCCAGACGCCTGACCGCGCGCCGCCCTACTTCTTCGGCGCGTGCTTCTGGCCGGTGCGGACACGGCCGGAACGCGAGACCTGACGGGCCCCGCCACGGGCGCCCTTCTGGATGGCGACGCTGGAGCCGGCCTTCTTGTTCGAGCTGGACTTCAGCCCGGTCAGGGGGCGGGGCTTGGCCGTACGCGTCTTCTTCTGCTCCAGCGCCTTGCCGGGCAGGTTGGACAGGGCGTCAGCGGCAGCCTCGGACTTCTTGATGCGACGCGGCGCGGTCTTGGCGGGGCCGGTGAAGCGCTCCGGTCCGGACTTGGAGCCGCCCTCGCCATAGGGGTTTTCGGACCCCGCCTTGACGTTGAGGCGGATCGGGGTGCCGGGCAGGTCGAAGCTCTCGCGCAGACTGTTGACCAGATAGCGTTTGTACTGTTCCGGCATCGAGGCGGCGCGGCTGGCCATCAGCACGAAGGTCGGCGGGCGTGCCTTGATCTGGGCCATGTATTTCGGCTTGATCCGCTTGCCGTCGACGGCGGGGGGCGGATGCCTCTGGGTGGCCAGGGCCAGCCAGGTGTTGAGGTCCTTGGTCTTGACCTTGACCGACCAGGTCGCGTGCGCCTTGAGGATCGCCGGCATCAGTCGCTCGACCCCGCGGCCCGAATGCGACGACAGGGCCACGAACGGCGAACCGCGCAGTTGCGGCAGCTTGTCCTCGGCCATCTGGCTCAGCTTGGCGAGCTTCGCCTGGGGCTCATCCTCGAGGTCCCATTTGGCGGCGACATAGACCAGGGCCCGGCCCTCGCGCTCGACCAGATCGGCCAGCTGCAGGTCCTGGGTGTCGAACGCGTCGTCCTTGTCCATGACCAGAACCACGACCTCGGCATAGGTGATGGCGCGGATGGTGTCGGCGACCGAAAGCTTCTCCAGCTTCTCGTTGACCCGGGCCTTGCGGCGCATGCCGGCGGTGTCGACCAGGCGGATGTTCTGGCCCTCGTACTGCCAGTCGACCGAGATGGAATCGCGGGTGATGCCGGCCTCGGGGCCGGTCAGCAGCCGGTCCTCACCGATCAGGCGGTTGACCAGGGTCGACTTGCCGGCGTTGGGACGGCCGATGATGGCGATGCGGATCGGCTTGTCCGGCTCGTCGACTTCCTCGATCCAGATATCGGCGCTGGCCCCGACGATGGCGGCATAGAGGTCGGCCATGCCCTCGCCGTGCTCGGCCGAGATCGGCACGGGTTCGCCGAAGCCGAGACCATAGGCCTCACCGATGCCACCACCGCTCTCGCGGCTCTCGGACTTGTTAGCCAGCAGGATGACGGGCTTGTGCTGTTTGCGCAGACGGTCGGCGAAGATCCGGTCCAGCGCGGTCACCCCCTCACGGGCGTCCATCATGAACAGGATCAGGTCGCCGTCTTCCAGCGCCGCCTCGGTCTGTTCGCGCATGCGCGATTCCAGACTGTCGTCGGTGATGTCCTCGTAACCGGCAGTGTCGATCAGGGTCAGATCGAAATCGCCGATATTGCCGTCCGCATAGCGGCGGTCACGGGTCACACCGGGGCGATCGTCGACCAGCGCCAAGCGCTTGCCGACCAGTCTGTTGAACAGGGTCGATTTGCCCACATTGGGGCGGCCAACAATGGCGACTTTTAATGCCATGTCGGCGTTCTAACCCAGATTGACTGCAGACGTCAGCGAATGCTGACGAGTTGACCGGCTTCGGTGAGGATGTAGAGGGCCCCGTTGTAGGCCGACGGGGCGACATAGACGGGCGCACCAACCTTGAGGCTGGACAGCTGCTCGCCGGTCTTCGGGTTGAGGGCCACGACCTCGCCATCGGAATTGGCCAGGACCAGGCGGTTGGACGCCAGGATCGGACCGGACCAGCTGGGGCGTACCGTACGGTCGAAGAAGCCGAACAGGCCGCCTTCCTGACGTACCCGGCCCTCATTGAGGTTGCGGGTCCAGTAGACCAGACCGGAGTCACGATTGACCACGGTCAGTTCGCCTTCCTTGGACACAACGTAGACCACCTCGCCCACCGGCAGGGGCGCGGCGACGCCACCGATCGGCAGGGTCCATTTCGGCGCCCCCGAACGGATGTCCATCGCCGACAGCACACCCGAATGGCTGATGGCATAGACCATGCCGCGGCTGATCACCGGACGGGCCGCGATGTCGCGGATTTCGGACAGGGCGCTGGTGCGGCTGGTGCGCGACAGAACCTGCTGCCACACCGACTGGCCGGTGGAGGCGCGCACGGCGACGACCTCGCCCGAGGAGAAGGGGGCGATCACCGTATCGCCGGTCACAGCCGGGCTGGCGGCGCGCATGGTGCGGGCCGGTTCCGGAATGCCGCGGTAGGACCAGTCCTGCAGACCGGTCGCGACGTTGAAGGCATAGAGCTGGTTTTCGACGTCGACCACATAGACGCGGGTGCCCGACACCGTCGGCGCTCCGTGAATCGGCACCTCGACCGGCGACGTCCAGATCACCGCGCCGGTGGCCTGATCCAGCGCAGTCATGGTGCGATAGCCCGAGGCCACGAACACCTTGCCGCCGCCGACGGCCACGCCGCCGCCGAAGCCGTCGCGATCACGGTCGCGCCCGGCTGTATGGACATTGACGCGCCAGGCGACCGCACCCGTCGTGGAGTCGACGGCGGTCACGGTCGATTCGCCGTCCAGGACGAAGACGCGATTATTGTCGGCCACGGCCGGGGCCATGATTTCACGGGTCTTGGACGAGCCGGCTCCGATATCGCGCTTCCAGGCGACGGTGAAGTCTGCCCCTGCGATCGCGTGTTCGACGAGGTTTTCCGACGTGCCGCCCGGCTGGGTCCAGGCGGTGACCGCCTGCGGACCGGGCAGGAAGAAGTCGCGACCGGCCAGCGAGGCGGCCGGGGTCAGCTGTTGTTCAAACTCCAGCACCGAGATGCGTGTGCCCTGGGTAGCCGTCGACTGCGGACCTTCCTTGCCGCCCAAGCCGAACGGCAGCGCCTGACGCACACTGGCGCAGGAGGCGACGGTGACGGCCAGTCCGCTCAGGAGGGCGACTTTCAGCATTCTGTTCATGGACGTCTTCCTGAAAGGCCGGATCACGGCTGGGTCGGTGCCGCGGCGTTCGCCCCTGCCGGGGTGGCAGGCGCGGCCGGAATGAGCGCCTGGGCCGCGACGATGGGGGCCAGGTTGGCAGCGGTGCCGGAATCAATGGCGGAAATGGCGATCTGGGCCCGTTGCTTGATCGGGTCCGGAACATCGAGGCCACGTTGAAGCAGGACGAACACCTCGCGCGCCTCGGGCAGTTTGCCGTGCTGCATCCGGGCAAGGCCAAGGGCCTCCTGGGCAAACGGACGCAACGGTCGGCCTTCGGCGGTCAAGGGTTCGAGACGCTTTTCGATATCCGCGAGGGTGGCGTTGGTGTCCATGACCAGCCAGGCCGCCTTGAGGGCAGCCGGGTCGCCGATGATCGGGTCATTGGCGACCTTGGCGGCCTCATCAAACAGGGCGATGGCCTCAGGCGTCTTGCCGCCGCTGACGGCAATGCCGGCACGCTGCATCAGGGCCAGGGCCTTGTAGGCACGGGTGCCGACATCCGCAGCTTCAGTGAAGGCGACGTCGGCGCCGACCGGATTGGAAGCCTCGAGAGCTTCCATGCCGCGGTCGTAGGCCGCCGAAGCCTTGTCGGCCTGGGCCGTCTGGAAACTCTGCCAGCCCCACCAGGACAGGGCCGCGACGAGCGCGATCGCCAGAATCCCGCCAACGACGGGCAGCCAGGTACGGGCCAGCCGCTTGTATCGATCGGAGCGAAGCTCCTCCTCGACCTGTTCGAAGACATCAACCACTGAAACGTCGCCCCAAAACCGCTATTCGCAAATCGTTCGCGACCCTAGAGGGTCGGCTCGACGCCCGCAACGCAGCGGATGCGGCGAGACGGGCTTTTTGGATGAGTAGGGACCGACTTCGGCAGGAAAACGGCGGGATCATCGCTGATCGCCGCCGCCACCGGGTCCCGCAACAACCGGATTGACCGGAACCGCCTAGATTTCCTCGGACAGTTTCATCACGCCGGCGGCCGCCACGGCGATCAGCAGGGCGGCCGTCAGCCAGAACAGCTCGATGCCGCCCATCCCGGCCAGGGTGAAATTCCCCAGACCCATCTGGTCAATTCCTGTCTGGAACAGCGACTGAACGCCGCCGCTGGCCGACTGCATGCCCTGCTCAAGCGCCCGACTGGCCACCGGCCCCTCGTTCGCCGACAGATTCAAATTGACCGACATGGTCTCGCGCACCGCCACAACCCCGCCGACCAGTCCAGCCAGCGACAGGGCCACGGTCCGCACCCGGGTTCCGCTCTGCAGGCGCGTCTCGACCCGCTGGGCGAACAAGGCGGCATCCGCCATGACGGGAGCCTGGTTGAACAGGCGCTCGACGAAAGGATCGAATTCGTCAGCGGACATGTGTCGATCTCCCCAAGGCTTCCGGCTGCGGCTGGAGCCGCGCGCGGAGTTTATCCAGACCACGTTTGACATGAGACTTCACCGTACCAAGCGGCAGATTTAGGGCCGTCGCGATCTCGGGGTGCGAAAGCCCGGCACCGTGACAAAGGGAGACGCACAACCGCTCGGGTTCGCTGAGCGTCTTCAGGGCCTCATCGAGATCCACCAGTCCGGCCTGGTCAGTAGCCGGAGCGGCATCGTCGATCTCGACTTCGGCGACATAGCGGGCCTCCTTGGCGCGGCGCTTGATATAGAGCCGGGCCGCGATGCGCCGGACCCAGGCGGAAAAGGTCCCCTCACCCCGAAACTCCGAACACCGTTCGAAGGCCTGGATGAAGGCGTCCTGGGCGATGTCGTCGGCGAGGGCCGGCTGGGCCCCCATCCGGAGCAGCAGGGCCCGGACCGCCGAGCCGTGGCGGCGCACCAGTTCACCGAACTCGCGCCGCCCGCCCGCCGCCGCCAGGGCGGCGAGCTCGACATCGTGCCTATCGATCAGGGCCTGGGCCATGCGTTTCCCCCTCAGCCTGCGTTCAGCCCTTGTTCTTGTTGAAGAAACTCAGAATGATGAAGGCCAGACCGATCATGGCCGGGATCGCGGCGATGCCGCTGATCGGATAGATGGCATCCATCTCCTCAAAGCTGACACCATAGCCGAACAGGACGATACCGACGCTGACAGCCAGCAGGATGACGCCTTTGCGCAGGTCGCGGGTGGCGCTGGGTGCCTTGCGCACCTCATCCTGCCCCATGGCCTCAATGATTTCGGGTGGCAGGGACTGGCCCTTGTCGATGGCTGTCCGCAGCGTCTGCTGCATTTCCCGACGCTCTCGCGACCTAAACCACCGCGGAACGATCACGATCGCCGCGACCATCAGAAACACGCCCAGTGGAACCAGAACTTCAGGTCCGTACATTGTAATCTTCCCTCTAAATCTCTCGACCGAGCCTGTTGCTTCGGCCTTATGCTGACAAGAGGCGCCGGCGGGGTCGTATGGATGCAGGCAGCGAGGTGAAACTTTCGTAAGGTCGCCGTCAGGCCCGGCCGAGCCGTCGGGTAAGCCACAGGGCCGCGACCAGCGACCCGCCGATCAGGGTCAGGGTCATGGCCACCGGCACAAGCACCGGACCCAGCTGGCCCGCCGCCGTACCGATCACCGTCTGCAGGCCCCACAGACCGACCGTCGCGGAGATCAGCCACGGCACCAGCGACAGGATCGACGCCCAGGCGCGGCGGCGCGCGATCCGGGCGACCACCTCGGCCTGGAACCCATAGTCCCGGGCCGGGGCCGCCTCGGCGGCAAACAGGGCGTTCATTTTCTGCTCAGGCGTCATCCGATCCTCCGAGCGCGGCGAGCAAGCGGGCCCGTCCCCGCGCAATATGCGACTTGACTGTGCCCAGGGGCAAGTCGAGCGCCAGCGCCGCCTCTCCGTGCGACCAGCCGTCGGCCAGACACAGGGCCACACAGGCCCGCACATCCTCCGGCAGCGCCGCCATTGCCGCCGTCAGGGCCAGCCGGTCCTCGGGCAGGACGCCCGGCGGCACCGACACCGTCTCCAGCCAGGCCCCGTCCCGCGCCGCGCCACACCGCAGGCTGCGTTGCCGGTCGCGCGCCTTGCGCAGGGCGATGCCGCACAGCCAGGCTCGGACTCCGGCTGGTTCCCGCAATGCGCGCAACGAGCGCCAGCCGGTGACAAAGGTCTCCTGGGCCAGATCGTCGGCCTCGGCCGCGGCGGCGGATCCGGTCCCGCCCAGCATACGCCGCAGAAAGCCGCGCACCGCTGCCTGATGCCGGTCGACCAGCCGGCCATAAGCGGCATCCGAGCCGGAGACCGCGGCGGTCACCAGTTCGGCATCGGTCAGGATCAGGGCCAAGGCCGGAGTTTCCGTCTACCGCGAGCGTGACCGTCAGCGATCCCGGTTCCGGCTGCGGAACACGGCATTGATCAGGGCCCAGAAAGCCACGGCCGCCATGGTGAAGCCGACGATGGTGAAGGCCCCCGAACCTCCGTCCAGGTTCAGATAATAGCCGGCCCCAAGGAAGCCGACCGCCAGCATCGTAAACAGGCCGAACAGCGACCAGTAGTTGGTCGGTTCGCCGTAGGCCTTGGCCGCTGGGGCCATGCCGCCGTCGGCGAAGATGTCCTCGCCCGGGCCGCTCCGCTCAAGCAGTTTCAGCAAGGCCGCCGGCGGCTCCTGGCCCTTGTCGACGTAGGCTTTGATCAGGTTCAGCGCATTCTTGTGCCGCCGGTAGTTCAGCAGGCTGGAAAAACCACTGCTGACGAACCACGCCAGCGGGAACAATAACCACCAGTAGGACCGGAACAGGTCTTCCATCGTCATCTCCTCCATGCGCGTGGCGGCGATCGCCGTGCGTTCACAGGATAGTCGCCGCCGATGATGCGCATGGATGCACCCCCGGAACAAAAACAGCGGTCACCGCTTGAATCCTGACTATAACCGGAGCGTCCCATGTCCCACGTCACCTATCGTATCGTTCAACATAATGGCGGCTGGGCCTACAAACTGGGCGACAGCTTCTCCGAGACCTTCGCCAGTCACGATCAAGCCCGCGCCGCGGCTGTGGCGGTAGCCCGCGAACAACGGGTGCCGGATCAGACCGCGATGATCGAATATGCCGATGCAGCGGGTGACTGGGTTACCGAACGCGCCGACGGCCATGACCGGCCACGGGTCGACGTCGAGGGCTAAGGCCGACCTGGCCATTGCGGACCCGGCGGTGGCGGATATGGTGGTGCCCTTCGACAAAGGAGGGATTTCGCCATGAACCGCTTCTGGATGGCCCTGTCCGCAACCGCGATGGTCGCGATCACCGCCCCGGCCTGCGCCCAGCAGGTGCAGTATTATGACCTGCCGCCGGGCGGTCGTGCGCACGATGTTGCCGTCACCGCCGATGGCCAGGAGGTCTGGTGGACCGTCCAGCGCGGCGGCGGCCACGGCATTCTCAACCCCGCCACGGGCGAGACGACGATCGTACCGTTGGGCGAGGGCTCGGCCCCACACGGCGTCATCGTCGGCCCCGACGGCAATGCCTGGATCACCGACGGTGGCCAGAACGCCATCGTCCGGGTCGACCGGCAGACCCGTGCGGTCAAGGTCTGGCCGCTGCCGGAACAGACCGGCCCGATCAATATGAACACCGCCACCTTCGACCACCGCGGCCGTATCTGGTTCACCGGCCAGACCGGCTTCTATGGCCGACTCGATCCCGCCACAGACGACATGCAGGTCTGGGCCGCGCCGCGCGGCCGGGGCCCCTACGGCATTGCCACGACGCCGTCGGGTGACGTCTGGTACGCCTCCCTGGCCGGCAGCCACATCGCGAAGGTCGACCTCGACACCGGACAGGCCACCATCGTCGAGCCCCCGACGCCGAACCAGGGCGCGCGTCGGGTCTGGCCCGACAGTCAGGGCCGCATCTGGGTCAGCGAATGGAACAGCGGCAACGTCAGTGTCCGCTTCGATCCGGCGACGGAGGCTTTCGAGAGCTTCCCCAGTGACCGTGCCGGGGCCCAGGTTCGCCAGATGCTGGGCCGGACCGGAGAGGTCTGGGGCGCTGAGTCCGGCACCGACCGACTGGTGGTCATCCGGCACGGCGACTAGGGCATGCCGACCCTCTGGCTGCTGCTGGCGTTGTTGACGCCGCCCCCGGCGACCCCGTCCGCAAACGACCCGGGGGCGCGCGCCTTCCAGCGCTGCGCGGCCTGCCATTCTGTCGGGGCCAACACCAACAACGACGCCGGGCCAAATCTGAGGGGTGTGTTCGGACGGCGCGCGGGGGCGGTCGGTGGCTTCGCCTATTCGGACGCCATGCGCGCGGCGGGTCGGAGGGGCATGGTCTGGGATGCGGCGACGCTGGATCGTTTTCTCACTGATCCCGAGGCCGCGATGTCCGGTACGACCATGCCCTATCAGGGCGGCACCGCGGCCGAACGGGCGGCGGTGATCGCCTGGCTGCGTCGGATCGACTGACGCTCAGGCGAAGACGGCTTCGTACCGCTCCGGCTTGAAGCCCACGAGAGTCCGGTCGCCGAGATCCAGCACCGGCCGTTTGATCATCGACGGCTGGGCCAGCATCAGGGCGATGGCCCGGACGTCGTCCAGATCGGCGCGATCCGCCTCCGGCAGCTTGCGGAAGGTGGTCCCGGCCCGGTTCAGCACCGTCTGCCAGTCGTGCTCGGCCACCCAGCGTTCCAGCGACGCCCGGTCGATGCCGGCCTTCTTGTAGTCGTGAAAGCTGTAGGCGACGCCGTGCTGGTCCAGCCAGACGCGGGCCTTCTTCATCGTGTCGCAGTTGGGGATGCCGTAGAGGACCGGGGTCATGATCGTGTCGTTGCTCTCAGGTCGCGGTCTCGGGGGCCGCGTCGGTGCGGGCGAAGAAGATCGCCACCTTCATGCCCTGGCCCGGCGTCGACTCGACCTCGAGGCGGGCCTTGGCGTTCTGACGTAGCGACTGAACGATCAAGGCCCCCAGCTTGCCGCGCTTGGGCCATTCCGTGCCTTCCGGCAGGCCGACGCCATCGTCCGAGATCATCACCCGACAACCACTGTCATCGACCAGACTATGCAGGGTGATGGTCCCACCCTCGCGACCGGTGAAGGCGTGTTTCAGCGCATTGGTCAGCAATTCGTTGACCACCAGACCGGCGGGCATGGCGACATTGACCGACACCGGCCAGGTGTCGACCTGCAAATCCAGATGAATACCCTCAACCGCATGGGCCTGCATCACCGCCGAGGCGATCTGACTGAGATAGGTGCCCAGGTCGACCGTCTCGCCGAGTTCGTCCTCAGACAGGGAGCGATACAGCAGCGACAACGCCTCGATCCGTCCGGCCAGCCGGTCGAACCGTTTGACGGCGGCATCGTCCGGTATATTGCGCGCCTCCAGCCGGATCAGGGCCGTGACCATCTGCAGATTGTTCTTCACCCGGTGCTGCAGCTCCAGCAGCAGGGTGTCCTTTTCCTGCAGTCGTCTGTGCAGGTCGCTAGCCTCGGCGTGATCGCGATTCCCGTTGGCGGCCAGCGCCACCAGTCGGAACACGGGAACTCCCGTATCGTCGTGAATCACGTTGGACCACGCGTCTATCGTGACGGGCACGCCGTCGAGAACGACCTCGAACGCCCCGATATACTCATCACTTTGCGTGATCGCCTCGCTGAGCCGGCCCTCATCGCCGGCGGCGGCCGAGATGGCGGCCAACGTGCCCCAGGGCCGACCCTGAAGCTCGACCGCTGCCTGCCCGGTCAGCCGCTCGAATTCCAGATTGGCATAGGTGATGCATTCCGAAGGGTGCAGTTCCGCTACCGCCACCGCTACTGGAATATGATCGAGAAACTGTTTGAACCGGTCGCTTTCCAGCGCGTCGGCAAGGTGGGGCGTGTCGAGAATCTCGTCCGCCGCCCCGGGGGCATCCTCTGTCATTTACACGCGACCCTGCCCGACTGATTACCCGCCCTAATAGCAGACGCCCGGCCCGCTTCGTCAACAACCGGGCACGCCCACCGGCAGCCGTCCGGATATCCTGACGCCAATCCATGGTGTCGATCGACCCGCGGGTGACGCCTTCTCCGACACCCCGGGGGGTGGCATTCAGATCGTCGCCATGATCCCGCCAGAGGAACGGCTGTCAAAGCAGCGAGGCCGCGGGGGTCGCTACATCGGCATGTCCATCGCTGGCGCGACCTCAATGGTGCCGCCCGCGTCGACGTGCGGCGACTGCTTCGCCATTTCCACGGCCGCATCGATGCTGTCCGCCTGGACGATGGTGAAGCCGGACAACGGGTTCGATCCGCCGTCATCGGTCACGCCGCCCGGGCCGACGGTTTTTGACTTTCCGACCGGAAGGCCGCGATCGACCACGGCGTCGCCGAGGCTCTCCATCCAGGCCATCCATTTTCCCATGTGAGCCTTGCCCTCTTCCGGGGTCATGGATTTCGGACCGCCGTGATAGGCGAATACAAATTTGGTCATGATCAACTCCTGATTTTCAGCCTGAAGCGTGACCGTTATTGCACCCCGCAACATATGATAAAGAACATATTCTGCGTTCCGTTATGGCTCCACCCGCAGGAGAACGCCGGTGCCGTACAGTGAAGACCACAAGCGACAGACCCGCGCGAAGATCGTGGAGTCCGCACGCATCCAGTTCAACCGTCACGGCTTTGACGGTGTGACGATCGATGCCCTGATGGAGGCGGCCGGTCTGACGCGCGGCGGGTTCTACAACCACTTCCAAAGCAAGGACGCGCTCTACAGCGAGGCGGTGTCGAGCTTCCTGATGGGGCGCGGCGCCGAATGGCGGGCCGATGCGGGTGTCGACCCAAGCCGCCCTCACCCCGACATGACGCGCCAGATGATCCAGAGCTATCTGTCGAATGAACACCTTGGTGATCTGGACGGCCAGTGCCCGATGATCGCCCTGCCGTCCGATGTCGCCCGGGCGAGCCCCGCCGTTCAGGAGTCCTATCAGGACCTGCTCAAAGCCATGGTCGGGCTGTTTGGAACCGGGCTGGACGAGCCGGATCACAGGTCACGGCAAGACGCCCTGTCACTCGCCGCCCTTTGCGTCGGCGGCATGATCCTGGCCAGGACCTTGCCGGATTCCGGTCTGGCCAGTGAGATCCGCGTTGCCGCGCTACAGACTGCGGATCGGATTATGCAGAACCAGACCACCCGGATGTAGGGGCTGCCCCTACCGCTGCATCCACGGCTTGGACTTGCCGGAGGCGATGCTGGCCGACTGTTCGCGCTGGAAGCGGCCGCCGCGCGGGGCCTTGGGCCGGGCGTCGATCACCGCCTGTTTCATCCGCAGGGCGCGCTGGACCGGCGTTTCACCCGGGACGGAGTCTGTGGGATCGGTGACGGGTGGGGAGTCATTATCGATCGGGTCGGTCATCGCCCTGCCCTAGCACGTCCCCGAGGAATCGGTGCCGAAAGCGAACCGGCCATCGTTCCCGCTCCATCCTGCCCGGCGGCTTTCTGGTCACGTGAGAGGCGATGCGGTTGACGACGCTCACCGCGTTGTCGATCCGGTGTTTTCCTTCAGCCACTCCGCATAGGTTCCCGGCGAGCGATCAAGCAACTGGCGGACTGTCGGCGTTTCGTACCAGCGGTCAGCCCGGAGGGTCTCGAAATAGTAGAGGACCTTGTCGACGATCATCGACGGCAGACCGGAGCGTAACAGGTCGCTTCGCGTGACGTCCTCACTGGCATCGACGAACTCGATCGGCCTCGCGAGGGCTTCGGACAGGCGTTCCGCCATCTCCGCACCGCTCAGGGCTTCTCCTGTCAATTCGTAGATCTTGCCCTCATGTCCCGGCTCGGTCAGCGCTTTCACCGCCACGGCGGCAATGTCCCGCGGATCGATCAGGATCGTCTTGCGGCCACCGAGCGGTTCGACCAGGCGACCGTTTTCCCGTACCGATGCCCAGCCGAAGGGCGTGTTGGACATGAATCGCGTGGGACGCAGGATCGTCCATTCCATCCCGAGCGAGCGGAGCCGCCATTCATTGGCACCATGCGCCCGGAACAACGCGTCGTCGAAGCGGCCGGCACCGAAGTTCGAAAGGTAGACGATGTGCCTGACTCCGGCCTGCTCGGCGGCGGCGAAGGCGTTTGCTTCGAGCTGCTCCATGTCGGGAACCGGCGGCGCGAGGACAAACGCCTTCTCCACCCCGACAAACGCCTCGCGCAATGTCTCGGGTCTGGACAGATCGCCAATGGCGACATCAGTCCCGGCTGCGGTTTTTACCGCCTTGCCCGGGTCACGCGCCAGCGCCCGAACATTTTGTCCGGCCTCGATGAGCTGTTTGACGAGTTCACTGCCGACCGTGCCCGTCGAGCCGACAACGAGGATGAGAGGATTTCCCATTTGTTTCTCCTGGACCGAAGCAGCGCCGCGGCTTGCGGCGGCGATCATTGAGCGTCGACGGTGCCGCACGGCCCGGGTCGGTTAAGCGGGTGCGCACGTGTTTGACCCTTTTGTTCATCCGGCGAGCGCGCTCAGATGGTCGCGCACCCAATCGTCTAAACTGCGCGGAGCCCGCCCCAGCAGTTCCGCTATGGTTTGGGTTGGCGGATAGACCCTGCCGCCCTTCACGCCCTCGAAATACCGCATGAGGCCAGAGGCTTGCGTCAAGGGAACGCCCGCAGCCACCATGCCGTCCCGCACCACCGCGCTCGGCATGTCGACGAGTTTCACCGGCAGACCGGTCGCCATGGCGATCTTCTCCACCATGTCCGCATAGCTGACGAAGTCGGGGCCGGTGATCTCGTAGATTTTGTTCTCATGCCCGGGCCTGGTGAGCGCCAGCACCGCCACGGCGGCGATGTCGCGTGGATCAGTGGGCGTGTCCTTCCCGTCGCCGACCGGAAGCGCCACGACACCATTCCTGCGATCCATGAAGAGCAGGAAGTTCGACGCGAAAAAGCCCGGCCTGATGATCGTCCATGCGATGCCGAGCTGGCGCAGACGTTGTTCGCTCGCATTCTGGTTGCTGGCGAGCGGGGTTCCCTGCATGAAATCCGCGTCCAGATGTCTGCCGGAAAGTTTGACGATCCGCTTCACGCCGGCCTTAAGCGCAGCATCGTAGGCGTTCCCTTCAAGCGCGGCGATGTCGAGGCCGTTCGAGACCACGAAAACGCTGTCAACGCCGGCAAATGCGGCCGGCAGGGTCTCGGGCCTGGACAGGTCCGCGACAACGATTTCGACCGCATCGCCGAGACCTGCTGCCCTGACCGGATCGCGGACCAGGGCGCGAACGCGATGCCCGCCTTCAACGAGTTGCTTAACGACCTCGCTGCCGATGGTGCCGGTCGCGCCGGTCACGAGGATGGGAGTTGCAGTCATTGTGTCTAATCCTTCTTGGAAGCTGTACTTGGTAGATGCGCTCAGGAGGTCATGTCGCGGACAGGCCAACGTCGACATCGAAGGTGGCGCGCCTCAGCGTTGGGGGCCTATCGGTGCCACGCTGCCGCCGCGCCAGCGGCATACTCGGCGAAGCTCACCGGCGGGCGGCCGGTCACCTCAAGGATGTCGTCGTTGAGCCCACCGAACGCACCCGAGCTGAACGCATAGGCGTGGAGCCGGCTGTTGTGCTCGGCGGTCTCAAGTGGCTCGCCCGCAGCGAGAAGCGCGTCGCGCATGGGTGTATGGTCCGTTTCGACATATCTGATCGGACGCCCAGCAACCCACGCGATCTGCTCGGCGACCTGCGTCATCGTCAGAGGCTCCGGGCCCAGCAGTGGGTAGCCCTTGCCCTCGTGCCCGCCCTCTGACAGAGCGATGGCTGCGACCGCGGCGATGTCCTCGGTCGACACATGGCTCACGACCCCGTCACCGCCGGGCCCCACGATCTCATCACGCTCGCGGATACCCTCGACGGTGCGGAGGAAATGCTTCTCCGAGAAGTTCTGCATGAACGCGCCCGGCCGCACGATGGTGTACGGCACGCCGGACGACTCGACGGCGAGTTCGATGCGGCGCAGCGGGTTGTCCGGCGGTGCCTGGTCGACGCCGTACACGGACAGCAACACGACCCGTTTGACTCCGGCTTTGTCCGCGCCGTCGAGCAGGGCACGGATGTGCCCAGCGTGCTCCGGTCCCGGGCTGGAGCCAGGGACCAGGTACATCGCGTCCACGCCCGTCCGAGCGGACTCATAGGTGCTCTCGTCGGCCCAGTCGAAGCGGACCGGCTCGACGCCCGCCCGCGCCGTCACCGGCGACCGGCTGGCGGCACGGACGACCACGCCCCGGCGCCAGAGAAGCGGGATCAAACGCCGCCCAACTTTGCCGGTAGGACCGGTTACGAGGACGTTTGCCGGTTGAGTCGCCATTCGAATGCTCCTTTTCCAACGCCAATTCGATGCATTGTATATGTTAGCCTATAGAATAGGTGAGCCGCTTGCCGGCGCATGTCAAGCGTTCTATAGTGCGAATTATATAAAGGACCGCAGATGGCCAAGAGAGGTCGCCCCTCCACCTTCGATCGCGAGGAAGCCCTGCAGCGCGCGATGGAGCTGTTCTGGGCGCGTGGTTATGAGGGGGTGACGCTGGAGGATTTGCAGGTCGCCATGGGCGGCATCACTCCACCCAGCCTTTATCACGCGTTCGGATCAAAGGAGCGATTGTTCCTGAAGGCCGCGGACCTGTACCTCGCCACGATTGGCGATCCGACATTGCGGGCGCTCGAGGAAGGAAAGACAGCGCGCGAGGCGGTGGAAGCCATGCTCCGGCTGACCGCGGAATCCTTTTCCGCCCCGGGCAAGCCTCATGGCTGCCTGCTCGTGCTCGGGGCGACGAATTGCGCGCCCTCGAACAAGGGCCCCCAGGACTATTTGCGCGCGATCCGCCAGCGAGCACCCGAGGTCATAGAGCAGCGGCTAAAGCGCGCTGTTGCCGAAGGCGACCTGCCGCCAGAGCTGGATACGGCCGCCGTCGCCGCCTTTTACGCGACCGTCATTCACGGGCTTGGCGTTCGCGCCGGGGACGGGGCATCCCGCGAAGCCTTGTTATCTGCTGTCGATGGCGCGATGGCCGCGTGGGACGTGCTCGCAACGACGGCCAACACGGATCCGCGCAGCGCCACAAGACCGGCAACCGTTACCGCGACAGGACCTCGGCGAGGCTAGTCCGTCCCGGCGTGATCCCGGATGGTCCGGGAAAGCCCTACTCCCACTCGATCCTTCAATAGACCAGAAGGCGCTGATTTATCAGCGCCTTTTCTCTCATCCGCGCACCATACCGCGCGAGCTACCGTCACTTGGACAGCGCTTTTGAATTCATTGGTGAAATTCGACGTAATAAAATTCTAGTGATGTCGCCATCTATCGGCAGGCAACTCTGCTTCAAGACCAACCAGCACCGCTATGACAAGCGAATAGGTAGTTGGACTATACCGTATCATCAAACCGACAACAGACGCCACTGAAGCCGGTTGATACCGTCAGTCTCGCTTGGTCGAGTTGTTCAAAGACTCCGACGCCTGCTCCGGAATTGTCACCTCAACACGAAGACCGCCTCCTGGTGAGCGCAAGAACTGCACCTGTCCCCCATGGGCCTTCACAGTGGCGAGGACGATAGAGAGGCCCAGACCGCTCCCTCCGGAAGGGGCATTCGACGCGCGGAAAAAACGCCGTCCCAAACGATGTAGATCCGAGAAGGCCACGCCCGCTCCGTCGTCCTCGACGATCAAGTGGCCGGAAGTCGGGTCGTAACTGATCAGGATTGAAGACTTTGCGTGCGCCTGTGCGTTGGCGAGCAGATTGGCGGCCGCTGCCCCGAAGCGATCCGGATCCACATTCAGCAGGGCGTCACCTTCGACGATCGACACCCGGGAATCGCCTTCCGCTCCCGCAAACAGCGATCGGAGCGTCACCCAGCGGCGATCTTCGTCGCTAACCGGCATCTCGTCCTCGCGCGCCAGGGCGAGAAGCCCCGTGACGAGGCGGGCGGTGCGATCGACAGAGGTCTGAATCTGCTCCAACGCGCGGCTTCGAACGGCAGGGTCCGAAGACGACGCCGCAATCTGCGCCTGGACACGCAGGCCCGCCAGAGGGGTACGCAACTCGTGCGCGGCGGCGGCCGTGAACTCGGCCTCGCGACGCCGCGCTGCGCCAAGGCGAGACATCAGATCGTTCAGCGCCAGGGCGAAGGGACGGAGTTCGCGGGCGTCCGGCGATACGTCCAACGCCGTCAGGTCTTCCGCATCCCGTACCGCAAGGCTGCGGGTCATTTGTCGAATAGGGGCCAGCCCCCGCCCAACCGACCACCAGATCAGCACGCCCAGCGCCAGCAGACCGAGGACCGCCGGACCGATCAAGGCGGTGACGACATTGCCGACCAGGTGTTCGCGAACGGCCAGATTGTCCCCAACCATCACCCGAAAACCGGCGTCACGATCATGCACCGTATAGACGCGCCAGCGCTCGCCCCGGATCGTGCGCTCAGAAAATCCGTCGCCCCCTTCCGACAATCGCTCCGCAGGCGCGCTTTGGGACCGACCAATCAGATCGCCTTCCAGTGACCAGATCTGGCAGGAGAGCTGACGGTCATAGACATCGGCGGCCCCGGTGTCCGGAGCCTGGATCGCCGGGCGCACGCTGCCGGCCTGCATCAAGGACGAAACCATGCGGGCCGACTCCATCAGGCGCCGGTCCAGCACCCGTTGCACTTCGGCCCGGGTCTGGATTTCGACCCAGACGACCGCGCCGCCCCAGACCAGGGCGGTCACGAGCGCGAGAGTGACGAACAGACGCAGGCGGATCGAGCTCATTGCAGGGTGTATCCCACGCCGCGCACGGTGCGGATGAAGCCGGCGCCCAACTTGGCCCGAAGATAGTGGATGTGCACTTCCACGGCGTTGGAGCCGATCTCCTCCTGCCAGCCGTACAGGCGTTCTTCCAACTGACTGCGCGAGAGGACCTGTGCGGGCCGTTCCATCAGGGCCTCCAGGATAGCAAACTCACGTCTCGAAAGGGGCAGGTCGCCCTCTTCCCGCCAGGCCAGACGCGACTTGGGATCGATGGTCACCCCGCCGTGGCGCAAGGCGGGGGTCGAACGTCCGAGCAGGCGACGCCGCACCGCGCGCAATCGCGCGGCCAGCTCGTCGAGATCGAACGGTTTGCCGACATAATCGTCCGCGCCGGCGTCCAGACCCACTATGCGGTCCCGACTGTCATCGCGCGCCGACAAGACCACCACGCCGACATCCATGTCGCGCTCGCGAACGAAGCGCAGCACCGAGAGTCCGTCGCCGTCGGGCAGGCCCAGATCCAGCACGACCGCATCAAACGCCGAGCTTTCCAGCGCCGCGAGGGCGTCCTCGACCCGCCCAACGACCTCGACCGTCCAGCCACAGGCGCTGAGCCCGACCTGGAGGCCGTCAGCGAGAACGGGATCGTCTTCTATGGCGAGCAATCTCATGCGGTGTGACGTGCAAGCTCCGGCTTAAGCCTGACTTAAGCTCGCTTGCCGACGAGATGGCCATGAGGTTTTTCCGCCGACTACTGCCCACCGCTCTCGCCGTCCTGTCCTTCGCCCTGCCGGGTTCGGCCTTGGGTCAGGCTCCGCTTTCGCCTGACAAGGCCTTCGCCCTGACGGTGACGCGTGAGGCTGACGGCGATCTGGCCTTCGCCTGGGACATTGCGCCTGGCCATTATCTCTATCGTGACCACACCGTCGCCAGCACGCCGGGCGGGAAGGAGTCTCTGCCGCTGGAACTGGCCGCCGGCGAAACCAAGGACGACCCGGGCTTCGGCGTCGTCGACGTCTGGCACGACGCGGGTCGCGCGACCCTGTCGGCGCAGACGTTGACGCAGGCCGGCGAGCCGACGTCGGTCAACATCACCTATCAGGGCTGCCTCGAAGACTCGATCTGCTACCCGCCGATGACGCGCACCATCGACGTGCCGACCCGGCCGCAGTCCGACGTGGCCGCGCGGGAGGCCGATGCGCAGACCGCACAGGCCGCGGCCATGCTGGCGATCCAGGCGCCGGGCGCTGCACCCGCGCCCGAGAACGACGAGGGAGCGGCGGCGCCTTCGCCGGTCGCGTCATCGCCGGCGGTCACGCTGGACGCCAACCCGGGCTTCGTCGATCGCCTGGCGCTGCAGGGCGGGGCGACCTGGGTCCTGCTCGCCTTCTTCGGTTTCGGCGTGCTGCTGGCCTTCACGCCCTGCGTCTTTCCCATGTATCCGATCCTGGCCGGCGTCATCGGACGCGGCGTGGACGGGCGCGGTACGCGCCGAGGCCTGATGCTCTCGGTCGCCTATGTGCTGGGCCTTTCCATCGCCTTCGCCCTCCTGGGCGTCGCGGCCGCCTGGTCCGGACAGAACCTGCAGATGGCGCTCCAGTCGGTTTGGGCCGTCGGCGCTCTGGCTGTCGTCTTCGTCGTTCTCGCCGCCTCCATGTTCGGCGGCTTCGAGTTGCAACTGCCCTCGGCCTGGACCAGCCGCCTGTCCCGCGACGGCGGCGACGGCCGGCGGTCCCTGCCCTCAGCCGCAGGTCTGGGCTTCGTCTCCGCCCTTATCGTGGGCCCGTGCGTCACCGCGCCCCTGGCGGGCGCCCTGCTCTACATCGCCCAGACCGGCGACGTTGGGCTGGGCGCGGCGGCCCTGTTCTTCCTGGGCCTGGGCAAGGGGGCGCCCTTGATCGTGTTCGGCACGGTCGGCGCGCGCTTCCTGCCCAAGGCCGGGCCGTGGATGGACCGGGTGAAGATGCTGTTCGGCTTCATCTTCCTGGGCATGGCCTGGTGGCTGGCCAGCCGCATCCTGCCGCCGACGGCGACGCTCGCTCTCGGCGCGGCGCTGGCGCTCGGTCTGGCGGCGGCTCTCGGCCTGTTCCAGCCGCTCAGCCCGAACCTGAGAAACGGCGTCGCCCGTGTCGCCGGCCTGGCGGCCGCGACCTGGGGCCTGTTGCTGCTGGTCGGCCTCAGCCTCGGGGCGGACGACCCTTGGCGTCCGCTTGAGCCCCTGGCGCGTCCCGCTGGACTAGCAGCCGCCGCGCCGGTCGAAACCGCAGCGGTCGTGCTGGATCAGACGGCGCTGGACCGCGCCGTCGCCGATGCCGGCGCGCGCGAACGTCCCGCCCTGGTCTATTTCACCGCTGACTGGTGCGTCAGCTGCAAGGTGATCGAGCGGACGGTGTTCGAGGACCCCGCCGTCATCGCCGGCCTTTCGAACACCGACCTCATCAAGGTCGACGTCACGCGCAGCACGCCCGAGGCGCGCGCGCTTCTTGAGCGGCACGGGGCGGTCGGGCCGCCGACTATGATCTTCCTTTCGCCCTCGGCGACCGAAGCGCCGGGCAGCCGACTGATCGGAGAGATGTCGGCCCAAGATGTCGCATCCGCCTTGCAGAGCGCCGGAGCCGCCGCATGAACGCCATCACCCTGGGCCCGGTCGTACTGTCCGGCGAGCGGTTCGCCATCATCGCGGGCGTGTTCGTCTTCATGATCGGCGCCGGACTGCTGGCCAGCCGGGTCAGCCCGCGCTTCAATCTGTGGAGCACGGTTCTGGTCTTCGGCGGTCTGGCCGCCGCCCGCCTCGGTCACGTGGCGACGCACTGGGAGTATTTCGGGGCCGACCCGTGGCGAGCGCTCGCGATCTGGCAGGGCGGGTTCAGCTGGATCTGGATCGCGCCGGTCGTGATCCTGGCCACGATCCTGCTGCTGCGCACGACGCGCGAACGTGCCTGGGCCATTGCGCCTGTGCTGGCCAGCGCCCTGGTTTGGACCACCGCCCATCAGTTGGCCTCGGCGACGCAGCCCATGGCGCCGCCCGCCCTGACCCTGGCCGCGATGGACGCCCCGCCAATTGACCTCTCCGCTCCGGGCGACCGGCCCACGGTGATCAATCTCTGGGCCACATGGTGCCCGCCGTGCCGACGAGAGATGCCGGCTTTGGCCCAGGCCGAGAAAGCCCATCCGAATGTGCGCTTCCTCTTCGTCAACCAGGGCGAGGGCGAAGCCGGCGTTCGGGCCTTTCTTCAGAGCCAGGGGCTGGCCCTCGACCATGTGCTGTTCGACGAGGCCATGGCGGTGCCGCGCCACTACGGCACGGCCGGCATTCCGGTGACCCTGTTCCTCCACGCCGACGGCCGTCTGGCCAAGGCCCACATGGGGGAAATCGCCCCCGAACAGATCGCGACCGAAATCGCGCGTCTGCACTGACCCTTCGCCTCACGGAGCTTCCATGAACCGCACCTTCGCCCCTGCCCTCGCCGCCGTTCTGGCGCTCGCCGCCTGCGGCCCCGCCGACGCCGACAACGGCGGGGCGCCCGCCAATCCTTCCGCAGCCTCTGGACAGGACATGCCGGCCATCGCTCAGGTCGGATTCAACGATCTGCTGCGCGACCCAGCAGCGCCCTTCATCGGCGCCGAAAACGCCGATGTAACCATCATCGGCTTCGTCGATTACAACTGCCCCTACTGCAAGAAGATGCAGCCGGAGATCGACGGCCTGCTGAAGGCGGACCCCAAGGTGCGCGTCCTGTACAAGGACTGGCCGATCTTCGGCGACGTCTCGGAGACCGCCGCCCGGACCGCCCTCGCCGCCGGTTATCAGGGCAAATACGAGGCCGTCCATAACGCCTTCATGCTGTCGCCGTGGCGCATCGGCGACCAGGCGGACATCACGCGTCTGGTCCAGTCGGCCGGCGTGGACATGGCGCGCCTGAATCAGGACCTGGCCGATCACCGCGCAGACATCGACGCGGTGCTCGACCGAAACGGCCGAGAAGCGGCGGCCCTGGCCCTGCAGGGCACGCCCGCCTTTATCATCAACGGCAATCTGATCCCCGGCGGCATGCCCCAGGCGCAACTCGAAGCCGTGATCGGTCGTATCCGCTCCGGACAACCGCTGCGCTGAGACTGACCATGACCACCCTGACCCTGCTCCAGCTGAACGACCTGCACGGCTATCTCGAGCCGCATCCCGAACTGGTGCGCACCGAAGGCGGCTGGCGGGTCGAACGGCTGGGCGGGGTCGCCCGCATCGCCCGTCTCTTCGAAGAGGCGCGCGCCGAAGGTCCGTGCCTGACCCTGGATAACGGCGACACCTTCCATGGCACGCGGGTCGCCGTCGCGAGCCGGGGCGAGGCGCTGGTTCCGATCATGAACGCCCTGAAGATCGACGCCATGACGGCGCACTGGGAGTTCGCCTATGGCCCGGCGGGGTTCAAGGCTTTGGCGGCGCGACTGGAGTATCCCGTCCTGGCCGCCAATGTCTTTCGCAAAGATGACGGCGCGCCGGTGTTCGACGGGCGATGGGTGTTCGAGCGCGGCGGTCTGAGGATCGGCGTGATCGGCCTGGCCTGCCCTATCGTCGACAAAACCATGCCCCCCGCCTTCTCTGAAGGCGTGCGGTTTGAAATGGGTGTGGCCGAAGCCCGGGAGCAACTGCACCAGCTCCGCGAGGAGAAGGTCGATCTGGTCGTCCTGCTGTCCCACCTGGGCTTTCCGCAGGATCTCAAGCTGGCCGCCGAGACGCCGGGCGTCGACGTGATCCTGAGCGGCCACACCCATAACCGCCTGCACGAGCCGGCCCGCGTCGGCGACACCCTGATCATTCAGTCCGGCTGCCACGGCGCCTATATCGGCCGGCTGGACCTGGAGATCGCAGACGGCCGCGTGTCCCTGCGCCGCCATCGGCTCATAGCCGTGGACGCTGGCCCCCAAGACGATCAAGTCGCCGGCTTGGTGGAGACGGCCCTGGCTCCCGAGCGGGAACGTCTGGCGCGCGTCATCGCCCGCACGGCCATCCCCCTTCACCGCTACGCCATGGCCAGCGCGCCGATGGACGACGTCCTGCTGGCGGCTGCGGCGCAGGCGGCGGGCGTGGACATCGCCTTCTCGAACGGCTGGCGATACGGCGCGCCCGTCGCACCGGGCCCGGTCACTCTGGGCGACCTCTACAATATGGCGCCGATGAACCCGCCCATCTCGCGCACGACGCTGACCGGAGCCGAGTTGAAGGCGATGCTGGAAGAGAATCTTGAGCGCACCTTCGCCGCCGACCCCTACGCGCAGATGGGCGGCTACATCAAACGCTGCCGGGGCCTCACGGCCTTTGTGAAGCTGGAGAATCCCAAGGGGCAGCGCCTTGATCGCCTGCTGGTCGGGGACCGCCCTGTCGAGCCGGAGGCGGACTATCCGGTGGCCTTCGTCACCGCCCAGGGGGTGCCCGAACGTTACGGGCGAGACCGCCGGACGCTCGACATCGACACTGTGGGCGCGCTTGAATCCTGGTTCGCCGACCATACGCCCGGCGAGACCGATCTGCCTGCGAGCGTCCTCATCATATGAAGGAACACCTTATGGACTCCGTCGCCGCCCGCGACTTCTGGAACAGCCGCTATGACCGCCAGGACTATCTGTTCGGCGAGACGCCCAACGCCTTTCTGGCCGCTCAGATCGCGCGGCTCCAGCCCGGCATGACCGCTCTGGCGGTCGCCGATGGCGAGGGGCGAAACGGCGTGTGGCTCGCCGAACAGGGTCTGGCCGTCACCACCACGGATATCGCCCCACGCGCGATCGAGAAGGCCCTCGCCCTGGCCGAGCGACGCGGGGTCACACTGGACGCTCAGGTGGCGGACCTCGAGACCTGGGCCTGGCCGCAGGACGCCTTCGACGTCGTGGTCGCCGTCTTCATTCAGTTCGCCCCGCCTCCCCTGCGCGACCGAATTTTCGAGCGTATGAAGGCGGCCGTGAAGCCTGGCGGCCTGATCCTGCTGCAGGGCTATCGGCCGGAACAGATCGCCTATGGAACGGGCGGCCCGGGGCAGGTCGAGAACCTCTACACCGAGGCGCTGCTCCGCGACGCCTTCGCCGACTTCGACATCCTGCATCTGAATAGCCACGACAGCGACGTCTCCGAAGGCGCCGGCCATAGCGGCCGGTCCGCCCTGATCGATCTCGTCGCCCGCCGTCCCTGACCCCCAGCGCCCGCACACCGGAACCCGCCATGAAAACCCTCCTCCTCGCCCTGTCCCTGGCCGCCTCCCTGGCGGCCTCCCCAAGCTTCGCCCAGGCTGTCTCTGGCTTCGGCGGCTTCAAGCCCCTGCCCGAGGCCGGCGAACAGGCGGATCCGTCGCGCGTCTATCGGGTCATCTTCGACGTCTCCCAGGGCGGTCCGGACGACAGGCCGCTGAAGGGGCTGGATCGCGTTGCGCGGCTGGCGAATATGCTGGCGGCGGGCGGCGTGGACGCCGACCAGCGTCAGATCGTCGTCGTGTTACACGGCGCAGCCACCCCTGCGGTCCTGTCAGACGCCGCCTGGGCCGCGCGAGGCAAGGGCGACGCCAATCCCAACAGCGCCCTGATCCGCAGCCTCATCGCCGCCGGCGTCCAGGTTCGGCTGTGCGGCCAGGCCATGGCGGGGAACGGCATCGCGCAAGCCGACCTCGAACCGGGCGTGAGCGTCGATCTCGCCGCCCTGATGACGGTCATCCACCACCAGCAGGCTGGATATGCCCTGGTTGTGAACTGACGGCTCGGCATAGACGGAACCTTCCCTGGCCATAAGAACTATTATTTTGTGTAAGTGTGTATGTAAGTGTTCAATGGGGCGTCTGAAGGAGACATCGACATGACCGGACTGCCCCGCCTCAACGAACCCGCCCCCGACTTTCACGCCCGCACCACGCACGGGGATCGCAGCCTGGCCGATTACCGCGGCAGATGGCTGATCCTCTTCTCCCATCCGTCGGACTTCACCCCGGTCTGCACGACCGAGTTCATCGGCTTCGCCAAGCACGCGGATGAGTTCGCCGCCATGAACTGCGAGCTCCTGGGGCTCTCCATCGACAGCATCTTCTCGCACCTGGCCTGGACCCGGAACATCAAGGAGAAGTTCGGCGTCCAAATCCCTTTCCCCATCATCGAGGATCTGAAGATGGAGGTGGCCCAGGCCTACGGGATGATCCACCCCGGGGCGGCCGACACCTCGGCTGTTCGCGCCACCTTCCTGATCGATCCGGAAGGCAAGCTGCGCGCCATGGTCTACTATCCCATGAGCAATGGCCGCAGCATCGAAGAGTTCGTTCGGCTGCTCACCGCGCTCCAGGCGTCCGACGCCAACGGGGTCGCGACGCCTGAGAACTGGCGCCCTGGCCAACCGGCTATCGTCCCTCCGCCCAAGACCGCCGAGGCGGCCGAGGCTCGCGCTTCCGAGGGTTACGTCTACACCGACTGGTATTTCTCGACGCGCGACCTCCCCGACGCCCCGAAAGCCGCCTGATCGGACGCTGGCCGGACCGCGCAAGCGGTCCGGCCCTTTTCTTCGCAAACCAAACGGAGCCATCATGCAGATCATCGACCACGGCGGAGCGCGCATCGCGGCGCTCCACGACAAGAAGACCGGCAGTTGGCAATATGTCGTCTCCGACCCGGTCAGCCGCAAATGCGCGATCATCGATCCGGTCTGGGATTTCGACGAGAAGGCGGCGGCGACCTCGACCCGCAACGCCGACGCCATCCTGGACTACGTCAAGGCGGAAGGCCTGACGGTCGAATGGCTGCTGGACACCCATCCACACGCCGATCACTTTTCGGCCGCGCCCTATCTCAACGAGAAGCTGGAGGCTCCAACCGCCATCGGCGAGAAGGTCATCGGCGTCCAGAGGTTGTGGAAGGACATTTACGGCCTGGACGACGAATTCCCGACCGACGGTCGCCAGTGGGACCGTCTCTTCCAGGCCGGTGATACGTTTGCTGTCGGCGACCTGACGGGGCGGGTCATCTTCTCCCCAGGCCACACCCTGGCGTCCATTACCTATGTGATCGGCGGCAACGCCTTCGTCCACGACACCCTGATGATGCCCTATGCCGGCACCTCGCGCGCCGACTTTCCGGGCGGCGACTCCAAGGCCCTCTACCGAAGCATCCAGGACATCCTGGCCCTGCCCGAGGAGACCGGCGTCTTCGTCGGCCACGACTACGGTCCCGATGGCCGCGAGCCCGCCTGCTTCAGCACCGTGAGAGAGCAGAAGGCGGACAACATCCATGTCGGCGGCGGACGCGGAGAGGCGGATTTCGTGCGGCTTCGCGACGGCCGGGATGCCACCCTTCCCCTGCCGAACCTGATGCTCTACGCGCTTCAGGTGAACATCCGCGGCGGAGTGCTGCCGCCACCCGCCGAGGACGGCCGCATCTATTTCAAGATCCCCGCCAATCACTTCGCCCCGCCCCAGGAGAACTCTTGATGCGTCTGTCCACACTGGCGTTGGCCGCCCTATTGAGCGCAACGGCCCTGGCCGCCCACGCCCAGACGCCCGCCGATCCTCTTCATGTCTACGGCCCGGGCGGCCCCGCCCCCGCCATGCGCGAAGCGGCGAAGGCCTATGAGGCGCGCACCGGTCGCGCCGTGGCCGTGGTCGCCGGACCCACGCCCCAATGGCTGGACCAGGCCAAGGCGGACGGCGACCTGATCTTCTCCGGCTCCGAGACGATGATGACCGACTTCGTCAGCGCTCTGGAGGGCCGCATCCGCGCCGAGGCGGTCGAGCCGCTCTATCTGCGCACCGCCTCCATTCTCGTTCGCCCGGGAAATCCGAACGGCGTCGGCGGCCTGGAAGATCTCTTCCAGCCGGGTCGCCGAGTCCTGGTCGTCAACGGCGCGGGCCAGAACGGCCTGTGGGAGGACATGGCCGGTCGCACCGGCGACATCGCCAAGGTGCGCGCGCTGCGTCGCAACATCGTCGTCTACGCCCGCAACAGCGCCGAGGCCCGACAAGCCTGGATCGACGACCCGACGCTGGACGCCTGGATCATCTGGGGCATCTGGCAGGTCGCCAATCCGGACCTCGCTGATGTGGTCGAGGTCGAAGAGCCCTATCGCATCTACCGCGACGCCGGCGCCGTTGTGACCGAGACCGGCCGCCAGGACGCCGACGCCCAGCCGTTCCTCGAATTTTTGAAGTCCGACGAGGGGGCCGCCATCTTCGCGCGTTGGGGCTGGCGGACCGGCCAACCTTAAGCCTGCCTTAAGGTGAACCCCGCGGTGTCGGCGGCATGGCCAACCGTCGCTCCTTTACCTTGAACCGCCGACACCTGCTCGCGGCGGCCGCAGCGCCGCTCTGGCTCTCGACGACCGCGCGAGCCGTATCGGCGCCCGCCGCGTTGAACATCACCGCCCTGACCGCAGCCTTCTACGCCGCCCGCGGCGGACGCCCTGCCTGGGCGGGGCCAGCGCGCCGGCAAGCCATGGACGCCTTGGCCCTGGCGGACCGCCACGGTCTATCCGCGCCCGACGGTCTGGCCCTAAGTGAAGCCGAACTGACCCAGGCCGTCCTGACCCTGGCCGAGGCGCTCGCCCATGGCCGGGTCGACCCGGCATCGGTGGAGACGCTTTGGGAGATGGGTCGCAACCAGGTCGATACGCCGCCGCTGCTGGCGACGGCGGTCGACGACGGAACGTTGGCCGAGACGATGGCGGGCCTCGCGCCCCAGGACCGCGGCTATCAGGGCTTGTGCGACGGCTTCCTCCGCTATCGCGCCATCGCCGACCGCGGCGGCTGGCCGCCCTTCGCCCTGGGCGCGACGATCGAACCGTTTGCGTCCGACCCCCGTCTTCCCGCCCTCCTGCCGCGCCTTCGGGTGGAAGGCGATCTGAGCGACGCCGCCGCCGCGATGATCGGCCCGTCTGGCGGTGACTACGGGTCGGTGCTGCAAGAAGCCGTTCGGGCGTTTCAGGTGCGCCACGGTCTGGAGGCAGACGCCCGCATCGGCCCGGCGACCCAGCGGGCGCTGTCGATTTCGGCCGAGGCCCGTGCCCGCCAGATCGCGCTCAATCTGGAACGCCGCCGTTGGCTGAAGCGGGACGTGGCCCCGGAACGGATCGAGGTGAACACCGCCGCCTCCATCATGGTCTACTGGAAGGACGGTCGGCCCGTGCATTCGATGCGGGTCGTGACGGGTGACGCCGACAATGCGACGCCCAGCCTCGAACGGCCCTTCGCCTCGGTCGTCGCTAATCCGCCCTGGACGGTGCCGACCTCCATCGCCCAGCGCGAGATCCTGCCGCGTGGCGCCGGCTATATGCGGGCGAACAACATGACGATCCAGAACGGCATGGTGGTTCAGCGCGCGGGTCCGAATGCCGCCCTGGGCCAGGTCAAGTTCGAGCTTCAGGACAGCTACGCCATCTTCCTGCACGACACCCCGTCTCGGGGCGCGTTCGACCAGAGCTTCCGCCATCTCAGTCACGGCTGCGTGCGGGTGCAGGACGCCGTCGGCTTCGCCCGCCTTCTCCTGGCGCCCGACCCCGAGAGGCTCGCCCGCTTCGACGCCGCGCTGGACAGCGGCCAGACCGTCCGTGTGGCGACCGGTCGGCCGATCGACGTGCGCCTACTGTACTGGACCGCGTTCCTGGACGGCCAGGGCCGCGTCGCCTTTCGCGATGACATCTATCGTCGCGACACCCGTCTGGCGGAGGCGTTGGGCATCGCCCTGCACCTGCCGCGGCCCGACGACCGGCGCGCCGATGCGGACGACGTCGGCCCCTGACGGCTATTCGGTCGTGCGGCCGTCGAAGTGCTCGTGGTCGGCGGAGGCCTCTTCCACCGTCGCGTGAACCGTCCCGTCGAGATGCTCCGGCGGGCCATAGAGGGTGTAGAGCCGAAGCGGCTCGGACCCCGTGCTGACCACATTGTGCCGGGCGCCCTGAGGGACGATGACCCCGTCGTCCGCCTTCACGGCGTGACGAACGCCATCGATCCAGATTTCGCCCTCGCCCGCCTCGATGCGGAAGAACTGGTCGCGGTCGTCGTGGACCTCTTCGCCGATCTCCTGACCGGCCGGAATGGCCATGAGGACGAGCTGCAGATTGTGGCCGGTGTAGAGAACACGGCGAAAGTCTGTGTTCTCTTCCGTCAGACGTTCGATATTGTCGATGAAGCCCTTCACGAGAGTCTCCTGTGCGGGTTGGCCGTCAGCGACGTGCGACGGCGGTGATGCGCGCGAACTGAGCCGTGTCGCCGCGCGCCGGCGTCGATGGGCGGGGCGCCGGGGCGGCGACGCGGGCGCCGACCGCCTTCGCATCGCCGCAGAAGATTTCGTACAGCATGCCCATCACCGCCTGGGCCCGCTCGTCGGCGATCGAATAGAAGATCGAGCGCGACTGACGACGCGTCTTGACCAGACCGTACTGGCGCAGCTCAGCCAGCTGCTGGGACAGAGCCGGCTGTTTGATGCCCAGGTCCGCCTCGAGCTGCCCCACCGAACGTTCCTCCTCGGCGATATGGCACAGGATCAGCAGCCGGTTGGCGTTGGCCAGCTGGCGCAACAGCTCTGCGGCCTCCGGCGCCTTTTCCTTCAACCGCTCCATGGCGGCCGCTTGATCGTCGGTCATGCGCGGCGCTCGCGATAGTACCAGGGCGCATCGCCTTCACCGTCGGCGATGGCGGCGTCCAGGGTGGTGGCGGCCGGCTCCAGCAGAGCGTCGCCGGGCATCCAGCCCGCCGGCGTGGAGGCCGCCTCGCGGTCCGAGGTCTGCAGGGCGGTGACGAGACGTAGCAGTTCATCAACCGAGCGGCCGATGTTCATCGGGTACCAGCTGATGGCGCGCACCACGCCTTCGGGATCGATCACGAAGGTGGCGCGCACCGTCGCGCTGTCGCTCGAGCCGGCGTCCACCATGCCGAAGGCGTGGCCGATGGCCATGGAGGGATCCTCGATGATCGGGAACGGCACCTTCACGCCGAAGCGGCGATAAATGTCCTTCAGCCAGGCCAGGTGCGAATACAGACTGTCGACCGACAGGGCCATCAAATCGCAATCGATCGCCGCGAAGGCGTCCGACTGCCGGGCCAGGGCCACGAACTCGCTGGTGCAGACCGGCGTGAAGTCCGCCGGATGCGAGAACAGCACCAGCCAGCGGCCGCGATAGTCGCTCAGGCGCTTTTCGCCCTGCGTCGTGCGCGCGCTGAAGTCCGGCGCCGTGTCGTTGATGCGCAGGGCGCGCATTGCGGGGGGATAGGCGGCTGGCCCGGTGTCGATCGTTTCCATAGCCGCAAGCTAAGCGCTTCCCACCGTTTCCGCTACATTAAAATACATACTTGCACGAACCATGAATGGGTATATGTGTTGAGTCACCGAAACGGAGACACGCCATGTCCTCGCCCATCCCCGATCCCGCCCGCGACCACGCCGCCGACATCGTGCGCGCCGCGCTGGGCAATCCTCGCCAACGCCCTGTCGTCAGGTCATTCTTCGACGAGGCCACCTTCACCGTCAGCCATGTCGTGCGCGATCCCGGCTCCGACGTCTGCGCCATCATCGACAGTGTGCTGGACTACGATCCAGCGTCCGGCCGCACCGCGCACGACTCGGCCGACGCCCTCATTGATTACGTGAAATCCGAAGGTCTCACGGTCCAGTGGCTGTTGGAGACCCACGCCCACGCCGATCACCTGTCGGCGGCCCCCTATCTCCAGGAAAAGCTCGGAGGGCAGCTAGCCATCGGCCATGAGATCCTCACCGTCCAGGCGGTGTTCGGCAAGATCTTCAACGAAGGGACCGACTTCCGCCGCGACGGCAGCCAGTTCGACCATCTGTTCAACGACGGCGACGGGTTCGAGATCGGCGGGCTGAAGGCCACGGTGCTGCATGTGCCCGGCCATACCCCTGCCTGTCTGGCCTATGTCATCGGCGACGCTGTCTTTCCCGGCGACACCATGTTCATGCCCGACTACGGCACGGCGCGCTGCGACTTCCCCGGCGGCGACGCCGGGACCCTGTACCGCTCGATCCATCGCCTGACCTCCCTGCCGGACGAGGCGCGGGTCTTCCTGTGCCACGACTACAAGGCGCCGCCGGGCCGGACCGAGTTCGCCTGGGAGACCACCATCGGCGCCCAGCGCACTGGCAACATCCATATTCGCGACGGCGTCAGCGAGGACGAGTTCGTCGCCATGCGCACCCAGCGCGACGCGACCCTGCCGATGCCCAAGCTGATCCTGCCGTCGGTCCAGGTGAACATGAACGGCGGCCGCCCGCCCGAGCCCGAGGACAACGGGGTGCGCTACCTCAAGGTCCCGCTGAACGCGCTGTGAGGCGAGACCCTAATGCTTGAGCCCCTCCCCTTCGTCTGGCCCCTGGCCGGCGGCCTGCTGGTCGGCCTGTCCGCCGGTCTCTACCTGTTGCTGAACGGGCGCGTGGCCGGAATCTCCGGCCTGACCGCTGCGGCGACCGGCCTGTCGAAAGGCGCGCCGCGTACCCTGGCCCTGCTTTTCATCGCCGGCCTGCTGGGCGGCGCGGCCTTGGCCTCGGCGCTGATCCGCAGGCCCGAGGTGCAGATCACCTCGGACATCTGGCTGCTGGTGCTCGGCGGCCTGATCGTCGGCTTCGGCACCCGCTGGGGCTCGGGCTGCACCAGCGGCCACGGCGTCTGCGGCCTGGCCCGCCTGTCGCCCCGCTCCATCGTCGCCACCGGCGTCTTCATGGCGGTTGCGGCCCTGACCGTCTTCGTCACCCGCCACCTGTTGGGAGGCCTGGCATGAACCGGCTGATCGTCGCCGTCCTGTGCGGCCTGCTGTTCGGCGCCGGCATGGTGGTGTCCGACATGATCAACCCGGCCCGCGTCCTGGCCTTCCTGGATGTAACGGGCGCCTGGGACCCCTCGCTGGCCTTCGTCATGGGCGGAGCGCTGATCCCCTCCGCCATCGCCTATCTGATCCGCCGGCGCATGGATGCTCCGGTCGCGGCCGAGACCTTTCACGTCCCCGAGAGCCGGACCATCGACACCCCCCTGGTCGGCGGGGCCGTCCTGTTCGGCCTGGGCTGGGGGCTGGTCGGCCTGTGCCCCGGCCCGGCGCTGGCGGCCCTGACGACCGGCGCCTGGCAGGCCTTCGTCTTCGTCGGCGCCCTCGTGGCCGGCATGGCGCTGTTCCGCCTGACGCTCGACCGAAACGCCTGAACCAGAAAAGACCCTAGGGAGACAATGCCATGGATATCCGCCCCCTGGACGAGGCCCTATCCGCCTCGCCCCAGATCGCCCCGGAAGACCTGCCCGCCATCGCGGCCCAGGGTTTCCGGTCGGTGATCTCCAACCGACCCGACGGCGAGGAGCCCGGCCAGCCCACCGCCGAGGCTCTGCGCCAGGCCGCCGAGGCCGCCGGCCTCGCCTTCGCCCACGTTCCCGTGGTCGGCGGCGCCATCTCCGACCAGGACGTGGCGGATTTCCGCGAGGCTCTGGCTGACCTGCCCCAGCCCGTGTTCGGTTTCTGCCGCACCGGCACGCGCACGACCATCCTGTGGGCGCTCACGAACGCCGCCTCGGAGAGCCCAGATCATCTGATCGCCCGCGCCAAGACCGCAGGCTACGACCTCGGCGCCCTGCGTCCCCGTCTTGAAGGAGCCGCGTCATGAGCGCCCAATACGCGCCCCTGGAGTCCTGCGATGTCCTGATCGTCGGCGGCGGATCCGCCGGCATCGCCACGGCCGCCAGCCTCCTGCGCCGCCGCACGGGCCTCGACGTCCGCATCATCGAGCCGTCCGAACATCACTATTATCAGCCCGGCTGGACCATGGTGGGCGCCGGCGTCTTCACGCCCGAGCGGACCCGGCGCCGCACCGAGGATCTGATCCCCCAAGGCGCCCAGTGGGTGCGGGGTTCGGTCGCGGCTTTCGACCCCATCCACGATCGCGTCGAACTGACCGACGGCCGCTGGATCGGCTATCGCATGCTGGTCGCGGCGCCGGGACTGAAGCTGGACTGGGGCGCCATTCCGGGCCTGGCGGAAACGCTCGGGCGCAACAACGTCACCTCCAACTACGGCTATGAGACCGCGCCCTACACCTGGAAGCTGGTGCAGGCGATGCAGAGCGGCCGGGCGATCTTCACCCAGCCGCCCATGCCGATCAAATGCGCCGGCGCCCCGCAGAAGGCCATGTATCTGTCGGCCGATCACTGGCGCGACCACGGCCGAAACGACATCGAGATCGAATTCCACAACGCCGGGCCCGTGCTCTTCGGGGTCAAGGACTACGTCCCGGCCCTGATGGAATATGTCCGCAAATACCGCATCGACCTGAACTTCGGATCGAAACTGGTCGCGGTAGATGGTCCTGCCAGGACGGCGACCTTCGCCGTGACGAACGCGGACGGCGAGGTCAGTCAGGTTCGACGCGAGTTCGACTTCCTGCACGTCTGCCCGCCGCAGACCGCGCCGGACTTCATTCGCGAAAGTCCGCTGGCCGCCGAAAGCGGCTGGATCGAGGTGGATGACGCCACCTTGCGTCACAAGCGGTTCGAAAACGTCTTCGGTCTGGGCGACGCCTGCTCGGCGCCCAACGCCAAGACCGCTGCGGCCGCCCGCAAACAGGCGCCCGTGGTGGCCGAGAACATCCTGTCGCTGCTGGACGGCCAGCCGATTCGGGCGATCTATGACGGCTATGGCTCATGTCCGCTCACGGTCGAGCGCGGCAAGATCGTGCTGGCCGAGTTCGGCTATGGCGGCAAGCTCCTGCCCAGCTTCCCGAAATGGATGCTCGACGGGACGAAGCCGACCCGTCTGGCCTGGCATCTGAAGGCCCAGGCCCTGCCCGAAATCTACTGGCTTGGGATGTTGCGCGGTCGCGAATGGCTGGCCGGCCCCCACCACATCGAACCCGCCCCCCAGCTTCGCCCTGCTGTCGCCTGAGCCTGATCATGGACCTGTCTCCGCTGCAGTACGGCCTCGGCGCCGGCGCCGGCTCGCTCGTCGGCTTCACCCTGGGCCTGGTCGGCGGCGGCGGGTCCATCCTGGCCGTGCCGCTGATCGTCTATCTGGTCGGGGTCAAGGAGCCGCATCTGGCGATCGGCACCAGCGCCTTCGCCGTGGCCGCCAACGCCTTCGCCAATGTGATCAATCATGCCCGCCACGGCACGGTGAAATGGAAAATCGCCAGTCTGTTCGCGGTCGCCGGGGTGCTCGGAGCCTTTCTGGGTTCGAGCCTGGGCAAGGCCGTGGACGGTCAGAAGCTGCTGGCCCTGTTCGCCGTCCTGATGCTGATCGTGGGCGTACTGATGTTGCGGGGCCGTTCCGCCGGCGGCGACCCGAACGTCCAGCTTGATCGCCGCAATGCACCCAAGCTCGTCGGAGCCGGCGCCCTGACAGGGATCATGTCCGGCTTCTTCGGCATCGGCGGCGGCTTCCTGATCGTCCCTGGCCTGATGGTCTCGACCCGCATGCCCATCTACTATGCGGTCGGCTCGTCGTTGGTCGGCGTCACCGCCTTCGGCCTCACCACCGCGTTCAACTACGCCCTGGACGGCTGGGTTGACTGGCCCCTGGCGGCCGTCTTCATCGGCGGCGGGGTGTTGGGCGGTCTGGTCGGCGCACGGCTCGCGAAAGCCCTGTCGGGACAAAAAGGCCTATTGAACACAGTGTTCGCCGGGCTGATCTTCGTCGTCGCCTTCTATATGCTTTATCGCAGCGCCGGCGCGCTCGGCCTGATCGGGTGAGACCACACCATGGAACTTGACGCCCTGATCCTGGCGCGGATGCAGTTCGCCTTCACCGTCGCCTTCCACATCGTCTTTCCGGCCTTCTCCATCGGCCTGGCTAGCTATCTGGCCGTGCTGGAGGCCATGTGGCTGAAGACGGGGCGAGACCTCTATCTGAACCTGTTCAAATACTGGCTGAAGATCTTCGCCGTGGCCTTCGGCATGGGCGTCGTCTCAGGTCTGGTCATGTCCTACCAGTTCGGCACCAACTGGTCGGTCTTCTCCGACAAGGCCGGACCGGTCATCGGCCCCTTGATGGCCTATGAGGTGCTCAGCGCCTTCTTCCTGGAGGCGGGTTTCCTGGGCGTCATGCTGTTCGGCCTGAACCGCGTCGGCAAGAAGCTGCACTTCGTGGCCACCCTGATGGTCGCGATCGGCACCTTCGCCTCGGCCTTCTGGATCCTGTCGGTGAACAGCTGGATGCAGACGCCGCAAGGCTACGCCATCAACGAGGTCGGCCAGTTCGTACCGGCCGACTGGTTCAAGATCGTCTTCAATCCCTCCTTCCCCTATCGCCTCGCCCACATGCTGCTGGCGGCCTATCTGACCACCGGCCTCGTGGTCGGCGCAGTCGGGGCCTGGCACCTGATGAAGGAGCGGACCAACAAGGGCGCGCGCAAGATGTTCGCCATGGCCATGGGCATGATCCTGGTCGCCGCCCCGGTCCAGATTTTCATCGGCGACATGCACGGGCTGAACACCCTGGAGCATCAGCCCGCCAAGGTCATGGCGATGGAAGGCCATTTCGAAAGCCACCCGGACGGCGCGCCGCTGATCCTGTTCGGCCTGCCCGACCGCGAGGCCGCCACCGTCCACGGTGCGGTCGAGATCCCCAAGCTGTCGTCGCTGATCCTGAAGCACGATCCGAACGCGCCCCTGGCCGGTCTCGACACCATCGCCCGCGCCGACTGGCCGCCGGTGGAGATCGTCTTCTGGTCCTTCCGCGTCATGGTCGGGCTGGGCATGGCCATGCTGCTTCTGGGGCTCTGGGGGCTATATGCTCGCCTGCGCAAACGCCTCTACGATGCGCCCTGGCTGCACCGCTTCGCCCTGGTCATGGGGCCGATGGGCTTCGTCGCCGTGCTGGCCGGCTGGATCACCACCGAGGTCGGCCGTCAGCCCTGGACCGTCTACGGCCTGTTGCGCACCGCCGACAGCGCCGCGCCCTTGGCCGCGCCTGCCGTCGCAACCTCCTTGGCCGCCTTCGCTGTGGTCTATTTCACCGTCTTCGGCGCCGGGGTCTTCTACATCCTGCGTCTGATGAGCCATGCGCCCCACCGCGACGAGCCGGGCGTGGCGGAAACCCCGATCCGCACGGCGGGCATCACCCCCGCCCCCGCCATCGACCCCGACCGCCCCATCCCGACCGGCGAGGAGACCGATGATGAACATTGATCTGACCCTGGTCTGGGCCGGGCTGCTGGCCTTCGCCGTCTTCGCCTATATCGTCATGGACGGGTTCGACCTGGGCGTCGGCATCCTGTTCCCGACGCTGAAGGCCGGCGATCAGCGCGACAAGGCGATGAACTCGATCGCCCCGGTGTGGGACGGCAACGAGACCTGGCTGATCCTGGGCGGCGGCGGCCTGTTCGCCGCCTTTCCCCTCGCCTACGCCGTGTTGATGCCGGCGGTCTATACGCCGATCATCGCCATGCTGCTGGGCCTGGTCTTCCGCGGCGTCGCCTTCGAATATCGCTGGCGAACGGTGCGGGCCAAGCCCGTCTGGGACGTCGCCTTCTTCGGCGGCTCGCTGCTGGCCGCCTTTTCCCAGGGCGTGACCCTGGGGGCCATCCTGCAGGGGGTCGAGGTGTCGGGCCGCGCCTATGGCGGCGGCTGGTGGGACTGGCTCAGCCCCTTCAGCCTGCTAACCGGCGCCGCCGTCGTCGTCGGCTACGCCCTTCTGGGGGCCACCTGGCTGAACATGAAAACGGAGGGCGCGCTCCAGGACCACGCCCGCGCCCAGGCCTGGAAACTCGGTCCGGCGACCCTGCTGATGATCGGCGCCGTCAGCCTGGCCACGCCCTTCCTCGACGGCGAATACGCCCGGCGCTGGTTCGACTGGCCCGGCGTGCTTCTGACGGCGCAGGTGCCGTTGCTCGTTCTGATCGTCGCGGCCGCCTTCTTCTGGACCATGCGCCGCAAGCGCGAGGTCTGGCCCTTCCTGCTGTCGCTGGGCCTGTTCGCCGTCACCTTCGCGGGGCTGGGCGTCAGCGTCTTCCCCTACGCCGTGCCCGACGAGATCACCCTTTGGCAGGCCGCCGCGCCGGCCTCCAGCCAGCTGTTCATGCTGGTGGGCGCCCTGATCCTGATCCCGATCATCCTGGCCTACACCGCCTATGCCTACTGGGTGTTCCGCGGCAAGGTCGGCGACGACGGTTACCACTGATGCGTCGCAGCTCCACAAACGGACTCCGGCAGGGCCTTTGGTTCGTCGCCCTCTGGGTGCTGGGCGTGGGCGTCCTGGGCGTCGTCGCCTATCTGCTGCGCGGCGTTCTCAAGCTGGCCGGCGGGTGAGGCCGCAGGCACCGAACCGCTGGCCCTGGCCGCCGCTCATCACGGGCGGCGCTGTCCTTGTCGCGCTCCTCATGGCGCGTCTATGGGGCCCGCCCGCCCTCTTCCCCGGCGCCTTCGCCGCCGGCGGCCTCTTGGTCGGGCTCGCCCTTGGTCTGGACCTGTGGGCCATGGTGGAGATGCGGCGGCGGCGCGCCAACATCCTGCCGCACCGGGCGGCGACCGCTCTGGTCACGACCGGTCCGTTCGCCTGGAGCCGCAACCCGATCTATCTCGCTAACGGGCTGCTTCTGCTCGGCCTCGGGGGCCTGTTCGACAACGCCTGGTTCTTCGTGGCCGCCCCCGTCGCCGCCTTCGCCACCGACCGTCTCGCCATCCGGCGCGAGGAACGACACCTGGAGGCCCTCTTCGGCGCGGCGTGGTCCGTGTACGTCGGCCGGGTGCGCCGCTGGCTGGGCCGGCGGATGACGTCGTGATCCCCTTTCGCCCGGCCCACAGACGCCTCCCTATCCCGTAGCTTCGTCACTACCGTGAGGTTACGGGGCGCAGCATGTGAACCAAGCAGCTATGCTCCGCTCACTACTCCGCAATCATCTCGTCAGGGGCCGCCTTATGACTGCCCCTCACTCCCACTCGATTATCTTGTTGTTTCGTAACCATCTGATGCATTTAAGCTTTTCATCGCAAAGACTACACCAATGCCGACCAAAAAACCTCAAAAAACTAAGCGTCTTGAAAACAAACAATTTTTTGACAGTATAAATTTTCCGTGATGTCGGTATCTTTTTCTACCTATTTAGACACCTGATATTGATAATCGATGCGCCCGTGAGAAACTTTGACTCACTTGCGTTTTTAACGTCTTTTCGTGAAAGCATCTAACTCCGGCGTATCCGGTACCATAGGCATACGCCATTGACCTCACGCCCTACTCTCCGACATCGGCTGTCCACGCATGTTTTGACGGCGGTCGGAGCACGGCCGCTTCGGCAACACCTCACCGGTTAGTTGCGGCAGGTGTTTTTGGACGAGTTTTCATGTCTTCGCCATCGCGGCCCGAGATCCCCGCGCCCGAAAGGTCCGAGAGGATCGGACAGCCGGGTCGCTCGTCCCCGGCGCAACAGTGGGCGAGATCACGAAGCGTGTTGGCCATTGACTTCATCGCCGCGATCTTGGCGTCGAGATCCGCAATGTGCTTTTCGGCCACTGCCTTCACCTCCCGGCTTGGCCGTCCACGGTCTCTCCAAAGCGCAAGCAACTGACCGATCTCGCCGACGGAGAACCCCAGATCGCGGGCCCGGCGAATGAACCGCAGCTCGTTGATGTCGCGGTCGCTGAAGTCGCGATAGTTGCTGTCCGTCTGGTCCGCCGGCCGGATCAGGCCGACGGACTCGTAATAGCGGATCATCTTGGTCGAGACTCCGGTCGCCCGTGATGCTTTGCCGATGTTCATGTAGGGGTCTCCCTCAAAGCGGACGATTGGCTCTTGACCTTTCCATGATGGGAAGGCGCAGAAGGCCGCGATCCCGACCGAGCGGCGCCCTGAAGCAACGGGGCACTGTCGGGAGTGCGTATCTGAATAGCGGCTCAATACCCGCCAGGGAACTTCTCGCTGATGTCCACGCCCCGCCTCGATCGCCGAACGCTTCTCCGTGGCGGCGCCGTCGGCGGCGGCTTGCTGGGGCTGCAAGGCCTGCTCCCCGCCTGGGCGCAGACGGGGTCGCAGGGTCTGCGGGCCGACCTGCCGACGCTAACGGGCCCGAATATCGATCTGACGGTGGGTCACTCGCCCTTCACGGTCGGGGGGCGCACGGGCCACGCCGTGACGATCAACGGCGTTCTGCCAGCGCCGTTGCTGCGCCTGCGCGAAGGCCAGAACGTCCGACTTTCGGTCGCCAATACTCTGGACGAGGACACCTCGATCCACTGGCATGGCCTGCTGGTCCCGTTCCAGATGGATGGCGTGCCGGGCATCAGCTTCCCCGGCATCAAGGCGCGCGAGACCTTCGTCTATGAGTTCCCGATCAGGCAGTCGGGCACCTTCTGGTATCACAGCCACTCCAACCTGCAGGAGGCGATGGGGCACTACGGCCCGATTGTCATCGATCCCGCGGGCGCCGATCCGGTCGCCTACGACCGCGAGCATGTGCTGGTCCTTTCGGACTGGAGCTTCATGCATCCGCACGAAATTCTGGCCAAGCTGAAGAAGAGCCCCGGCTACTTCAACCAGCAACGCACCACCCTCGCGGGCCTCATGGACGGCAGCGACCGCATGAGCCTGGAGGAGCGGCGCATGTGGGGCCAGATGCGGATGGACCCGCGCGACATCCTCGACGTCAACGGTTCGACCTACACCTATCTGATCAATGGCCACGGACCGCAGGAGAACTGGACCGGCCTGTTCCGGCCCGGCGAGCGGGTGCGCCTTCGGATCATCAACGCCTCCGCCATGTCGATCTTCAACATCCGCATCCCCGGCCTGCCCATGACGGTGGTCCAGGCCGACGGCGAGAACGTGCGCCCGGTCGAGACCGATGAGTTCCAGATCTCGGTCGCCGAGACCTATGACGTGATCGTCACGCCGACCGAGGACCGCGCCTACACTATCGTGTCGGAGGCGATCGACCGCTCGGGCATGGGGCGGGCGACCTTGGCCCCGCGTCTCGGGATGACGGCGGAGGTTCCGCCGCTGCGCGAGGTTCCGAACCTCACCATGCGCGACATGGGCATGGACGGCATGGATCACGGCGCCATGGCCGGGATGGACCACGGAGCGTCCGCCCAGGCCGCGGCTCCGGCCGACGACCTGGCCGGCATGCCCATGGCCGGCATGAACATGCGCGATCCTGAGAACGCTCCGCCGGACATGGCGGTCGGCGTGGGCGTAGACGCGATCGCCATGGACCCCGCCAACCGGCTCGGCGAGCGTCCGATCGGGCTCACAAACGTCGACCACCGCGTCCTCGTCTACACCGACCTGGTGTCGCTGGCCCCCAACAAGGACCAACGCCCGCCGTCGCGAACGATGGAAATCCACCTGACCGGCAATATGGAGCGGTTCATGTGGGGCTTCGACGGGCGCAAGTTCTCGGAGTTGGTCGAGCCGATCCGGTTCGAGCGTAACGAGCGGGTGCGCGTGACCCTGGTCAACGACACCATGATGGCGCACCCCATCCACCTGCACGGCCATTTCTTCGAACTGGTGACCGGCGGCCCCGCCGGGCATCAGCCGCTGAAGCACACGGTCAACGTCGCGCCGGGCGGCAAGGTGACCTTCGACCTGACCGCAGACGCGCCCGGGGACTGGGCCTTCCATTGCCATCTGCTGATGCATATGCACGCGGGGATGTTCAACGTTGTGACGGTGCGGCCCATGGACGGAGCCGCCCGATGAACCGCCTCGCCATCGCCCTCGCGCCCCTGATCCTCGCCGCCGGCGCGCTCAGCGCCCAGGCCCAGGATCCCCACGCGGGCCATACGATGCCGGCGCCCCCGGCGCCGTCGCGCCCCGCCCCGGCTCCAGCAGCCGCGCCTCAGACGCCCGCACGGCCCGCCGAGCAGGATCCGCACGCCGGTCACGTCATGCCGCCAGCGCAGACGGCGCCCGCGGCCGATCCCCACGCGGGCCACCAGATGCCGGCTCCGCCCGCCGCCCCCGATCCCCATACGGGCCACGATATGACGGCCCCGGCGCCCGCCCAGCCCGATCCGCATGCGGGCCATGACTTGTCCGCCATGCCCTCTGCCCCGGCCGATGCCCACGCCGCACATGACATGTCGACGATGAGCATAAGACCGCCCGATACGCCGACCAGCGCAGACAATCCCGGCCGTCCTCCGGAAGACCCGCTGCCGGCCGCCGCCCTGGGCGCTCCGTCCCACGCCGCCGATCTCGTCTTTGGCGCCGACGCGATGGCCGCCGCGCGCCAGACCCTGGTCCGCGAGAACGGCGACGTTCGCACCACGGCGGTCATCATCGACCGTCTCGAGGTTGGCCTTGGCGATGATGAGGAGTCCTGGCTCTGGGACGTCCAGGGCTGGAGCGGGGGCGACATCTACCGGTTCTGGTGGAAGTCTGAGGGCGAAGGCGATTTCGGCGGCAACCTGGAGGAAGCCGAGGTTCAGGCCCTCTACAGCCGCGCCGTCTCCCCGTTCTGGGACGTGCAGGCTGGCGTGCGGCAGGACTTCCGTCCTGAGGGCGAGGACACGACCTATCTGGTTCTCGGCCTGCAGGGACTGGCGCCCTACTGGTGGGAGATCGACGCCGCCGCCTTCCTGTCGACCGAGGGCGACCTGACCGCCCGCGTCGAGGCCGAATACGACCAGCGCATCACCCAGCGCCTGATCCTCCAGCCGCGCCTCGAAATCGACGCTTCGGCCAGCGACATTCCAAAACTGGAGATCAGCTCGGGCCTGTCCTCGGTCGAGGCCGGCTTGCGACTGCGCTACGAATTCCGCAAGGAGTTCGCTCCCTACGTCGGCGTCGAGTCGAGACGCGCGCTTGGAGACACCGCCGACTACATCGAGGCCCGCGGCGGCGAGGCCGAGGACACCCGGTTCATCGTCGGCCTCAAGGCCTGGTTCTAACCGAAGGAGACCACCCCATGATCCGCATTCTCACCCTCACGGCGGCCCTGGCTTTCGCCGGCGCCGCCTCCGCTCAGGATCCGCACGCCGGCCACACCATGCCTGCGCAGGCCGCCGCGCCCCAGTCGGGCATCACGACGGTTCCCGCGAATGGCGCGATGACCCAGGGCTCGCCCGAGCGCTTCAGCGTCACCTTTCCGAATGCGATGATCCTCAAGACGGTCACGCTCACCGCCGAAGGCCAGGCCCCGGTCGAGGTGTCCGTTCCCGCCGCGCCCGCCGCCGCGACCGTCGGGGTTGCTCTTCCGCGCCTCGCTCCGGGAACCTACACTGCCGCCTGGACCGCCGAGGGCCCGGACGGCCACAAGATGTCCGGCTCCGTCAGCTTCATGATTCACTAGGAGAACGACGATGAAGGTTTCCACCCTGCTGGCCGCCGCCGGCGCGATCGTGACCCTGAGCGCCGGCGCGGCCCTCGCCGCCGAGGGCTGCGAGTGCTGCAAGGACATGGCCGCGGACGCCGCGATGACGTGCTGCGACGAGATGAAGACCGAGCCCGCCCCGGCCGAACCGGCGCCGCCCGCCCCGGTGCCGTCGGATGCGCCCGCGCCTCAGGGCCACGCCGACCACAACTGATCGTCGCATCGATGGTTTCCGGCGGTTTCCCGTGGGGGAGCCGCCGGACGCCTCAGTTCTGAATCAGGCGGATCAAGTTTCCGTCCGGGTCGATGAGCGCGCCGATCCGCAGTCCCGACTCCTCAAGCTTCGGCGCGTGCAGGCGGGGGTGGCCCCAGCAGGTTTCCGGCAATCCTGAAACGACGCACCCTGCGTAAAACCCGTCCAGGTCGTCCAGCCGCAGGCAGCAGCCGAAGTTGCTGGTCAGCGGATCCACGTCCGGATGCGGGAAGAACTCCAGCGTCAAACCGCCTCTTTTCAGGATCATCCAGCCTTTGTCGCGCCAGTCCTGGTCGAAGCCCAGTCGAGTGTAGAACTGGGACGTAACTTCGAAATCCCGCGACGGTAGGTTGGGCGTGGCGTGGTCGGTCACGGCGAACTCCGGGAATGCAGCAATGCCGCCGTAGCCTAGCCGCAACACCCCTTGCCATCTACCTGGATCGGCGGACACGGCACGTCGGCATAGGAGCAGAACACGCAGCAGTCGCCGGGTAGGGGCTTCAGCTTCATGCCGCAGCCGAGACAATCGTAAAACCAGATGCAGGCGTCGGTGGGCATGGTCTCCGTCGCAACATGACCGCAATCCGGGCAGGTCAGCGTCGAATCCAGAACGATGGCCGGGGTCATCGCATGGCCGCCAGTCGCGGCATGACCCACGGCTCGATGTACGGCTGCCAGGCCATGGAAAGGACGATCAGCAGACTGGCGATCACCAGCAGCCAGAAGGCGAGCCGCGAAGGGTGGCGGCAGGCCCCGTCTTTCCGACACATCCGCAGGCGACGCCAATGCAGCAGCCAGCCCGCGGCCAGGATGACGGCGGCCAGAAGCGTCAGCCAGTTCCGCGCACCCGCGATGACCGCGGCGCCGGCGAAGGATACGCCCGCCACGGACAGAGCCAGAGGCAACACACAGCACGCGGCCCAGGCGAACACCGAGGCGACACCGCCGAGGGCGGCCGAGGCGCTGACGGCGACCTCGGGCATGCGGGGCCGGTCGTAATCGATGGCCATGGGACCTCCCGTTCGATTTCTGCTACAGGCTACAACCCGTAGCCGCTACAGGATCAAGAGCCATGTCCGCACGAAGTTTGACGATCGGGCGCCTCGCTGACAGCGCCGGGGTGAACCTGGAAACGGTGCGCTACTACGAACGTATCGGGTTGATGCCCGCGCCGGCCCGGACCGAGGGCGGCCACCGCAGCTACGAGCCGGAACACGCCCAGCGCCTGCGCTTCATCCGCCGGTCGCGCGAACTGGGCTTCGGCATCGACGCCATTCGGCGCCTGATCGCGCTGAGCGAGCCGGGCGTTCAGGCGTGCTGCGAAGTCCGCGACATGGCCCAAGACCACATCGCCAGCGTGGACGCCAAGATCGAGGATCTGCAGAGGCTACGGAAAGTGCTGAGGCAGGCTGTGGCCGACTGCAGTGAAGGCGGGCGGGTTAGGTGCCCGGTGATTGATGAGCTGGGCTCGAGCTAGCGTCGAAGCTACGACCCTGTGCCGATGACAGCGGTCAGCCTCAGTGCCGTGAAGGCCTGATCGACGCGGCCGCCTCGCGGCAAGCATCTTCGCAACGCCGGCATTCTTCGGCGCAGATACGGCAATGCTCGTGCATCTCGGCGTGCTTCTCGCACTCGATGGCGCAGTCGGCGCAAGCCTCGGCGCAGGTCTCGAGCATGCGCTTTATCAAGGCCTCGTTGCTGCCGGCGCGCCGCACGGCGAGCCCGGCCGTAGCCAGACAGACATCGGCGCAGTCGAGATCGAGCCGGATGCACTGGGTCAGGTCCCTGACCATCTCCTCGGCCAGGCAGGCGTCAGCGCAGATGCGGCATACGGCGGCGCAGCCGTAGCCCGCTTCGATCGCGCGAATGAGGCTGTCGTTCACGCTGCCGCGTACGTCGGGGTGGGTGCTGATCATTGGTTGGATTTGCATCGGAGGCTCCCTCGGGTGATCTGGATCCAACCCCGGCGCCGGGAAGATGTTCCGAACGGCGACGCCTCCCGACCTCGTCAAACCCGTACTTCGCCGAGCCGAGATCATGTGGAAATGCGGTGGACCAGACATCAGGGGCCGGCCGGCGACCTCAAGCTCACATGCATTCGACCACGGATCACTGAACCGCTTGCGATTTGGATCTCCGCACTTGCCCGCGAGAGTTCATCTACAATCGGCGGCGCAACCGAGATTGTGGGGTCGGCGGGCTCCGGAACAGAGAGGCGCTGGTCTTGAGCCAGGGACGTAATGCGTCGGCCCGGGCGCGCCGGGCCGGCCTCGTCCTCGCTGCCCTCGAGGGCCGAAGGCTCGTCTTCGCGAGCGGGCCCGCGCGAAAAGTCAGCCTGTTGGTCGCGCGCGCCGTGTTGCGCCTTATACGGCCGGGCGGAGGCCGTTGCCGCTCACATGCAGTTTTTGGCGCCTTCGGGGCCCCGCAAGCGTCTGCGGGCTAGCTCTCGACGCCACGTTAGCCGCAGCGGACGCTTCGCCTCCGGCTTCCGCCGGCTCCTCAATCCCGTCGCCCATGACCATTCCGCGGGGATCAGCGCTTGCGTGACCGGCCTCGTACGGTCGCGATACGTCAGCGAAGGCATGGTTGCGAGACCCCGGGCGCCTCAGGCGAACGGATTCGCTTGGCCGCGCCGGCCGAGCAGGGGGCTGTGTCCTGCCCGGGCGGGTGCGGGCCTTCTACCAGAGGTTCCGCTGCGATATGGGCGGGCTTAGCCGGCGCTCCACGCCTGGGCGACGTCAGGTCAGGGCGCGACAACTACGCCCGTCGCCAAACCGGCCCGCGCCCGCCATGGTGGGATTTGGACTCCCAAGGAGCGCTCACTTTGGTTCAAACTCGCCCGCGCTTGTCCCGCCGGACCCTCGTGTTCGGCCTGCCCCTGGTCGCCGTGCCCGGCCCGGCCCTCGCCGCGCCCCCGAAACGGATGATCGCCTACAAGACGCCATGGTGCGGCTGCTGCGGCGGCTGGATCGCCCACATGCGCCAGGCGGGCTGGATCGTCGAGGTCGTCGAGCGCGAGGATCTCGCCCCGATCCGGGCCCGGCATGGCATTCCGGACCGCCTCGCCTCGTGCCACACAGCGGTGGTCGGCGCCTACGCCATCGAGGGCCATGTTCCGTCGAGCGATGTCGAGCGGCTGCTCGGCGAACGCCCCGCCGCCCGCGCACTAAGCGCGCCCGGCATGCCGGCGGGCTCGCCGGGCATGGAGGCCGCCGGGCGCGAACCCTATGCGACCGTCCTGATCCTCAACGACGGTTCGACCCGCGTGTTCGGTCGCCACAACGGGGCCTGAGAAGGCGCACCGCCGGCAGTCACGACGGTTGACGACGCGGCGTCCAGCGCAGCAGGCGCATGGCATTGGCGGTGACCAGGACCGTGGCTCCGGTGTCAGCGAGGATGGCGGGCCACAGGCCCGTCACCCCGATCACGGTGGTGACCAGGAACACCGCCTTCAAGCCCAAGGCGATGGTGATGTTTTCCCCGATATTGCCCATCACTCCGCGGGACAAGGCGATCATGTCGGGAATGTCCCTGACCCGGCCGTGCAGGACGGCGGCGTCCGCCGTCTCCAGGGCCACGTCGGTGCCGCCGCCCATGGCGATGCCGACATCCGCCTGGGCCAGGGCCGGGGCGTCGTTGATGCCGTCCCCGACCTTGGCGACCACCAGCCCCTCGGCCTGCAGCGCCTTGACGATGACTAGCTTGTCCTGCGGCAGCAGTTCGGCCCGGGGCTCGATGCCCAGGCCGGCGGCGACCGCCTCCGCCGTGCGGCGGTTGTCGCCCGTCAGCATGATGGTCCGGATGCCCCGCGCCTTCAGGTCGGCCAGACCCTGGACTGCGTCGGGCCGCGCCTCGTCGCGCATGGCGAGGAACCCGGCGACGCCATCCCCGACGACAAGGACGGAAACCGTCTTACCCTCGGCGTTCAGGGCGGCGATGGCCGCGTCCTGGGCCGGCGTGATCGGGGCGCGTCGGGCCGCGGCCTGCGGCGAGCCGAGGAATATGCGTTCGCCGCCGACCTCGCCTTCCACGCCCTCCCCCGGAATGGCCTGGGTGGCCGAGGCCGGCGGCGCCGTGATCTTGTCCGCCTCAGCTCGGGCGAGGATGGCGAGGGCGAGCGGATGGCTCGATCCCGTTTCCAGCGCGGCCGCTAGGGTCAGCAGGGCGGAGGCATCCCGCGTTCCGGCGACGACGTCGGTGACGACGGGCTTGCCGGCGGTCAGGGTCCCCGTCTTGTCGAAGGCGATCGCCGTGATCTTGCCCAGCGTCTCCAGCACGGCCCCGCCCTTCATGAGCAGGCCGCGCCGGGCCCCCGCCGACAGGCCGGCGGCGATGGCGGCCGGCGTGGAGATGACGAGGGCGCAGGGGCAGCCGATCAGCAGCACGGCGAGGCCCTTGTAGACCCATTCGCTCCACGTCCCGCCGAACAGCAGCGGCGGCGTGACCGCGACGAGGGCGGCGAACACGAGCACGCCCGGCGTGTAGATTTTCGAGAAGCGGTCGATGAACCGTTCGGTCGGCGATTTCGATTCCTGCGCCTCCTCGACGAGACGCACCACCCGGGCGATGGTGTTGTCCGAGGCTGAGGCCGTCACGCGCACTCGCAGGACGCTGCCGCCGTTGATCGTGCCGGCGAACACAGGATCGCCCTCGACCTTGCGCTTGGGCACGCTCTCGCCCGTCACCGGGGCCTCGTCGAGGTCTCCCGCGCCCTCGATGATCTCGCCGTCCGCCGGAACGCGGTCTCCGGGCCGGACGAGGATGATCGCGCCCACCGCCACGGTCTCGGCGGCGACCTCCGTGGTCACGCCGTCCACCTCGACGAAGGCGGTCTTGGGCACGAGGGCGGCGAGCCCCTGGATGCTCTTGCGCGCGCGACCAGCCGCCACCCCTTCGAGCATCTCGCCGACGAGGAACAGCAAAACGACGGCGGCGGCCTCTTCCGCGGCCCCGATGAAGACGGCGCCGACGGCGGCGATGGTCATCAGCATTTCGATGGAGAAGGGCGTGCCGTGGCGCGCCGCCGAAAAAGCGCGCGACGCGATCGGAATGAGCCCCACGGCCAGGGCGGCGAGGAAGGCGTATCGTTCCAGGGAGGGGAACAGCGTGCCCAGTCCATAGGCGGACAACAGCGCCAGGCCGCAGAGCGCGGTGAGGCGGGCCTTGCCGGTCCACCACCACGGGGCGCCCCCGGCCCGGGCGGCCGCCGGAGGTGGGCCCGCCGCCGCAGCGACGGCTCCGGACGTCGGCGCGGCCGCTTCTCCGCTGTAGCCGAGGTTGCGCAGTTGCTGCAGGACCGCCTCGTCGGCGAGGTCTCCGCCATGCCGGATCTTGAGCACGCCGGTCTGCACCGCCACCGAGACGTCCTCGACGCCCGGCAGCCTGCGGATCGCCGTGTCGATCTTGCGGCCGCAGCTGGCGCAATCCATCCCGGTGACCCGGTATCGGCTTTCGAGAGTTTGCGCCGTCATGTCTGTTCCTTGTGATCTCTATAGGGCAAGGCTACCTCCTCCAGCGACTGTAGATGGAAGCTAAAAAATGAGCGCGCCGTTCGGTTGGAGTGGAGGGCGCCGTCCGACGAACCCCGGAGGCGAGCCCAGCCCCTTGATGACCTCGCCTTGTCCGCATGACCGGGAGACCGCGCCGCCGACGGCCGCACAGGTGGAACGCGCCCTGGACGCAGCCGCCGCCAGCGTCGCCGCCGCCGGGGACAAGCTGACGCGCCCCCGGCGCAGGGTGCTGGAGCTCCTGCTCGTCGCGGGCGCTCCGGCCAAGGCCTATGATCTCGTGGCGACGTATCACCGGGAGGCCCGCGTCGCGACGCCGGCGACCGTCTATCGGGCGCTGCAGTTCCTCGAGACCCGCGGTCTGGTTCATCGTCTTTCCAGCCTTAAGGCCTATGTGGCCTGCGATCCCGAACGCCTCGGTTCGCCTGCGGTTTTTCTTCTGTGCGACTGTTGCGGCTTCTGTCGCCAGATTCCTTCGTCCGGCATGGCGTCGCTGGGCGCGGCCGCGACAGCGGCGGGCTACGAGATCGAACGGATCACGCTCGAAGGCCAGGGTCTGTGTCCGGCCTGCCGCCCGCAGCGCCCCGGCGCGGCCCGGGATCCGGCCCCCCAGACAGAGCCGGGGGCGGCCGCGGGGGTCCGGGCCCACAGCACTGAGCCGCGCCCCTGATCAAGCCCGGGGCGGGTCGATGGCGGCCTGGCCCGGGCGCCCGGCCGCGGCGACGCCGGGGCCCGCGGCCCATTCCATGGCCTGTTTGGTGGCGGCGGCCGACATTCGGGTCGCCCCCCCCGTCGGGACGGACTAAGCCAGGTCTGGACCGGTCGGTCGAAGCCGTAGCGAAACACGGCGGCGGCCACGAACGCCCCGACCAAGCCGATCGCCCACAGGACCCAGCGAACGCCGGACGACCACGCCTCCTGTCCAAGGGCGTCGAGCAGGCCGAACCAGACGATGCGGCTCACCTCATTCGTGAGGAACATCGAGAACGACATTAGGGCCAGATGCTCGATCAGCCGTGAAGGACTGCGCACCGGCACGGCGCCGGCGGCCCAGATGATCACGGTCATCAGGCCGAGCGACACCAGGCTGAAGGCGCCGAAGGCCTGCAGCCCCACGAGCGCGAAGGCGGCGGCGAGGCCGATCGCCCTGGCCCGGTGCGGCGCGACACAGACCCGCGAACCGTAGAAGGCCGCCGCGACTCCGAGCAGGAAGAGCGGCAGGGCGCGCAGGATGCCGTAGCGCATCGGCAGGCGGTAGATCGGATCGCCGAGCCACAGCGAGGCGGCGATATCGGCGGCGACGACGAGGAGCGTCGCGCCGATCACCACTGCGTCGCCCACGAGGTGCGACCGGCGGCCAGCGCCACAGGGCGCGGCAGATCCAGGGCAGCAGGAGATAGCAGCCGATCAGGGCCGAGAGGGTCCAGGTCGGGGCGTTCCACCCCTGCCCGCCCGGCACGCCATAGGCCTGGACCAGTAGCACCTGCGCGGGCAGTTGCGACCAGTCGAACCAGCGCGGATTGCTGGGCGCGATCCCGGCCAGGGCGGCGCCGCCGACGAGCAGCACCAGGACGAGGCTGACCGCCAGGTGGGCCGGAATGACCCGCAGCAGGCGCTGGCGCGCATAGGCGCGCAGCGAGGCCTGTCCGGACGCGAGGCGATCACCGTAGATGCGGGCCAGGATATAGCCGGAGTCGATGATGAAGAAGTCGGTGAGCAGATAGCCGCGCTCGAAGACTGGATGCAGTTGTCCGAGAGGCACAGGCGCGGCCTCGCGGAAATGGTAGAGGATGATCAGCGCCCCTACGATAAAACGCAGCGCGTCCAGCCAGCCGCCGCGCGCGATCCGGACGGGGCGAGGCGATGGCTCGGTCAGCGCGGCTTCGGGCATTCAGTCAGCCTTCCGTGGCGCAGACTTGGCGGCGGCGCTGCGGTGCTCATGTGGACGCAGGACGATCTGGTCTCGCGAAGCGTAGAGGACGGCCGTTCCCAAAACCCAAACGACGACCAAGCCTCCGACGACCATCAGTCCGGGCCTATCGCGGGGTCCAAACACAAACGAGCAGCCGATCACGCCGCCCAGAATGGCCCCGTAACCAAAATGCAGCGGCACCTTGTGTGCGCCCAGCAGCAGAAGGGCCATGCAGAAGACCAGGCCTCCTGCGAACAGGCTGACCCCGATGGCGACGAGCGTATCGAGCACGGGCCGTGGCTTCAGCGGGCGCGCCTGGAGCCGCCGCCTACCTCGTTGGCGATAGCGGCCTTCCCGCCAACGAATGCTCCGGCCGCGCACGGTGAAGCGTTTGCCGGCCATGCGTCAGGGCCTTGCGTTGGGCGCGGGCGTGTCCTCATGGCGCGCAAGAAGGATTCTCATCCGGACAATTTCGGATTCCTGGGCCGCAATGATCTCATCGGCCAGATTACGCACGTCGCGGGCTTCGCCATGCTCGACGGCGACCTTGGCCATTGCGAGCGCACCCTCGTGGTGGGCGATCATTCCGCGCAGGAAGTCGATGTCGGCGTCGCCCGTGTAGTTGATGCTCATGGCCTGGTGCATCTTCGCGCTGGCCTCGCGATAGGCGCGAGTCGATGGGCTGTCCGTGGTCTCGCCAGCGTGGCTTGCCTCGGTGTCGCTCGGGCGAGAGTCAGCCGCCGACGGCGCCGCAGGGACCTCGCGGGTTTGCCGCGAGATCATCCCGAAGGCGAAGGCCGACAGGGCGAGAAAGACGGCGATGACGGAAATCCATCCGAAACGCTTCATGACGATGTCCTCGAGAGAGCCGGCGGGGCCACGGGGGCGGCCGGGATTGCACTGGGAAGGATGGGCGCCGTTCGGTCGCGGTAGCCGAGCAGGCGCAGAGCGTTGAACACCACCAGCAGGGTCGACCCCTCGTGGAGCGCCACGGCAGGGCCGATGCCAAGGCCGAGGATCGTCGCCGGCACAAGGAAGGCGACGATTCCGAGACTGACGTAGAGATTCTGGAGAATGATGCGCCGCGTCTGTCGGCTGAGACCGACGGTGAAGGGCAGCTGCGACAGGTCGTCGGACATCAAGGCGACGTCGGCGGTCTCAAGCGCAACATCGGAGCCAGCCGCGCCCATCGCGATACCGACGGTCGCCGTGGCCATGGCCGGGGCGTCGTTCACCCCGTCGCCGACCATGGCAATCTTGCCGTCAGCGCGAAGGCGTTTGATGGCGTCGACCTTGTCCTCGGGCATGAGGTCGCCCCAAGCCTCTGTCAGGCCGACCTGTCCGGCGATCGCCTGTGCGGCCTTCTGGTGATCGCCCGAGATCATGATCATTCGCCCGATGCCGAGGGCGCGAAGAGCGGTCAGCGTCGGCCGCGCTGCTGGGCGAGGCGTATCAAGAAGCCCAATGACACCGAGATCGCGCGTGCCGCGTCGCACCACCATCAGGGTTCGCCCCTGCAGTCGCAACTGAGCGACGACAGAGGTTGTTTCGTCGCCGAGCGGCGCTACGCCGTCGACGCCGAACATCTCCGGCTTCCCTATCCAGATCGTCTCGCCGTGCAGCTGGGCGGTCACGCCCTTGCCCGTCAGGCTCTTGAGGTCGATCGCGGCCGGGATGATCGTATCGCGCAAGCGTGCGCCACCGTCGCGCGCGATGGCCTCCGCCAACGGGTGGTCGCTGAGCCGTTCGACCGCCACAGCGACCGCCAGAAGATCGCCCTCCTTCGTCCCGCGCACCGTCATGACGTCGGTGATCCGCGGCCGTCCCTCGGTCAGGGTGCCGGTCTTGTCGAAGGCGATGGCGTTGAGCGAGCCGAGGTTTTCAAGGGGTGCGCCCCCCTTGATCAGGACGCCTGCACGCGCTGCTCGAGCGACCCCGGACAGGACAGCGCTCGGCGTGGCGATCGCGAGCGCGCAAGGGCTGGCGGCGACGAGAACCGCCATCGCCCGGTAGAAACTGTCGCGGAAGGGTTCCTCGACGACGACCCAGGCGAACAGCAGGACGAAGGCCAGCGCCAGAACAGCGGGCACGAAGATGCGCTCGAACCTGTCCGTGAAGCGCTGGGTCGGCGACTTCTGCGTCTCGGCCTCACTCACCATCCGAACCACCTTGGCCAGGGTGGTGTCGCTCGATGTGCGGGTCGTCTCAATCTCGATGGCGCCTGAGCCATTGATCGTGCCCGCGAAGACGAGGGACGCCGATCCGACCTGGGCCGGCCGCTCGCGCGCCGCGGCGGCGTCCGGGACCGGCTGCTTGTCGACCGGCATGCTTTCGCCAGTGACGGGGGCCTGGTTGATACTTGTGGCCCCGACCACGACAAAGCCATCAGCGGGCAGTCGTTCGTTTGGACGCACCACTACGGTATCGCCGACGACCAGATCTTCGACAGGCAGTTCGACCACCTGTCCGTCGCGTCGCACATGGGCGGTCCGGGGAGCCAACTCGGCGAGGGCCTCGATCGCGCGCTTGGCGCGGCCCATGGCGTAATGTTCGAGCGCATGGCCAATGCTGAACAGGAACAGCAGGAGGGCGCCTTCGGCCCAGGCCCCGAGCGCCGCCGCGCCTGCGGCAGCAACGAGCATCAGGGTGTCGATCTCGAAGCGCTTCTGGCGGAGGTTCTCGAACGCTTCTCGCACCGTGAAGAAGCCCCCGAAGATGTAGGCGACGACGAAGAGGGCGATGGGGATCCAGCCCGGAAGGCCTGTCGCAAGCTTTTCCAGGGCGAATCCAAAGCCCAGGGCGAGGCCGCTGGCGAGGGCGAAAATCAGCTCGGTATTGGAACCGAGAAGGCCGCCGTGACGGTGGTCGTCGGACTCGCTTTCGGCATGGTCCGGTCGTGTTGTGCTGGTGGTCATGAACATAGTTCCGGCTGGGGGGCGGCCCTTGCGGGTCGGCTATGGCGGCCGCTCTCGGCGACCGACGCGATCGAGAGGGCGGGATCACGACCTGGGTGGCGGCGGCGCATACTGCTGCTTGGCTCTGGCGTCGTCCGCTTGCAGGTCGTCATCCCGCTCCTCCCAACCTCAAGGCAGGGGCAAGACGGCGTTGAAGCCGCTGAGCCGCTGAAGTTGTTCGAGCGCCTCGAAAAGCGGAAGCGCGAGGAGGAAGACGAAGCCGTCGCGCACCGTACGGACGAAGAAGACAGGCCGGATCAGGACTTCCGCCTCGTCCCGCCAGAGGGAGGGCTTGGGCAGGAACCGGGGGGTGCGCTCGCGGTAAGCTTGGTAGTCGTTTCCGAACGTGTCGGAGAGGTAGCGTTCCTCGCGACCGACCACGATCCGGAACACCGCCCAACAGGCAAGAGCGAAAATCAGGCCGACGCTGAGGCTGCCGGATTGGGCGCCGATGCCAAACGCGCCGATGAAGCTGAAAACGTAGAGCGGATTGCGGCTGACTGAATATGGTCCTGCGGAGACGATTTCCTGCTTCTTCCGACCGCCTATGTAGAGGGAACACCAAGCCCGGCCGATGATGCAGACCATGATGGCGATCAGACCCAGATGCTCGACCGGATGCTCGAGCACGGGCCAGGATGTGAAGAGCGCCGCGCAGACAACGAGAACCAGCCCGCCGACGACAATGCCCGCCTTGCGCCACCGTTGGACGGATTGAATGTCGATCGATGATCCGCCGGTGGCTTCAAGGGACGGCGGGCCGGACTGATCGGTGTTGACGGCTTTCGAGACGCCGGAGAGATCATCGGAGGAACGACGCCGCATCATTGCGCCTTCTCCTCACCCGGACCATCACGCGCCGCGTCGCGCAGAATGTCGATGCCACCCTTGAGTGCGATAGCGGCTACGAGCACCCCGACTACGAGATCCGGCCACGCCTGGCCGAGCCAAAGCACCAGTCCTCCTGCGATAAGGATGCCCCCGTTGGAGGCGAAATCGTTGAAGCTGAAAGTCTCGGCGGCCTTCATGTTGACGTCGCCGCTATGCTGGCGGCGGATCAACTGCAGGCAGATGAGGTTGATGATCGCCGCGACGATCGCGAGCCCCATCATGGTCGGCCCGATCGGTTCTGTTCCGACGAGGAATCGGCGGCCGGCGTCCAGAAGGACGCCGGCGCCGAAGATGAGGAGCATGACGCCCGAGAAGCGCGCTGCGCCCCGCTTCCACGAGCCGGCCCGGCCAATCGCGAGGAAGCTGATCAGATAGACGGCGGCGTCCGAGGCGTTGTCGACGGCGTTGGCCAGCAGGGCGCTGGAGTCGGCAGACCATCCGCCGACTCCGAGCGCGACCGCCAGGCCCGCGTTGAGCGCGAGAACCGTCAGCAGGGTGCGCCCCTGCTGACGGTCGTCCTGATTGCGAGCAATCAATCCTCGACCCCCTCGTCCTTGCGGTGACGCACCGCCTTGGCCGCGAAGGTCGGCAGAACCAGCAGGGTCAAGGCAGTCGCAGTAAGAAGGCCGCCGATGACGACGGTCGCCAGAGGCTTTTGAACCTCGGCTCCCGCCCCATGGGCGATCGCCATCGGGATGAAGCCGACGATGGCGACGAAGGCCGTCGTCAACACCGCCCGCAGCCGGCTGGATGCGCCTTCGATCGCCGCATCCCGAGGCGCGAGACCAGCCTGCAACCGCTCGCGTATGGCCTGCATCAGGACAAGCCCGTTCAGGGTCGCCACGCCCGAGACGGCAATGAACCCGACGGCCGCAGACACCGAGAACGGCATCCCCCGCAAGAGCAGCGCCAGGGCGCCGCCGATTAGGGCAAGGGGTACGCAGGCGAAGACAAGTCCGGCCTCCGCAAACGACCCCAGGGCCATGAACAGCAACACCCCGATCAGGACGAAGACGATCGGAATGACGAGGCCCAGCCGCTGTTCGGCCCGCTTGAGGTTCTCGAACTGACCGCCCCAGGTCAGGCGGACGCCCGGCGGGAGCTGGATCTGGTCGACCTTCGCTTGAGCGTCAGTGACGAAGCCGCCCAGATCACGGCCGCGGACATTGGCCTGAACCACCATCCTGCGACTACCGTCGTTGCGGCTGATCTGGTTCGGCCCCTCGGCGCTCTGGATGCGCGCCACAGAGGACAGAGGCACGGTCACGCCCGTCGAGGAGACGATGGGCAGGGCCGCGAGCGCCGCCGGATCGTTCCGTGCACCGTCCGGAAGACGAACAACCACGTCGAAGCGGCGATCGCCCTCGAAAATCCGGCCTGCCTCCGCGCCACCGATTGCGGCCGAGACCGCTTCGGAGACGTCGGCTGCCGACAGGCCGTAGCTGGCCGCCGCGAACCGATCGACGCTGACCGTCAGAGTCGGCAGGCCCGACGCCTGTTCGACGCGCACGTCAGCGGAGCCAGTGGTTTGCCGCAGCGCGCCGGCCACCTCATCGGCGACCCGCTGCATGGTGTCGAAATCATCGCCGTAGACCATCACCGCGAGGTCGGTCCGAACCCCGGAGATGAGCTCGTTGAAGCGGAGTTCGATGGGCTGGCTGAACTCGAAATTATTGCCGATCTGCTGATTGGCAAGCTCTTCGAACCGCTCGAGCAGGGCTTCCTTCTTGAGACCGGAATCAGGCCAGTCCTTACGGTCTTTCAGAACGATGACGCTGTCCGAAATGTTGGGCGGCATCGGATCGACGGCCGCCTCGGCGGTGCCGGTCCTGGAGAACATGGTCTCGACTTCCGGCTGGGCGGTGATGACCCGTTCCAACGCCATCTGCATGGCGAGGGACTGTTCCAGCGACGCCGAGGGAACACGCAACGCCTGCATGGCGATGTCGCCCTCGTCCAGAGTGGGGATGAACTCCCGTCCCAGGGACGAGAAGGCCAGACCACCGACAACGACCGCGCCGAGCGCCGAGATCAGGACGATCTTAGGACGATCGACGGCGGCGCGGATGGCCGGCTGGATCCAACGCCGCGCGTGGCGGAGCAGGAAGGTCTCATGTTCGTGGGCGTGGCCGTGTTCGTCGGTCTCGACCTTCTTGGGTTCCCGCACCAGCAGGGCCGTCATGGCCGGAACGAAGGTGAAGGAGAAAATGAAGGCGCCGACGAGCGCCAACATGACCGTCGCGCCCATGGGGACGAACGTCTTGCCCTCGACGCCCTCGAGCATCAGCAAGGGGGTGAAGACGAGGAGGATAATCAGCTGACCGAAGGCGGCCGGTTTGACCATCTTGCGGGCTGCGGCAACCGCGACATCAAGGCGTTCCCGACGGGTCAGAGCCCGTCCCAGATCGATCCGCCGCTGCGACAGCATCAACAAGGTGCTTTCAACAACGATGACGGCCCCGTCGACCAGAAGGCCGAAGTCCAGAGCGCCCAGGCTCATCAGGTTTCCACTGATGCCGAACCGGTTCATGCCAATGACGGCGAAGAGGAAGCTGATGGGGATCATCAGCGCTGTGATGCTGGCCGCACGAATGTTGCCGAGCAGCAGGAACAGCACGACGATGACTAGCAGGGCACCCTCGGTGAGGTTACGCGCCACGGTCGAGATGGTCGAGTTGACCAGGGCGCTACGGTCCAGAACAGTCACCGCCTCGATGCCTGCGGGCAGGGTCTTGCGAACTTCCTCAAGGCGCTCCCCGGCCGCCTGGGCCACCGTGCGGCTGTTGCCGCCAGCGATCATCAGCGCCGTTCCGAGCACGGCCTCGTGGCCGTCACGGCTGGCGCCGCCCAGGCGCGGAGCCTGGCCGATCTCGACAGTGGCGACATCGGCGACCCGCACGATCAGGCCATTCCGGTTGACGACCGGCGCCTGAGCCAAGTCCTCCACGGTGGAGGCCAGGGCGTCTGTGCGAACCGTCAAAGCTTCGCCGGCGCGCTGGATGTAGCCCGCGCCAGCCTGGGTGTTGGCGCGGTCGAGAGCCTGGATCAGGTCACCCATTCCCAGGCCGTAGGCGGAGAGACGCGCGACGTCGGGACGGACCGCGTACTCCTTCACATAGCCGCCGACGGTGTCGACGCCGGCGAGACCGGGGGCGGTCCGCATTTGCGGCGCGACGATCCAGTCCTGCACGGTGCGAAGATAGGTGGCGCGCTGCTGCGGGGTCGAAAGCAGATCGCCTTCGGGCGTCAGATAGGCTCCGCCCGCCTGCCAGCCCGTCTCACCAGGCTTGGCGAGGTTCTGACTGCTGAACGGCTTGTAGTCGATCGTCCACATCAGCACTTCACCGAGGCCCGTCGTGATCGGGGCCATGGTCGGCTCTACCCCTTCGGGCATGGCCTCCCGCGCGCCGGCAAGGCGTTCAGCGACCTGCTGACGGGCAAAGTAGATGTCCGTCTGGTCAGTGAAGATAACGGTGACCTGGCTGAAGCCGTTTCGGCTCAGGGATCGGGTCGTCGTCAGGCCGGGAATGCCGGCCATGGCGGTTTCAATGGGATAGGTGACCTGCCGTTCGATCTGTTCGGGCGCAAGCGCCGGAGCGACCGTGGTCACCTGGACCTGGCGATTGGTGATGTCCGGCACGGCGTCGATGGGAAGCCGTGTCAGTTCGAGCAGTCCGTAGGCCGCGACAAGCGCCGTGGCGAGGACCACGAACCATCGGAATTTAACCGAGAGTTCGATGATGAATTTGAACATGCGGTGCGCCCCTAGTGACCGTGCTCGGCCTCGCCCTTGGCGAGCTCGGCTTTGAGGAGGAAGGCGTTTGTGCCAGCGACCCGTTCAGCCCCGGTGAGGCCGCGCAGGATTTCAGTCCGCCCCCCGGCCTGACGACCGGCGAGCACCGGACGGGCCTGGAAGCCGTTCGGGACTTGAACGAAGACGACGGTGTTCCCGTCGACGGTCTGGACGGACTCGGTCGGAACGGTGAGACCGCCCGTGGTTTCGCCCGTCACGATCGCACCGGTAACGGCGGAGCCGGCCGGTGGGAGGACGGAGCCCGTCGGTCGGGCCCGGATGACCGTGGCGCCGCTCTCGCCGCCCGCGCCCGCGGCGACGCCGGTGACGACGGCGTCAAAATCGCCGCTCGGGCTGCTGACCCGCAGAGGAGCCCCGGCTCGTACATTGGCGGCCAACGCAGGCGGCGCGTTGAAGACGAGCTCAACCCTGGCCGGGTTCGTGACTTCGGCGACAACGCCACCCTGGGCGACGAAACCGCCCGGCCCGACCTGAACGCTGGTCACGACCCCGGCGATGGGGCTGGTGACGCTGAGGCGGCCCGACGCGTTGGGCGAGCCCGCCGCGCTGGACCGCGCGCGAGCCGCCCGTGCGCCGGCTTCGGCGCTGAGCAGTTGCGCGCGGGACGCCTCGACTTCCTGTCGGGCGACGACGCCCTGATCCGCCAAATTGCGGTTGCGTTGATAGGCCTGGCGCGCCGCCTCGGTCTCAGCGGCCGCAGCGTCCGCATCCGCCCGGAAGGTTGCGGCTTCGCCGCTCACGACGCTCGCCAGAGGCTGGCCGATCCGGACCGTCTGACCCGGCGCCACGAGAACCCGCTCAACGCGCCCGCCGACGGACGCCGCGACAGCGGCGCGCGCGTCGATCATTGGCTCGACCCGCCCGGAGAGACGGGTTTCCGCCCCCCCTCCCCGACCGACGCCGACCACAATCAGGCTCGCGGCCTGGGCCTGGGCCGCGCTCAGTGCGACGAAGCCTTCTGGCGCTTCGGCCTCGCCTTCGGCATGGGCGCCTTCCTCCGCGTGACCCGCCTCACCTTCGGCAGCGGCCGGTGCGGCCGCTGGAGCGGCATCCGGTCCGCGTGTGAGCAGGAAGAGCCCGCCTCCACCGAGAAGGACGATGGCGGCGGCTCCGCCGATGAGCAACGTCTTGTTGGATGTGCGCTTGCGCATCACTGGGCTCCTTGGAAGGGGGCGCGGCCGTCCTGGCGCGCAAGTTCGATCTCGGCCTGGACGCGCGCGAGGCGCGCATCGACGGCAGACGTCCGGGCAGAAATCAGGGCTGTGCGGGTGACCCGCAGTTCAAGCTGGGAAATGCGCCCCGCTTCGGTTCCGATTCGCGACAGGCGATAGGCTTCCTCCGCAGACGCCACTCCCGCATCGGCGGCGGAAACCCGGCTGACGGATGCGGCGAGCCGCGCCCGCGCCGCGGCGCGATCGGCCTGGGCTTCCTGACGGGCGCCAAGGAGCCGCGCATCCGCGGCACGGAAGTCCGCCTGCGCCGCAGCGATGTTTCCGCGGTTCCGGTCGAACAATGGCAGCGGCATGCTGACGCCGAACGTCAGAGCCGTTGCGTCTTCCATCTCGTAGCGACGGACACCGACGCTGGCGTTGATGTCCGGACGAGAGCGTATCCGCTCGACGTCGATCCGGCGTTCGGCGGCGGCCCGTTGCGCTTCCGCGACACGAACGGTCGGTGCATCCGCTGGCGCCACAAAGGCGGGGGCAGGCGGCAGGTCGAGCAGGCTGGTGTCGATCGTTGTTACTGGCGCCGCCAGCATGGCGACAGCGGTCAGCCTGGCGAACGCCGCGTCGCGTTCGGCGATGGCCTCATCCCGCGTGGCGCGCGCTGCAGCTGCTTCGCTTTCACCCTGAATGCCGCGTAGCAGGGGCTCGCGCCCTTCCTCGACGAGAACAAGGGCGGCCCTTGCATCGGCGATGGTCAGGGTCAGGCTTTCTTCAGCGAGGACGGCCCGCCTTTGGGCGGCTTCCGCATCGGCATAGACCTGCGCGAGTCTTCCAGCAGCGTCGATGACGGCGAGATCGCGCTGCAGAGCCGCTGTCCCAGCCTCCGCGCGGGCGACATTGACCCGAGCGGTCCGGCGTCCCCAGAGCTCGAGGTCCTGGCTGATCGACAAGGTGGTTTCGGCATTGGCGTAGCCCGAGAAGGGCCCCGTGCCGAAAGCGTTCTCGGCGTCGAGAGCGATCGTCGGATTAGGCCTCGCACGGGCCTGGCGGACACGTGCTTCGGCGGCGTCCGACAGGGCGCCGGCTTCAAGGGTGGCCGGGGTTTGACCCAGCTGGGCGAGCAGCTCGGCGAAGGACGGCGCGGGGTCAGCCCAAGCGGGACTGGCCAGCACGGCCGCGAATGCGGCCAACGCGCAGCCGACCGCGAAACGCGGCGGCCTGCGATATGAGGGAGGCATGATTCATCTTCCAGAAATTTGACACGAGTTCGCGCGCACGGCGGCGCAGACGTCCGGTCAGACTCTGGGAGGGCGCTTCAGGCCGTCGGGAGAGATCGACGACGGAAAATCACTCGAGGGGAAGGCGTGAACAGGCCGCGCGTGGATCTGCATCGCGATGTGGTCGGCGACATCCGCACGGGCAGTTCCGTTGTGGTGGCAGTGGCCGTGGGTGCAGACTCCGTGCCCAGCGCCAAGGTCGACCTGGTCGCCATCGCCCGCATCTTCAACGACCATGGCGTGAGCCGATGCCGTCTCCGGGACGCAGGTCGCGGCGTCAGCGATCGGGGCGACGAAAAACACGGCGGAGACCAGGGTCACCGCCAGTATCAGTCTTGCCCATGTCGCAATTGGCCACGCCATCGCGTGGTGGATACTTTCATTCGGGCGATCAAGCAATCTGTTACAGTGTTCGGGGGCTGCGACTGTTTCGAGTGACCACCAATCCGCGGTGAGGGAGAGGGAAAGTCGACATGCAAGGCCGAGAGTGGCGCATCGTCGGCCATCTCGACCTATTCAGCAACGTCGAGCGATCTTTAAGCGAGCGCACGCTGATCGCGTCCGATTCTTTCGCTGCGTCTGCAGGTGGATCGAGATTGCAGAATGCGCAATCTTCACCTGAGTAGCGCTGCCGCTATCAGGTCGGGCCATCGTGAACCGGTCAGCCAGACCGCTCCGCCGGTCGCCGCGACGCCAGGCTCTGGATAAAGTCGTTGCGCGCGCATAGCCAGAGCGAGCGGACGTTGGAGTCGCCTGCGCAGTGGCGGACCAGCAGTAAGCCGGCCAGGGCGTTGGCGAAGAAGCCCAGAGCGCCCAGTCCCGTGATGCCACAGGACGGCGCCCCGGAGGTGGCTCGCGAGATCGCGTAGCTGAGGAATAACAGCACCAACGCAACGAGGCTGGCGCCTTGGCCATTGGCCGCCCCGGACTGCACGGCGACCGAACGTCCGATCACGGCCAGGCTGATGCCGTAGGTGGCGCGTCGGCCAGGAAGTCGAGCACATTGGCGCCCAGGGGGCGCCGAGCCTTGCAGGGAGGCGCCGCTGGCTATGGCCATAAAGGCGGCGCCGTTGACGGCGATCACCGCCATCAGGATGCGCCGGTAGGCGGGGTGGCGCCGTCGAACCTGGAGGCCACGCCGCAACTGCAGCCGGGCGAGGAAGTGCACAGGACGAGAGGGGGTTCAGTCATCGGATTACCCTTTCGCGAGAAGCATGCATCTCCCATTGGCTAGACGATCATGCCGAGAATGCATGGCTTCCATGAAAGAAACGCCCGTCAGATAAAACCCGCTTGATCCTCTAGTAACTAGAGGGCCCAAAATCAGTTGAAATCCATTGGAGGCTTCATGATCACCATGCACCCGACGCGACGCGTTCCCGGCCGCCTGCAGACGATCGCCTTCACGCTCGCGGCGCTGATCGCCGTCGTGGATCAGGCCGCCAAGGCCGCGGCGCGCGCTCAGCTGGACGCTCCGATCGACCTCACGCCGTTTCTCTCGCTGCGTCTCGGGTTCAACCCCGGCGTCACCTTCGGCCTGTTCGCCGGCTCAGGCGCCGTCGGCCGCTGGGCGCTGAGCGCCGTGGCCTTCCTGATCATCGGCGCCCTGCTGGCGTGGATCTGGCGCACGCGCAGCGCCGTGACGGCGGCCGCCGCAGGCCTCATCGCCGGTGGAGCGATCGGGAACCTCGTCGACCGGCTACGCTTTGGCGCGGTCACCGATTTTATCGATCTTCATTGGGGGGCGGCGCACTGGCCGACCTTCAACCTCGCCGATGCGGCCATTGTCTGCGGCGTCGCGCTGCTCCTCCTCACCGTCCGGGGCTCGGACAGCCGCGCGGCGTCCTCGACCCTGGGACGGGCGGCGCGATGAGGCTTCCCGCCGAACAGAGGGCGATCGCCGTCCGCTCGGCGCCGGCGATTCTCATCACCGCCTCAGCGGCGGCCTCCGCCTGGCTGCGGCTTTCCCCGCCCCTTCTCGGCGCGGCGCGCGACATGGCGACGGCCGATAGGCTGGCCTATGCCCTGCAGGCGAATCTCCCGGTCTTCCTGTGGCTCGCGGGGTGTTTGAGGGTGGTGGCCAGCATCCGTTTCCGGTCCGACGCCGACCGGCCGGGTCCGCCGATGCGGCGCCCGGCGCCAGGCTCGCCGTACCCGCCGCCGTGCTACAGAACTCGCTTGAACAGACCGTTCTGGCGGTGAGCGCCCACCTGGTGCTCGCCACCGTGCTGCGCGGCGAGGAGATGATCCTGCTGCCGGTGTTGGTCCCTCCTTATCTGGTCGGTCGGGGTTTCTTCGCCCTGGGTTACGCGCAGGGCGCGGCGGTCCCGGCCTTCGGCATGGCGCTCACCGGCGCCTCCACGATCGCCGCCTTCGGCATCGCCGTCGTCCTGATGGGGCTGGGCCGATGATCCCTCCCCGCCCCAGATGCCTTTCACCCGCCGTTACGAGCTGACGCGATGCCCCTCCCCTCTCCCGCCTCGTCCGGGTTGCGCCCCATCGGCAAACTGGCCGCCGCCACGGGCGTCAAGGTTCCGACCATCCGCTTCTATGAAGAAATCGGCTTGCTTCCGCCGCCGCCGCGCACCGCCAGCGACCGGCGCATGTATGACGACGCGGCTGAGCGCCGCCTGTCATTCATCCGGCATGCCCGCCAGCTGGGCTTCGATCTGGATTCGATCCGCTCCTTGCTTGATCTGTCGGATCACCCCGATCGGCCCTGCGCCGAGGCCAGCACCCTGGCCGAACGTCATCTCGCCGATGTGAAACAGAAGATCGCCCGGCTCCGCGCCCTCCAGCGCGAACTGTCGCGGATGACGACGGAATGCGCCGGGGGCCGGGTCTCCGCCTGCAAGGTGATCGAGGCGTTGCACGATCCATCCGCGCCACTTTGACCCTGTGGAAGATCCGGAAGGCGCAAAGACCCCGGAGCCATTAGCCCACCGCGACGTTTGGAGGCGATTGGCGGCTCCCGTCGCGGACCGCCCGTCCTTGTGGAGGATTTCGATGACGCATCGGCCGACCTCGCGACACGGCGACCAGACCCTGGCCCTGCTGACAGACCCTTATCGGCGCCTTTCCCACCTGTTCGAGCAGGCCGGCGCCGACGTCGTCGAGACCCGCCTGGCGCTGAAGGAGACGACCTGTCTGAGAGGCCGCGAGGCGGCGCGGATCTTCTATGACGAGACCCGCATCGTGCGGGCGGGCGCCATGCCGGCGCCGGTCCGCCGCACGCTGCTCGGCGAGGGCGGCGTCCAGGGGCTGGACGGCGAGGCCCACCGCGCTCGCAAGGGCGTGTTCATGTCCCTGATGTCGCCAGCCCGTGTCGCGCGGCTGGGCGAACTGTTCGAAGCGGAATGGCGGCGCGCGACCGTCGAATGGGCCGGCGAGGAGGACATCGTGCTCTATGACGCCCTGCAGCCGGTGCTGACGCGGGCCGTCTGCGGCTGGGCCGGCGTGCCGCTTGAGCCGCACGACGAAGCGAAGCGGGTCCGTCACCTGAGGGCGCTGTTCGACGCGGCGGGATCGCGGGGCCCCCGGCATCTGTGGTCGAGGCACGCGCGTCGCCGCGTCGACGCCTGGCTGGGCTCGATCATTGAAGACATTCGCGCCGGCCGTCTGTCGCCGGATCCGGACACGGCCGCCCACGCCTGGGCCTGGACCCGCGCCGAGGACGGCGAACCGTTGCCGATCCACACGGCGGCGGTCGAACTGGCCAATGTATTGCGGCCGACTGTCGCGACCTCGGTCTACATCGTGTTTGTGGCGCACGCGATGCAGGCTCACCCGGATGCGGCCCGTCTGGCCGTCGCCGACCCCGGACGTCGCCGCGCCTTCGTCCAGGAAGTCCGACGCTTCTATCCGTTCTTCCCGGCAGTGATCGGGCGTGTGCGCGCGCCGTTTCGCTGGCGCGACCTGGTCTTCCCGGAGGGCCGTCAGGTGGTCCTCGACCTCTATGGCTCCAATCACGATCCCGCACACTGGACTGATCCCGAGGCGTTCCGGCCGGAGCGGTTCAGCGACGGCTCCGGAGATCCGTTCGGTCTCATCCCCCAGGGCGGTGGGGATGCGGCGACCGGTCACCGTTGCCCTGGCGAAGGGATCGTCCTGGAGCTGATGGAGCGCGCCGTCGGCCTGCTCGCCGACCTGAACTACCGGCTGCCGGATCAGGATCTGGAGATCGACTTCCGCCGCCTGCCGGCCCTCCCCGGAAGCGGGTTCCGAATGGAGACGCGCGACGCGGCCCTCAATGAGGGGGGCGCCTGATGCCGGTTCCTCGGGCTGGCCGGGGCCCTTCTCTCCCATCCACTCGCAGCAAAGGCTGACGCCATGAGCCGTTCGACGACCTCCTACGACCTGGTGATCATCGGCGGCGGGCCGGGCGGATACCCGTGTGCTATCCGGGCGAGCCAACTCGGCCTGTCGGTGGCGGTCATCGACGACCGCGAACTGCTCGGGGGGACCTGCCTGAACATCGGCTGCATTCCGTCCAAGGCGCTGCTCCAGGCCACCGAGCGGCTGGAGATGGCGCGCAATCTCGAAGCGTTCGGCGTCATGGTCGACAATGTGCGGGCCGATCTTGACGGTGTCATGCGGCACAAGGGCAAGGTGGTGACCGAGCTTGGCGAAGGGGTCGCCTACCTCCTGCGCAAGCACAAGGTCGCCCGCTTCCAGGGCCGCGGCCGGCTGCTGGCGCGCGACCGGGTGGAGGTGCGCGCCGCGGACGGCGCTTTCGAGGTGCAGGCCCGCAAGGCGGTGGTCATCGCCAGCGGATCGGAAGCGGCGACCTTGCCCGACCTGCCCATCGACGAGCGGCGGATCGTCACCTCCGCCGGCGCCCTGAGCCTGACGGCGGCGCCGCGCCATCTAGCGGTGATCGGCGGCGGCTACGTCGGACTGGAGCTGGGGTCGGTCTGGCGTCGGCTCGGCAGCGAGGTCACGGTCATCGAAGTGCTCGACCGGATCGCCTCCGGCGTCGACTCGGAGATGTCGGCGACGCTGCACAAGGTGCTCGAGGCCCAGGGCTTCCAGTTCTGCCTTGGGCACAAGGTGGTCGGATCGCGGATGGAGGGCGACGACGTCGTCCTCGACGTCGAGCCCATGGGCGATGGCGCGCGAGGAACCATCAAGGCCGATGTCGTGCTGGTCTCCATCGGCCGACGGCCCGCCACCGCCGGGCTCGATCTGGAAACGGTCGGCATTGCGCCCGACCGCAGGGGCTTTATTCCGGTGGACGAAGGGTTCCGGACCAGCGCCGACGGGGTCTACGCCATCGGCGACGTCATCGGCGGCGCCATGCTGGCCCACAAGGCGGAGGAGGAAGGGATCGCCCTGGCCGAACGCCTGGCGGGGGGCGCGGGCCATGTGGACTACGGAACGATTCCGGCGGTCGTCTATACCTGGCCGGAACTGGCTTCGGTCGGCCGCACGGAGGACGACCTCAAGGCGGCCGGCGTGGCCTACCGTGTGGGGCGCTTCCCCTTCTCCGCCAACGCCATGGCCAAGGCGCGTCTGGAGAAGAACGGTCTGGTCAAGGTTCTGGCCGACGCCGCGACGGACAAGATCCTCGGCGTGCACATCCTGGGCCCCGAAGCCGGCGGGTTGATCCATGAAGCGGTCGCCGCCATGCAGTTCGGCGCGGCAGCCGAGGATCTGGCGCGGACAAGCCACGCCCATCCGACCCTGCCGGAAGCCCTGCGCGAAGCCTGCCTGGCGGTAGCCGAGCGCACGATCCACCTCTGACGGCCGCGCGTTACGAGGTCTGACCCGCCGGAAGCCGCGATCGCGGCCGCCTCTGCGGGCCCGGGCGCGTCCGCGGTTTAGACGCGACAGCGGCGTCGCTTGAATGCTATTGCGAGCCGCTCACAACTAGGTCTCCCATGCGTCCTCTGCTCCGTCTGCTCACCCTGCTGTTCGCCCTAGGGCTGGCCGCCCCGGCCCTCGCCCAGGCGCCGTCCGCCTCGGAGGCCCAGGTCGCCTGGCGGCTGCTGGATTATGTGGCGGTCGACTACGCCGGCGCAGTGGCCGACGGCGAGGTCGTCAACCCGGCCGAATACGGCGAGATGATCGAGTTCAGCACCCAGATCCGGACGCGTCTGGACGCCCTGCCGGCCAACCCGGCCAAGGCCGCCCTGATGCGCGACGCCGAGGGCCTGCAGGCGGCCATCCGGGACAAGGCGGATCCGGCCGTCGTCGGCGCCCGGGCCAAGGCCCTGGCCGGCGCGGTGCTGGCGGCCTATCCGAGCCCGCTTGCGCCTTCGTTCCCGCCCGACCTGGCCCGCGGCGCCGCCCTCTACGCCGAGCAGTGCGCGGTCTGCCACGGCGTGACCGGGCGCGCCGACGGCCCCGGCGCCGAAGGGCTCGATCCGCCGGCGATCGCCTTCGCCGACGTGGAGCGCGCGCGCCAGCGCAGCGTCTTCGGGCTCTACCAGGTGATCGACCAGGGGCTGGAGGGCACGGCGATGGCCAGCTTCTCGCACCTGCCGGCCGAGGACCGCTGGGCGCTGGCCTTCTATGTCGGCCGCTTCGCCTTCACCGACGCCGAAGCCGCCGAGGGCAAGCGCCTGTGGGACGGCGATCCGGCGGTCCGCGCGGCCTTCCCCGACCTGGCCGCCCTCACCCAGACCACGCCGGCCGAGCTGGCCACCCGCCTCGGCGAACCCCGGGCGCGAGCCCTGACCGCCTATCTGCGACGTCATCCCGAGGCGGCGGCGCGCCCGGCCGGATCGACGCTGACCCTGGCGCGGACGCGCCTGGCGGAGAGCGAGGCCGCCTATCGACGGGGCGATCGCAAGGCCGCCACCGACGCGGCGCTGTCCGCCTACCTCGACGGCGTCGAGCCGATCGAGCCGGCCCTCGGCGCCCGGGACGGCGCCCTGCTGCGCCGGGTCGAGACCGCCATGACCGAGCTGCGCGTCTCGATCAGCCGGGGTGCGCCCGCCGAGGAGGTCGCCGGTCGGGTCGCGCGTGCGAACGCCCTGCTGGACACGGCCGAGCGGGCCCTCGCGCCCCAGGAGGCGGACAATGTCGCCAGCTTCCTCGGCGCCTTCACCATCCTCCTGCGCGAAGGCCTAGAGGCCCTTCTCATCGTGGTGGCGATGATCGCCTTCCTCAGGAAGGCCGAACGGCCCGAGGTGCTGCGCTACGTCCACGGCGGCTGGGTCGCCGCGCTGGTCGCCGGCGGGGCCACCTGGGCGGCCGCGACCTTCTTCATCTCCATCAGCGGTGCCAGCCGGGAACTGACCGAAGGGTTCGGTTCGCTTCTGGCCGCCGTCGTGCTCGTCTCGGTGGGCATCTGGATGCACGGCAAGTCGCACGCCGACGCCTGGCAGACCTATATCCGCGACAAGCTCTCCCACGCGCTGTCGAAACGGTCGGCCTGGTTCCTGTTCCTGCTGTCTTTCGTCGTGGTCTACCGGGAGGTGTTCGAGACCATCCTCTTCTATGCGGCGATCTGGAGCCAAGGCGGCCACCTCGGCATGCTGGCCGGCGCCCTGACGGCGGTGGTCATCCTGGCCATAGTGGCCTGGGCCCTGCTGGCCTACAGCAAGCGCCTGCCGATCGGCCGGTTCTTCTCCCTGAGCTCGATCCTCATGGCCATCCTGTCGGTCGTCCTCGTCGGGAAGGGGGTGGCGGCGTTGCAGGAGGCAGGCTGGCTCGATGTCCACCCGCTGGCCTGGATCCCCCGGATCGAAATCCTCGGCCTCTACCCGACGGTCGAAGGCGTCGCCGTTCAGCTGCTGACGATCGCCATCCTCGTGGTCGGCTTCTCCCGGCATGCGGCGCCGAAGGGCGCGCGGCCGGCGGACATCGGCTAGGGTCGCCAGCCCTTCACCTAATCTTCCGCCCCGCCGGGCGCCGGATGGGCAGGCGCCGGCTTCCGGTTCCTGAACCGCCCCTCCGACCCCGGAGTTCGCAGCCGGGCGACGGCCTTATCGGACGATGGGTTTGCCTCCGGCGGGCAGCACATCGGGCTCTTTCGTTGGAATGTCGTCGCTTGCGGGATCAAGAACCTCCGGCACGTTGCGATGCAGCTCGTCGATCCAGACCTGGCCATGAGCGTCCGAGGGCATGCGCCAGTCGCCCCGCGGCGACAGAGAACCGCCTGTCGTGACCTTGGGTCCGTTCGGCAGGGCCGAGCGCTTGAACTGATTGGCGAAAAAGCGCTGCAGGAACACCTCCAGCCAGCTGCGAATAGACCCGATGGGGTAGGCCCGCTTTTGCTCGTCCGGAAAGCCCGGCGGCCAATTCCCGGCGGCGGCGTCCTGCCAGGCGTGCAAGGCCAGGAAGGCGATCTTGGAGGGCCGCAGCCCGAACCGGGTGAGATAGTAGATCCAGAAGTCGTGGAGCTCGTAGGGGCCGATCTTGCCTTCGGTGCTCTGCGACTCGCCCTCGGCCGTCTGCGGGATGAGCTCCGGTGAAATCGTTGTCGCCAGGATGTCGAGCAGGACGTCGGACACCGCGGGGTCGAACAGGCGGTTCGCCGCTGTCCAACGGACGAGGTGTTGAATGAGGGTTTTCGGGAGCGAGCCGTTGACGTTGTAGTGGCTCATCTGGTCGCCAACGCCGTATGTGCACCAGCCAAGCGCAAGCTCGGACATGTTGCCGGTGCCGAGCACCATGCCGTTTCGCTGATTGGCGGCCCTGAACAGGAGATCTGTCCGGAGCCCGGCCTGCACATTCTCGAACGTCGTGTCGTACACAGGTTCGCCCCTCGCGAACGGATGGCGCAGGTCCTGCAGCATCTGCTGGGCGAGCGGCTTGATGTCGATTTCCTCGACGGTCACGCCGAGCCCGTTCATCAAGGCGTAGGCGTTAGACTTGGTCCTCGCGCTCGTGCCGAAGCCGGGCATTGTGATCCCGAGAATGTCCGTGCGCGGACGTCCAAGCAGATCGAAGACCTTGGCCGCGACGATCAAGGCGTGCGCGGAATCCAGCCCTCCGGACACGCCGATGCAGATCTTGGCTGTTCCGGTCGCCTCAAGCCTCTTGGCCAGCCCGCTCAACTGTATGTTGAACGCCTCGTAGCAGTCCTGGTCGAGGCGGGAGGGATCGTTGGGCACAAAGGGAAAACGGTCGATGCGTCGTCGCAGGCCGAGGTTGTGAACTGGCGGATCAAGATGGAAGGTCACCCGGCGAAAGCGCCGGTCGGGCATCCCGTTGGCGATCGCGGCCTCGTTAAAGGTGCCGGTACGCATACGTTCCAGCTGCAGCCGTTCCACGTCTATGTCCGCGACGGCCATCTGGGACCCCAGGCTGAAGCGCTCGGTCTCCGCGAGCTGCGCCCCCAGCTCGTAGATACAGGCCTGTCCGTCCCAGGCCAGGTCGGTCGTCGATTCTCCATACCCGGCCGCGGAGTAGATGTAGGCCGCCCAACAGCGGCCGGACTGCAGCTCGCAAAGTCTTCGCCGCGTGTCCGCCTTTCCCACCACGATGTTGCTTGCGGACAGGTTCGTCAGAATCAGCGCGCCGGCGAGCGCGGCGAAGTCGCTGGGCGGCGCGGGCGCCCACACATCCTCGCAAATTTCGACATGAAAGATCAGGCCATCGACGTCGTCGGCCTGGAACAGCAGATCCATTCCGAATGGAACGGTCTCGCCCCCGATCGTAATCTCGCCTTCCACATCCCGCCCGGAGGCGAACCATCGCTTTTCATAGAACTCGCGGTAGTTGGGCAGATGGCCCTTTGGCACCACGCCAAGGATCCGCCCCCGGTGGATAGCCACCGCACAATTGTACAGCCGTCCCTCACGACGGAGGGGCGCGCCGACCAGTATGACCGGGTGGAGATCGCGGCTTTCGGCCACGAGGTTCACGAGTTGCCGCTCGACCTCGTCCAGCAACGCCCGCTGCAGAAACAGGTCGTCGATGGAATAGCCCGACAGGCCGAGCTCCGGGAAAACCATCAACGCGGTCCCGGCCTCGTTCCCCTCACGGGCGAGCCTCAGGGTCTGCTCCAGATTGAACGCCGGATCCGCGATCCTGCAAACGGGACGGCACGCAGCGACCCTCACGAAGCCTTGCTGGTAAATCGACAGGAAATCGGCTGCGTTGCGAGGCACGTCCTGCTCCTATTCCGCTTCGGGCATTACTGTTCTCGGCCGGACGGCCCGCGCCTGGTCCCCCTTGCTAAGCGCGGCAAGGGCCTGGAGGTTCGTCAGGATGAGAACGTCACCCGGAGAATAGCCTTTCGCCACTTCTGGCGAGTTACGGCCATCGCGATGCTCGGCGGCCGCCGCGGCCATGGCGTCAAGGTCCGTATTAAGGCGGGAGGAATGCGAGGCGTGTTCGCGTGGTCGAGGGGAGGTCACGCCTGGCGCGCGATGACGATCCCCGACAGATCGGAGGCGGCGTCGAGGGGAATCCCGGCCGCCTTGCGCTCGGAATAGCGGTCCACCAGCTGGGCCGCGTGCGGCCGGGTGAGGATGGTGAAGCGCACCAATTCCTCCATCACATCGACGATCCGCTCATAGTAGGCCGAGGGCTTCATCCGGCCGGCCTCGTCGAACTCCTGGAAGGCCTTGGCCACGCTGGACTGGTTGGGGATGGTGATCATCCGCATCCAGCGGCCCAGCAGGCGCAGGGTGTTGACGGCGTTGAAGCTCTGCGACCCGCCCGACACCTGCATCACCGCCAGGGTGCGGCCCTGGGTCGGGCGCAGGCCGCCCAGGCTGAGCGGCAGATGGTCGATCTGCAGCTTCATCAGGCCGGAGACCTGGCCATGCCGTTCCGGACTGCACCAGACCATGCCCTCCGACCAGAAAGCGTGCTCGCGCAGCTCGCGCACCGCCGGGTGGTCGTCGTCGCCGGGCGCGCCCGGCAGGGGCAGGTCGGAGGGGTCGAAGATGCGGGTCTCGCATCCCATTCGCTGCAGCAGACGGGCCGCCTCCTCGACACAGAGCCGCGAATACGACCGCTCGCGCAGCGATCCATACAAGAGAAGGATCCGCGGCGCGGGATCGGTCGGACCTAGCCCCCGGGCGGGGTCGGCGGACAGATAGGCTGCATCCAGAGCCGGCAGGTGATCCGGATCCGGCAGCGGCCGCAGGCGGGCGAAAGTCATCAGAGGTCCTTGATGAGATAGGCCGCTGACGCCGGGCAGACGTCCGCGAACTCGCGGGTTTGCCGGATCGCAAGGGGCGCGGACGCCCGTTCGGCGGAGACGAAAGCACGCCGGGCGAAGAATAGCTCGGCCGTCGTGGTGAGCAGGTGAAGCCGTTCGCTACCCAGATCGCTCGCCATGGCCTCGACGGCGGTCAGTATGCGGCTCCCGATCCCTTGGGCCTTCAGGTCGGCGAGCACGACCAGGGAGCGCAGCAGGAGATCCTGCCCCTCCCCTTCCAGGCCGACATAGCCGGCGATGCCGCCGTGTTCGTGGGCGGCGAAGTATCGACCAGCGCCAGGCTCGGGCAGACCCGCGCCGCGCAGGGCCGCGATCAGGCCGACGTCATCCGCGTCCAGGAGATGCAGGACGACCATCAGGCCGCGTCCGCCGGCGGAGCCGTATCCGGGAACCAGCGGCGTCCCATCCACAGCGCGACCGACACCAGCAGGATCAGCACCGGCACCTCGACCAAGGGACCGATGACGGCCGCAAAGGCGACCGGCGAGGTCAGGCCGAAGGCCGCGATGGCGACGGCAATGGCCAGTTCGAAATTGTTCGAGGCCGCGGTGAAGGCCAGGGCGGTGGTGCGCGGATAGTCGGTCTCGATCAGCTTGCCCATGAGGAAGCTGACCACGAACATCACAAGGAAGTAGATCGTCAGCGGAATGGCGATGCGCAGGGCGTCCAGCGGCAGGGCCACCACCTCCCCGCCCTTGAGGCTGAACATGACCACGATGGTGAACAGCAGGGCGATCAGGGTGATCGGTCCGATGCGCGGCAGAAAGCGCCGCTCGTACCAATCGGCGCCCCGGCGGGCGATCAGGCTGCGACGGGTCAGGAAGCCGGCCAGGAAGGGAAGACCGAGGTAGACCAGGACCGCCCCGGCGATGGTCCAGACGCTGACGTCCACCACACTGCCCTGCAGGCCGAACAGGGGCGGCAGGACGGTGAGGAAGATCCAGGCGTAGAGGCTGAAGAACAGGATCTGGAAGATCGAGTTGAAGGCGACGAGACCGGCGTCATACTGGTTATCGCCCCGCGCCAGCTGGTTCCACACCAGCACCATGGCGATGCAGCGCGCCAGTCCGATCAGGATGACGCCGGTCATGTATTCCGGCTGATCGCGCAGAAAGATCACCGCCAGCGCGAACATCAGCACCGGGCCCAGCACCCAATTCTGGAACAGCGACAGGGCCAGCACCCGCTTGTCGGCGAAGACACGCGGCAGCGCCTCGTACCGGACCCTGGCCAGCGGCGGGTACATCATCAGGATGAGACCGACGGCGATTGGGATGTTGGTCGTGCCGATCGAGAGGCTATTGATCCAGGCGGGCAGACCCGGCGCCAGCGTCCCCAGAGCCACGCCGAGACCCATGGCCACGAAGATCCACAGCGTCAGCCAGCGGTCGAGGAAGGACAGGCGACGCGGCGACGTAGTCGTCACGGGGGTGTCGATCATCGCTTCACCCGCTGGCCGGCGGCGTCGATGACGACCTCGCCGTCCTCCTTGGTAAAGGGTTTGAGATCGTCGTCGGGCAAAAGATCGAGCACGGCCTCCGATGGCCGGCAGAGTCGAACGCCCAGGGGACTGACGACGATCGGGCGGTTGAGAAGTATCGGATGGGCCTCGATCGCGTCGAGCAGTTGATCGTCCCTGAGGCCTGGATCACCGAGGCCCAGTTCGGCGAAGGGCGTGCCCTTTTCGCGTAACAGGTCGCGCAGCGGCGCGCTGGTGCGTTCGGCCAGCCAGGCGATCATGGCCCGCGACGGCGGGGTCTTCAGATACTCGACGACGTGCGGCTCCATGCCGACATGGCAGATCAGCTCAAGCGCGTTGCGCGACGTCCCGCAGGCGGGGTTGTGATAGATGACGACGTCCATGGGATCCTCAGGGGCGGCAGGGTGCGAATTCGGCCAGCAAGGGCTGACACAGGTCCGCCCTCCCCTCGCAGCAGTCCTTAAGCAGGAACAGGACCAGCTCGCGGAACCGGTCCAGGTCGGCCCGGTAAATGATCGAGCGGCTGCGCCGCTCCGACCTGATCAGCCCCGCGCGGGTCAGAACGCCGAGATGGGACGACAGTGTATTGGCCGGGATGGCCAGATGGTTCGAGATCTCACCGGCCGGCAAACCGCCGGGTTCGTGGCGCACGAGGAGACGAAACGCCTCCAGCCGCGTGGACTGCGCCAAGGCGGCGAGAGCGAGAATCGAGGCTTCCGTTTCCATAGTTCTGAATTAGTCGAACTATGGAAACAATCAAGCTTTAGCGTTCCCCTGATCAGGCTGACCGACGTCCCAGCCCGGGGATGCCGCGGATGTAGACCAACTCCGCCAGGAGCTCGATCAGAGTCTGGGTGACGATGATGGCCGGGACCAGGGGGATGGCGCCGGGCACGACCAGGGCCAGCGGCAGGACCACGAGCGAGTTGCGGGTCCCGGCGCTGAAGGCGACGGCGCGGCCGGCTTCCGGCGTCAGCCCTGCGAGCCGCGAGACGGCCCATCCGATGAGCGGCGCCAGCACGGAGAAGGCGACATAGACCGGCACGACACTCAGGGTCCGGTCGAGGGTCTGTCCGAGTTGCGGCATGACCGCGGCGACGACGATGAAGAGCACCAAGGCCGTGGCCGGCACCGGCGCCAGGCCGAGACCAGACGAGACTCGCTCGCCCGTTTTGCTGCGGGCCGCCCAGGTCTGGACCAGCGCCGCCAGAACGAACGGGATGGCGATCAGCCAGACGAAGGCGTGGATGAACGGACCTGGCTGCACATAGGCCGCCGCCTCGGCGCCGAGGAACAGACGCAGATAGATGGGCAAGAGCGCCATCTGGGCAATCAGCAGCACCGGTGTCGAGGCCAGGAGCAACCGGGCATCCGCTCGACCCAGATGAGCGAAGGTCACGACATAGTCGATGCAGGGACAGAGCAGCACCATCAGCACGCCGAGACGGATCAGGGGATCGGCCGGCAGGAACTGCACCAGGCCCAGGACAAGCAGAGGCACGGCGATGAAGTTCACGGCCAGCAAGGCGCCCATGAACCGCAATTCCTGAAGCGCCCGGCCGAGGGCGGCGACGGGCACCTGCAGGAAGGTGACGAACAGCATCAGGGCCAGCGCCGGATTGATCGCCGATTCCAGCACCGCCGTGCCCGGGATCACGAACCCAATGGCCGTCGCGACGATCACGGCGGCGAAATAGATCCAGACCTGTCGGGCTTCGAGGCCGTCGCGAAGTTCAGACGTGTTCATCCCGGATCCTGACTTCGCACTGCCCCCCCCCCTAACGGGCGCGAACGCCCCGGCCTGTCAAGCCTCGTCCTGCGTTCCGCGGGTCAGAGGGTGGACCGATCACTGGCGGCGTTCGAGCGGCGTCGGCGCACGCCCGCAAGCTCTGGCGCGCGCACCGCACTCAAGGGTTTGGCTTGGTTCCTACTCCGGCTAAGATGGTCCCCGGCGGGCCTCGACCGGATAGCCTTTGATCTTGAGCCAGGGGACGTTCTGCGTCGGCGGCGATCACGGGTGAAGACGTCGAGCTTCACACAGAAGTTCCCGGCCCGCCCCCTCCCCTCCTCACCAACGGGCGGCGCTGAGGCGACGCCAACGATCCTTCTCCGCCAGAGGCACCTCGGCCAGATCGGCGTGATCGCGCCACCGAGTGATCACGCCCTTCTCAACCTCGAAAACGTTGATGACGCGGACGTTCATGACGAGGCCACGGTTCGCGGCCAGCAGATAGAGGCTTTCGGCGATGACCAACTCGCCCTGGGTGACGGACTTGAGGATGTGAAGTTCGAACAGAGAATAGCTTTGGAAAAGCCGACGCCAGAAGCCGAGAAGCGCTGTACGTCCGACGAGTTCGCCCGCGATGTCGAACTGGGCCGCGACCTGCTCCGACAGATAGGATTCGAGGCGACGCACATCGCGTGATGCGATCTCCCCGGCGAAAGCTTGGACGACGTCTCCGGGCATAAGCGACCTGATCACCGTTCAGGCGCGCAATCATGCTCCGATTCTCATCGGAAAACTCGCGTATCGCGTGTGACCAACGATGTCACTCCGGTTCGATAACCCCAGCCCCCACCCCGACCGCGACGGCCTCTATCCGGGTGCGCACGCGCAGCTTCGAGCACACCTTCTCAAGGTAGCTGTCGACCGTGCGCGGCGACAATCCGAGTATGGCGCCGATATCTCCCGAACTCTTGCCGCGACTGACCCACAACAGGCACTCCAGCTCTCGCGGGCTCAAGGCGAATACTCGAGAGCCGACATTCGGTTGGAGGTTCGGAGCCATGATTTCACTCGCGATTGACCGGTGAAGGCTGAACGGACCAGCGGCCACGAGCAACACAGGGGAGTTGCGCATTCTCCGCAAGAAAGTTGCGGAGAATCGACGTCGGACCCGCCGCCCCTCAGGATCGAAGCCAGCGCCAGAGACTGATTGCCCCTGCTTTGGCGACCGCTTACACAGTCCGGCGTCGGGCGCCGTCAGATACGGGCGCAACTTGAGCCGGGGTCCGTCAGCGGCGGAGGCGGCGTTTCACCCTGAAGTAGCGGGCCTCTTCGCAGAGGATTCCTCGCCCGACCCCTCCGCCTTGCACCGGGACTCGCTTTGATTCATTGTCGGCCGTCGGCGCTTGCGTCGACAGGGGCCGGGAATCCCCTGTGCGAAGCTCAATCTTTACGACCGCGCCTCGACGCGCGGCGTCCGTCCGCTGGTGACCGCGGCGCACCCCTGTGTGCGCCCGGTCGAGGCGGGCGCGCTCTCGGATTCCTGCCTCCTGAAAACCGGCGGGAGGTCGCCTTGAGCGATGTGAAGGAGATGGATCCGGGCGCTGCGGCGAGCCTGAATGGGCTCTACCGACGCTATTCGGGGTGGTTGGGAAGACGGCTGCGCGGACGTGTGGGCGCCGATGAAGCCGCCGATGTGGTGCAGGAAACCTATCTTCGCCTGGCTCCCTATCTCCTCGAAGATATCCGCCACCCCAAGGCTCTGCTTCTTCGCGTCGCGCTAAACCTGGTTCGCGACGAGCGACGCCGGATGGCGCTGCGGGACCGGGCGATGCAGGGGGCGATTCCTATGTGGGTCACAGCGGCCGACGCGCCTGTCGACCGGCTTCACCTCAAGCAGGTTCTCCTGACCATGCCGCCGCTGTATCGGGACGTCTTCGTCTTGAGCCGGTTTGACGGTATGACATATCCGGAGATTGCTCTGGCCCACGGGATCAGCCTGGCTACGGTTGAACGGCGGATGGCCAAGGCTGTTGAGCACTGCATGGCCCAACTGGACGTCTAAGGCACGAACGATGACTGCCGATAATGACCTGGACGTAAGACGACGCGAGGCCGCGTCGTGGTTCGCCACCCTCAACCAGAAGCGGGTGGCGGCTTCGGACATCACTGCTTTCAGTCAATGGCGCCGCACTCCTGCGAACGCTGAAGCCTATGCCCGGATAGAAACGATGTGGGAGGCGGCCGGGAGCCTCAAGGGCGACGCCGATATCGCCGCCTTGACTGCAGGGGCCCGCGCACGCGCCGACGCCTCGCGCAAACTGCAGGGCCGCCTCGCCAAAGGCCTTTTACCGATCGGCGCCGTGGCGGCCGTCGCCGCCGTGGTTGTCGGCGTGACAATGTGGTCTGCCCGTCCTCTGTCCTATGAAACCGGGCTGGGCGAACGGCGGATCGTCGTCCTGGCCGATGGGTCAAAGGTTACCCTGGACACCGAGTCTCGCATCACCGTCAGGCTCACCGGCCGTCGCCGTGCTGTAGAGCTGGCGAGCGGCCAGGCCTTCTTCGATGTGGAGGGCGATCCTGCCCGCCCCTTCGTTGTTCGCGCCGGCGCGACCGACGTCACCGCCGTGGGAACCCGGTTTGACGTCCGCCGCGCGGGCGGCGGCGCGCAGGTGACGCTCGTCGAAGGCAAGGTCGATGTCGTAGACCGGGGGCAAGCCACGCCGCGGTGGTCCCTGGCCCCGGGCCAGCAGATTGTCACCGCTTCGCCGCGTCCAGCCGTCCGGTCGGTGGATGCGGCGTCGGAGACCAGCTGGACATCCGGCCGCCTCATCTTCGCCGGCGACACCGTCGAAGCCGCTGTGGCCGAGGTCAATCGGTACACCGCGTCCAAGGTCGTCCTGGATGCGCCCGCCATCGCCGATATCGCTGTCAGCGGCGCCTTCAACACAGGCGATGTGGAGGGCTTCGTGTCCGCGCTGACCGAGCTCTATCCGGTCGTCGCCGACCGCACGGCTTCCGGTCAGATCGTCATTCGTGACGCCCCCGCAAAAAATGCGGGCGCGCGCTGAGGGGTTTTGCCACGCCCCTTCGTCTCTTCCCCGAACCGCGTCTGTGCGGATATCCATTTCGGGGGATTATTATGCGTATCGGTCTTTGTTCGTCTGCATTCGGAGCACTCGCTGTCGCGGCGGCAATGCCTGTCGTCGCCCAAGCGCAATCCCCTGCCGTCCAGTTCCGGGTCCCGGCAGGCCCGTTACAAACCGCTCTTCCGCTGTTCGCCACGCAGAGCGGCGAGCAAATCCTCTATTCCACAGACCTCGTAGCCGGCCGTCAGTCTCCGGGCGTCAGCGGTGCTCTGCGGACCGATCAGGCGCTGACCGCGCTACTGCAGGGCACGGGCCTGCGCGCGCGGCGCACGAGCCCCAATACCCTGGTTGTCTACGATCCGGACGCAAGGGCGGACGCGACAGACGACGCTGTCGAGATTGAGGACGTAGTCGTTACGGGAAGCCTCATCCGGGGGGTCGCCGACGGCCCCTCGCCAGTCGTTACGGTGACCCGGGACGAGATGGATCGGAATGGCCGCGCAACCGTGGCCCAACTGCTCGCGAGCTTGCCGCAGAATTTCGGCGGCACGGCGAACGAAGGCGCACTGGGAAACGGCGGCGATCGCTCCGGCACGAACTCGACATACGCCAATGGCGTGAATCTACGCGGTCTGGGCAGTGACGCCACGCTCGTCCTCATCAATGGACGCAGGCTCGCGGGTACGGGGGCCAAAGGCGACTTCGTCGATGTCTCGACAATCCCCACCGCCGCAGTCGAGCGCGTCGATATCCTGTTGGACGGAGCCTCCGCCCTTTACGGCGCCGACGCTGTCGGCGGCGTCGTGAATATCATCCTCAGAGACGACTATGATGGCGCCGAGACCCGGGTGAGGGTCGGAAACACCTCCGACGGCGCGAGCGGCGAATATCAGGTCGCTCAGGTTCTGGGACGGCAATGGTCGAGCGGCTCGGCGATGCTGACCTACGAATACTATGACCGTGAGGCCCTGGCCGGATCCGAGCGTCGGCGAGCCGGCGATGCGGACCACCGCTGGCTCGGCGGAAGCGACCGACGCTCCTTCTACAGCAATCCCGGCAACATCGTCGTTCTTGACCCCGCGACCGGCAGCTACATTCCCCGGTACAGCATCCCCGATGGCCAGAATGGGGTGGGCCTGCTCCCGGCCGACTTCCGCGTCGGGCAGACCAATCTCGAGAACTTCAGGGCGACGAGCAACATCCTGCCCCGCCAGACCCGCCAAAGCGCCTATGCCGCCGCCCGCCAGTCTTTCGGCGATCGCTTCGAGATCAGTGGCGATGCTCGGTGGGGTATGCGCGAGTATGAAACGGTCTCGACGGCGATCAGCACCCTGCTGACAGTCACCCGAGCCAACCCGTATTTTGCGTCACCGACCGGAGCCAGCTCGCACACGATCGCCTATTCCTTCCAGGGCGAGATCGCGCCTCCCAAAGTCTTCGGCGAAGTCGAATCCCTTGGCGCGAGTCTGGGCGGGACGGCTGACCTTTTTGGCGACTGGCGGCTGGAGTCCTACGTCTCGTACAGCAGCGAAGAGGCCCATACCGGTTCCGACGGCGCCTTGCAGTCGACCAATCTGCGTGAAGCCCTCGGCGCGGTTGCGGACAGCCCCGCCACCTCCTTCAGCACGGCGCGCGACGGCTTTTTCAACCCCTTCGGAAGCGGCGCGTCCAACAGCGCGACCATCCTGGACTTCATCAGCGCCGGCTACACCCGAAACCAAAGCCAGACCGGAAATCTCTCTGCCAATCTGCAGATCGGCGGCACAGTCATGACGCTGCCCGGAGGGCCGCTTCGGCTCGCAGCCGGGCTGAACTTCCGAAGAGAAACCTTCGAACGTCAGGTCACCAACTTTTCCTCGGGCGCCGCTCCGACCGTCGGGGCTCGCACGAAAACCGAACGCGATGTCAGCGCTGCCTTTGCGGAGTTGCGTGTCCCCTTGTTCGGCGAGACCAACGCCCTTCCCGGCCTTCACCGGCTGGATCTGTCGTTGGCAGCGCGCTTCGAAGATTATGGTGACATCGGTCAGACGACGAGCCCGAAAGCCGGCGTCCTGTGGGAGCCGACCGAAGGCCTCCTTCTCCGGGCAAACTACGGTCGCTCCTTCCGGGCCCCTGCCCTGCGCGAACTGAACGACGCGGCGAGCGCCAGTCCATCCATTCTACCGCGTGGATCGCTGCAGATTCTGTCGATGATCCTCTACGGCGGCAATCCCAACCTCGAGCCCGAGGAAGCGGACACATGGACCGCGGGCTTTGAGATCAAGCCCACTGGGTTGCCTGGTTTGAGACTGGGCGCAAACGTCTTCCGGACCGACTTTGACAACCGCATCGGTCAGCCCGCGCTCGAAAGTATTCTCACCGCCCTTTCAGATCCTTCGCTGGCCCCGTTTGTTCGCACCCTTGATCCGGTGAACAACGCCGCCGATCGCGCAGCCGTCCAAGCCATTCTCGATCTGCCGACCACAAACCTGCGCGACCTGTTCCCCGCGACCTCCTATGGGGCGATCGTGGACGCCCGCTATGTGAACACCGCCAAAGTTCAGGTGGAGGGCCTCGATCTCTCAGCCGGCTACGGCTTCAATCTCGCGGACAACGCCTTCGATCTCGACGTTAACCTGACCTGGCTGGAGCGTTTCGACGCCCAGCCAACACCAACCTCACCGACGGTGTCCCAGCTTGATCGCCCCAACTTCCCGGTCGGCCTGCGGGGACGAGCGTCAGCGAGCTGGTCCCGCGGCCCCTGGACGGTGTCGCCCTCGCTCAACCACGTGGGGGATTATGCGGACCTCACCGGTCGCCGTATCGGCTCCTGGTCCACAGGCGACGTGTTGGTGCGCTTCGCACCGGCCGGGGGTTTGCTCGACGGAACCGCCGTGTCGCTGACCGTCCAGAATCTCTTTGACCGCGATCCGCCGTTCTACGACGCCCCGGAGGGGATCGCCTACGACGCGGCCAACGCGAACGTGCTCGGCCGGTTCATCTCGCTGCAGCTGACCAAGGCCTGGTGATGCGACAGCTTCCGTTGATGCTTGCCCTCGCGGCGAGCCTGGCCGGAGTCTGTCCGGCGTCCGCTCAGACCCATCGGTTCGGAGTGGAGGATCTGATTAAACGGGAGGGTGTCGGTCAGGTCCGGGCCAGCCCCGATGGCCGCTGGGTGGTCGTGGAGCGACAGGCCGCCCACGACCAGGCTGCGACCTATCGCTTCCAGACCATGACCTACGCGCTGTTGACCGAACTGGAGATCCACGCGGCGGACAGAACGTCGCCGCCGCGGCGGTTTGCAGCGGCGGGTCACGACGTCGGTTATCTCGCGGGCCCCTTCTCGCCGAGCGGCGCGCGGATGGTGGTGGTCAAGGTCACCGAGGCCACCTACCGACTGGGTATCCTCACCTTGGCGAGCGGCGCCGTTCAGTGGCTCTCGATCACGCCGGAACAGAGCCAGTTCGGGCGCTCCATCGCCTGGAGATCAGAGACCGAAGTCGCCGTCATTGCTCGGCCGCTTGACGATTTCCCGATCCAGATGCGGGTCGGGTTCCAGACCCAGGACAGGATTGAAAGCCTTTGGCGGAACGCGGCCTCCGGTCATGCCTCGAGCGGCGTTTACATCCCCAGTGGCGCGACGCGCGATGCTCGCGCTCAAGCCCTGCCCTCCAGCCTTATCCTCGTCAACGCCCAGACCGGCAGCCAGCGCGTTCTGGCGCAGGGCGAATGGTTCGATCTGGCGCTGTCGCCGGATGGACGCCGTCTCGCCGCCCTTCGCAACGCCGAGGACATCCAGCCCACCCCGGATCGACCCCTCTTGGTCGGGGATCCCATTCGTCGTCGGCGTCTCGCGGTGATTGATCTCGACAGCGGCGCTGTGGCCGATCCGCTGCCGGACGAGGACCTCGCCATGTATCTGATGTCCTGGGCCCCGGATTCCTCGCGCCTGCTCGCCTACGGCCGCCCATCCGCATCGGCGGACTTTGATGAGGGCGGTCGCTACTGGCTCATCGGTCGCGACGGACGGGCCACAAGGCTCGACACGGGCACGGACCGTCCTTGGCTGCAGAGGACCTGGGACGGCGTCGCCATCCCTCTGGGAAGCTGGGACGGTGCGCGGCCCCTGATGCAGGTCGGCGAAACCGATCAGAACCGCCATTGGCGACGGGATGACGGGGCCCGCTTCCCGGTCAAGGAGTCCGGTGAACGGATCGCTCGCTTCGAGGGCCAGACCGTAATTCAGCGCCGCGACGGGCTCTACGCCCTCAACGGGGCCAAGGCTGTTTCGGGCCGGCTGGTGGACCTGGGGCAGATGTCCGACGGCGCCAATCCCGCGCAATGGAACCCCGATCCCGTTCTTCTTGGGCAGGGAAAGGTTATTGACGGGGCCTGTATCCACACCGCGGCGCCGTCGCCTCCGGTCTGTGTTTCTCCCATTCCAGAGGGTGAGCGTCCTCTGGCGGTGCTCCCGGCCGGGATCGTGACGACCGGCCTGGACGAACGCGGCGTCACCACCGTACGCCTTCATACGTTGGGTGAGGTCCAGACGCTGACGACCGTCAACGCCGCGTGGCGTGACATCGACTGGGGTCGCGTCGAGCCCGTCGCTCACTTGGGACCGGAGGGTCAGGCCCTGACGAGCTGGCTCCTGCTTCCTCCAAACATGCCGGTTGGCGAGCGCCCGCCTGTCGTGGTCCAGATCTATCCCGGCAGAGCTCTGTCGGCGCCGCCGGCGACGATCCTGCCCGGGTCCAGGAATCCGCAAAACAATCCATCGGTGATCGCCGGGGCAGGCTATGCCGTTCTCATCGCCAATCTGCCCCACCCAGCGTCCGGACCTCGAATGGACGATCTCGCTGACCGCATCTTCGCCATCGTTGACGAGGCCGGCCGTCGGGGACTGATCGATCCGGACCGGGTCGCCGTGACAGGCCACAGTTACGGCGCCTATTCGAGCCTGCGCGCTGCGACTCAGTCGGACCGCTTCAAGGCAGTGATCGCCACCAGCGGCTATCCGGAGCTGACGCGCTCGATGGAACTGCCGCCCTTCTTCCGCGTGTCCCCGGACGAGGGCGTTCCGGTCGGACAGATGGCCGGATGGGGCGAGACGGGCCAAGGGCGGTTCGGCGCCTTCTCGACCTCCCCGGAGAACTACGTCGCCCAGAGCCCTCTCTTCAGCGTCGAACGTCTGAGAAGCCCCACGCTTCTCGCTGAGGGCGATCAGGAGAACGCCCGCATGGGCGCGCTGTTCAGCGCACTCTATCGACTGAACCGCGAAGCGGCCTTGGTGACCTACTATGGCGAGGGTCATGTCTATGAGAGCCCCGGCAATGTCAGGGACCTACACGCGCGCATCCTGGATTGGCTGGCTCGATATCTCGGTCCGCCAGCGCGCCTCGAGCCGCTGCGTCCAGCGCCGCGCCCAGACCTCGAGCACCCCGAGCAGCAAGGGCCGGTTGGCGCCGGGACTCCATAAGAGACGTTCCGGCTCCAGATCCCGACCGAGCTCCACCCGATCGAACAACCGATGCTCGACCATAAGCCCGTCCATCAGGAGGGGACGCAGGTCCGGAAGGCTGCGCTGGACGACGTGTCCGTAGAACCGGCCCAGATCACCCTTGTCACGACGCTGGGCGATGGACGGCGGTAAACGGCCCGCGAAGGCTTTGCGCGCAAGGCCGCGGTCTCTCGGACCCAACGTCAGGCGATCGGCGGGGATCGCGAGGCAATGCTCCATCACGGGCTGACTGAGCAGGGGATGGATCAGGTCGGCGGCTCTCGCGCGCAAACAATCGCTCCAGAAAAGCTGGCAGTTGGCGAGACGGTGCACCTGTCCATACTTCCCCGGCGGAAGATCTGCGGCATCTCCCAGCCAGGGATGGAGCGGCGCGGCCGAAGGCTTTCGGGGCGGAGGCCAAAGGGCCAGACGCGCAAGCGTCCAGGCGGAATGGCGGGTCCACCTGGCCATATCGCCCCAGTAGCGCGGGCGGAACCCGGCCAGCCCTTCGCGGCGCCGGCGGTCCACCACGATGCGGGGCTCTGGCGCCTGATAGAAGACTGCGTCCCCGCCCTGCCCCGTCACGAGGGCGGTGGCGCGCCCCTTGCGGAGGCGTCGGGCGACGTCGCGATCATAGGCCACGTCGACGCCATGCAGTGCGGGGCGAATGCCTTCACCCAGCGGGCGCAGAAGCGCTTCGGTGATGGCTGCAACGGGCTTTCTGGCCGCCTCGAGGCGCAGTCCTGATTTCTCGGCCGCCGCCAGTGCGTAAGCTCGTTCATCACCCTCGTTCCAATCAGCGAAATAGTTGACGAAGCGCGCGCGCGCGCCCAGCCCCGCGGCCGCGACGCTTCCCGAAACGATGGCGGAATCGAGCCCGCCGGAAATCTCTCCCTGGATGCGCTCATGGGGTGCGAGAGAGACGGCCACCGCCTGATCCACGAGGGTGCGAAGTGCGTCAGGGCTGTCGTCAAACGCGGTCCCGACAAAGCGAGACGGACGCCAGAGGGCATGGCGCTCCATGGTGTCGCCGAGAAGAACCATATCTCCGGGCGTGACGACGTTCAGGCCTCGGAGCGGAGGTCGGTCGCTGAGCAGTCCGGGATCGTTCGACAGCGTCGCCAATACCTCCCAATCGATCGCGATCTCCGGTGGCAGGAGAGCATCCGCAACCTCTGGAGGCTGATCCGACGCCAGTTTCAGCCCCCCGCTGCGCCACCACACGCAATCGATGGCGCCGCTTGGGTCTCGAATAAGAACGAGACGGCTTTCGTCGTCGCGCCAAGCCAGAATATAGCGTCCCCAACCGGATCGAACGACCTCCGATCCCAGGCTCCCTGCTGTTCGGCTCGTGCCAATAATCGAGGACAAGGATCGGTCGCTCGGTCGCCACGTTCCGATCTGGATGTGGCGGCGATGGACCTGCCGCACGGCCACGATCGCGTTGGGTCCCAGGAAGACTTCGATGTGGTCAACAACAAGAGCCGATCGCCAACCCGCTGCCAGAAGGTCCCGGCGGACTTGATCGAGGCGATCCCGATCGGCTGGCGTCGCGTGGCTGCTGTCGATCAGAAGGTAAGCCCGCGCATCGACAGCGGGCGTCATCGGCACAGCAGGGGCTGGTAGGCAGACAGGCGTTCGACATCATCATTCAGGCAGGTGTCACCCACCTGAACCCAACAATGCGCCATGAATGGAAAGAGCCTCACCCCGAACACCCAGTCGGCCCGGAGACCCTGCCGATGCAGGGCATGAACGAGCAAAGCCGACCGAACGAGGCATTCACCCTCGATCGGGAGCCAGGGCTGCAGTCGCCAGAAAGCCGTCGCAGCGCGCTGCACCTCCGGCTCGGCCGCAGGTCGTAGCGGGGGTTCAGAGAAATAGGCGGTGATCCCGGACCCGGCCGGGATCTTCCGCACCGCGAGCGCGGCGGCGAGACCCGCGTAGATATCGCGCCATGATACGGCGGCGGGGTCGTGGATAACGGTCCGCGCGGGTTTCGCCGGCAGCGCTCGCACCAACGGTGGCGCTTGGGCTTGAAGCAGTCCCGCCTCCTGGAGGGTGTCTCGCGTCGAACCGCCCAGGACTTCAGCTCCGCCGTCAGATCGGCGCACGACGGTCTCGCCGCCGCTTGGCAGACAGAAATAGTTGTCGGCCTCGAGATCCAGGATCACGAGCGCCGTGTCGATCACGGCCGCATGCACGCCGGTCTTCAGAAACATCATGAGAGATCGCCCTGATGAGGACGCCGGCCCCTGACGGGCCGACGTCCCTTCGTTCAGTGGAAACGCACGCCGGTCATGGTCCAACGCTGGACCGGGATCAGCTCGAACTCGCCGTCCGGCGAGTCCGCCCGAGTCTGGTCCGCGGCGGAGCCGAGCCGGAGCAGGCCCGATCCGGCCTCGTCGTAATACTGGATCGGATTCAGTTCGGGCTTCTCGACGCCGACTTCGGCGCGGGTGTGATGGGCGGCCGACCCCAGGGAGATCAGACGCGTCAGGTTCTTCAGCATGGTGATTGCCTCCTATGCCGGGCGGGATTGCCCGACGCCGTCAGGAGGCGCGTACGCTGTCGTATTTTCAAACTATATTTGGAATATACTTCACACAGACTGACGCATCACCTTCTCCAAGGCCGAAGAAAGGGCGAATCGACCCGCATGATACTCGTAGAGCGCAGCCGCCAACTCCCCGCTCCCGCCCTCTGACCGGAGGCGTTCAATTTCGAGCGCAATGTCCAATCCAGTATTGTGCAGGACCGCTTCAACCCTGCGGATCGGTCTGAGCTGCGCAGAGACCCGCCGATAGGCTTCGAAGACGGCGCTGTTCCCCCCATGCTGCGCGAGTTGATCGAACACGAGCTCGACCCGCAGGACCGGATCCGTCGGCGGGTCCGCCGTCGGCGCTTGGGGCGCAAAGCCCTCTTCGGAGCCCCACCGCAGGAACTGGTGATGAAGATCGTAAAGGCCAATGATATCAGAGGCGGTGAGGCTCGGGGCGAAGTAGCCTCGTCCTGGCCGATGCTCGATAATGCCCTCGCCAGCGAGGTGGGCCAGCGCCTCGCGTACAGGCGTTGGACTGAGACCGAGTTCGTTCGCAAGACTGGTTGCGACCAGAGGACGCCCCCAACCGAACCGACCCGCTGCGGCATAACCAGCAAGGGCGCTGTGGGCGACCGCGAACTGATCGCGTTCGCGCATCAGGATACGGTTCCCGGCGCCCCGCGCGAAGCCGCGCTTCCGGAGCGACCGTACGAAGCGCGGAAAGCCGCGAACTGACCAGTAGCGGCAATGCGTTTTTTAGTTTCCATTCGAGAACTGCATGTTCTTTGCGCACTTTCCGCAAGACTCGGGACACCGTGAGCTTCCCGTCTTCCATTTGATGCTCAACTGACGCATTTTTCAACCACCGGGAGTACGGCGTCGAGAATCGCGTTGCCCTCCACAACCCGAGGCAGCCGAGCTGATGGAAAGCGATCGTCCCCGCTCTCAGAACGAAATCCTGGCTGCGGCCCTGCGGTTGATCCGTCTGCATCGACGGATGAAGCCCGCCGAAGTGGCCGACGCCATGGGCATGGCCAAGCGGTCGTACGAACACTTCGAGGCCGGGAAGGGAAAGATCAATCTCGAGCGGATCCACCGGTTCGCCGAGGCCACGGACAGTGATCCCTACGCCATTATCGACTGTATGGCGCTCGGCTCCCCCGAGTTCGCCGTTCGCTGCGCGGACAACAAGGCGATGCTCGCGCTGCGGGTCGTCACCCAGGAGTTCGACGAGGACGTGGGCGATGCGATCATGGAACTCGACACGCGCTCCATCATCAACGCCTTCACGCGCACCCTGAAGGACCTTGGAATGCAGGCCGTGAGACGTGATGACGCGGCCAAGGCCTGGCTCGATGATCGGATCGGACGGCTGGTCACGCCCTCGAAGGAAGAGGACGAGTGACCGGGGTTCGTCTCACACCGTAAGTTCGCTGCGTGAACCTTGCGGTATTGCCGCAAGTTCGAAACCGGGTCTGGCTTGAGTCCCATGACCCAGTCGCTTTCCAGATCGTCCGGTGGAGGTCGTCTCGCGCTCGCAGCCCGCCTGTCTGAACGGCAGTCGGACTGCCTGCGCCTCGCCGCCCAAGGCCTACCGTCCCGCGAGATCGGACGTCGCCTCAGCCTCTCCTCCCGCACGGTCGACGATCATATCCTGCTCGCCTGCAGGACGCTGGGTGTCAGAACCCGCGTCCAGGCCGTAGCCCGGCTTGTCGGGGACGACCGCCGCGAAAGCGAGCCGCGCACCTTCGCCCCGTAGGTCTGCGGTGGCGCCCTGACGGATCGATTGGGCGCTGCCGATGGGGTCTGCTGACGGCTCGTAATGGAGCCCTGCCTTGCTCGATCTCGCACTCGTCCTCGCCCTTTCCGCCCAGTGCGCGCCCGGCGTCTCGCCGCAGACCCTGGCCGCGATCGCCCATACGGAGAGCCGCTTCAATCCCCTGGCGATCGGCGTCAATCGCGGCGTCGCCGTGCGTCAGCCCAGGACTCGCGAGGAAGCGGCACGGGTCGCGCGCCGCCTGATCGTCTCGGGCGCCAACATCGATCTCGGTCTCGCGCAAATCAACTCGAGCAATCTCGGATGGCTGCGTCTGACGGTAGAGGACGCCTTCGACCCCTGCCGCAACCTGACCGCGGCAGGGACCGTGCTGCGCGCCGGCTTCGATCCCGCATCGACGGCCTTTGACCGCCAACAGGCCCTGCGCGTGGCCCTGTCCCGATACAACACCGGCCATCCCGATCGCGGCTTTCGCAACGGCTATGTCGCGCGCGTGGAAGCGTCCGCGGCGCGCCTGGGCCTGGCCGTCTCCGCGCCGCCGCTATCCGAAGCCGCATCAGGGTCACTGCCCGATCAGGTGGCGCCAGACCCCGTCGCGCCACCCGCCGCCTGGGACGTGTTCGCGCGCGCCACCGCCAGCGCGATCGTCCTCTTCGCCCCCGCCTCACAGACCCAAACCTGGAGCGTCAACCCGTGACCCTGTCCCCCATTCGACGCCGCCAATGCGCGGTCGGAGCGATCGCCCTGGCGACAACCCTGATGTCGGTGCAGCCCGCCTTCGCCTCGGCCAATGTCGAGGGCCTGCTGCAGAATGTCGTCGACATGCTGACCGGCAACACCGCCAGGCTGTTGGCCATCCTGGCGGTCGTCATCGTCGGCATCCTGTGGATGTTCGGTCTGTTCGATCTGCGGCGCGCCGCCATCGTCATTCTCGGCATCGTCGTGGTCTTCGGCGCCGCCGAGATCGTCGGCCTGATCACGGGCGGCGCCTGATGGCCCGGGCCGACGCCTGTCTGATCGTCGCGGGGATCGCCGGCGGGCTGGCGCTGACGCTGATGCTCGGGGTCCGGCTGATCTCGCCGGCACGCTTCGCCCAGGCTCTGGGCGGCGGTCTGGTCGGTCTCGCCGTGGCGAAAGCCGCCCTGGTCCTGAGCGGGGCGGACCATGGCTGAGGAACGACTGATCGAAGAGCCCCTCTTCCTGGCCTGCACCCGGCCGGCGATAATCCTGGGCGTGCCCATGGAGGCCATGGGCGTCAACGTCATGATCTCCGGCCTGGCCTTTCTCGTCGGCGGCAGCCTGCTCTATCTGCTGATCGCGCCGGCCCTGCATCTGGTCTTTCGCGCGATCTGCAAGGTGGACCACAACGCCTTCCGGCTTCTGCTGGTCTTCGTCGACACCAAGGGCCGGTCCCGCAACGGCGCCCTGTGGGGCGGCAGCTCGGCGACACCCCTCCCCCTTGTCCGGCGCTACAGCGCAAGGGAGTTGGTCCGTGGGTGAGCTCCGTCTCTCGCCGTCGCGCCTGCGCAGGGAGGGCGACGCCCTGGCCGGCCTGCCCTATGCGCGCCACGCCTCGGACCACATCGTCACGCTCGATAGCGGGGCGCTGATGATCGCCTTCCAGCTGCAGGGCGCGGCGTTCGAGACCGCCGACCCGCGCGATCTGAACGACTGGCACGTCAAGCTCAACCAGACCTGGCGCAACCTGGCCGACGACCGGTTGGCGATCTGGCACCACATCGTCCGACGCGAGGTCCTGCCCGAGGTCATGGGCGGGTTCCGCTCCGACTTCGCACGCGATCTGAGCCAAGCCTACGAGGCGCGGCTCGGAGGCCGGCGGCTGTTCGTCAACGAACTCTTTGTCACCCTGGTGCTCCATCCCGGCCGTGATCCCGGTGATCGCGCGGCGGCGCTCATGCGTCGCCTGCAGACAGCCCGCCGTCAGGACACGGAGGTCGCCCCGGAACAGATCAAGCGGCTCGAGGACGCCGCGCGCGATCTTGAGCAGTATCTCGGCCGCTATGCGCCGCGCCGCCTTGGCCTGTACCAACACGGAGACATCTGGTGCTCCGAACCGATGGAGCTGGTTCGGCTCGTCCTCACCGGCCGGCCGGGACGCGTCCCCATCGTCTACGGCCATCTCGGATCCGCGGTTCATACGGTGCGGGTCATCTTCGGACGCGAAAGCCTGGAGCTTCGGGACGTCGACGCAGGCCGTTACGCGGGCGTCCTCGCCATCAAGGAATATCCGGCCTCGACCCGGCCCGGACTGTGGAACGCGCTGCTGAGCGCGCCTTTCGGGTTCGTCATGACCCAGTCCTTCGCCTTCCTGTCCAAGGCGGCCGGGCGATCGGTGATGGAGCGCAAGCAGAACCAGATGGTCTCCGCGCGTGACCGCGCCGCTTCGCAGATCGACGGCCTTTCGGACGCGCTGGACGATCTGGTCAGCAACCGGTTCGTGCTCGGCGAACACCAGGCGTCCGTCCTGGTCTACGGCGACACGCCCGCCGCCCTGGCCGACCACCTTTCGAAGGCGCGGGCGCATCTGGCCGACTCCGGCCTGGTCGTCGCCCGCGAGGACCTCGGCCTCGAGGCCGCCTTCTGGTCCCAGTTCCCCGGCGGCTTCGCGCGGCGCACGCGTCCGGCCGCGATCACTTCACGCAACTTCGCCGCCCTCGCGCCTTTCCACGCCTATCCCGTCGGAAAGCCCCACGGCAATCACTGGGGACCGGCTGTGGCGACGCTGCGCACCACAGCCGGATCCCCTTTCTACTTCAACTTCCACGTCGGCGATCTCGGCCACACCTTCATCTGCGGCCCCTCCGGGTCGGGCAAGACGGTCGTCCAGAACTTCATGCTGGCGCAGCTGGAGCGGTTCGACGCCCAGCAGCTGTTCATCGACAAGGACCGGGGCGCCGAGATCTTCGTTCGGGCCTGCGGCGGGACCTATCTGGCCCTGCGCAACGGCGTGCCCACGGGGTTCGCGCCCTTCAAGGCATTGGAGCCGTCACCCGCCAATCGCGCCTTCCTCAGCCGACTGGTGCGGACCCTGGTCGCCCGACCGAACGAGACCCTGTCGGTACCGGAAGCACGCGTCATCGACGAAGCCGTCGCTGCGCTTGAGGCCCTCCCGCGCGAGCGACGCTCGCTTTCGGCCCTGCGCAGCCTGCTCGGTCAATCGGACGTGGGCGGCGTGGGGGCGCGGCTGGAACGCTGGGTCCGGGGCGGGCCGCTCGGCTGGGCTCTGGACGGCGACGACGACGCCCTGTCGCTCGACGCCCGCTTCGCGGGTTTCGACATGACCGATGTGCTGGACCACCCCGAGGTCCGCACGCCGATGATGCTCTACCTCTTTCACCGGATCGCCCAGCGGGTGGATGGGCGCCGGCTCGTCCTCGACATCGACGAGTTCTGGAAGGTCTTGGGCGACGCCGCCTTCACCGACCTGGCCCAGGACGGCCTGAAGACCTGGCGCAAGCAGAACGCCCTGATGGTGTTCGGCACCCAGTCCCCGGCCGACGCGCTGCGCTCACCGATCGCCCACACCATCCTCGAACAGTGCGCGACCAAGATCTTCCTGCCGAACGCCCACGGCCAGGCCCGCGACTATGTCGAAGGCTTCGGCCTGAGCGAGGAGGAGTTCCGACTGATCCGGGACGAGCTGACGCCGGAGTCTCATCGCTTCCTGGTCAAACAGGGTCACGACAGCGTGGTCGTGGAGCTTGACCTCGAGGGGCTGGATGACGCGCTGGCCGTCCTGTCCGGACGATCGGAAACCGTCGCCCTTCTCGACCGGCTGAGAGCCGAGACCGGGGACGACTACGCCGACTGGCGGGGCCCCTTCCATTCCCAGAGGAGACTAACATGAGACGCTCCATTCTTTCGATCGCCGTCGCCCTGGCCGCGATGACGGCCGTTCCGGCCCGCGCCCAGCAGGTTGTTTACGACCCGACGTCCTTCGCCCAGATGGTCAAGGATGCGCGCACTGCCATCGAACAGCTCGACAGCCTGAAAGCCCAGGTCCAGCAGGGCCAGGAGTTGTTCGCCAGCCTCAACGACCTGTCCAACGTCAATGCGATCGCTGAACGGCTGGGCCTCCCCGAGATCCGCAATCCCCTGCCCGACATGGCTACCCTGCGGTCGGCCGCCGACGGGGACCTGTCTGCGCTCGGCGAACTGGCCGAGCGGGCCGACACGATCCGCCGCGAGACCCGCGTCTATACGCCGGCTGCGCCGTCCGCCGCCGCCGACGCCCTGGAGCGGTCAGGCGCGCGGACCGCCCGTGATCTGGCGATCGGCGAGGCCGTCGACCGGTCGGCGACCGATCGTCTCGAAGGCCTGGAGACGCTGCGTCGCGCCCTCGACACCGCGCCGAACGCGCGGGCCGTGATGGACCTGAACGCCCGGCTCGCGGCGGAACAGGCCCTGATCCAGAACGAACAGGTCCGGCTGCAGGGCCTGGCCCTGACCCAGGCCGCCGAAGCCCGCCTCGAAGACCAGCGGGCGCGGGAGCGGATAGCCGCGGACCGGTCGGCCCGCATGGACGCCTACCGTCAGGCTTTTCAGTGAAAGCCGCCCTGGTCTTGCTCGGCCTGCTGGCGGGTTGCGGCGAGCCGGAAGCGCCCAGGGGTGAGCCGCGCCTGGATCGCGCCGCGCTCGAGGCGGCCGTCGTGGACTGCGAACGCGGCGCCCGCCGGCACGGCTGTGACGCCGCCCAGGCGCGTCTCGCCGAGGTCCGGCGTGCCGACCGCATGGCCGCCTACCGGCAGGGTTTCTAGGAGGTCGCCATGTCGTTTCGGGTCTTCGAGTCGGCCTATGTCTTCCTCGACGAACGTCTGAGCGCCTTCCTCGGGGACCGGCTGGGCGCGGTGATCGCCGAGGTCGAAGGCCCGCTGCGCATCGCCCTGGTCCTCTACATCGTCCTCTATGGCTTCGCGATCTTCCGGGGCGCCATCAGCGAACCGGTCATGGATTTCGCGATCCGCGCGATCAAACTGCTGTTCATCTATGTGCTGGCCACCACCCCGGCCTATTCGGACTTCGTCACCGAGCCGCTGTTCCGCGACCTGCCGAACCTTCTGACGCGGGCCATCAGCGGTGCGGAGACGCCGAACGTCGGCGCGGCCTTCGACCAGTTCCTCGCCTACGCCGGCTATCTCGGAGAGAAGATCGGCAGCGAAGGATCGGCCTTCGACCCGTCGCCCTGGATCGTCGCCGCGGTCGTCTTCATCGTCGGCGCCCTGGCCTGCGCGCTCGGTTTCGGCGTTGTTCTTGTCGCCAAACTGGCGCTGGCCCTTCTGGTCACGCTGGGCCCCATATTCATCGCCTGCGCCCTGTTCGACGCGACGCGGCGCTTCTTCTTCGGCTGGCTGTCCCAGGCAGTGAACTACCTGGTCCTGTTCGCCCTGATCATCACCATCTTCCAGCTCGTCCTGTCGCTGGTCCGGGATCAGTGGGGCGCGATCGAGGGCGGCGACCCGATGGTCGGCGGCCTGATCTTCATCGCCCTCTGCCTGCTCGGCGCGATCTTCTTCCTGCAGACACCCGCGATCGCGGCCGGCATCGCCGGCGGCGCCAGCGCCGGGCTCGCCGACTTCGCCAACGCCGCCTCCCTGGGATCCAGCCCCAGCGCCGTCGCGCGGGGCCCTCTCGAGGCCAGCCGTCAACCGCCGCGCGGCGGCGGATCCATCCGTCCCACAGGAGCCCGCTGATGCCCTTTCTTCGAACATTGTCCCGCGTCGTATCGATCACCCTGGCGGTCCAGGCCGTGTCCGCCTGCGCCACCTTCCGGACCGCCGATCCGCCGGTCTGCGACGGCCGCCATCGTCGACCCGCCAATCCCTACGGTTCGATCCTCTCGCCGGCGGCGCCGCACACGCCCGCGCCCGCAGCCGACGCGGCTTCGTCCATCGATCCTGGCGCGGGAGGCTGCACATGACCGGCGTCCCCTCCCCCGATCTGAAAGCCTATTTCGCCGAAGCGCGGCGATGGGATCAGGACCGGCTCAGCGCCGCCATACGATCGCGCCGGCTGGCCTGGACCGTGGCGGCCGTGGCCGCCGGCCTGACCGTCGTCGCCGTCGCGGCGGTGGCGGTGCTGACCCCGCTCAAGACCACCGAACCCTTCGTCGTGCGGGTCGACCAGACCACCGGAGCGGTCGATGTCGTGCGGGGTCTGTCCTCGGCCGAAGGCCCGGCCACCTATGACGAGGCCGTCAGCAAATATTTCCTCGGCCAGTACGTCCGCGCCCGGGAGGGCTATCTCGACCCCGCCGCCGAGGAAAGCTTCGCCCTGGTCTCGATTCTGTCGGGCGCAACGGAGCAACGTCGCTGGGCCGACCTCTATCGCGGCTCCAACCCCGCCAGTCCGCAGAATCTCTACGGACCTGAGGCCGAGGCCGTGATCGCCATCCGCGCCATTGGCTTCATCAATGAAGGCGTCGCCAATGTGCGCTTCCACCGCACGGTGCGTCAGGCCCAGCAGATCGTGGAGAGCGATTGGATCGCCACCATCGCCTTCACCTATACGCGCGCGCCGATGTCGGAGCCGGATCGCCTGCGCAATCCGCTCGGATTTCAGGTGACCTCGTACCGCGCCGATCCGGAGGTGGTCCGATGAGAACCCTGTTGATCGCCTTGGCCGCCGGCCTTGCGCTGATGACGTCGGGGCCGGCCTGGGCCGAAGACCGAGACGCCCGGATGGTCGAGGTCGACTACGCGCCAGGCGCCGTCTACCGCATCGCCGGGGCCTTCCGTACCGCCACCCAGATCGTATTTGGTCCGGACGAAGCCATCCGCCATGTCGCGATCGGCGACAGCGTCAGCTGGGAGGTCGCGGCCGAGGGTTCCGTCCTCTTCCTCAAACCCCGCGAACGCCTGCAGGCGACCAATCTGCTTGTCGTTACCGAACGTGGAGGCGCGACGCGCCACTATGCGTTCGAACTGGCGGCGCGAGACGCCCGCGATCGATCCTCCATCGCCTACCAGATCCGGTTCCGCTACCCGGCCGACCTCCAGGCCGCGACCGTCGCGTCCCTCGACGCCGCCGCCGAGGCGATCGAAGAGCGCGTGATCGATCTGACGCTCGACCAGGCGGCCCTGTCCGGCCCCCGCAACCTCGCCTACAGCGTCCAGGGCGCGTCGGACTTGCAGCCCAGCGAGGTCACTGACAACCGCCGCTTCACCGTGCTGCGGTTCCCGGCGAACCAGTTCATCCCCTCGATCTTCGCGGTCTCCGCCGACGGCGAGGAAAGCCTGGTCCCCTTCGATGTGCGCGGCGAGTTCGTGGTCATCCACGCGGTCGTCCCGGGCCTGCGGCTGCGCCGCGGCGCTTCGGTGCTGTGCATCTTCAACGAAGCCTACGACCCGCGCGGTGTCGCCACCGGGACCGGCACGGCCTCGCCGATCGTGGATCGGAGCGTGACGCAAGGAGCCCGACCATGACCGCCTCGCCCGAACCGACAGACGACGCCGCGGCGGAAACCCGTTTTGAAGGACAGGGTCTGCCGCCGACGACCGACAGGGGCATATCGCCCATCGGGGGCCGTTTCGGCGGCCGCGGGTCCAAGGTGGTCACCTTGGCCGCCCTGGGCCTCGGCTGCGCGGTCTTCCTCTTCGCCACATGGGATCGTGGCGAGGGAGATGACCAGAAGGCGGCGGCGGACGAACCGGCCCGGCAGGTCGTTCCGTTTGAACCGGCACGCCGTGACGCCGAGCCGCCCCTGCTGACGGATCAGTCTCTCGATCCCGAGGCGCCGGTCCTAACGTCGTCGAGCGAACAGGTGCCGGCGCTCGAGACATCGCCCTCCCCTTCATCGAACCGCCCCTCGGCAGCCGAACGGCGCCAGACCCTGATCGACGAGGCGAGGCGGTCCCCGGTCCTCGCCTACAGCCGCCAAGGCTCCGGCGGCGCTCCGACCGGCAGCCTGACCGCTGTGGCCCTCGCGCCCGAGCCCCCTGCGCCGATCCAGGCCCGCGTCACGCCGCTCGACGGCTTGCGCCAGACCTCGCCGATCAGTGAGGCGCGCGCCGGCCAGCTGGGGGATCGCAACCTCTTGCTGACGGCGGGAGCCTCCATCCCCTGCATCCTCCAGACGGCGATGGACAGCGCGACCCCGGGATTCGTCAGCTGCATCCTCCCGCGACACGTCTACTCGGAGAGCGGAACCGTGGTGCTGATGGAGCGCGGCACCCGGGTGCTCGGCGAATACCAGGGCGGTCTGCAGCAGGGCCGCAACCGGCTCTTCGTCCTGTGGACCCGCGCCGTCACGCCTGCGGGCGTCACTGTGGGCCTGGCGTCTCCGGCCGCCGACGCCCTCGGGCGCGCAGGCTTCGACGGCCGCGTGGACACCCATTTCTGGGACCGGTTCGGCGGCGCCCTCCTGCTGTCGCTGGTGGACGACGGTCTCTACGCCGCCGTCGGACGTGACGACGCGGTGCGCCAGACCGCGCGGGTGCCTTCGGACGCGGCCGGCGTCGCGTTGCAGAACTCGGTCGACATCCCCGCGACCCTGCGCAAACCCCAGGGCGCCGAGGTCTCCATTTTCGTCGCCCAGGACATGAATTTCGCCGGCGTCTATCGGCTGAGCGCAAGATGATGGACGACACCGCCGTCCTGGAACACTACCTCGCGCCGCTGCGACCCCTGCTCGCGCCAGACGACGTGACCGAACTGGTGATCAATCGCCCCGGCGAGGTCGGGATCGAACAGGGCGGCGGCTGGTGCTGGCATGAAGAGCCGCTGCTCACCGAGACCTGGCTCAGGACGCTTGCCGTCGCCGCCGCCGCCTTCACCAAACAGGATGTCAGTGACGCCCGGCCGATCTGCTCGACGACCCTGCCCGGCGACGAACGATGCCAGATCGTTCTTCCGCCTGCGGCCCCGGCCGGCACGGTGTCCCTCACGATCCGCAAGCCCTCGCGCCGGCAGTTCGGCCTCGACGCCTTTGCGACCGGGGGATTGTTCGATGCGGTCGTCGCGGCGGATGACGCGTCCGCCGATCCGGTCGACGCCGAACTCCTCGCCCTGAAAAGATCGGGAGACTGGCCGGCCTTCTTCAAACTGGCCGTGGTCTCACGGCGCAACATCCTCGTCTCCGGCGCCACCGGCTCGGGCAAGACCACCTTCGCCAAGGGTCTGGTGGAGGCTATCCCCGACCATGAGCGCCTGCTGACGATCGAAGACACGCGCGAACTCGTCGTGCCTCACCGCAACGTCGTCCACCTGACCTATTCCAAGGAAGGCCAGGGCCTCGCGCAGGTCACCGCCAAATCCCTGCTCGAAAGCGCCCTCAGGATGCGGCCCGACCGGATCCTGCTGCAGGAACTGCGCGACGGCACGGCCTTCTTCTATCTTCGCAACGTCAACTCCGGCCATCCGGGCTCCATCACCACTGTCCACGCCGACAGCGCCTCTCTGGCCTTCGAGCAACTGACGCTGCTGGTCCGCGAGTCCGACGGGGGGCGCGATCTGCCGCGGGAAGACATTCGGGCCCTGCTGCACCTGCTCGTCGATATCGTGGTCCAGATGCGCAAGACCGATGGCCGGTTCCGGGTGACGGAGGTCTGGCATGACCCGCTTCGAAAACGCCAACCCGGCCGCTAGTGCGACACTTGTCGTTGTCGGTCTCCTGGTCCTGCTGGTTCTGGCCGGAACCTCGACCGCGATGATCGCCCTGGCCGGCGTCGGGCGCCTGTCGCCGGACATCGATCCCGCCCGGGTCCCAGCCTGGCTATGGCATTACCGCGCCGACCCCGACCTTCAGCGCTGGCTTCGGATCGGCGGTCTGATCAACATTCTCCTCGCCGTCGTCATCGTCGCGGCGGTTGCGCTGGGCATTCGCCGTCCGCTTCATGGCGCGGCGCACTGGGCCGCTACGCGCGATCTCAAGGCGGCCGGGTTGGCGGCGCGCGAAGGCATCCTGCTCGGTCGGCGCGGTCGCTCATGGCTGATCGCCGGCGGCTCGGAGCATGTGATGCTCTACGCCCCGACACGCACCGGCAAGGGCGTCGGGATCGTCATACCCAACCTCCTGACCTGGCCCGGCTCTGTCGTGGTCCTCGACATCAAGCGCGAGAACTACGAAGCGACGGCGGGTTTTCGAGCCGCCGCCGGGCAGACGGTGCTGCTGTTCGATCCCCTCGCCCCGGACGACCGAACCGCGCGCTTCAACCCGCTGGCTCACATCACGCGATCGTCGGCCTCCGCCGTCCTGGACGAGCTCCAGCGCATGGCGGTCATGCTCTTCCCTGGCCACGATCATACCGACCCCTTTTGGTCGGAAGCCGCCCGGACTGGCTTTATCGGGGTCGGGGCCTATGTTGCGGAAACGCCTGATCTCCCGTTCTCACTCGGCGAGATCTTCCGGCAACTCACCCAGGGCGATGCGAGGGAACGGTTCCCCGGCCTGATCAAGGCGCGGGCGCTGGCAGGAGCGCCGCTGTCCACCGGATGCGCCTCGGCCCTGTCGGACTTCTGCAGTTCCAGCGAGAACACCTTCGCGTCCATTCGCCAGACGATCACCAGTCGAATGGGCTTGTGGCTCAACCCCGCCGTCGATGCCGCAACGGCCGGGAGCGACTTTGACCTGCGCGACTTGCGACAGGGCGGCCTGTCACTCTATCTCGGCGCCTCTCCCGACAACATGCTGCGCGTTGCGCCGCTCTACAGCCTGCTGTTCCAGCAACTGGTCGATCTGAACAGCCGCCGGCTGCCTGGCCCTAACGATCGCCCCGTGCTGGTCCTGCTGGACGAGTTCGCCCGGCTCGGCCGCGCGCCAGTTCTCGCCGCCGCCTTCTCCTACCTCGCCGGCTACGGCTTTCGTCTGCTGCCGGTGATCCAGAGCCCGTCGCAGCTCCGGGCCCTGTACGGACCCGATGTGACCGAGGACATCCTGACCAACTGCGGGATCGAGGTCGTCTTCGCGCCGAAGGAGCTGAAGGTGGCCCAGGAGCTGAGCGAACGGCTCGGCTACTACACCTATCAGGCCCGCAGTCGCAGCCGTCCCATGGGCCTCGGGTCCGGCCGGCGCAGCACGACGACATCCGATCAACGCCGGGCGCTGATGATGCCACAGGAGCTGATGCAACTCCCTGATCGAAGCCTGATCGTGCTCAAGGCCGGGATGCCGCCGGCGCGCGGGGAGAAGATCCGGTTCTTCCGCGAGCAGGTCTTCACTCGCCGGCAACGGCTGGCGCCGATCCCGCCGAGGCGGCCCGTGGCGGCCGAGCTCGCCTCCGCCACCCCCGTCCCACCGCCCCCTGCGCTAGAGGATACTGATATGAGCTACGAGTCCGTGGTTCAGGCCTTCACCGAGCAAGGCTGCCCGCCGCCCGAGATCGGCGCGACCGAGACCGAAGTCGCCGACTGGCTGGACCAGATCATCGACACCATCGTGCCCGCCCCTGATCGGGACGACGACCGATGAGCGCACGCCCTGCCAAAGCGCCAGAACAGTCGGCCGATAACATGGTGGCGCCGACACCCGCCAAGGGGAGCGGCTCCCAATCACGTACCCGAGGCGACGCACCTCAGGCCATCCTGGATCGCTATCTGATCGAACGCGACCGACAGGGTCGCCCGGCGCGCTTCTACCGGGATCACCGCGCCGCGGAACCGATGTTTCGGGACGAGGGCCGAAAACTGACGACGACGCAGTCCTATCCTGACGCCGTCGCCGACATGCTGAAGATCGCGCAGCACCGGGGCTGGACCGAAGTGCGGGTGTCCGGCGACGAAGGGTTTCGTCGCGAGGCCTGGATCCAGGCGCGGTCTCTTGGGGTTGAAGTCAAGGGTTACCGGCCGCGCGATCGGGATCGTCAGGCGGCCGGCGAGCCGTCCCCCGCCCAATCTCCGTCAAGCCGGTACCTCGACGAGCGAGCCGTGGAGGACCGACTTCGCGCCGCCTCGGTCGTAGTCAAACGGCTGATCGAGGATCCGGCGGCCCGGACGCGGCTGATTGAGCGCGCTGTCCAGCGTCTGCACAACCAGCATGACCCCGCGCGCATGCGAGATCGCGATGGCTCACGCGACCGACGTACCTGAAGACGCCCCGCTCAGATCGCCTCACGTCCATTTCGTCGCGGTGTGCAGCCCACCGCAGTCTCAAATCCGCTATAACCGGAACTTGGTTTGGTGCCAGGAACCGGACGTTCGCTCGCGGGCGCTTGTGGGCTTCCGCGCCCTAATTGATGCTCGGTACGGTGGGCGGAAGCCGCTCGGAAATGCCAGAGGGGGGAGCGCGTAGCAGTCTCAAACGCGACGGAACTGAGCACTCCCGTGCCGGAAATCGGCCGCTAGTCTGGCACGGAACTGCGGTCGTTTGAGAAAAACGCGTACTCAGAATCGAGGTGCTGAAGGCATCTGGCATCTCCTTGCTCCCGGTCCTCGTCGGCCAGGATTTCATTGCAGACCTCGCATCGGAGGTCGTACCCGCCTTTCCCGCAACAGGCGCAGTCGCCCTCGTCAGTCACCACTGCAACTTCACCGCAGCCCTCGCATCTAAAAACCGGCGGCAGGCCTCCTTGGGTGGCGGCCTCATATAAATCCTGGCCGAAATACTGGACCAGAGTTGGCCAGACGCGATCTTTTGCGGGGAAGTTCGACCCACAGGCCCGGCACTTGAGCTTAGCCGTCTCCTGGTCGACGTCGTAGGGATTTACGAGCTCGAGCAACCCCGAGCGGCAATTGATGCACGACAGATTTGCCCTCGCGGCGCGCGCCATCGTGGGAGACCGCCAGCGCATCGTTTGGATTGACGCACGGCTGCGCGCAAGCTCAGCCTGAAAGACCGCTTCGTTCTCGAGTAGGAATTCCCAGCAGTCGGCCTCAAGCGCGTCAACGGGGTCTAAGCCCAAGACATCGAACAGTCTGCGGATCATGGTGGCCGATTGCGCCACCACCTCACGGAGCTCCCCGCGGCCTCCCAAGTATCGGTAGTGCTCGAGCACGTTCCGATGACTGGTAAGCTTGCGTAGTGGCGACCAGTCGAGATGAATCCCGAGCTGACCGAAGCGCTCGACGATCTGTTGTTCGTCGACGGTCTTTTCGCCTTGTCCTCTGAATACAAGCTGCCCCGCCGGATCCAAGCCTGGCGCGATCCGCGTTTTGATCAGGACCTCGTCGGTCCCTGGAGGCGATAGAAGGCGCAGCTTCTCTTTGCACATAAGGAGCATGCCGGCGTGCACGTTCCTAACGGCGGAGACGAGCCTCCGCTGATCAGTCGATCGGAAATCCTCGACGCCGATCTCGATGGACTGAATGGCGTTGGAGAGGAGTGAGTCCATGGGAACCTAGAGCGTCTACGGCGGATAGGGATCTCGCCGACTTTTGGCAGCGCTACGTTGCTGGCACCTCTATGGGCGCCGTGGCTGGCAGGCGCTCTATCTTCAACTTTCGGAAGAAGGCCTCATTGCGCAGCGCCGCATTCTTCAGAACCTGGTCATAAGGAATGAACTCAAAATATGCGTTCAAATCCTCAAGGTAAGCGAAACGTCCGTCTCCATCTGGTGTCGGCTTATGGATCTGATGCTGACGCAGCAACTCATATAGCTGCTGCGAAGGTTCGGCGATTAAGAAGCACAGGAACGGCGTGCCGCTGTTGATGTCGGTGATGCGTTCACCATCGTAGGAGTAACAGGTCTTCTCAAGCAGTGATTCGATGTACTTTCGGATTTGGATGATTGGATTATCGCCCGGCGCGCCCGAATAGGCCGTCTTGCTGGGGGCCTTGAATTCGACGATGACCGCGGGGTCCATGGTGTTGGCGCGACGGAATAGCATCGGCCGCTTGAAGATCGCCAAATCGGGTTCGCCAGCTTCGCCGAATGCCCCGATCGCTGTCAGGTCAGACCGACGCTCGACTGTTTCCGATTCCGGCATCGTTGTGTCGGCGGCGAACGACCTAATTGGGCGATCGGACGTGATGTAGCTGTAGTAGGCCAAGCGATCGTCGATGAGCCACAGATTGTGGTCGTCATAGTCCATAGTGTCGCTGGTGACGCCTAGGGGGCAGAAGACCTCGTGAACGATATTCTCCGGCTCGTGCCGAGAGGTCGATAGATCAATCTTCCGACGTTCCTTGAGAAGCTCAATCACCCATCGGCGCTCGACGACATATTGCGCCAAGGCGCTTTTCTCAGCATCGCCCAGCTGCGCCGTGAGCTTGGATACGTGTGCCGCGAAGGTCTCGTCGGACATGCTGGCGGTGTTAGCTTCCAGCTTCTCGATCTGCTTGAAGAGCGCCTTGGTCGATCGGTGTCGCTTCAGAGCCACGTCCTGAACTAGGCGCGTCTCATCCCAATTGAGCGGCATGCCGGCAGCGTAGCTTTCGATGTCGTCGATTGCTGACGCATAGAGCGGATTGGTCTCCAATAGCTTGTCGAGCATCTCCCGATTTCGGCGGCGCGGCTCGGCTAAGTAAGGGTCGAGGAAGCTCTTAGCGGTGTCGACTAAGACCTTGTTGACTACCTCGAAGTCGATGTCTCCGAAGTCAAAGCCGGTACGCTCGTGGTTCAACGCGTCGTCGAACAACGGCCCTGACACGAGGCCGATGTAGATGAGCGGACCAAGCGTGTCGTTCGGCAGCGCCTTGAGCCCGATCATCTCCGAAATAGGTTTCGTGATGACCGAACGATCCGCTGCACAATAGATCAAGGAATTGCCGATCGGCGCCAGCTTCTTTGGGAGAAGCACGTGCAGCATCGAGGCTGCGTGCTGCTCGTCGATCACGACCTCCACCGGCTCCTTTGAACCAACGATGGAGTCGAAGAAAAGGTTGGAGAGGTTGGTCGACCGTCCCTCATCGAACAGGTCGATTTTTAGGCGTTTTGGCTGGGCGAACAGCGCAATGAAATGAGCCAGCAGACTATTTCGGATATCTGCCGGATCAACATAAGCCTTGGCACTGTAGGTCTCTCGGAAGCTGTCCAGTTTGACCTGGGTGCCAGTGGCTGCAGCGGCCTCGCGGCCATTCTCAAGATACGAGTCGAACGGCCGGTCGTTGGAGAGCCGGAAGGTGAATGAGCGAGCGACCTTCTCGCCGTCTCGGTCAAACACCGATGAGATTTCGGCTGTGTTGAACACCTTGATCCAAGAGAGGCGCCCGATCCCGCGGCCCTTCTTGTCGGCGCGGTATTCGGTGTCCAACTCGCGAAAATGCCCGAACAGCGCGTCACCAAGGCCGATTCCATTGTCGGTGACGACGAACCCGGTCACCGAAGCATGCGCTCCAATGGCCGAGGATTCTGCACGGAGAACTTCGATGGTGATCTTGCCGTCGTCGGCCCAGGTCTCTGGAAATCGTTCCTGAATTGCGTAAAGGGCGTTGGTCACGGCCTCATAGACCGGCATCATGCAGTTCGACGCGGTCGGGGGGAGATTGAAATTTCTGACCCGGCCCGTGAAGCTGTGACGAAGCTCGGGCAGCGGCAGGATTACGTCAGACATATCGTTAGCTCCCCTACTCGCCACGCTACGACGTTTCCCCTCCTGGGGCGAGTGCCAGCCCACTATCCCGATTTCTGATCGACCTACGGATTAGCGTTCATCGATTTGCGGCGCTCACGAACGGGAGGTTATGCGCGGGCGCGGAGCCGCCGGCTCAGCCGCAGTACGACGAAGAGGTTTGGCGTCGATCAGGTCAAGTCTGCGAAGCCGATAGCGGCAGCTATTTGGAGGGTAGGCCGATCGCTAATGAAGCGCCGCCTTGAGGTTGCGTGATCCGAGTCTAGCGACGCTCGAAGTAGATGCGGTCCCGCACCCTGCGACGCAGAACTTTCTTGACGCTATCTAGGAACGTTTCGAGCGATGGAGCGCCGCCGAATTCGATGACTACCCCGGTCAGGAACTTGGGGTTCTTCACGGCTTGGCCATTGCTCTGCCCGTTCCCATGAAACAGCCCCCTGAGAGCCGAGCAGATCGCGTTAAAAATCCTCTTTCCCCTCGACCCTGACATACAGATGCATCCGGTGATCGTTGGCCATTAGCTCCTCTAGTGCTGGCTAAGCGTCGCGGTAGTAGCTGATCAACGGCGGGTTCTCGACACTGTCACGGAGCATGAGGCGCTGCTCCGACGGTCCTACGTTGGCTGGCGGCGGGTAGTAGGTTTGATCGACTATAATGAGCTGCCAATCCCGCAGCGCCTCGCCTAGCAGATGGTAGAGCTCGTCGTAGAAATTCTCGAAAACCTCTCTGTTCACATCCGGCGTGATGTTCTTCATCGGCGAGTCAATGATCAGCAGGTGCGGCAGGGGCAGGCCGTTCTCTGCGGCAGTCTTGTGCAAGGCCAGAGCATAACAGATCTTCAGAAGCGTCTTTTTGCCTCCGCTGCCGGCATCGAAGAACGTCCAGCTTCGCCCAGGGTCATTGCCTTGAAGGACTTCCGGAATAAGCGTGCGGCGATTGATGACCACCTCTTCCTTTGCAGTGAAGGCTGGGAAGTGGATCGCCAGCAGGACTTCCTTGTAGTTTCTCTCGATCGCTTTGTAATTCTCCTCCGCCGTGAGGAGGGTCGCCTGTTCTTCCAAAATCTGTCGGCGCAGCACCTCCATCGGGGTAGCGAGCGCATCCGCGGCTGCATGAACCCGATCGACCTCCGCCGGCATCTTCCGGATTTTCTCCAGCAGCACGGAACGTTCTTGAATGGCGGCCAAACGCTTCTCATGCTGCCGCGTCCGGGCCAGATATTCCGACTCGAACCGACGGGCTTCGCTACTCAGACGCTCGTCTAGATCGCGTCGTTCTGCGACCTGAACTTCAAGCTTCCCGACGAGCGGCTTTACGGCGCGACGGTGCCGCGTGGTCGACTGCTTGAGGTCCGCAATCCTCGCGTCGAGGTCTTGGCGGATCACATCGACGCTTGTCGCTTCCACCGACCGCTGGAGGGCATCGGGCGTCTTGCATAGATAACAGCAGCCGACCGCGAGCTTCGACGTAGTTTTGACGTCAGTGCCGCATGCCGGACAGGCGTCGAACGATACATCATCCAATACCGCATGAGCCACGGACGTGCGCGCCGCTCTGAACTTCAGTGAGATGAGCTCGGATTCGAGCCCCTCCTGTTCACGAATCCGGAAGCCAAGGTCGTCGAGCGCCTCCTTGGTTTCTCCGATCGTCCGAGTCAGTCTCTCTAGGCGCGCCCTGTCTTCATCTGCGATGAATGTCTCTGGGCGGAAGCCCTGCTCGAGCCGCGCCAGCTCTGCTGTTATGACGAGCGCTTCGTCGTTAAGGCTCGTCAGTTCGTGCGTGATCTTGTCTTCCGAGCCGAACTCGAAGCGCTGCAAGAACTGCTGGATCTGCGCCACGGCCTCGCGCTTTCCGCGTTGTTCTTGGCGTAGCTCCTGCAGCTGGTTCTCGAGTTCGCTGAGCCTCTCGCTCATGTAGCCGACGAAATAACGTATTGCGTCTTGGCTTTTTTCTTTCCGGATAGGCACGTCAAGCAGGAAGAAGTCGGAATCTAGGTGATCCTGATCGAGATATACGAACTTCAGTATGTCGCGGAAACTCAATCTAATCATGCTCGACTCCGGGTCGAACGATCTTTTCCTGACTTTGATGACGCCGATACCGAGGAGGTGCAGCATCAGATCGCTGAAGTTGTAGATGGAATCGCCCAAGACCGGGGACTCCTGCGCCGTCATGGGCGTTGCGCACTGGAAACGTTCGCCGTCCGGGGTTTCCCAAGACACGGAGGCGTAGCTTTTGTCGGAAGGAGTGCGTTCGATCAGGACCTCGTTGACGCCCAAGGTCAGGCTAAGTTGGACCGAGACCAGCTCTGATCGTAACGCGGGCGTGCGGGTCAGCCCGCCGCCAAGGCAGTAGTCGATCAACGCGGGGATGGACGATTTCCCAGCGCCCATTTCACCGTGGAAAAACGACACCCGTTCGGCAAGGAGAACTTCTTCGACGCTCTGGCGGTTGATGAGCTTGAGAAATTGGAGCTTCATCTTCATGGAACTATCGCCTGATCGAATGACAGCGTACCGATCTCCGGGAACGTGTGATAGATAAACTTCATGATGTCGGTTGCGCCGATGTCTATGCTTTCCCGCAATACTTTCGCTCGCTGTGCGAGCGGGGCGAACGCCTCGTTACCAACGATACGCGCAGCCTGCTGGCGGCCACGGTCGGTCAAGGCCAGATTGATTGTTCGACCAGTCGTCTGGATCGACACAAGCCCCTTAGCGGCCAGTAAGTTCAGAAAGCGGCGGTACCGGTGATCCCAAGGGCCGTAGCGGTAGCGGACCATCTCCGCTTCCACAGTCTTACGTTCGTAAGGTTCGATTGAAATCTTCTTTTCGCTGACCTTCCGAGCCCGCATCGCTTTTTCGAAATACGTTGGATAGCGTAAAAGGAAATCGAGCTTTGCGAGCTTGGTGATGCCTTCGATTGCGGGACGTTCTTCATCGCCCCGGTCGAACGCGGCGAGCAGCAGGATCAGCCGGCCGAGATGGATCTGCTCGTCCTGGTCCAGACTAGTGACGATGTCTGCCAGAGAACTCACGTCTTGGTTCTCGACTTGAGCTCGAACTTGTTGCTCCACCACACGGAGCATTCCTCAGTGAGAATTCCGGCGGCGCCAACCAGATGCTCTTCGGTCGCGCCGAATAGAGGCTGAGATTGCGACGTGACCCGTTCAGAAAGTCGTTCGCGCAACCCCTTGTACATTGCTGGAGCATACTCAGCGGGCGTCACCTCTGACGCTTCGATCTTGGCCTCGATGCAGTCGTCCTCAACGAGCGACTTCAGGTGGTTCAGCCGCGCGTTGGCGGTCGCGACGTCCTGTTTGTAGCGCCACCCCGAGATAGAGCTTCTCCATCGAGGCCTTGAAATCCTTAACCTTGTGAATGCGCTCGGCTTGAAGCCCACCCCACTCCAGTTTCTCGGTGAGAACGTCCATGCCTGGGGGCACGCCATCGGCCTCAACGAGGTGGGCGGACACCAAAAGGTTGTCGGCATCGCTTGCGACGGAACTCGTGACAACTTCCGTCACCTTATCGACGCAGATCGTCTTGCCGAGCAGGATCAAAGCGTCGCGATGGGCAGCGAAATCGGAGACAAGTTCATACAGAGAGGTGACACCGCCGCCGAGTGTCATCGAAGAGGCGGAATAGGTGAGGTACATCAGGTTGTCCGCCACCCGGCGAGCGACAAGGGCGCTGCAGCCCTCAACGTCTGTCAATCCCGCAACAACTTCGCGAAGATCATTGGGCGATTTTTCCAGATCGCTCTCATAGCCCACGATCGCCATCTTTAGCATGGCCGAAGCGACATCGCCTTCTGCACAATCGTAATCCTTGCAGATGGTGGCGATGTAGGCGCGCAGGTCATGTTTCGCCGGCAGCCCTTTGACGCCACCTCGATTTTTGATCGAGGTGATCAAGAATGCGATGCAGTTCTTGTCCTGTTTCTCGTCCCAGAATCCGTGGTTGGTGACGAAATGATACGCCTCGAACTTGCCCGGAAACTTCTTCTCCAACTCGGCAAACCGCGCGATGGATTTTTTGAGTGCGGCGTCACTTGATTTGAACGGCTCGCCCTTGAACTGGCGCGTCTTGACCTGAACGCCTTCGAAGGCGCCCGTCTTCTTCCTCAGAAGGATATCCTCAAAGTTCTCGCAATAGACGGTGTCGTGCTTGCAGTCAGGATGCAGCAGTTTGGCGCATTGGATGGCCGCGTATGCGTGCTGATACCGGAAGCGACGCTGAGTGTCGTCACCGGGATCCTTTGTGTCGAGGGTATCCCCCGGGTCTAACGACAAGGCTCTCTCCGATCAGCGCATGTAAATCGTCGCGTTTGCGCCTCGCGCCAACACAGCTTGCGGTGGAGCTTAGTAAGCCAGCGCGACTACAGTCAATTCGCTCTAGGGTCCAGGCACGCAACCGAGAGGGTTGCGTCTAGACGCCTCGTTCGAGCCTCAGCCGAGAAATTCAATTCACTTCGATCGCTCTGACAATGACGATAGCAGGTTCCGGAACGGGCAGACGCTCGTCTTGAGCCGCAGGAGGTATCAAGCGATGTGGATGCTCCTTCGTTGAGACGAGATGCCGCCGAGATCCGTGTTGTGTTGATGGCCCGAAACGCCGGGGACCGTACTTCAGCGCTGCCTCGATCGTTCACCGAGCCGCTTGCCGTCCTCCCCAAGCCACCGACTACGGTCGATCCTCGCCGAAAGCTCCTCACCGCGAGTCCGAACCGACGGCATGTCTTTCACGAACGCCGCGAGCGCCGCGCCCAATTCACGATCCTCCTCCCGATCTGAACGAGACAACGCAAGAGCTTGGGCCGTAAAATAGCGGCGGACGTCCGCCTGTCGCGCGCGACCCGCCTCGACCCACGGCGTCTTTCTCGTTTTGTCGAGCGCCTCCCGCACGGCCGCCACGTCGATATTGGGTGGTTTGCACTGGCCCTGGCTGAAGCGAGAACGAATTCTTCGGAGAACCCCCTGCTCCGCCTTGCGCACGACGCCTCGCGTGCGCCTCGGGGTCGCCTCAGCCTCAACCCCGCGATCCCGCAGAGCGGCCGCAAAGGCCTGCCGCCACTGCTCGAGATCCGCCTTGCGCGGGTTGAGCTTGCGTCCGTCGTGGCCAAGGGTCCGAACCGTCAGATGGACATGGGGATGCCGCTCATCGGTGTGGAAGGCGAAGACATAGGGATGGCTGTCGCCGAACATCTGGCCGGCGAAGGCCCGCGACGCATCGTGCATGCGGAACGGGTCCGTGCCGGGCGGCATGCTGAGCACAATGGAAAGGCTGACCGCGCTGTCCTTGCGACGACGTGGATCCGCCTCGACTTCCGCCATCCAATCTCCGACGAGCCTCCCGACCTCGGCCCGGGACTGGAGCCGCTCGCCGTCCGGCCCCTCAAGCGGAAGTTTTCCGTTCCGCCCGATGTAGGCGAGATGGTTTTGTAGGTGACCGCCGTCGCGGGTCCGCCCCGTGATCTTGACCATCACCTCCGGCACGCGTCGGGCGATCCGATCGAGCCGCACGCGGGGGGTCATGTCGGGGCGGGATCGTGCGATCTGCCCTGTCGGATCGGTCAGGCGCGCGCGCTTTTGCCGGACCGGTGGGCGCACCGTTTCCTCGAACCCACGAACCTGGACGAAGTCCGCCATCAGCGGTCCGACCAATAGTGGAGGTTGCCCTTGAAGGCGTCGTGGACCCCGCCGAGATGAGCGCGGATCTCGACGGCGAAATCGGCGAGTTGAGCGACCTCCAGATCGAGCACCTTGCCCTCGAGGACGGCGGTGTTCATCGCCCTGGCGATCTGGTTCACGTTGACGCCGATGCGCCGCAGCTCCCGCTGGATACCTATGAAGGCGATGGCTTCGGACCGCGAAAGCTGAGGCCGCTCATGGAGGCGCCGCCTGATTAAGGCGACCGTCCATTGGGTGCGGGACAGGCCCGTGCGAGCCGCCTCGAGCTCCAGCAGCGCCATGTCGTCAGAGGTCAGACGGAGAGACAGTTTGGTGTCGAGCCGACCCACGGACGGTGCGGCGAGCTCTGGAAGGGCGGCCTGTGCAGCGGCCTCGATGAGACGGCGCAGGAGACGCGACCGACCGCCCCGCCCGGCCGCCGCGGCGTCGAACCGTCGGATCAGATCAGTTGGTAGGCGTACGGTGAGGCGGTCCATGGGCGAGGTGATGTGTCTGACAATGCCGGCGCAAAGCCTATCCTGCCCTAGACCGTCACCATCCTCGCCCCGTAGGCCTCCGGTGCTGTCCGCCCTCCCCTCGGCGTCCGGAGCCGGCCGCTCGCCCGCCGCCCTGAGGGGCGCCCCAGCCGGGCGGGTGCTGGACAACCGCGCATTCCACCGCCACCTCCATCACTCCCTCGAACCTGTCTCAGGATCACCGCACCCGTGTCGCTTCTCGACGACTTCTCCCGGTTTTCCGCGATCTCAAGCGCCCACGTCTTTCCGAAGATGCGGTTGATGGCGCGGGACCATGAGCCGGATCTGGTCGCCGGTTCGGGCGAGCTTCGGGTCGTCTCCACCAACCTCTTCGAGTTCGCCCTGATCGGCGAGCCCGGGAACCCCGCCTATGTGTTTGAACAGATGCGGCGACAGAAGGCTGACCGCTATGACGGCCTATCGCGGTTCCGATTGGTGCTCGAGGACGACGATGGAACCGAGTACGCGGGCGGATGGACCGTCCCAAGTATCCGCACCGGCGACGGCGCCTGGACCTTCGAGGGTGAAACCGAGTCCTTCATGGGGGGCGGTCGCTCTGAACCGACGCCGACAGGATCGACAGAAGTTCGCTTCCTCATCCCGACAAGGCATCACGCCGCGCAGCTGCTGGCGCACTTCGTCACGACCGCTCGCGACCGCATGCCGCCAGAACCGAGATTCGACCTCAAGGCGTTGGGCCAGACCCTCACCTTCAGGTTTGATCGCGCCATGTCCATGCTGACGATTTCAACGCCAGCCTCGGAGTCGCTCCCGCTGACCTACACGGAGAACTGGCTGGGCGAACCTCTGCGTATCCTGTTCGGCCAGTTGGTGTTTCCACGCATGGTCGCCCGCGTTCAATCGGACGGCCACGCGATGCTCGCTGCAAGGCCCTCCCCTCCCTGGACACGGGACTCCGACTGGACGGCCCTGTGGGTCGACGAGAACGCGGGCTGGGACAAGGCCGGGTTCTGGACCCTTTACGCCGCGCTTCTTACGCACATCGCCACGGCGCGGACGGAGCATGGACCAAATTTCGAGGCAAACCCGGTCACCCGCTTCCATGAGGAGGTGATCCAGGCGACACGCGGATCACGCTGGGTCTGGGCGATGACCCTAGCCAGCAGCATCGAGGGCCTGGTCTTGATGCTGTATCCCCGCGGAACCCGGCGGGAGGACGCCGATCTTGAGGCCAACACCGATCTGATTTGCCACATCCGCGCCTGGTCCGGCGACCACGCCAAGAAGGAGGCGGCCATCCGCGCCGTGCAGAGAACGGCCGAGATCACGACGGCCGTCGCCATGCGCGCACTCGTCGCCGACGCCGCGATCACACGAGATCAGGTCAAGGCTTGGCAGAAAGTCCGCCATGCGGTCATGCACGGAAACCTCGTGTCTCCGTATTCGAGCCAGGAAGATGATGAGACCCTCATCGCGCTCGCCGATCTGATGCGCGCCCTCATCCGACGCATCGTGGGCGTTGGGCCGGTCGCCGGGGATGCCGCGCGACCGGCGAATGCTTAGCGGCCGAGTTCAGGGCGAGGGCTGCAGCGCCTTGAGGTGATCGACTGCCTTCTGCGCATGCGAGGCGGCCGAGACCACGAACCGCACGTCGTCCTTCAACACCTGCAGCCAACTGGCGATATAGGCGGCGTGGTCCTCGCGAGGTTCGAGCGCCAAGCCGAGATCCGCGCAAAGGAAGGCCGCGCCCAGTTCGGCGACGAGTTCCTCGCGCGCATAGCCAGCGTCACCGAAGCGTTGGCGGCCGAAGTCCCGGTCGAGACGGGTGGGATGCCGCGTCCAGTGGGTCATCTCGTGACCGAGGGTGCTGTAGTAGGCGTCCGCCGTCTCGAAGCATTCGAACGGCGGCATCTGCACATGGTCCGCACCCGGCGCGTAGTAGGCGCTGCCTCCGCCGTGGCGAACCTCGGCGCCGCAGTGCTCGAAGAAGGCGTCGATGCGGGCGATACGCTCATCCGGATTGATCTCGACCGTCTCGGGCGCGTCGTAGTGATCGGGCAGGCCTTCGATCTGGTCGACGTTGAAGACCGTATAGGCCTTCAGGAAGGGGATGCGCTGCTGGACATCCGCGCCAGTGTCGTCGGTATCGTCGCGGACGATCTGATTGGCGTAGACGACCGTTGCCCCGCGCTCACCCTTGCGGACGTGGGCGCCGAGGGCCAACGCCTGGCGGAAGGTCATCCAGGTGGACCGTGTGTATCCGCGGTCGGCGGCCTCGCCCCAGAGCAGGACGACATTGATGCCATTGTAGGGCGTGCCGTCATGGCGCAGCGGGCGGCTGACGGAGGCTGAATGGTTCCAGGGTTGGGTCCAGGGCCGAACCCCGGCTTCAAGCTGACTGACGATCTGTTGGGTGATACGGGTGTGGATGTCCGGGCGTGCGGGGTCGGCGGGGCGCGTCATGGCCGCCTCCTTGAAATGGATTGTGGGAAGAAGGAGCGGCGGCGCGATCTCCGCGCCGCCGCGGCTCTTGGGTCAGCGGGACCAGATCAGGCTGTGTCCGCCCTCAACCTCCACCAGGGAGGCGTAGATCGGCGCCGGGAAGCTGGGATCGTCGAGCTTGACCGAGAGGTAGTCGCGGTTCTGCTGGCTCGTCTTCTTCCAAGCGGCGCCGAACTCGGTCTGGCCCGCGAAGATCCGGAAGTCGGGGGCCTTGTCGTCGCTCTTCTCGTTGGGCCGAAGAACCGCCGCCTTGACGTTGAGGGTGAGGGTCTTGATCGAACCGGTGTAGCCGTCGCCTTGAGCGGTGAAGGTGCCGATGGTGGCCATGTCAGTCTCTCCTTTGCTTCGGGCCACGCCTGCCGCGGCCTCGATGGCGATCGGCAGACCGAAGTTCGGGCGGCGCGCAGGGAGAGCGAAGCGAGCCCCCGCAGCGAAGCGGAGGACCGCGATGAGAGACTTTCTTGTTCGCGAGGAAGGCCGTAAGGCCGGGGACGAAAGTCGCGAAAGCGGTTGCGCCAGCCGACCGGGCTTCGGTCAGATCCGCCTCATCGAGAGGCCGCGCCGGCTGGCGCGAAAAGGATGCGAGACGATGGCCGCCGCCTTACCTCCGACACCGCTGGCGACACGCGACCGGTCGCTCAGCCCCCCCCTCGGTCGTTCAGGCTCAGGCCGTGATCGGGAAGACCGTCTCGACGTTGAGGCGCCCCTGAGCAGAGCTGGCCCTGCATCGGACTCGGGGCGCTGAAGATCGAGTCAGGCTGCACCCTCCTCGGGCCGCAAAGGCAAAGATCGGGTGGTCGGGGCAGGAGGCGATACCCTGCTCCGTGGTCAGAATGGCCCAGGCGACATCCTTGATCATACCCGCCACCTGGAAAGCCGTTCGCGGGACAGCAAACGCCTTTCTTGCTGCCGATCAATCGGCGCCGTCAGTCTCGTCGCGCAGCTGGGCAAGGCGTTCCTGACAGACAGTTACAGTCAGACCGCGCAGCACCTCAACCCGTTCGGTCAGCCAAGCCAGTTCCTCGCCGCTGATCTTGTAATGCTCGGAATATCGCGCCTTCACATAGGCCTCGCGCAGCAGTTCGAAACAGCGGCGTTCGAACTTGGTCTCGCGAGGCCAGGCCTCGGCAAGTCGCGGATCGATGGCTTCGGCCTTCTTGCGCAGGAATGCGAGGTTGTGGGCCTTGCCGCTGTAGAGCGTCATGACCAGCAAGATGCAGTGGTACAGGTGCTCTGCACCTTGATGCAGTAGAAACGCGGCCCAGTTTTGGTTGCCGGCTTCGATGTAAAATTTAGCCCCCGACTGCGCCCCGACCGCCGTCGCCATCCACTTCGCATAGTGCCGCTCGGCCTCCTCCAGCGCCACGCGCGCCTTGAGGTCCGCCGGCTTGTGCAGCTTGGCGCCCGGCGTGTCATGGAGCAGCACGCCCTCGCGCACGATGTCGGCGAAGAAGTAGCGCCCGCGATCCAGTTGCTCGTTCACGTCGTCGAGCGAATGGACGATGAGGCTAACGGGGGTGCGGATATCGGGCCCGATCGGCATGGTGCGGTTTTCAGCCTCGTGCCAGAACTCGCCGTCGGTCAGGTCTTCATGATCGACCACGATCAGCAGGTCGAAATCCGAGAAATAGCGCCCGACGGGGTCATGCACCCAGTCGCCGCGCGCATAGCTTCCGTAGAGGATGACCTTGAGAATCTTGCCGTCCTTCAACCGCGCGGCGCGGCGGGTCGAGATCGCCTCCTCGAACGCCGCGCGCACGGTCTCGACCACCTGACGGAGTTCGGCCTGTTTGCGCAGCGGCAGATGATCGAGGCTTTTCTTCATGGCTAGAGTCTCCGCGATACGGCTGCACACGGCAAGGCTGAATACGCCTCCTTCCACCGTCGACCTCGTCGAGCGAGCTTCCTCCAATGCGTACGATGGTCTTCGCCGCCGCACGGCGACGCCCATAGAAAAGCCGCGCGCCCCCAGAGGGCGCGCGGCGAGTTTTCCTTGTCTCAGGGACGATTATTCCGCCGCAAACGAATAGGCGTCGTCATCGCGCGGTTCGCCTGCGTCCTGCCGCTCCGGCTCCGCCGCATCGGATACCGTCCGAAGGACCGGGGGCAGCCACCCCTTGCCCTCCACCAGCCGCTCCGCCGCCTCGGCCATGTCGCTTTTCTTGAACCCGGCGATCCGGCCCGCCTCCTCCGCGTTGACGGCCTCCGTCACCGCCTCCAGCACGCGCGTCTTCGGCACCCGCATGAAGTAGCTGGCCGCCGTCGCCGACCACGTCGCGGTCATGTCGAGGCCGACCGTCGTCACCAGCGTCTCGGCCTGCGCCAAGGCGCCGGGTCGCCGGTCGTGCGGGTCACGTACGGCGTAGAGGCCGACCCCGGCGCAGCAGGCCATCAGGTCCAACTGGTCCGATGGAGCCAACCCGAACACCACGCCCCACAGGTCCTCGGCGCGCTCGGGCAGTCGCGCGCCCCAAGCCTCGCATCGGTCCCGAACCCGGCGACCGGCAGGCCCGTCCTCCACGCCGGGCGCCAGCCGCTCCAGCCCGGTCGCCGTCAGGCGAAGCTGCAGAGGCGTCCAGAGGCCATAGCCCGGGTAGAAGACCTGCAGCGCCAAGGCGTGAACCACCGTCGCCAGCGCCGCGCCCACATCGGCCTGCACGGCGTCGCGCAGACCCATGGTCTTGTGGGCCGTCAGGTCGATGACCAGCCGGTCCGACAGGGCGCTCCCGACTTCTTCCGGCTCCGGCGCGCCCCCGCCTCTCCCGGCGTCTACGTCGCCACCGTCGTCTTCGGTCTTCTCCTCCGGCGGCGGCGCCACGGCGTCCTCGGCGCGGACCAGTCCGCGCTCGAAACGCGCCAGTCCGTCATGGCCGAGCATCACCATGACGCCAGCCCGCGCCTTGGTGTCGGCGGTATAGTCGAAGTCAGGGCCGAAGGCCTGCAAGGCCTTGTCGATCTCCTCCAGCCGTGCATCCGCTTCGGGCGACAGCCCCTCCCCGCCCGCCTCGGAGACGATCCGGTCATATTCTTCCGACAGGGCCGTGATCTCGGCGGCGTCCGCCTCCGACCGTTCGACGGCCACCGGATAGACCCGTCCGAAGACCGAGACGTCCGGATAGTCCAGGGCCGACTCAGCCCACTTCCAGCCCTCCCGCTCGCGCGCCTCGTCGGCCAGCCCGGCCAGCTTTTCACCGACCAGCCGATCCAGCAGGACCACGTCCTCCAGCCAGCCGCCGCCGTCCTCGGTGAACAAATCCCGGAGGATTCCGCCACCTTCGGCCTCATAGGCCTCGACGCCGACGAAGCGGACGCGCCGGTCGCCGACGCTCACCTCGGCCTCGGCCATGGCGCGCCGGATGGCGTAGGCCGGGGTATGGGGACCGACCTGCTCCAGCACCTGCCGCTGCCGGTCCTGATCGTCACTGACGCAGAAGGCGGTCAGCTGATCCAGAGCCAGCGTCCCGGCCCGATAGGCCGCCATCAACTCCGGGGCCGCTGACCCAAGCCGAAGGCGCTGACGCACGACATGGGCCGACACCCCAAACCGGGCGCCGATCTCTTCGGGGCCGTAGCCCTTCTCGACGGTCAGCCGCTGGAAGGCCTCGAACTGGTCGGCGGGGTGCATGGCCTCGCGCGTCATGTTCTCGTCGAGGCTGATCTCGTGGGCGTCGTTCTCGGCGTCCACGATGACGCGCACCGGATGGGTGCGTTCGATCGCCTTGCGCTTGGCCAGCAGCCGAAGCCCCTGACGGCGCCCCTCGCCGATGGTGACAAGGTAGTTCCCAGTCGGAACGCCCTCTCCGTCCCGCTCGACCTCGACCACAGGCGGCTGCAACACCCCCTTGACCTTGATGGAGGCCGCGAAGGCCTCGATGGTCGCTGGACTGTGCGGCGTCTTCCTCGCGTTCTTCGGCGAGGCCCTGAGCCGGTTCAGCGGCACGGTGATCTCCGCGCCATGCGCGGGGGTGGTCGCCTCGGTCGCGACGGTTTCGATGGATTGAGCAGTCATGTCTGCCTCCTTTGGGCATGGGTTGCAGGCACGCGAACTGCGCGCCTGAAACCCTGCCCGTCGGCGAGACCGGGGTAGCAAGGGCCAGGGCGGACCGGCCGGAGGGGGATCGCCCGACCTGCACAAGCCTGACCCTGATGATCATCATGCCGCCTGTCGCCGGCGCGGAAGGTGGGGGAGACCGGGCGGTCCGGCGGCGGAGCCGCTTCACCCTGGCCCGCGCGAGGGCGGAGCCCTTAGCTCTGGACGCCCGCGGGACCGTGCGTTCCGTCGTCAAGGTCGATCGTCATGAACGTGAGCGTGTCGATCACTGGCCACGACACCCTGTTGCAGCGAGGAAGGAGCCTGAAGAAGGCGTCACCTGTCCCGCGGTGAGGAATGAACCGCGGCGAAGCGATCGGCATCGGCGTCACGTCGATCAGTCGTCCATGCTCGTCTGCAACGACGGAATGGGCGACGATGTGGAGCTGGAACGCATCCTGCGCCTCGATCAACCAGCCGTGGACCGGGATCGCGTCCGGCGTCTGCGCCGCCCAGCGCACAGCGTTGGCATGACAGTCGTTGGGGCGCGCCGCATCATCATCGCGAAACACGACCTGAAGTGGTTTCGGGCAAAGCGCTTCGGAGCGGCGCCCGTGGACCTCATCGAAATAGGCGACATCATCGGCGTCGAAGGTGATCGTCATGTCTCGTCCTCTCGCCATCGACGGCCCGATGGCTCCGAAGGCATGACACGCTCTCGACTTCCGACCAAAGCAGAGCTTCACTCCGATATTGAGGCTCTCGCCTCCGCCCGAGGGCGGAAAGCGGCGGCGCGAACTTCGAGGACCACACCCTGTCATCCCCCACCCTGATATCCTTCGATGAGTCCGGCTTCACCGGCCCCAATCTGCTCCGGGACGACCAGCCGGTCTTCGCCTATGCGGCGGTCGAACTGTCCATCGAGGACGCCAATCAGCTGATCGCGGAGATCCGCGGCGGTCGCAAGCCGGTCATCCAGGCGGCCGAACTGAAGGCGTCCGGACTCAAGAAGCGGGGGGACTGGCCCGAGATCGCGGGCCTTGTGCTTTCCCGGATGGAGGGCCGTTACAGCTTTCTCGTCGCGGACAAGCGGCTGGCGTTCGCGGGCAAGGTCTTCGAGTACCTCATGGAGCCTGTGCTCGAGGACAACAGCCTCCTCTTTTACCGTCACGGGCTTCATCGGCTGGTCGCGGGAGCCGTCTATCGAAGCATCGCGACCGCCGGTGGACCGGCCGAGGACCTCGCCCTGCAGCTCGAGACGTTCATGCGGAGTTTCGATCCCGCAGACGCCCCCGTGGTCTTTGCCGCGACCGGAGAGGCGCCGGCGGATGCGCGGGTCCTGGGCGAGGTGTTGCGGTTCGCCCGGGGCTATTCCGAGCGGATCAAGGCGCGGACCGAGCACCTGAAGGACGACGCCGAGTACGCCAAATGGGTGCTGGACCTGACTTCGACCGCGCTGATGTCGCTCCTTGTCAACGGTTTCGGCCCCAAGCATCAGCAGCTCGAGGTGCTTTGCGACGACTCCAAGCCGCTGCAGGGCATCGCCTCGACCTTCGACGGCTTCATCGGTCGCGATGAGGAATTCCCTCTGCATGGCGGCAACCGCGTGGTCAGCGCCAGGCTAAATCTCGCGGGGCCGATCCGGTTCGGCCAGTCGGATGACAATCCGACGCTTCAAATCGCCGACCTGATCGCCGGCCTCGCCGCGCAGCTCTATGGCCGCAACCCGCCTGCCGAACTTCAGCCTCTCAAAGCCGACCTGGACCGTCATCTGCATGAGGATCACATCCTGCCGGAGACCGCGGGGGACTCGCAGATGACCGCGGTCGAGAAGCAAGCCAATATGTTCGTCCTGCGTCACCTCGCGGGCCGCGCGGCGCTGGGAGCCGACCCTCTCAAGGGCATGGCCAAGGTCTACGTCCAGGCCTTCAAGCGAGCGAGCTCCGTCGGGCAACGTCTGCGAAACCGGCGCTGAGGACACGTAAGCCTGCCACCGCAGGCCTGCGTGTTCACCCTCCAGCATCTTTCGGTTCGAATCGACCGGAACAAGGAGATCCTCCATGGGACAGACCCATTCGCCCCTGCCGCGAACGATCAAGAAGCCGGAACTGCGCCAGATGGTGCCGCTCGCAGACAGCACGATCTGGGAGATGGAGCAGCGCGGGGAATTTCCCAAACGCTTCCGACTGACTCCGCGATGCGTGGTCTGGGATCTGTCGGAGGTGCAGGCCTGGCTGGATAAACGTCGCCGCACGCCCGTAACGCCAGCCAAGGCCCCGGATGTGCGCCTACGCCGATCACGCCCCGTCCACGACGCGCCGGGCGCCTGCCGGCCGCACCTCTGAGCGCTTCCAGCTTCAGAAATCAGCGAGCTGGTCATAGAATGCTTCATCAGGGGACGGCAGTGACCCGGAGACCGGGACAGGGGCGTCCAGGGGCGATGATTGATTTCTTCACCCCCAGGACTTATATGTCCTCCCGAGGCCAGATCGGTTGAAACAGCCTCACCCGCCTCTTCGGAGGTCCACGCGTGAGCGAGATAGGGATTTCGGTCCCGGAAGCGGCTACCGAGTGACTTCTGATAAGGGCGCCTCCGGGCGCCCTTATCTTTTCCGGTGAAACTTCAGCTTCTCGCCCTTCAGCGTCTTGTCGATCAGCACGGCGAAGCGAACCTTGCTCATGTGGGCGATGGCGAGCGCCTGCGCCGGTTCAGGGCTGTAGGCGCTTTCCACGAAGAGCTTGAGATCGACGCCGGCGCCGGTGCCCCGCTTGACCCTGAAGAAGACCCTGTAGTCCCCTGCTCCGCCGTCGTTGCGCACACCGATCCGCAGGAAGTTCGCCTCCGGGGTCTGATAGACATGCGCGGTCGGCAGACCTTTCAGGATATGCGGCAGCGCTTGCGACAGCCCATAGCGGATCGGACAGAAGACGCGCCGCCTCGGGCCGTCCCAGACCGCCACCGCGTTGTCGTCGTGCCGGGCGGCGTCGAAGGTTTCGCTGAAGCAGTGGTTGCTGAACCGGACATCGATCTTTACGCCGTTCGGACGCGACTGGGTCGCCATCTCGAGCACGAAGGGCTCGAGATGATCGAACGCGAGCGTCTGCCCCGCGACCTCCAGCGGCGGAAAGTACGGCCCGGCCATGATCTATAGTCCGGACAGGTCCGGCGACCGCTTGCGCAGTCCCGGCCGAACGGCCGCGCGCTTGGTGGCCGCGGCCTTGTCGCGCGCGTCGATCATGTCCTTGGCGATCGGCTTAAGCTTCTCGACCAGGGGCTTGAGGTCATAGATGTTGCTGGCCTGCCCTCCGCTGGAATGGCGACGCACGATCCGACGGACAAGACCTTCGTCTTCGAGGCGTTTGATGGCGCGCTGGACGGTCTTGTCCGACACGCTGAGGCGTTCAGCCAGCCTGCGCTTCGAGGGGAACGGCATCTCCTCGTCCTCCCACCAGTGGTCGATCAGGTGCATCAGCACCGCGAGTTCGGTGGCGTTGATGTGCAGGCGAGCCTGGGCTCGGAGCAGGACCGAAGGGACGAAGGTGAAGCCTGGGTCGATTACGCCCTTGGTCCACCGCTTCTCCAGAACCTTGCGCGAGGTCTCAGGCGTGGCGGGGGGACGGAGGGGGACGACCTTGTTGGTGGTTTCGCTCATGGTTGATCTCATCGATTGAGCCGATACAATGGACCTTCAAACCGTTGAACGGAATGGTTTGGGCCCGCCTCTCCCCTGGACATAGGCGCCCATACCCCCGGACGCCATCGTCCCTCCGCCCCGGTCGCCACTGTCCCCCGAATAAGCACGCCGCGCGTTTCAGGACGCCGTGTCGCATGACGCTATTGGAGTACAACCACCCCCTGGTCTTCTTTGTCCACGGGGGTCAGATTTTGTGTGCGGGTCTGTGAGGTGGCCGTTCAGAACTTCGGATCGAAACGCGGTGCGCTGACCTCTGACACGGCCAGAACCGGCGTGTAGGCGCGGCCCGCTTCCCAGGCGTCCACGGCGTTCGACCATTCCTGCGCCATGTGGCGGCGCTGGGCCTCGAACTCCGCCTTGTTGTAGACGCCTCGCGAAGATCGTTCTTCGTGAGCCAGTCCTTTCTCGATCCAGTCCGAGTTGAAGCCCATCTCGTGTAGCAGGGTCGAGGCCGTCCGGCGCAAGTCGTGGACGGTGAAGGGCTCGAGCGGAAGGTCACCCTTTCCGGCCCTTTCAGCGATCGCACTGGTGACGCGATTGAAGGTCGCCCGCGACATCGGCGCATCGGCGTCGTAGCGCGACGGCAGGATATATTTCGAGTTGCCGGCGCAGGTCTTCAGGGCGACTAGAATGTCGAGCATCTGGGTGGAGAGGTAGACGTTGTGAGGGCGTGAGCGCTTCATGCGCGCCGCCGGGATCGACCAGACCGCATTGTCGAAATCCACCTCGGTCCATACCCCGTCCTGAAGTTCGCTCTTCCGAACCATGCTGAGCAGGATGAACTTCAGGCCGAGCCTGATAGTCGGCAGAGTCGCCACCTCGCCGAGGAGCATCAGCATGATGCGGATTTCGGCTGGGGTGAGTGACCGATCGCGCGGTCGGAACGTGGCGATCGAAGCCGGACCCACGTCATCCGCAGGGTTGTCGATCTTCTCGCCGTGGAGGATGGCCCAGCCGTAGATCTGTTTGACGATATCCCGGACATGGATCGCCGTGGCGGGCGCGCCGCGATCTACAATCGCCTTGCAGTGGGCCCGCAGGTCGTCAGGTGTAATCTCGCTTAGCAGACGGTTCTTCCACTTCGGCAGGATGTCCCGATTGAAGATCGCCCGGCGCATGTCGCGGGTGCTGTCCGCCATCGGCGCGCGGTCCATCCAGCCCTGGGCGACCTGTGCGAAATCGTGAGCTTCCTTCAAGCGACGTTTGGCGCGCTGCTTTTCAACGGCGGGCGATACCCCGTCTGCGATCGCCTTCTTCACCTCGATCAGCCGCTCGCGGGCTTGGGCCAGCGTCAGCCCGGCCCGACCGTAACGCCCGAGCGTCATGGTCTCTCGACGGCCGTTGAACCGATAGTCGTAGCGGAATGAGATCGCGCCGCCCGTCGAGACATAGACGTACATACCGTCCCTGTCGGTACTCTTGTAAGCCCTTGCTTTCGGACGCAAATTCTTCAGTGCGGTGTCGGTTAGCACGGTATAATCGCCTCTGGCTGTCGGTCCTCGAATTCGGGCGCGCCAAGACAGCTTTTTCTCATCCATTTCAGAGACTTGCTGGAAATGAATACCGTCAGGGCTTGGCCCGATGTCAGGACGGTATGAGCCCGAGTCCGCCAGATCAATGCAGCGGCGTACCGTCGGGCAGTCCGACAAAACGAAAAAAGACCCTCCGAATGGCTCCGAAGGGTCTCGACAGAATTCACAATGTTGTCAGCCCTTTAGAGGCGGCTTCGGAAGCGATACCGAATGCTACCGAAGGGTCGGGACTATTCCCACTCGATGGTGCCGGGCGGCTTGCTGGTCACGTCATAGACGACGCGGTTGACGCCCCTCACCTCATTGACGATCCGCGTCGCGCATTTGCCCAGCACAGCCCAGGGAAATTCGTAAAAGTCGGCGGTCATGCCGTCGGTCGAACTGACGGCGCGCAGGGCCAGCACCTTTTCATAGGTGCGGGCGTCGCCCATCACCCCGACGGTCTTGACCGGCAGCAGCACGGCGAAGGCCTGCCAGATGCTGTCGTACAGGCCGGCCTTGCGGATTTCGTCCAGATAGATGGCGTCGGCCTGCTGCAGGGTGGCCACGGCCTCGGGCGTGATCTCGCCGGGGATGCGGATGGCCAGACCCGGTCCCGGGAAGGGGTGGCGGCCCACGAACGCATCCGTCAGGCCCAGTTCGCGGCCCAGGGCCCGGACCTCGTCCTTGAACAGTTCGCGCAGCGGCTCGACCAGCTTCAGCTTCATGAAGTCCGGCAGGCCGCCGACATTGTGGTGGCTCTTGATGACATGGGCCTTACCGCTGGACGACGACACGCTCTCGATCACATCCGGATACAGGGTGCCCTGGGCGAGGAATTCGGCTCCATCGATCTTGCCCGCCTCGCGGTCAAAAATCTCGATGAAGACCCGACCGATGATCTTGCGCTTGGTCTCGGGATCCGAAACCCCGGCCAGTTCGCCGAGGAATTCCTTCGACGCATCAACGTGGACCAGCGGGATGTTGTAGTGTTCGCGGAACAGGGTGGTGACCTGGGTCGCCTCGTCCTTCCGCAGGAGCCCGGTGTCGACGAAGACGCAGGTCAGCTGATCGCCGATGGCCTCATGGATCAGCACCGCGGCCACGGAGGAGTCGACGCCGCCCGACAGGCCGCAGACGACCCTGGCCGATCCGACCTGTTCGCGGATCTGGGCGATCTTCTCGTCGCGATAGGCGGCCATGGTCCAGTCGCCGGTCAGGCCGGCGATGCCATGGGTGAAATTCTTCAGCATCGTCGCGCCGCGCGGGGTGTGCATCACCTCGGGGTGGAACTGAACGCCGTAGAAGCGGCGGGCCTCGTCGGCGATCACCGCATAGGGCGAGCCGGCCGAGGTGGCGACGGCATGGAAGCCCTCGGGGATGGCGACGATCTTGTCGCCGTGGCTCATCCAGACGGTCTCATCCTCGCCGACGGCGGCGAGGCCGGCCAGCAGAGGGGATTCGGTCTGCACCGTGATCTCGGCCCGACCGAATTCACGATGATGGCCGCCCTCGACCTTGCCACCCAGCTGCTCGCACATCGTCATCTCGCCGTAGCAGATGCCCAGCACCGGGACCCCGGCCTCAAACACCCCCTGTGGCGCGCGCGGGCTGCCCGCCTCGTGCACGCTCTCGGGACCGCCGGACAGGATGATCGCCGCCGGATTCATGGCCGCCAGCGCCGCTTCCGCCTTGGCGTAGGGATGGATCTCGCAATAGACGTTGGCCTCGCGCAGACGGCGGGCGATCAGCTGGGTCACCTGGCTGCCGAAGTCGACGATCAGGACCTTCTGGTGGTTTTGCGGGGTCATGCGGGCTCCGTCCGGAAAGGCGCGTGGGTCTGGATCGATCGGCTCACCGCTGCCGCTCGAACAGGGCGAAGAAGAAGCCGTCGGTCCCGGTCGAGGCCGGCGACATGCGCAGGCGGTTGCCGCCGTCGGCCAGCTCGGCCAGACGGGTGCGGGCCGCCGGGGTCAGGCCCGGGCCATCCAGCAGACGGGCGATCGGCACCGGACGGAATCCGGGGTGGTCCTCCTCGAAGCCGTCCATTGTGGCTTCGTTCTCGCCACGCAGCATCGAACAGGTGACATAGGCCAGACGACCGCCGGGCCGCACCAGCCGCACGGCCTGGGCCAGGATACGGGTCTGCAGGGCATTCATGCGCTCGACCTCCTCGACCTTCATCCGCCAGGCGTCCTCGGGGCGGCGACGCCAGGTCCCGGTCCCGCTGCAGGGCGCGTCGACGAAGACCAGATTGGCCTTGCCGTTCAGGTCCTCGACCCCGCCGCCGTTCTGGCCCAGCAGGCGCAGGTCAGCCTCGACCCCGGCGCGGGCCAGACGCGGGCGGATATTGTCCAGCCGCTTCTGCACCACGTCACAGCCGATCAGATTGCCCTGCCCGCCCATGGTCTGGGCCAGACCCACGGTCTTGCCACCACCACCGGCGCAATAGTCGACCACCGTCAGGCCCGGCGCGGCCCCGGCCAGCCAGCAGACCAGCTGGCTGCCCTCATCCTGAATCTCGACCCGCCCCGACTGAAAGGCATCCAGCGCCAGAACATTGGGAGCCGGGTCCGACGACAGACGCAGGCCCCAGGTCGACCACGGCGTGCGGGTCGGCTGCAGACCGGCTTCGCGCAACTCGGTCATCACCGCCTCGACCGTGGTCCTGGTCCCGTTGACCCGCAGATCGACGGGGGCCCGGTCCATCAGGGCGTGGGCCTCCTCGAACCAGCGGTCGCCATAAGTGGTCTTGAAATCCTCGACCACGAACTCCGGCACACCGGCGGCGACGCCCTCAGGCATGTCGCCGGGCACGGCCGCCAGACGGGCACGTTCCTGTTTCGACAGCGGACGCGGGCCGTAGCCGTCGCCGCTGTGCAGGGCCTCGATCTCCTCGAGCGTCAGGCCGTCCAGCACCGACAGGGAGCCGATCACCAGCGCCCGCCCGTCCTCGCGCCCACCCATGGTCCAGACCATCCGCGCGCGGCTGCGCAGCACGTCATAGACCCGCTCGGCCACGGCCCGGCGGTCACCCGACCCGGCATAGCGATTAGCCTGTCCCCAGGCCTTGAGCACGACCTCGGCCGGAGACCGGCCCTGGGCGATGCTGTCGAGAACGGAGGCGGCGGCGGTGAGGCGTGCGGCGGGGGTCAAATCAGGCTTTCAAACAAAAAGGGCGGCGATGAGCATCACCAGACCGACCAGGGAAACGAACCAGGCCAGGCTGCGGATGTAGGCGACGCCGAAGGCATAGAGCGGCAGATAGAGCAGACGGCCGAACAGATAGAGGAGGCTGCCGATCAGGGTCAGGCTGGTTCCATCCCTGGCCGTCATCTGCGCCATAAGGATGGCGGCGATGAAGATCGGCAGGGTTTCGAACAGATTGGCCTGGGCCCGCAGCAGGCGCCCGGCCAGCTTGCCGGGAGGGGCGCAATCGCCGTCGCGGGCTCCGGCGTTCCATTTCAGCCCCAGCTCGGCCGTGCGGGCCGTGGCGGCTAGCAGAATCTGCACCAGCGTCAGGATCAACACCCCGGCCAGGGTCATGAATTCGGGCGTCAGCTGCATGGTCGTGCTCCTAGCCCTGCCGGTAGTTCGGCGCTTCGCGGGTGATCATCACGTCGTGGACATGGCTCTCGCGCAGGCCGGCTCCGGTGATGCGGATGAATTTCGCCCGCGCCTGGAAGTCGGCGATGGTGGCCGCCCCGACATAGCCCATGGCGGCACGCAGCCCCCCGACCATCTGGTGCAGCACCGGACCGATCGGCCCCTTGTAGGGGGTCTGGCCCTCGATGCCCTCGGGCACCAGCTTCTGGCTGTCCTCGACTTCCTTCTGGAAATAGCGGTCCGCCGAACCCGCGCCCATGGCCCCGACCGAGCCCATGCCGCGGTACGATTTGTACGACCGGCCCTGGTACAGGAAGGTCTCGCCCGGGCTCTCGTCCGTGCCCGCGAACATCGAACCCATCATGGCGCACGAGGCCCCCGCCGCGATGGCCTTGGCCAGGTCGCCGGAATATTTGATGCCACCATCGGCAATGACCGGCGCGCCCGAGTCCCGGGCCGCGCGGGCCGCCTCCATGATCGCGGTCAGCTGCGGCACGCCGACACCGGCGACGATGCGGGTGGTGCAGATACTGCCCGGACCGATGCCGACCTTCACCGCGTCGGCCCCGGCGTCGATCAGGGCGCGGGCGGCGTCATAGGTGGCGACATTGCCGGCGATGATCTGGATGCGGTTGGATTCGCGCTTGATACGCTCGACCACGCGCGAGACCTGGATCGAATGGCCGTGGGCGGTATCGATGACGACCACGTCGACCCCGGCCTCGGCCAGGGCCATGGCCCGCTCGTAACCGGCGTCACCGACGGTCGAGGCGGCCCCGACCAGCAGCCGCCCCTGATCGTCCTTGGCCGCGTGGGGGAAGGCCTGCGACTTCTCGATATCCTTCATCGTGATCAGGCCGGTGGCGCGATAGTCCTCGTCGACGACGATGACCCGCTCGATCTTGCGATCGCGCAGCAGGGCCAGGGCCTCTTCACGGCCTGCGCCTTCACGCACGGTGATCAAATCGCCGGTGGTCATCATCTCGATGGCCTTGCGGTTCGGATCGGTGTCGAAGCGCGTGTCGCGATTGGTCAGGATGCCGACCAGCCGGCCCGTCTTGGGGTCGACCACCGGGAAACCCGAGATTTTTTTGCGGGCCACGATCTCGCGGACCTCGCCCAACGTCGTCTGCGGCGTGATGGTCACCGGGTTGATGACCATGCCGCTTTCGTAGCGTTTGACCACGCGAACCTGCTCGGCCTGTTCGTCGACCGTCATGTTCCGGTGCAGCACGCCCAGACCTCCGGCCTGGGCCATGGCAATGGCCAGCCGGCTCTCGGTCACCGTATCCATCGCCGACGAGGTCAGCGGGATGTTCAGACTGATGTTGCGAGTCAGGCGGGTGGAGACATCTGCCTCTGCAGGCATGACCTCCGACGGGCCGGGTTCAAGCAAAACATCGTCGAAGGTAAGCCCTTCGCGTATCTCCATGAGGAGTCTCCGTTTTGCGGGCCGCGTATAGCGGTCATGCCCCCGGAACCGCAAGGGCTCACGCGATCTATCCTTACGATAGGGTCAAAAGGCTTGCGCTGTGCGGCCGCGACCCCACATCCAGTTAAGAATGGTTCGCATAATTATCACCACGGCCCGTCGCCTCGCGCTCAAGATCGCGAGCTATGGCCTGATGCACCTGGTGGTCGCCGTGCTGGTGTCCCTGGCCATCACCCGCGACTGGCGACTGGCGCTGGCGGTCGGGGTGGTCGAGCCGGTCTTCCAGACCCTCGCCTATTCGATCCACGACCGGATCTGGCACCGGATCGAGCGGCGTCGGATGCTGTCACGACTGGAAGAGGCATCCGAGGCCTTCACTGCCCGGCTGCAGATCATGGCCCCCGGGGAACAGAGCCGATCGCACGGCCAGTGCGGCCACAGCCACACCCTGCCCCGCTCGTTCCGGCAGATCGCGGTCAAGTCCGTCACCTACGGCCTGATGCATTTCGTCGTCGCCGTCAGCGTGGCCTTCGCCCTGACCCGCGACTGGCGCATTGCCCTGGCCATCGGCACGATCGAGCCGCTGGTGCAGACGGTGTTCTTCACCGCCCACGACCGGATCTGGTCGCGGATCGAGGCGAGGAAGGCCTGGCAGGGGGACACCACGCCGGCCTCCGCCCCGGCCGGCCATGGCGGGGGCTGAACAGACCCCCCTTCACCGATCGCCCGCTACTGCGCCGGACGCACCTCCAGCGGCAGACCCAGGGCCTCCAGCTGCGGCCGAACGACCGCGGCATCGCCGACCACGATCCAGACGAACTGGTCCGGATGGATGACCTGTCGGGCCGCTTCGTCCATCTGGGCCGCCGTCAGTGCGCGGGTGCGGCTTGCGATGGTCGTCTGATAGTCGTCCGGACGACCGTAAAGGGCGTTGGACCGCAGCGCCCCCAGGATCTGCGCCGAGGTTTCATAACCACCGGCCAGCTGGCGGGTGTTGCCGTTGATGGTCCGCTCCAGCTCCTGCGGCGTGACGCCGTCGACGTCGAGGAACCGGTCGTACTGGGCGATCAGGGCCGCCACCGATTCGCCCGTACGATCGGCCTGCACCGGGGCGTTGACGATATAGGGGACGCGGTGCTCCAGCGCGGTGACATTGCCCCGCACGCCGTAGGACCAGCCCTTGGTTTCGCGAAGATCGGCGTTGATTCGCGACAGGAAGTCCGAGCCGAGGATCGAATTGGCCGAGTTCAGGGTCAGCAGGTCGTCGGTGCCCGACACCGGCAGCACCGCCCCGCCATAGATCAGCGATTGCGGTGACTGCGGACGATCGATCAGGACGATCCGGTTCGCGGGCGCCGGCACGGCGTCGCTGAACGCTTTTGTCCCCTTCGGCGCGGCGGGCGTGCGCCAGTCACCGAAGGCGGCCTCCAGCTCAGCCTTAACCTGTGACAGGGGCAGGTTGGACACGACGAAGATCGTCGCATTGTCCGGACGCACCCAGGTGTCATGCTCCTGAACCAGATCAGCCCGGGTCAGGGCGTTGACCGTGGCCGCGTCGCCCGTACCCGTGAAGGACCGGCCATAGGGGCTGTCGGCACCGTACAGAAGCGGCGGCAAGGCGCGGGCAGCCATGGCCCCCGGCTGGGTCGCTTCGCTGGCCAGGGCGGCCAGCCGCTGGGCCCGCAGACGCTCGACCTCCGACGGCGCGAAGGCCGGGTGACGCAGCACGTCCGCCATCAAGGTCAGAGACGGGGCCAGGTTGGCGGTCACGACCGACAGATTGGCCGCGCTCCGGTCCATCGAGGCCCCGACGTTGAGCGAGGCACCGAGGCGTTCCTGCTCCTCAGCCAGCTGGTTGGCATCGCGGGTAGTGGTCCCCTCGTCCAGCAGATCCAGCATCAGGCTGTGCGCGCCAATGCGGTCAACCCGGTCGGCCGCATAGCCGGCGTTGAACTCAACCGCCACGCGGGTCACCGGCACAGTGTCGACATGGGCGTAGACGATCTGCATGCCGTTCGACAGGCTCGCGCGTTCGACGGCGGGGAACTGCAAATCCTGAACATCGCCGATCGGCGGCATGGGATCACGGGCGACACGCTGGATTTCCGCGGCCGGCACCGGCTCGGCACCCGAAGGGGCGGCCTCTTCGTAGGCTTCCCGGTCGCCGGGGGCGATGGTCAGGTTGAACACCGGACGGGTAAGCCAGCGCTGCATGGCCGCGGTGACCTGGGCCGGGGTGACCGAAGCGTATTGAGCCAGCTCCGTCTTGTAGTGGTCCGGATCGCCGGCATACAGCTGGCCTTCGGCCAGGACATTGGCCTTGCCGTTGACCTGTTCCAGGCTCTGAATGCGGCGCGAAACATACTGGGTGGCGACGCGGGCGACCTCTTCCTCGGTCGGCCCTTGGGCGATGAAGTCGGCGACGATGGCGTCCAGACGAGCGCCCACCTCGGCGGCATCCTGGCCGGGCTTCACATTGACCGAGATGTCGAAGATGCCGACGCGATGGAAGTCCGACACGTACGACGACACCTGAACGGCCGTCTGTTCACCGCGCACCAGCTGGTTGTCGAGGCGTGACGAGGCAAGACCGCCCAGCACGGAGGCAGCGACCGACAGCGGCACGGCGTCGTCGCTCAAAAGGCCGGGCACGGCCCAGCTGCGGGTCAGGCGGGTGGTGGCGACACGGTCGTGCATGACCTCAACGACCGGCGCGGCCAGGGTCGGGACATCGGCCTCGGCGGGGGTGTTGACCGGCCCACGCGCGATGGCCCCGAAATAGCGCTCCATCAGCGGACGGGCGGTGGCCTCGTCGATGTCGCCCGAGAGCACGACGATGGCGTTGTTCGGGCCATAGTTGTCGCGGAACCAGTTGCGCACCGTCTCCAGACTGGCGGCATCCAGATCGGCCATCGAGCCGATGGTCGAGTGGCGATAGGGATGACCTTCAGGAAACAGGGCTTCCAGCTGGGCGTATTCGAACAGACCGTACGGCTGGTTGTCGCCCTGGCGCTTCTCGTTCTGGACCACGCCGCGCTGCAGATCGAGCACGTCCTGACCAACCTCGCCGAGCAGATAGCCCATCCGATCGCTTTCCAGGAACAACGCCTGCTCCAGCGCCGGCGTCGGGACGGTCTCGAAATAGTTGGTGCGGTCGAACCAGGTCGTACCGTTCAGGTTGCTCGGCCCCAGATTCCGCATCCGGCCCAGATAGCTGCCCGTTGCGTTCTCGGATCCGCCGAACATCAGGTGCTCGAAGAGGTGGGCGAAGCCGGTCGACCCGGCCGGCTCGTCCTTGGAGCCGACGTTGTACCAGACCGAAACCGCCACCACCGGGGCCTTGCGGTCTTCGTGCACGATCACCGTCAGGCCGTTGTCCAGCGTGAACCGCTTCCAGGGAATGTCGACTTCCGACACCAGCTCGGCGACCGGCGCGGCTTGCAGTTCAGGGGCCTGGGCCGACGTCGCGGCCCCGGGCGAGGCGGCGGTCTGCGCCAGTGCGGGCGCGGCGGGAGCGATCGCGGCCAGAAGGGCGGCGAGCGAGATGGAACGAAGGCGCATTGGGGAACGGTCCTTATCCTGAGGCGAACGGACATTACCCGAGACGGTCCGTCGCGCAATCGGCACGGTGCCGGGACGGACCCTAGCGTTTGTTCATCGCCACCAGGAAGACCTCGGCGCTGTCCTTGCGGCTGGCTTCGGGCTTGACGTACTTGACCGTCTCGAACTCCTCGCGCAGCCGGGCCAGAACCCCGCCGCCGTCGCCGCCCTGGAAATTCTTGGTCACGAAATGACCGCCGGGCTTCAGGGTGCGGATGGCGAAATCGGCGGCGATTTCGATCAGGGCGATGATCTTCAGGTGATCGGTCTGGCGGTGGCCGACGGTGTTGTGGGCCATGTCGGACAACACCAGGTCCGGTGCCCCGCCCAGCAGCTCCAGCATCTCCTCATCGACGCCCGGATGGGTAAAATCGGCCTGTAGCAGGATCGCACCGGCGATCGGCTCGATCATCAGCAGGTCGACGCCGACCACACTGGCCGCGCCGCGCGCAAGGGCCACCTGGACCCAGCCGCCGGGGGCCGCGCCCAGGTCGATGACCCGGCTGCCCTTGCGGATCAGGCGGAAGCGATCGTCGATCCCGATCAGCTTGAAGGCCGCTCGACTGCGATAGCCCTCAGCCCGGGCCCGAACCGACCATTTGTCCGACAGCTGACGCTTGATCCATTGCTGGCTCGACATCGATTTGTCGTCGGCCGTCTTCATTTTTGCGCCCATGCTGCGACCGGCAGCGGTCCCGCCCGTGGGCAATTTCACCATACGGCGGCGTTCGGGCGGCTTGTCAGCGGGCTTTTCGTCTTCACTCATCGTTCCCACATAGCCCCCACGACCTTTGCGGGCTATGTCCCGCGCATAATCAAATGGAGCGTGCCGATGGCCGATCAAACCCTGACCTTAACTCTCGACACCGGCGACGTGGTCATCAAGCTGCGCCCTGACCTGGCCCCGGGCCATGTCGCGCGCATTTCCGAGCTGGCCTCGGACGGCTTTTACGACGGCGTCGTCTTTCACCGCGTGATCCCCGGCTTCATGGCGCAGGGCGGCGATCCGACCGGCACGGGGACCTCGGGTTCGACCAAGCCGAACCTGAAGGCCGAGTTCTCGAAAGAGAAGCATGCCCGCGGCGTCTGTTCGATGGCCCGGACCTCGGATCCCAACAGCGCCAACAGCCAGTTCTTCATCTGCCTGGACGACGCTTCCTTCCTCGACGGTCAGTACACCGTCTGGGGTGAAGTCACCGAAGGCATGGATCACGTCGATGCCCTGCCCAAGGGCGAGCCGCCCCGCGCGCCGGGCAAGATCGTCAAGGCGACGGTCAGCTGATCTGAAGACGGCGGGGGCTCAGTCCCCCGCCCACCAGCGGAGCTGAACCCCGCTGATCGTCCGGCCACCGACCTTCAGGGTGCCGGTCACGACCGCCCCCTCATCGCCCAGATTGCGCCGGGCCGTGGCCAGGGCATCGGGGTCAAGCCGTCCGTCGAACGTGACCTCGCCCAGATCCGCCGACCGGCCCGTGAAGCGGATCGTGGTGTCGGTGACCGTATAGCGCGACGGGACAACCCGGGTCCGAACTCTGGCCGCATCCTCGAATTCCAGCATGGCCGGTGCCAGGCCCGCGATCCGTTCACCCGCCTCCCACGCCGAGAACTCGGCCGCCTGTCCGATGAACAGATGGCTCAGGGTCCAGTCGCCGCTGCGGACCGGCGTCAGGGGCCGGTAGTAGCCCGATTGGTCAGCGCTGATGTCGTGGGTGAAGGCAGAGCGGGCCGCCGGCTCGCCTGACCGCTCGACCGGTTGATCGCAACCGGCCACGGTCATCAGCAGCAGAACCCCGACGACTGTGAAGGACCGGACCAGACGCATATCGGTCCTCAGGGTAGGTGGATCAGGGTCGCCAGCCAGCCGGCGTGCTGACTGGTCTCGATCCATTCAAACAGCGGCACGGCCAGCAGCATGACCATGCCGTCGCGCAGGGTGGTCAGGAAAAAGGTCGGTCGAACCTCCAGCGTGTCCTGGTCCTTCCAGCGCGAGAAATTAGGCCAAAAGCGTGGGGTCCGCTGCCTGTAGGCCTCGTAAACCTCACCAAATTCGCCCGCCAGCCAGGTCTCTTCCCGCTTCACCGTCAGATAGAAGACCCCGACGGTGACCAGCAGGAACAGCATGGCGATGGTGACGCTGCCGGACTGGGCCCCCATGCCGAAGGCTCCCATGAAGCTGAACACATAGAGGGGATTGCGGCTGATCGAATAGGGACCACGGTCGACGATCTCGGCCTTCTTGCGCCCGCCGATATAGAGAGAGCACCAGGCCCGGCCGACGATGCAGATGGCGATCAGCAGCAGGCCGAAGGACTCCAGCCACTCATGCAGCAGGGTTTCCCCGCCGATTGTGCCGGTCACGGCCGCCAGGGCCAGCAGGCCAATAATTCCGACCAGAAGTACGGCCTTGCGGATCAACTGGACCTTGCGCAGGTCCAGACTCTTCGTCGCCATCGTCAAATCACCCCGCAACACAGTTCCCGGGATGAACCGGAACAGCCGCGGGCGCAACCAGCCAGTTACCGATCCAGGGCGCGGTCCAGGGCGTGGAAGGCGGCGATCGACACGGCTGTCGCACTGATGAAGACCGAGGGTGTGATGCGCTCAAAGTCGTCGCTGGGGCGGTGATAGTCGGCGTGATAGTTGACCCCCAGATACAGGAACGGGACCCCGGCGCGGTAAAATGCCGCATGGTCCGAGGCCTCGACCCAGTTGTCCTCGCCGGTGTCCTGCGGCGTGTCCTTGCCGAAGGCTAGGGCCACAGCGCCGTCGGCCGGTATGGGCTCCAGTATCGGTCGCAGGTTCGGGTTCTGCCAGGTGCCGGTAACCCACAGCTTGCCGTCGGTCTCGGCGCGAGCGGTCATGTCGAAATTCAGGTTCAGACTGATCGACTCCAGCGGCACCGGTGGGGCCTCAACGAAATGGGTCGCCCCCAGCAGGCCGCGTTCCTCGCCGTCGAGGGCCACGAACAGAACGCTGTGCTCCGGGGGGGTGCGCTTCAACTCGGCCGCCAGGGCCAGCATGGTGGCGACGCCCGAGGCATTGTCGTCGGCCCCGTTGAAGACCTGACCGTCATTGACCCCGACGTGGTCGTAGTGGGCGGTGACCACGATATAGCGGCCGCCGACCCGCGTACCGGGGATCACGCCGATGATATTGGTGCCGTTGAAGGTCTTGACCCCCTCGCGGGTGCGGCCGCGGGCCTCGAACGTCTGCAGCCGCCCCATGCCCGGCGCGGCCACGCCCAGGGCTTCAAGACGGGCGACGATATAGCTGCGGGCCCGTTCGCCGCCCGGTGCGCCGGTGTCGCGTCCCTCCATGTCATCGGCTGAAAGAATCCGGACATCTGCCAGCAACTGCGCATTGGTAACCTCCGGTGCGGCAGCCGGGGGCCCCGCCACTTCCCCGGTCCCGCCCAACAACGAACAGCCCGACAGCATCAGAGCCGCAGCGAGCGGCAGCAGGGGGCGGGAAAGACGGGACAGACGCATGATGGCTCCTGAAGATCGGCCGGCACGCTAGCGAGCCCGGGGCTCCGCGTCAGATTAACTTCCTGTCATGACGACAATCGCCGCCAATACGCTATCCGCGGCCTCGCACCACAGCCTCAGGGTGCTAGAAAGAACACCCTTCCGGACCCTGCGCGATTCCCATGGCCCTGCCCACCGTCGACCAGTTGAGCGAAGACCAGGCCCGCACCGAGCTGAATCGGCTGGCGAGCGAAATCGCCGGCCACAACGCTCTGTATTTCACCGAGGATGCGCCGCAAATCAGCGACGCCGACTATGACGCGCTGAAGCGCCGGGCTCTGGCAATCGAGACCCGGTTCCCGGGCCTGAGTGGTGCCGACACGCCGTCACAGACCGTCGGAGCCCCGGTTTCGACCCAGTTCGCCGAGGTGCGCCATGGCGTGCCCATGCTTTCGCTGGACAATGCCTTCGACGCAGGCGAGGTCGCCGACTTCGTGGCCCGGGTCCGGCGCTTCCTGAAACTGCCGGCCGAAGAGCCCGTCGCCTTCGTGGCCGAGCCCAAGATCGACGGCCTGTCCGCCAGCCTGCGCTATGAAAAGGGCGTTCTGATCCGCGGCGCGACCCGCGGCGACGGCCGTACCGGCGAGGACGTCACCGCCAACCTGCGCACACTCGCCGACATCCCCGAACGCCTGTCCGGCTCCGGCTGGCCCGACGTCATCGAGGTGCGGGGCGAAGTCTATGCCCCCAATGCCGCCTTCGACGCCTTCAACGCCGCCGCCGAGGCCGAGGGTCGGCGCACCTATGCCAATCCGCGCAATTTCTCCGCCGGCTCGCTGCGCCAGAAGGACCCGACGGTCACGGCGCGGCGTCCGCTGCAGTTTTTCGCCTACGCCTGGGGTGAGGTCTCCGCCCCGTTCGCCGAAACCCAGGCCGAGGCGCTGAAGGCACTGGAAGGCTGGGGTTTCCGGGTCAACGACCGCTCCCGACGGGTCGAGGAGGCCGAGGGCCTGATCACCCTCTATGACGCCCTTCAGACCGACCGCGCCGCGCTGGGCTATGATATCGACGGCGTCGTCTACAAGGTCGACCGGCTGGACTGGCAAGATCGCCTCGGCTTCGTCGCCCGCAGCCCGCGCTGGGCCATCGCCCACAAGTTTCCGGCCGAACAGGCGAACACCGTGCTGGAAGACATCGACATCCAGGTCGGCCGCACCGGCTCGCTGACACCGGTCGCGCGATTACATCGGGTCACCGTCGGCGGCGTAGTGGTGCGCAACGCCACCCTGCATAACGAGGATGAGATCGCCCGAAAGGACGTGCGCATCGGCGACACCGTGATCGTTCAGCGTGCCGGGGATGTGATCCCCCAGATCGTCGGCGTGGTTACCGAGGAGCGCCCGGCGGACGCAGCCCCTTACGTCTTTCCCACTCATTGCCCCGTCTGTGGATCCGAAGCTGTACGCGAGGGCGATGAGGTACGTCGCCGCTGCACCGGCGGCCTAATCTGCGGGGCACAGCGACTCGAACGGCTCAAACATTTCGTATCCCGTCGCGCGTTTGATATCGAAGGATTGGGGGAGCGCCTGCTCGAAATGTTGATCGACAGTGGGTTGGTGGTCCGACCGGGCGACATCTTCCGCTTGCGTGATCATGACCAAAGACTGCGCGAGGTCTTCCTGGAACAGCGGAAGGAACTGGCACGACAGCGAGAAATTCAGACCGGCAAGAAGGTCTTGAAGTCGATTGCTGACGACAAGCGCACATTCAAGGAGGTCGATGGCCTCCTCGAGAGCATAGAGGCTCGGCGCGAAATCGCGCTTGATCGGTTCTTGTTTGGTTTGGGTATCCGCGACATCGGCGAGCAGACGTCTATCGCTCTCACGCGCGCCTATAGATCATGGCCCGCCTTGGAAGCGGCCGTCGACGCAGCAGCCAAAGGACTGCCAGGATCAAGTTGGAGCGCATTGGCGAAGTTGGACGGCGTTGGACCGGTCAATCAGTCCCTAATCGTAGAGTTTGGTGGACTCGACCAACAAAAAGACCCTTGGCTCGAGGCTCGGCTCTCAGAGAAAATTGGACATGCAATCCCCAAGCTTCCGAACAAGGTGAGGACGGCTCTTTCCGACCACTACGGCTCTTGGCAGGCTTTCGTAGGGACGGCCAAGGAAGCAGCTAGTAGCGCCCCGAGCGAGAAATTCTTGGAACTCGCAGCGATCACTGGTGTGGGCGAAGTCGCGGCCGAAGCCTTGGCGCACTTCTTCCACGAGCCCCAAAATCGCGCGACCGTGAAGGATCTAGCCTCCGAACTAAAGATACTCGAAGTCGAACGTCCACCAACCGACACTGCGGTCGCGGGAAAGACCGTCGTCTTTACGGGCTCCCTTGAACGATTTACCCGCGACGAGGCCAAGGCTCGCGCAGAAAGTTTGGGAGCAAAGGTGTCTGGGTCCGTGTCCAAAAAGACGGATTATCTCGTCGCAGGTCCCGGAGCGGGGTCGAAGCTCGCGGACGCGCACAAGAATGGCGTTGAAGTCTTGACGGAAGACGAGTGGTTAATCCTGATAGCGCAGCCATAGAGAGTTAAGCGATGCAGGCGGTGGCGATCGACTTCGAAACGGCGAACGAAAAGCGAGCCAGCCCCTGTTCGATCGGCCTCGCTTGGATCAACAACGGGATCATCGAGGCGGTCGAGCACCACTATATTCGGCCACCTGGTATGAGGTTCTCCAGCTTCAACGTAGCCTTTCACGGCATTGGGCCGGATCAAGTGCGAAACGCTGACGAGTTCCCCGACGTTCTGGCCCTGCTAGCACCTCGACTAGCAGGGCGAGTGGTGCTTGCTCACAACGCATCGTTCGACGTGAGCGTCGTTCGCAACACCTGCGACCACTATGGTCTCTCGTATCCGGCGTTCGATTATCTCTGCACCGTGAATGTTGCTCGTGCCGTATGGCCGGATCTTCCTACCGCCAAGCTCAACGACGTTTGTCACCACCTTGGTATCGAGTTCCGCCACCATGATGCCGCCGAAGATGCGCGCGCCTGCGCATCCGTCGCGATTTCCGCAGCTCAGATCGTCAATGCCACCTGTTTTCCAAGCATGGCGGCCGCGACCGGCATTTCAATGGGACAACTGCGGCATGGAGATTACAGTCCGTGCTCGAGTGCCGCCCCTTATCGTAGGAAGATGACGCGTCCTCAATCGGGAGCCGTCGCTAGACCCATCGCGACGCCGTTCCGTAGCTGCTCCCTCACCGGGAAGAATATCGTCTTCACGGGCCAGCTTGAGCAGTTCACCCGAACGGAAGCGAAAGACTGCGCCGAATCCCTCGGTGCCAAGGTCTCGGGCTCGGTGTCGAAGAAGACCGACTATCTGGTCGCCGGTCCGGGCGCAGGGTCAAAGATGGCCGACGCCGTGAAGCACGGCGTGACGGTCCTGACCGAGGACGAGTGGCTGGCCCTGATCGGAACCTGACGTCTCCTCCCTGTTCGCGACGCGAATGGGGAGGTGGCGCGGCGCGGCTTCGCGCCGTGACGGAGGGGCGGG